>QCBX01000006.1 GCA_003281455.1 Prochlorococcus sp. AG-347-J21
ATTATAAATTGAGAATTGTATATTAAAAAAGTGTTTCAAATCTCAAATTTATTACTAGCAGCAGATTTTTCTGCCGAAGTTGCAAATAATTCCGCAGTTGGAATGATAGGTAGTTTTATTGCCGCCGCCTTAATTATCGTTATTCCAGCCAGTGCATTTTTGATTTTTGTTAGCCAGAAAGATTCTCTAGATCGTACTTCTACTGGAAGACGCTAGTTTTTGTAGAAGTTTTAAGTACACTATATATATAGGGTATATAAGTTACCCTTTAAAAAATAAATTTTTGGAGAAAGAATGTGGTCAATGCTAGTCTCAATTGGGCCAGTATTGTTGGTATAGTTCTCGCGGTATGTGGAGGAGGACTTTATTTCTTGAGGTCCTTTAAACCTGCCTTGGCAAGGGATTATGATGTTTTCTTCGCAGCAATTGGACTTTTGTGTGGAGGAATATTATTTTTTCAAGGCTGGAGGTTAGATCCTATCCTTCAGTTTGGTCAGTTTTTACTTGCAGGAACTACAGTTTTTTTTGCATATGAAAGTGTGCGATTGAGGGGAGTTGCTACTGATCAAGCTAGAAGATCATCTTATTTTGATGATGATCCTATTTCTGATGGCCCCAGAAATTCTAGAGCCCGATTTAATGACGATTATGATAGGTTTGAAGAATCTGAAAGACCATCCAGAAGATTTAAACCTCAAGAAGATGAATTTGAAGAAGATTATATGGAGGGGAGATCTCGTAGGAGGAATGTTTCAAGAGCGATACCCTCTGCTGCAGCAAGTAGAAGTAGGCCATCTACAAGAGAAATAAGTCAGTTTGAAAATGACGAACCTATAAGAAGGAGAAGACAGACTTCTCAAGATAGAAATAGTAAACAACCAGAAATAAATAACTTTGGTGAAAGAAGAAATTTATCTCGCGATGAAGTTAAAACAGGATCTAGACCCAGAATGAATCGTACAGTTTCTAAACAAGATAATATCTCTGCTTCTAGTGATTCTTCTCCATTAAGAAAGAAACCTTCTAGATCCTCTATTAGGCAGCAAACTTCAACAACTCAAGTAGAAGATGCTTCATTTAAAGATGCTAATCAAGTCAAAAAATCACGTGAGACTCGTAGAGTAAGCTCTTCAGCTAGATCAAGTTCAAAAAATCAAAATAGTAGATATAACGTTGGAACAAATAAGAAGAAACCAAGAGATAACAGTTCTAGATTTGATGATTGATTATAAGATTCCTGCCCATTTTAAAAACGATTGTTTACTAAATAATTCAATCAATACTATTGCAAGAAAGCCAATCATTGCAAATCTTCCATTAGTTATTTCAGAATAACTACTCCATCCAAATTTATATTCATCTTTAATTTCTATAGATTTTTCATCTAATTTATTATCTTCAATTTGTTCATTGATCTTATTCGGATCTTTTTGCTCTTCTATAAAACTCTCATTCTCTAAATTAGTGACTTCTGAGTTAGTTTGTTCTTCTTTAGAATTCATTTTTTTTGCTAATCCTTAAAATTATACTTATCTGAAGTCAATAATTTCCAGTCTCCTTGTCCATTTAATTCTAAAATATTTTCGTGAAATTCTTTTAAGCTAGGTCTATGTCCAACACTTATTAGAGAAAGTTCTCGTTCCTTTAGTAAACTATATAGTTTTTTTTCAGTGTTAATATCTAAAGCACTTGTTGCTTCATCAAGTACTGCAAATCTTGGAGAATTTAGTAAGAGTCTTGCAAAAGCTAATCTTTGTTGCTCGCCTAGGGAAAGAATTCGTGGCCAATCTTGTTTGATATCAAGATTAGGATACCGATCAACTAAGGTTTTTAAATTTACTTCATGTAGTACAGAAGTAAGATGTTCATCACTAAATTTCTTCACTTCTGTGGGATAACATAATTGTTCTCTTAAAGACCCAAGTAACATGTATGGTTTTTGAGGTATGAATAATAATTCTCCAATTTTTGGTTTTTTAATTACTCCCTGATCGGGTTCCCATAAACCACTAATCATTCTTAGTAAAGATGTTTTCCCGCACCCAGATGGTCCTACAACCAAAAGTGATTGATTGTTGTCGATACTCAAATTTAAATTTTTAATTATTGTTTTATTGGATCCTGGTGGGCAAAGGTCAGCATTATTAATAAGAATTGAAGGGTAATCTGAAATAACGTTTTGATTGGTTGTTGGGTTGGTTTGACTAATGGATTCAACTTTTGATTGGAATCCTTCTAATCTGCCAATACCAGCAGTAAATTTTGCAAGTTCTTCGATTTGATTAACAATGAAAAATAAAGAACCTTCAACCATTCCAAATGCAAAACTTGCCTGAATAAATCGTCCATAATCAATATCACCTTTAAAGTAAGGGATTGCCATTATTAAATATGGAAAGAAATTTCCAGCATAATTAATGGATCTTCTCATGACGTCTATTATTACTCTCCATATAATCAGTAAATTAAAGTTTCTCACCACTTCTCCTAAGCGCCTTTCAGTTTCACTTCGTTCAGGATTCTCCCCAGAGTAAAAGGCTATTGATTCAGCATTATCTCTAATATGTACTAAGCCATATCGAAAATCCGCTTCATATCTAAGTTGATCAAAGTCAATCTTTACAAGATTTTTTCCAGCAATTAAAAGGATAGAAGTTGCAAATGCAGCGTAACCAAATAAAGAAAAAGTAAGTGTTGTACTAATACTCCATAAAATAAGAATATTAAGTGAAAATGTTAGGAGGGCATCAAAAATACCTAATGTGAAAGAGAGACTTTGTCCGGTAAAAGCTCTTGTATCATCAGTGATTCTTTGGTCAGGATTATCTACATCGGTTTGTTCTTCATCATTGGGATTTAATTGGTAATAAGCTTTATTAGTCATATAATCTTTAACCAAACTTTTTGAAAGCCATTCTCTCCAAATTATTCCTAACTTATATGTAAAAAATATTTGTGAAACACGTATAGGTAGAGCCACGGCAAAACAACAAGCGTAAATCCCCAATATCCGATAAAACCCATCTTCTTGTTTTTCTACCAAAGCATTTGTTAAATCTCTTGCAATGAATCCAATACCTGCGTTTATTCCGTTTACAGCTAAAAGCATTAATACAATTATCGCAAGGAATAACCAATGTAACCATCTACGGTTTTTTAATTGACGTCTTAAGCTAAAAAAGCTCCCTGATCCAATTAGAAATAAAGCAGAGAAAAGCAATCCCCAGCTACCAGCCCAAATTGAATTAACAGTACTTACTACACCACCGAAATACTTTTCAAGAAAAATTGGTTGAAAGCTTTCAAAAAAACTAATTATTCCTGTAAGACCAACAAGTACTACGCCTCCAACACAAAATAAAAGAGAAATCAAAAGCCATATGAATTGAAATCCATTACATTGATCTATGGGAAGAAAAAAAGGCTGAGATAGCTTCCTTAATTTTTGTAATTGGTACAATATTTTGGTTTTATTATTAATTGCTTTATTCATTACTCGACTAGTTTTATAAAGTAAATTATAACTTTTAGAAGTCTATTGACCAAGGCCAATAAATGAAAGTGCCCAGTCAGGCAAATTTAAGTAATTCATGATTGTCATATCAAATTTATGAACTTTTGGAAAAGATTTATCTAATACCCACCATAAAAGAAAAGGTAGATTAAATAAAATTTGTAATTGCCATTTATAAGTTAAAACCTTCCAAATTTTTATTACCTTAGTTTTGAGAGAATCGTCTAGGTCTTCCCAATTTTTTGAGATTAAATTGAATAAATTTCTGGATTTTCTATTTAAGGAATCTGGGGTATTCATTATGTTTTTACTTATTTATAACCTATAAAATTTTCTTTCGAGAGTTTTAACCTGGGGGCCAATTCATTTTTCTTCCAGATAAAAAATGAATATGCAAATGAAAAACTGTTTGTCCGGATTCTGCTCCAGTATTAATTACTGTTCTCCAATTAGTTAAATTTTTTGATTTAGCTATTTTACTACCAACAAACAGTAAATGCCCTAATAAATTTGCATCTTCTTCAATACAATCTAATAAACTTATAATTGGTTTTTTGGGAATCACTAAAAAATGAACTGGTGCTTGCGCTTGAATATCATTAAACGCAATACAAAATTCATCTTCATAAAGCTTATCGCAGGGAATTTCTTCATTAATTATTTTTTGAAATATTGTAGTTTCAGTCATTAGATTAATTAATAGAAATTACGTCTTTTTCCTTGAAGCCTTCCTTTATAAGTTCTTTGTTCAAATCATCTTTTGATGTCACTCTATCAACAAATAATATTCCGTTTAAGTGATCCATTTCGTGTTGAATACACCTCGCCAGAAGTCCATCTGCTTTCATTTTACGTGGTCTCCCCATTTCATCTCTAAATTTTAATTTTATAGTTGATGGTCTTACTACATTCAAATATACGCCAGGTATACTTAAGCAGCCTTCTTCGTATGAATTAAGGGTTGTTCCAAAGGCTGTAATTTCTGGATTGATTAATATTAAAGGTTCTGCTGCTGAATCTTCAAAATTTACATCTATAACAAGAAGCTCTTTGTTGATACCAATTTGAGGTGCTGCAAGTCCAATTCCTTTAGCTGCGTACATGCTTTGAAGCATTTCTCTCGCAAGTTTTCTAATCGATTCGTCAACCTTAGTTATTCTTTTGGAATTTTGTCTTAATACATCATCACCAAGTTTATAAATATCTAGAGATGGCTTACCTGTCTGTTCTTTTGCAATTTTTTCTGAGCTTCCATTTGTTCTTGACTTTTTTGCAAGTTGTGAAAAATGGTTTGCCACGTTAAAAAAGTTTTTAATTAAGAGTTTAGCTATAAAAATACTAGCACTTTAATTTACTTTCTTTATATTTTATTGAAATGAGTAATGATGATAAGTTAAAAGTTAGGCAAACTGAATCTAAAAAAAATGCTTTCAAGGAATTAACTATTATTAGGGATACCATTTTCTGGATTGATAGTGTTGGTGAAGGTCAAAATCAAAATGCTATTTTTGCTAGACCATTTAATGATAAAGAAGCGTTTCCTCAGCAATTAACAAGTAAAAAATTTAATATTAAAAATAATTTTCATGGATATGGTGGTAAATCTTATAAATGTATGAATTTTAAAAATAATTTTTATTTGATATGGATAGATCAGATTACCAAGGCAATATGGTTTCAAATTTTTAAAGAGGCAGCGTTAACTTGTAGAAGCCAAAATAAATATCTCTTTTCAGTTCAAGAACCTAATCAACTATCTAAATCAATTGATGGAAATTTTGATTCTTCATTTGTCATTTCTGAAAAAAATTTGTTGTATGGAATTTGCGAAATAAATAATAGAGATTATTTATTTTCTTTGAATTTAAAAAAAACTAAACAAGATATTCATCGAATAAAAAAATTTAAAAATTTTGCTGGAGAATTATCTTCTAATGTATCTGCTAACTTACTTTCTTGGATAGAGTGGGATTCTCCATACATGCCCTGGGAGAAAAATGAGTTGTTTTTTGCTCAAATAGATTTAGATGGCGAGATACAAAAAATAAAAAAATTCTCAAATAAGCTGATAAATTCCAAAAAAAATGTTTCTTTTTTTCAACCATATTGGATAAGTGAAACGCATTTGGTATGTTCTGAAGATAGTTCTGGATGGTGGAACTTATTGTTTTTAGATGTTAGTGAAATTGAGAATATTTTTATTAAGAAAAGAGTTGAGAGAAATTTGATTGAATATGGAGCACCACAATGGGTAACTGGAATAGTATTCTTTTCAGGGACTATAAAAAATTTATTTTGTATAGCAAAAAAAGAAAATAGTTTAATAGTGGAACAATATAAAGATCTTGAATTTGTTAAAGAATTTTCTACTCCTTTTACCTCAATAAGTGATTTCAGCGTTTTTCGGAAAAAAGTTCTTTTAAAAGGTTATGGATCTGATTTTTTAGGAATTGTATTTGAAATTGATTTTGAAAAAAAAGTTTTATCAAATTTTTCAGAGCAGATATTTTTTGATCATATAAAAGATTGTTCAAAACCTGAAACATTTTGGTTTAAAGGTTTTGAGGCTCAATCTACACATTCTTTTCTTTATAAGCCGCTTGTTGAAAATTTTAGAAAGCCACCGCTCCTAGTTAGAGCACATAGCGGACCAACTTCATGTTTTGATGGATCATATAATTCTGAAGTTCAATATTGGACGTCGAAGGGCTTTTTTGTCGCTGAAGTCAATTATGGAGGATCATCAGGATTTGGCAAAGCATATAGAGAGAGGTTGAATTATAAATGGGGTATTGTTGATTCTTATGATTGCAAAGCACTAGCTCTTGAATTGATTAAATCAAATCAAGTAGATAGTAAAAAAGTGGTAATTTTTGGGAATAGTGCTGGCGGGTTAACTGCCCTGAATTGTTTATTATATGGGTCTATTTTTACAGCAGCAATTTGTAAATATCCTGTTATTGATTTGAAGGATATGCATTACAACACTCATAGGTTTGAAAAAGATTATTTAAATTTTTTGGTAGGAAATTATGCAAAAAACCATGATTATTATATAAATAGATCACCGATAAATCACATTAACAAAATAAAACAACCTATCTTATTGTTTCATGGAAAAAAAGATACAGTTATTTCTTATAAACAAACTTTAAAAATTCAAGAAATTTTGATTCAGAATAATAAATATTCAGAAGTTATTTTTTTTGATAATGAAGGGCATGGTTTTAGAAATATTGAAAATAAAGAAGTAGTAATGCAAAAATCTCAGGAATTTTTAAAAAAGGTTTTGAATATTTAAGAATTGATTTTTAGAAAATCAATAGTATCTTGTAATTTTTCTATAAACATATCAATTTCTTCCTTATTGGTTGTGAAATTCATGCTGATTCTAGCTGTTGATTTAATTCCAATGTATCTGTGAAGAGGTTGACAGCAATGGTGACCACTTCTGATGCAAATTCCTTTTGAATCAAGAATTTCAGCAATATCATTTGAATGTATATTTTTTATATAAAAGGTGGCAAGTGAGCCTCTGTCTGGATCTATCTCCGGCGATGGACCTATGATTACAATATTTTCTATTTCATTTAATTTTTTAAATAAATATTTAGTAATAGTCTTTTCATATTCATGAATTTCATTCAATCCAATATTGTTAATATAATTAATTGCTTCTGCAAGACCTATGGCTTCTGCAATAGCTGGAGTTCCAGCTTCAAATTTGTGTGGTAGCTCTGCCCAAGTACTTGTCTCTTCAAAAACATCTTGAATCATTTCGCCACCTCCAAAGAGAGGAGGAATTTTTTCCAGAATTTCTTGTCTTGACCAGAGGAAACCAATTCCTGTAGGACCGCAAAGTTTATGTCCTGATCCCGCTAAAAAATCTATATCAAGATCAATTACATCCAGTTTTTGATGAGCCAAACTTTGGCATGCATCTATTAATACTAGAGAACCTTTTTGTTTAGCTAATTTAGTTATCTCTTTGATTGGATTACAGCAACCTAACGTATTACTAACATGTACCAGGCTAACAAGCTTTGTTCTAGATGTAAGTTTTGATTTAAAATCGTCTAAATCTAATTTCCCATTTTCATCGATGCCTATAAATTTTAATTTACATTTATTTTTTGCTGCAACCATTTGCCATGGAACAATATTACTATGATGCTCCATTATTGATAGAAGAATTTCATCGTTTTCTTTTAATGAATATTCACCCCATGATCTAGCAGCTAGATTTATTGCTTCAGTGGCATTCCTTGTGAAAATAATTTCTTTTGTCGAATTTGCTTTTATGTATTTGCCAATTAAAAATCTTGCATTTTCAAATTCTTCTGTTGCTCTAGCACTTAATTGATGCGCTCCTCTATGTACATTGGCATTAAAATTTCTATAATATTCATCAATTTTTTTTAGGACTTGAATTGGTTTTTGCGTGGTTGCAGCATGGTCTAAATAAATGATTTGCTCATTACTTTTTATGTTGTTATTTAAAAGAGGAAAGTCTTTCTTAGTTATTTCAGGGAAATTTTTAATAGTTTCCATTATTTTTCATTTAAAAGTTTATCAAGCAAATCCCATCTATCTTTTGAAACGGGAATAAATGAAATTATTTCTTGAAAGTAAGAACTTAATTGTAGTTTACTTGCTTCTGGTAACGTGATCCCTCTTGATCTCATATAAAAAAGTTCATCCTCATTTAATTGCGATATTGTGGCTCCATGCTTGCATTTGACGTCATCAGCAATTATTTCTAATTGAGGTTTGGTATCTATTTGTGCGAGATTTGATAAAAGTAAATTCCTACTTAATTGAGAAGCATCAGTTTTCTGGGCAATTTTAGGAACTATTATTGAACCTTCAAATATCGCATGTGACTTATCATCAGCAAGTGATTTGTTAATTTGATCTAAAAATCCATTTGGACCATTAAATTCTATTTTTGTATAGGTTGAAATTTGCTCATCTTTTTTTGTTATTTGCATACCCTTGATATTCGTTTTAGCTTTTCCCGCAGATTGTTTAATACTAATTTCAAATCTTGCATAATTGAATTTGAAATGTAAAGATCCTAAGTTGTATTCACTATTTTTTTGTTGAATTACATTGAGAGAATTTAATAGATTTGATCTGTTTTCACCAAAAGAAACAACACCATGATTTACGGAACTATTCTCTTTCAAGCAAAAGAAAGTTGATTGAGATAATGAAGAGTTTTCTTTACCAAGATTTACTTGTAATAATTCAATATCAGAATCTTTTTCTAAAAATATTACGAGGGTTTTTGCATTTAAAGAATTACTTGATGCATGACTAAAAATTTCAATAGGAGGAATTTTTGATCCATTTATTTTTAATCCCAAAATATTATTTTTACAACTTAAAGACAGATTTAGCAGGTCACTCCAATTTTCGTTTTGATTAAAACTAGATATCTGTTCCTTGATATATTTATGTAATTCATCTTCACTTAATTGCTTTATTGAATAATTTTTCTCTATTAAATTTATTTGGCAATTATTACCAATTACTAACCTAATAATACTTTGAGAAGTGTTCGGAAAAGGTATATCAAATTTTGGATCTTTTTTATTAACCGTGTAGTCTAAAAATTTTGAAAATTTTGATTTATTTGAAAGTCTCCATTGTTCACTTTTAGGATTAGGGAGGGGATTTGATTGTAATTTATCTAGACAGATTTTTTGTATTTCTGTTTGATTATCAATCGATTTATTGGTTTTTATTTTTTCAATAATTTCCATTTATTTAAGTTTCTTTTACAAAGTTATCAGTCCATTCATACCCTTTTTCCTCAAGCTCTAGAGCAAGATCACTCTCACCAGTTTTTATGATTTGTCCGTCTGACATAACATGGACATAATTTGGTTCAATTTCATCTAATAATCTTTGATAGTGGGTAATCAGTATTATCCCAGTTTGTGCATTAGATATTTTCTTAATTCCTGATGCTACTATTCTTAGGGCATCAATATCTAGACCAGAATCAGTCTCATCTAATATTGCTATCTTGGGCTCAAGTAAAGCCATTTGCAGAATTTCATTTCTTTTTTTTTCACCTCCAGAAAATCCTTGATTTACACTCCTTGATAGGAATGCATGATCCATTTTCACAATTTCTAACTTTTCTTTAACTAATTCTTCAAAATCAAAAGTATCTAATTCTTCTTTGTTGAGGAATTTTCTTCTTGCATTAGTTGAAACTCTAAGAAACTCAAGATTACTTACACCTGGGATCTCAATTGGATATTGAAAACCAAGAAAAATTCCTGATTGAGCTCTCTCTTCAGGTTCTAGAGAGTTGATGTTTTCACCTAAAAATTTTATGTCGCCATTTGTAATATTATAAGAAGGATGTCCTGCAATTATTTTAGAAAGAGTACTTTTGCCACATCCGTTTCTTCCCATAATGGCATGGATTTCTCCAGGATAGACAGTAAGTGAAACCCCTTTTAAAATTGGAAGATTATCAGTAGATGCAGAGAGATTTTCAACTTCTAAAATTGGTTCTGATTCTTTCATTTTACTTTGCATTTCAGTTTAGAAATTGATTCATTAACCTACTGATCCCTCTAGCTTAAGTGCCAGTAACTTATCTGCTTCAGCAGCAAATTCCATAGGTAATTGATTAAATACATCTCTGCAAAAACCGCTGACCATCATAGATACTGCCTCCTCAAATTCTATACCTCTGCTTTGGAGATAAAAAAGTTGATCTTCTGAGATTCTACATGTGCTTGCTTCATGTTCAATTTCAGAATTGGGTTGTTGAGATTTGATGTAAGGGAATGTATTCGCAGAAGCTTGATCCCCAATTAACATTGAATCACATTGACTGTAATTTCTTGATCCTTTAGCTTTTGTTCCCATTTTGACAAGACCTCTATAGCTATTTATTGAGTTCCCTGCACTAATACCTTTGCTAACAATGGTTGATTTTGTCTTAGGACCGATATGGATCATTTTTGTGCCGGTATCTGCTTGCTGAAGATTATTGGTAAGTGCCACTGAATAAAATTCTCCTACAGATTCTTCCCCTAAAAGAAGACAGCTAGGATATTTCCATGTAATTGCAGACCCTGTTTCAACTTGTGACCAGCTAATTTTACTTCTCTTGCCTAAACATTTTCCTCTCTTGGTGACAAAATTAAAAATTCCGCCAACACCTTCTTCATCACCAGCATACCAATTTTGCACTGTTGAATATTTTATTGAGGCGTCGTCTAATGCTATAAGCTCTACAACTGCTGCATGAAGGGTATTTGTATCAAACATTGGAGCTGTACAACCTTCTAGATAACTTACAGAACTTGATTCTTCAGCAATGATTAGTGTCCTTTCGAATTGTCCTGAATCTCCACTATTAATTCTGAAGTAGGAAGATAGATCCATAGGGCAGGTAACACCTTTTGGGATATAAACAAAAGAACCATCACTAAAAACTGCAGAATTTAGTGCTGCAAAATAATTATCACTGGCTGGAACTACTGTACCTAAATATTTTTCAATCAAATCCGAGTGATTTTTTACTGCTTCACTTATTGAGCAAAATATAACTCCATGTTCAGCAAGCTCTTCTCTAAAAGTTGTAGCTATAGAAACACTATCAAAGACAGCATCTACTGCTACATTTGTGAGTTTTTTTTGCTCAGTAAGGGGTATTCCCAATTTGTCAAAAGTCTCAAGAAGTTTGGGATCAACTTCATCTAAACTAGAAATTTTCTCTTTTTGCTTAGGAGCAGAGTAATAAATTATGTCTTGATAATCAATTTGTTTATATCCTAATCCTGCCCAATCAGGCTCTTTCATTTTTTGCCATTTTTTAAAGGCTTTTAATCTAAAATCAAGAAGATATTTTGGCTCATCTTTTTTCTGAGAAATTAATCTTATTATTTCTTCATTTAATCCCTTTGCTATTTTCTCAGTTTCAATATCAGTGACGAACCCATATTTGTAAGGCTCTTTTACTACATCTTTAACTAAATTTTCGTTGACCATGTTATCAAAAATAACTTATTACAATTAGCTTTATATACTCTAACGAAAGATACCCCCAATATTGAGTTTTTTCCCTTTATTAAAACTAAAAATTAATGTCTAATCATCCTGATTCCTTGTCCAACCTATTAAACATAGAAATTATTCAAGAAATTGATAATCTTGATCTACCTGTAATGCAGAAACATCATTTAAGAATACTCGCTCATTGCCTTCAGATCTTAAAAATTATCAGTGAAGAGAATAGTTTTGAATATCAAAATAAAAATCACCTGAGAGAATGGTGTGATAATCAATCCAAAAAATTTGATGATAAAAAATTTAGTGATCTTTTTTATGAGCAGTTAGAATCAACTTCGAAGAAATTAAGGGCTTTTTCAAAAAAAATTGGTAAAAATATTGAGGATTTAGAGATAGATGATTTAGTACTTCTAATTGAACAACGCTGAAGTCCGTTTTAATTGATCCCGAAGAAAAAATATATTTTTGTTGAGTCGTTAACAAATTTAGGTAATAAAATTTAAAAAAAAAGAAAATTAATTTACATTTAAAAAAGATCTCAAAATTAATTAATTGCTTTGATACCAACTGTTTTGAAGATAAATATTAATTTTGAGAATTTTTTAGTAGTCAGAGGATCCTGACGACAGGGCAAAAAGACACACAATTTCCTAAAAAAAAGAACATACTGATCCCAAACAAAAACGGAGAATTTAAAGTGGCTGATGGGATCATGAATAAAGATCAATTACTCTCACTTACCCTCAGACAATTACGTCAAGAAGCAAGTAAACTATCAGTCCCGCTATATAGTCGCAAAACAAAAGCTGTTTTAGTTGATTTAATACTCAAATATCAAGAAACATCTATAAAAAAGAAATATAATACTTCATCTGAGTCTAAATCTGAAGAAACATATGAGTCCAATTCTTTCAGTAGTAGTGAAGAAGTTAAAACAAATGTAGTATTCCTACCCCGAGATCCAGATTGGGCTTATGTTTTTTGGCAAATTTCTGAAGCAGATCGAGAAAAAGCACAATCTTTGGGAGCCAATAAATTATGCTTACGTTTGTTTGATGCATCTGGTTCTGAAGGAAGTAACTTGAATCAAGGAACACTAAGGGAGATAGCAGTTGATAGTTACAGTACTGAGTGGTACTTGCCAATTCCTCTTGCAGATAGAGACTATAAAGTTGAATTAGGTTATAAATATGGTTTTAACTGGATGTCATTGGCATTTTCTTCCGTAAGCCATGTTCCCGGCTCTCATCCTTCTGAGCAAATTCTTGATAAATTTGTACCTTTCAATTTGGATTCTACTTCTGAGTCAATACCAGACATTTCAAATCCTGTTGTTTCAGAACAAAATGGTATGCATGAAAGGTTATACCAAGCAGCAACTAATATATCTCTCAGAAGAAAAGTTGGCTCTGAAGAGTTCATGGAAAATGTAAATTCAACAAAACTTAGTGATAATCTCACAGACTCAGGCGCTGGTAAATGGTCATCAGGTTTAAATGATTCTGGAAGTGGAATTCTTAAAAATAGATCTTTTTGGCTAGTTGCTGATGCTGAATTAATTGTTTATGGAGCTACAGAGCCTTCTGCAAAATTGACAATAGGTGGAGAAGATGTACCCCTTGCTGCAGATGGTACTTTTAGAATTCAAGTTCCATTTAGAGATGGGACTCAAAAATATGATATTAAAGCAGTTGATGGATCTGGTGAGCAAGAAAAAAGTATATCAATGAAATTTGATAGAACTACACCACTTGACGATACTAATGAAAAAGATAATGCTGAGACTGAATGGTTTTAATAAATTAAATTAATGCTGAAAAAAATTGTGGCTTTCACTCCATTGTTTGGGGCATTGACGTTTCCACTAATAGTTCCAATTACAATTTCTAAATTTGGTGTTAACTATGGAATTCTTAGTGCATTATTAATTTCTTCATTATGGTTTATCGCTATGTTAAGAACATCCGAAATGCCTCATTAATTTAGTTAGATTTTTGGAAGTTTTTTAAAAATATGAATCAAGTTAATGTAATTAATATCAATTCTCCTTTTCTAGATCAAAAACCAGGCACTTCTGGTTTAAGAAAAAGTACTATAAAGTTTCAGAAAGAACATTATTTAGAAATTTTTATTGAAGCAATCTTACAATCATTGGAAGATTTAAAAGGTTCAACATTAGTAGTTGGTGGTGATGGCAGATATGGCAATATTGAAGCAATAGAAAAAATTGTCCAAATATGTATTGCTCATAAAGTTCAAAAGGTTATCGTTCCAAAATACGGTTTATTATCTACTCCTGCGACATCACATTTAATTAGAAAAGAAAATGCTATTGGTGGAATTATTCTTTCTGCAAGCCATAATCCTGGTGGGATTGATGGCGACTTTGGAGTGAAATTGAATATTTCTAATGGTGGCCCAGCTCCTGAAATAATTACTAATAAGATTTTTAAGGCTTCACAATTACTAACTAATTATAAAATTTTTAAGGTTCAATTACCTGATTTTAGTGAATATGGAACTTATTCTTATGGTGAAACTACCTTGGAAATTATTGATGGATTAAAAGATTATTCTGATTTGATGGAGAAAATTTTTGATTTTGATCAAATTAGTGATTTTTTAAAAAAAGACTTCTCGTTAATCTTTGATGCAATGAATGCGGTAACAGGCCCATATGCAAAGAATATTTTTGTTAAAAAAATGGGTCTTTCACATGATTGTGTCATGAATGGTAACCCATTAAAAGATTTTGGAGGTTTACATCCTGATCCTAATCTTACTTATGCATCCCACTTAGCTGATTTGTTATTAAATAAAAAATCTTATAGTTTTGGTGCTGCATGCGATGGAGATGGAGATAGGAATATGATTTTAGGAAGTGGATGTTTTGTAAATCCTAGTGATAGCCTTGCAGTTATCACTGCTAATACCAAATGTGTCCCTGGGTATAAAGATGGTATTACAGGTGTGGCACGATCCATGCCAACCAGCTCAGCGGTTGATAATGTTGCTCGAGCATTAAATATACCTTGTTTCGAGACACCTACTGGCTGGAAGTTTTTTGGAAATCTTTTAGATTCCAAGTTAATTACTTTATGTGGAGAAGAAAGTTTCGGAACAGGTAGTAATCATGTGAGAGAGAAAGATGGACTATGGGCAGTTTTATATTGGTTACAAGTTTTAGCTGAGAAAAAATGTTCGGTAAGTGATTTGATGCAGAATCATTGGAAAGAATTTGGCAGGAATTATTATTCAAGACATGATTATGAGGCAATTCCCTCAAATATTGCTAATCAAATCTTTGGTAATCTAACTTCTATGCTCGAAAATTTAAAGGGAAATAGTTTTGCTGGTCATTTAGTTACAGTTGCAGATAACTTTTCATATTTAGATCCCGTTGATAATTCCATAAGTGAAAATCAAGGTTTAAGATTGGTCCTTGATGATAATTCGCGAGTAATTGTTCGCCTTTCTGGAACTGGAACTAAGGGAGCAACATTAAGACTTTATTTTGAGAAATTTTTTGATCCTCAACAGAATCTTTCGTTAAATCCTCAGATCGCTTTGAAACCTCTAATAAATGATTTAGATGCTTTATTAAACATTTCAAAACTTACTCAAATGGAAACTCCTACGGTAATTACATAGAATTGAAAGTAATGATTTTTTGATTTTATTTATATGCATTCAGATAATTTATTTACTAATTATTCTCAAATAGAAGATAATGCACCTTTGGCAGATAAATTAAGGCCAAAGAAATTGGAGGATTTTTTTGGTCAACAACCAATCTTGAATAAGAATTCTCTTTTAAGAAGTGCAATATTAAACGATAAGATTAGTAATTTTATTTTTTCTGGCCCTCCTGGTGTTGGAAAAACTACTCTAATTGAAATTATTTCCTTTAATACGCGGTCAAAATTAATTAAGTTAAATGCAGTATTATCAAGTGTTAAAGAATTAAGAAATGAAATCGCTTATGCAAAAGATAGATTATTAAATTCAAAAAGAAAAACAATTTTATTTATAGATGAGGTTCATAGATTTACAGCAGTTCAGCAAGATGCTTTGTTACCTTCAATAGAAAATGGAACTATAACTTTTATTGGTGCTACAACTGAAAACCCTTTCTTTGCTGTTAATAAAGCGCTTGTCAGTAGGTCTCGTATTTTTACATTAATTCCTTTGGCTGAAAATGATTTGCAGAAAATAATACAAAAAGTTATAGATTACTATTCTAAAAAAAAAGATTCAAAAAAGGTTTATTTAACTCAAGATGCTATAAGTCATTTAATTAAATTTTCTGGGGGAGATGCAAGAACATTAATCAATGCGCTAGAGATGGCCATAGAAACAAATGCTGAAAATGATGCTAAAGAAATCAACATTAATCTCTCAATAGCAGAGGATGCACTTCAAAAGAAAAATATTGTTTACGATAAAAATGGTCAAAATCATTACGATGTAATAAGTGCCTTTATAAAGTCCATAAGAGGTTCTGATCCAGATGCAACTTTATTCTGGCTTGCGAATATGCTGGAGGCTGGTGAAGATCCTAATTTTATTTTTAGAAGACTACTTATATCTGCCAGTGAAGATATTGGAATAGCTGATCCTAATGCAATAGTAGTTGTACAATCCTGTTGTGATGCTTTTGATAGAGTTGGTTTTCCAGAAGGATTATATTTTTTAACGCAGGCTTCTTTATATTTAGCTATTTCTCAAAAAAGTAAAAGTATGAAAAGTATTTTTAAAGCAATTGAAACAATCAAATCTTCTAAAGCTTTTGATGTTCCACTTCATTTAAAAAATAATTCCAATAGTTATGTCAATCCTCATAATTATCCAGGTAATTGGGTCGAACAAGAATATCTCCCCAAATCTTTAAAAGGTTTAAAAATATGGGAATCAAATAATAATGGATGGGAAAAAACTCAATATGAAGAACTGCTTAGAAAAAAGAAAACTAAAAATTTTTCGAACAACAAATAATCTCAGGATTAAAAGAAGTTTTTTCTTCGTAAGCTAAAGCGATAGTCCAATGATGGAAGTTGATCTGTGAATAACTTAAATGTATATTTTTCTTCTTATGAATTAACTCTTTTGGCTTTTCAAAAAATTGCCAATGGTTAATGTCTTTAGCTAATTTTCCATGATCCCATTTTATAGCCGCTTCAACAGCACACCACTGATTTAGTATCATATTTTTTGTTAAATAATTATTATGGTTTGATTTATTGGTATGAAAAAAATATTTTTCTGCAAATTTTATATGGTTAAATTTTCTATCTGTTCTCTCAATATCAATCCCTATTTTGCTTCTATACCAGACTATAGTAATGGCATCTTTACAATGACTTAAACTGATATTTCCCATGCCAGAGGGTAAACTTGGAGGTTCTCCAGGATGAGCATTAATTGGAATTTCTAGGGGGTCTAAATCAAAAAGTGTTGAGAGTGATTGTCGCAAATAAGCTCTTGTTTCTAAGAAAATCCTTGATCTTGAATTTGTTAGGTTTTTTGCAGTTTTAATTTCTTCTACAGTTGCGACATCTTGCACACCTTTAATCTCATAAAACCAAATTTTTGGTATTTTATATTCATACTCATTTAATAATTTCAATGGCTCTTAAGGTTGGCGACAAAGCACCAGAATTTAAATTAAAAGATTCTTTTGAGAAAGAAGTTTCTCTTAGTGATTTTGAAGGTAAAAGAATAATACTATATTTTTATCCAAAAGATAATACTCCAGGATGTACTAAGGAAGCATGTAATTTTAAAGAGAATTGGGATTTACTCCAAAAAAATAATATTGTTGTGCTTGGTATTAGTAAAGATAATGCATCCTCTCATCAGAAGTTTATAGAAAAATTTAATTTACCTTTTATTCTTTTAACTGATCCTGAACCTTTCAAAGTTTCCTCTGCTTACGATAGCTATGGACTGAAGAAATTCATGGGAAAAGAATATATGGGAATGATGAGAAATACTTTTTTAATTGATACTGAAGGTAACATCGAAAAAATTTACTTAAAGGTAAAAGCCGCAATAATGGCTGATCATATAATTGCAGACCTTGGGTTAAGCTAATTTTCTAACGGATAGGTGGTGAATAATCATCCCCTCCATAACTAAATTAGGAGCATAGATAATATTTTCTTTTTGAGTATTTAGATATTTTGTGAGTAATTGAGAGTCTCCTCCACAGATTATTAAAATATCCTTCTCCGGATTAAATAAACTATTAATCACGCTAGTAAGTGAGTTGATTACTCCTTTTAAGATTGCGTCTTCTGTATTAATTAAAAAATCTTTGATCGGAATATCATATTTTTTGGGAACTTTAAGGTTTTTTGTATTTTGTTCCATAGATTTTAATTGTGTTAGAAAACCTGGAAGAAGTTGACCACCAATAATAGATCCATTTGAATTCAATTTTGTTATTGATAATATTGTTCCAAAATCTGCAATTAACAAATCTTTTTTGAAAGGGTTTTCAATGATTTTTAAAGCGGCAATACAGGCAAGAGCTCTATCAATTCCAAAATAATCAGGAAGATTTGATAACTGAATAACATTAGTTTTTATTTCATTTTCTTTTTTCAGCAAAAAATTTGGTAGTTTTCCTACAGAAGCCCAAATTAATTGGTCAAGATCTATATTTTCGGGAACTTTTTGCTCTTTTTTGGTATGGAAGAATTTAGATTGATTTTTAGAATATTTTGCCCAATGAAGCCTACTATTACCTACTAATAAAAAATTTATATCTGAGACCATTGTTCTATGATCAATTTAGTCATTAGTGTGTATTCCACATTCTTGTTTAATCCCCCTAAATCTTGTATTCCTGCCCTTAGTTTCAATACCATCGGGACTGCTTGAATGCCAATCTCCCACAGAAGAATAACCTTTAATAAAAAGTGGATGGGCAGGTAAATTATTCTCTTCCATATAATAAAAAATATCTTTATTTGTCCAATTTAAGAAAGGTCTTAGAGAGAGTCTTTGACGAATTATGTCTAGGAATTTCATTTTGTTTCTATTTTCTGTTTGACTTGATCTAACACCGCTTGCCCAGCAGACAATATCATATTTTTCCAAACCATTTTCTAAAGGTTTTATCTTTCTCAATTCATGATACTTATCTAAATCACTCTCTTTATTTGTTTCCCAAAGTTTTCCGTATTTGGCCTCCATTCTTGCTGGAGATAATTCACTTTGCAGAACTTCAACTTCTAGGGATAAATTATCAATAAGTTTTTCAGCGTAATGGTATGTTTCTGGAGGAAGGTAACCTGTATCTATCCAAAATATTTTGATTTTTTTTTGTAGACGTAATTTACTGACCGTATCTAAAAGGACTGATGACTGTATACCAAAACTTGTTGTAATAGCAAATTTATTATCAAACTTTTCATAACCCCATGTGACCATTTCTTGAGGCTTCAAACCTACTAGCTCTTGATTGTATTTCCTCAAGTTGGTTTGAATATCTTTTTGGATTTTTTCAATCATTATTCAGTTTGGCTATGAGTTTAATTTTATTTCGCTCAATTTAAAAATTAATCGTATAGTTTAATAATACATTTACGCATAACAATATTTCTCTAATGAAATCAATACAAAAACCAATAGTAATAGTTGGAGCAGGTTTTGCAGGTATGACATTTGCTTTGAATTTAAAGAATCTTAATCCTTCTTTACCGATTCTTGTGGTTGATTCTGAAACCAACTTTATATTTAAACCTTTAATGTATGAAGTTTTAAGTAAAGAAATAAGAAGTTGGGAAGCCAGCCCAAAATTTGCAAATATTTTTTCTGATGCGGGCATAACTTTTTTAAAAAATTGTTTAACCAAGATTTCCTTCAAAGAAAATATTCTTGAATTTATTGACGATTTAAAATTAAGTTATCAGTATCTTGTTATTTGTACAGGATCTATTTCAAATAGTTTTTTTATAAAAGGTGTAGATGAAAATTGTTATTTTTTTAATGATGTTCACGATCTAAATAAATTAAATTCTTTTTTAAAAAAATCACAAGATAATGCTTTGCATAAAAAGTTATACATAGTTGGAGGAGGTCCTTCTGGCATTGAGTTGGCATGCAAAATTAAAGATATATTTACAGACCAATTTGAAATTAATGTAATAGAAAAATCAAACGAAATCCTGAATAAAAACAAAATTTTTAATAGAGAACAAGCAGAGAAGGCATTAGAAAAAAGAAAAATCAACGTTCTTTTGAATTCCACAGTGAAAGAAGTCTCAGAAAGTAAGATTATTATTTCTAGTAAGGTAGGAATAACTTCCTTGGATAAAGATATTGTTATTTGGACTGCAGGTGTTAAACCTAATTTGTCTTACTTAGAAACTGATCAAATAGTAAAAAAATTTGGACGAATTTTAGTTAATAATAATTTGCAAATAGAAAATTATAAAAACTGTTTTGCCATTGGCGATATTTCAGTTATTGAGGGAATGGAGGATTTACCTATAACTGCGCAGGTCGCTATGCAGGAAGGAAATCATCTGGCAAATAATTTAGAACTTTTAATTCAAGGAAAGGATCCTTTACCCTTTGAATTTAAAGACAATGGTGAAATGATTAGCTTAGGAATAGGAGAAGCTTCAATTTCTGGGCTTGGGTTTACTTTATCTGGGAAATTGGCTTTTGAGGCAAGAAGACTTATATATGCTTCCAAGTTGCCTGATATTACTGAAAGCCTAAAATCTGCATCTTCATGGATATTTCAAAAAAAATCTATTTTTAAAAAGTTTCTTAAAAAATATAATTCTAATTAAACTTTTTTGAAATTTTGTTTTTGGGTATATTGAGTTAAATAAGTTTAGTATGAATTTAATTGCAGTAGTTATTAACAATTTTGATGCGTTTATAACGGTAGTTGTTTTAATAATGTCAATAATTTTGTTTATTAAAAATACTATTGCTCCAGAATTGACTGGTTTGTTATGTGTTGGACTATTTATAGCAACAGGGGTCCTTTCTCCTGAAAAAGCATTAGCTGGATTTGGTAGCCCATCCTTAATTACTCTAATGGGTTTATTTGCAGTTTCTTCTGCATTATTTAAAAGTGGTGCTTTAGACAGAGTAAGAGAATTGATTTCTTCTGAAAGTATTAGAACTCCGAGAAAATTAATTTCTTTAATAGCTTTCTTGATTGCTCCAATATCTGGAATTGTACCTAATACTCCAGTAGTAGCATCTTTGTTACCCTTAATTGAAGGTTGGTGCGAGCGGAGAAATGTATCACCATCAAAAGTTTTATTACCTCTTTCTTTTGCTACTTTACTAGGTGGAACCCTGACATTATTGGGTAGCTCAGTAAATCTTCTTGTAAGTGATATTAGTCAGCAATTAGGTTATGGAGCTTTGGAATTATTTAGTTTGACTTCAATAGGAATTCCTGTATGGCTTATAGGTACTACATACATGATTCTAGTCTCTGACGTCCTTTTGCCAGATAGAGGAAGAGATAAGGAATTTATTAAAAATGGTGATTCTAATATATACTTTACTGAAGTTACTATTCCCTCTACTTCAGAATTAGTTGGACAATCTGTCAGAAATAGTAGATTGCAAAGACGATTTGACGTTGATGTTCTGGAATTGCAACGCAATGGAAAAGTTATTCTTCCCCCTTTGGCTGATAGAAAGATTGAACCGGATGATAGATTAATAATTCGTGTTACAAGGGCAGACTTATTTAGGCTGCAGCAGGAACATACCATTCTGTTAGGTGAAAACAAAACATCTTTCGATGGAGCTAATATTTTCTCAGATGATGAAGGTACTAAGACCTTTGAAGCCCTTTTGCCAGCTGGCTCAACACTTGCTGGCGCAAGTTTGAGAGAATTAAGATTTAGGCAGCGTCATAATGCAACAGTTTTGGCACTAAGAAGAGGTCAACAAAGTGTTCAGGAGAGATTAGGTCAAGCTGTTTTAAGGGCTGGAGATGTTCTATTATTGCAGGCACCGTTAGATTCAATAAGAGGTTTGCAGGCTAGTAATGATTTGCTTATTTTAGATCAATTCGAAGATGATTTACCTTTCTTGATAAAAAAACCTATATCTATTGGAATTGCAATAGGAATGGTGGTTTTGCCTTCAGTTTCTAATATTCCATTAGTAGGTTCAGTCCTTTTAGCAGTTATTGCTATGGTTGCTTCTGGATGTTTAAGACCTGCAGAGATACAAAAATCAATTAGGTTAGACGTTATTTTATTGTTGGGATCTCTATCATGCTTTAGTGTAGCTATGCAAGTAACAGGATTAGCAGATTTAATTGCAGTCAATCTAAACTTTGCCATTAATGGAATGCCTCTTTATTTTGCACTCGTCGTAATTTTTGTATCGACAGTTATTCTTACACAATTTATAAGTAATGCTGCTTCGGTTGCTTTGATTTTGCCTGTTGCTATTGAATTCTCAAATGTTTTAGGCATTTCACCAAGCGCTTTAATAATGCTTGTTTTATTTGGTGCAAGTCAATCTTTTTTGACTCCAATGGGATATCAAACAAATTTAATGGTTTATGGGCCTGGAAGATATAGGTTTTTTGATATCGCAAAATACGGAGCTGGATTAACACTTATAATGTCATTTACTGTGCCAGCATTGATAATTTTAAATTACGGGTAATATAGTGAAATTTATAAGTAAGGTTTCTAAGTTAAAAGATGCTTACAAAAAGCTTTCTGTGCCTCAATTTACTATTGTTACAGGCTTGTTTATTATTTGCCTTGGAACTTTAATTTTGAGTTCTCCATTATGTTCATCTTCAAAGGTTGGTTTATGGGAAGCATTTTTTACATCTACTTCTGCAATAACAGTTACTGGCTTAACCATAATCGATATTGGCGTGGATTTAAATTTCTTTGGCCAAGTCTTTTTGGCGTTTATGCTTTTATCAGGTGGTCTAGGATTAATGGCCATCACGACATTTTTGCAAGGCTTTGTTGTAAAGGGGACAAAGCTAAAAACTAGATTAGATAAAGGAAAGACTCTAGATGAATTTGGAGTGGGAGGAATTGGTCGAACTTTTCAAAGCATTGCTATTACGGCGATTAGTATCATATCCTTAGGCGCAATTGTCTTATATTCTTTTGGATTTGTAGACATTCAAAATAATTGGGAAAGACTATGGTCCTCGATTTTTCACAGCATATCTGCTTATAACAATGCAGGATTTTCTTTTAGGTCGAATAGTCTCCAAGACTATAGAACAAATTATTTGGTGAATAGTGTTTTCGTTGTTCTCATTGTTATGGGTGGATTAGGGTGGCGAGTTATTGATGATATTTGGAGTAATAAAAAAAATCTTTCTTATAAAAAATTAAGCCTTCATTCCAGACTAGTTATTAGGACAAGTTTGTCTCTAATATTATTCGGATCATTAGGATTCTTTATTACTGAATCATTGCTAAATAGTCAATTTTTTAATGATTTGAATTTGTTTGAACGGCTATTGTCATCAATCTTTGAAACAGTAAGCGCAAGAACTGCAGGCTTCACAAATTACCCAATCTCTTTGAACTCCATATCGGATACTGGCCTATTGTTATTGATGACTCTGATGTTTATTGGAGCAAGTACTGGAGGTACTGGTGGAGGCATAAAAACAACTACATTTATTGCTTTAATGGCGGCAACTAGATCAACCTTAAGAGGTCAAAAAGATGTAATTATTAGCAATAGATTAATTTCAGATAAAGTTATTTTAAAGGCAGTTGGAATCACAGTTGGATCTCTGCTTTTTGTTCTTTTGATGGCAATGCTGCTCAGTACTACTAATACATTTGTTAAGAAAGAATCTTTCACGTTCCTAGAAATTCTATTCACTTGTATATCTGCTTTTGCAACAGTTGGTTTTGATATTGGTTTAACTGCAAAATTAAATCATTTTGGCCAATTTATTCTTATTGTAGGTATGTTTGTGGGGAGGCTTGGTATCCTTTTGTTATTAAGTGCACTTTGGCAGGCTCTTTATAAGAGTAGAATAGATAGACAAAAGAGAATTGGCTATCCTAGGGCTGATCTTTACGTTTAGGACTGACTAAGTTTTATTATGGCTGATTGGTGGCAGTGGTCTCAAAAGAGAGAAAAAGAAGCCCTCACTTTTGCAGTTGTTGGCGTAGGCAGATTTGGAACCGCTGTTTGTAGAGAACTTATAAGTAATGGCGCAGATGTTCTAGCTGCAGATTATTCGGAAAAGGCGATTGATGATTTAAGACAATTGGAACCATCTATAGAAGCAAGAGTAGTAGATTGTACTGATGAAGAGTCTATGAAGGAATCTGGAATTCTTGAAATGAACACTGTTGTTGTTGGAATAAGTGAACCTATTGAAGCGAGTATAACTACAACACTTATTGCTAAGGATAGTGAAGGTAGCAAAGTGAAAAGAGTAATAGCAAGAGCTACGAGTGACTTGCATGAAAAAATGCTAAAAAGGGTAGGGGCAGATAAAGTTGTTTTTCCTTCGAGAATGCAAGGGGAAAGATTAGGCTTGGAACTAGTTAGACCCAATCTAATTGAAAGATTGGAACTAGATAACCAAACTGGTATAGATGAAATAACTATACCAGAGGAATTTATTGGAAGATCTTTGAGAGATTTAAATTTGAGGAAAAATTATTTAGTAAATGTTCTTGCTGCAGGACCTGCTGAAGAGTTAACAGTTAATCCTCCAGCAAAATATATATTGGAAAGAGGAAATATTTTGGTAGTTATGGGAAAAACTGCAGATTTACAGAAATTGCCTCAAAATTAATTATTTTTTATCAGATTTTTTATAGTATTGAATCCTTTGAGAAACTCTTTTTAATCTTTTGACTCTTTGTTTTTCAAGTTCTTGTCTAAATTTATCGGTATTTAAATTATTTTCTGAAACAGGTATTTTACCCTCTTTCTCGAAGTGTATTTTTATACCTTCTTGAATTAACACTTTAGCCATATTACTGACTGTCCTGGATTCATTGCTGGCTAAGATAGTAAGTTGCTCACAAATTATTTCAGGAAGAACTACTTGAATCCTAGGGGATTTAGGCTTCCCATTTGTTGAGTTTTGGCGGGTAGCCATGAGTCAAAGTGGTTAACTGTTACTTATTAGTATACACAGTTAGTCAAGGATACTATCTTTGTGTATATTATTAGTAAGGAAATATTTGTCCGTATCAATTAATTGTTTGTATTGCACCATGAAAAATTCAAGAAAAATTGATTCATCTAAAAAGTCGATAATTGATAAAAAGAAAAAAAGATTGGTTAGTTCTGAAACCCACGATAATGAAAATAGTGATGTCCTGGTATCAGCTGTAATTAGTCCATATTTGTTAACTCATCTTCACCATATTCTTCAACAGTCTGAATATTATGCTCAAAAAGATGGTAGAAAATCTCATGCTGCTAACTTTGCTAAACTAAGAAAGGTTTTATGTTTAGATGCAAGAAGTATGGCAGATGCATCAGCAAAAGAAATAAAAGATTCCGATTATGATTTATCTATTAATAAATATACTGAACAAAATGTAGCTTGAAGTAATAATCTATTAATAAATAGATTTTCAAAAACATGTCTAGTAATGCTGAAAAGCTCTATAAATTAATAGCAAATGACTCTAAAAAGAAACAAAGTTTGTTTATGACTGCTTTGACTAATCCCAAAAAAGCCTTAGATAAAATATGCGATATTGGTAATGAGTTAAATATTCCTGTCACTAAAGAGGAGGTTATTCAATATTTGAGTACTATTGACGATGAGGCAACTAAAATGTGGTTGGTTAAGGCTCGAGGAGGTCTTTAGGAAAAGGTTTCGAATAATTCTTGTTTTGATTTGTCATAGGTTTTAATCTTTTGTTGTAGCCACCTCCACCAGCTAATGTCCAAAAAAACCAATAACTTGGAATTGCGAGAGCTGCAGCTATGAAAATCACTACAATTTGTTCTATTCTTTTCATAATCCAATTTTATGCTACAAAATAATTTTTAGTAAATAAGCCTTAGATTTTGTAAATTCTGTTTTTAAAAAAGTGATTAGATTTGACGGTATAAGTAAAATTTATTCTACGGATGTTGTTTTAAAAAATATTAATTGGGAAATTAAAAAAGGAGAAAAAATTGGTTTAGTTGGTCCCAATGGGGCAGGTAAATCAACCCAATTTAAGATTTTAATTGGAGAGGAAGATCAAACAAGTGGAAAGATTATCAAAAAGGGAAATCCTAAAATTGCTCACTTAAAACAGGAGTTTGATTGTAAGTTGAATTGTTCAGTTAGAGAGGAATTAGAAAGTTCTTTTAAAGATATACAAATTGTTGCCATTAAACTTTTAGAAATTGAAAATAAAATGAAATTATTGGATATAAAAAAACATTCCAATGAACTTGAAACATTAGTAAATCAACTTGCAAAATATCAAGCAAAATTTGAAGCCTTAGGTGGCTATAAAATGCAATCTGATGTAGAAAAAATTTTACCAAAATTAGGTTTTTCTATTGAAGATGCTGATAAATTAGTTGGCAATTTTTCTGGCGGCTGGCAGATGAAAGTTGCACTTGGAAAAATAATCTTACAAAAACCTGATTTACTTTTACTGGATGAACCAACTAATCATTTAGATTTAGATACTATTTTCTGGTTAGAAGAATATCTATCTTCGCTTAAGATTGCAATTATTATTATTAGCCACGATAGATATTTCTTAGATAAGTTATGTAAAAAAATAATTTTTATAGATAAAGGAATATCTGAAATATACAATGGTAACTATTCTTTTTTTGTGGAACAGAAAACATTAAATGAAGAATTACAAAATAAAGCCTATCAATTACAACAAAAAGAAATTGATATGCAGAAGAAGTATATAGATAGATTTAGAGCTAGTGCAACTAGAAGTTCTCAAGCAAAGAGTAGAGAAAAACAATTACAAAAGATTTCTAAAATTGATGCTCCAATAGCAAAATCAAAAAGTCCTGCTTTTGATTTTCCGGATTGTCCTCGCTCAGGAAAATTAGTTCTAAATATCAAAAATTTGTCTCATAGTTATGAAGATAAAATTCTTTTTTTAGATGTGAATTTAAAGATTTCTGCGGGGGATAAAATAGCAATATTAGGACCGAATGGATGTGGTAAATCTACATTGATGAAAATTATTATGGAAAAAATCTCTCCTGAAATTGGAGAAATTAATCTTGGTAAACATAATATAATTACTAGCTATTATCAACAGAATCAAGCTGAAGCACTTTCACTTGAGGAAAGGGTTATTGATTTAGTATGCAATAAATCTCCAGAATGGTCACAAAAAAAAGTAAGAACGTTTTTAGGAGGCTTTGGATTTCACAATGAAACTGTTTTTAAATATATTAAACAACTGAGTGGGGGAGAAAAGGCAAGATTAGCATTAGCTCTTATGATTATAAATCCAAGTAATTTTCTGCTATTAGACGAGCCAACTAATCATTTGGATTTGCAATCTAAAGAAAATTTAGAATTAGCCATCAAAAATTATCAAGGTTCTTTGTTAATTATTTCTCATGATCGATATTTTATTTCAAAGGTTGCTAATAAAATTGTTGAAATTAAAGATTCAAAGTTATTTTTATATGATGGTAATTATGAATATTTTTTAGAAAAAAAAATAAAAAATTAATAAAAAATTATTTGTATAGAAATTACATTCCTTTTAAAAAGTTTACGTTTAGCTAGGCAAGATCACTCATTTATCTTTACATAAATTACCGTTGTTGTTTAGTCTAAAAAAGTAAAAATTAAATTTAATAATTAATATGAAAAATTATGATTTTCAAGATAAACAGTTTCAAATTTCTGATCCTATTGAAAGTTATTTTGAATGCATTTCAACCTGTGATATAAAAGATAGTAATTGTGTTTCTAGATGTGTGGAAATACTTAAACATAATGACGGTTGAAATTTTTAGTTTTTTTGCAGATTAGTAATATCAGTTGGTATTACTTTTAATCTAATCAATTTATTTTTGCGCTTTATTATTATATTTATTGGTTTATTAATGCCATGTTTACTTATTTGACTTATAACATCTGAAGCTGTTTCAATATCTTTGTTACCTACTTTTATAAGAATGTCGTTCACCATAATTCCACTATTTTCAGCTGGACTATTTGGCACTACATAACCAACTCTAACGATATTATTATTTGTTTTAGGATTATTTTCATCTATTAGGCTTATCCCGATCATAGGATGGGTTACTTTACCATTCTTTATTAGTTGATAGGCAATTTCCTTAGCTTTGTTAATAGGTATTGCGAAACTTAAACCTGCTCCAGGACCTGATCTGATCAAGGTATTAATGCCAATTACTTCTCCATTACTATTCAACAGTGGACCTCCAGAATTTCCAGGATTAATTGCAGCATCTGTTTGTATCAGTTCAAGTTTTTTATCATATATTCCTAATTGAGTTACGTTTCTATTGAGATTGCTAATAATGCCAAGTGTAACTGTGTTTTCCAGTCCAAATGGATTCCCAACTGCTATTGCCCAATCACCAACTTTAATTTTTGAAGAATCTCCCAATTTTGCTTTTGGCCACGGTCCTTTTCCTTCAATTTTAAGAACCGCTAAATCAGTAAAAAAGTCTTGACCTATAAGTTTTGCTTTTAATTTTTTGCCATTGGTTAAACCAACAATCACTTTATCTGATCTATTTACAACATGAGCATTAGTCAGTACTAAGCCATCTGCAAATATAAATCCACTGCCTTGGCTTTGCTCTATCTTTGGCCGATTGTCGTTGGGGAAATCTAAACCAAAAAATCTTTCAAAATAAGGGTCTATAAATAGTGGAGAATTCCTCGGAAATTTTCTTTTTTGAACATATCTTTGAGTGTCAATTGTTACTACAGAAGCACCGGTTCTTTCTACAGCTTTAGTTATGAAAGATTTGTTTGAATAAATATCAACTTCATTAAGTTTTTGTTTAATTACTGGCTGAGATATTACATTTGTGGGGCAGATGATACCCATTGCGATTACTGAGGAGAGTAATATTTTTTTGTGGTTGAAGTGCGTCAATTTTGATTTTCTTATGCTTTTCGAATAAATTAATTGCATTACTTTAGTTTTTCTGGTATTTCTACTAAAAATTTTTAACTGAATTTAGAAAAAAAATTTTTTAATTTATATTAGCTAATTTGCTTTTTTTCGGGCTATGATATTAATCATGTATCTAATTGATTTATAAATGTAATGACTATTCTATTTCCAATTATATATTCTGCAGCATTAACCTACCTAGTGTGGAAAGCATTTAAAGTAATGTCTAATGGTTGGGGTATATCAGGGACAGATCGAAAAAGTTTCAGAAATTCTAATTTAAAACAAAAAAAATATACAATTCATCCAGAACTCTTAGATAAATCAGGAAATATAACAGAAGAGGAGCTTTTAACAGTAAGGTTTTCAAACGATAATGATCCTACTTTAGAAGAAAAGGGTTCAACAACAGATTAATTAAATTTAAGGAAAAAAAATTGGAATTAAGAACTAAAATTGTTTCAGCTGTAATAAGATCTCTCAAGTTGCCGCCGAGGTTCCGTTTAAAAATGGTTAAAGAAGATCCAGTCAGGCTTGAACTAAGTCTTACACCTTCTTACGGAAAAAATCCAGTTATTGTCGGAATAGTAGAGTCTTTAGATTTAGTAGCACGAAGAGATAGAGAAGGTAGATTACCAAGAGATTTGCAAGGAACTTGGGATTGGACTGTAAGACATGGCAAAGTTAGTACTGGAGGTTGGAATCCTATGCTAAAGGAAGCATTGCAAACTATGTTTGATACAGGATTACCAGCTATTGTATTTGAAGAATTAACTGGTGATGAGTATCGACCTGTAGATGGTGTTAGACATGTTAAATAAATAGTTTATTATTTATCATAAATCTCTCCGTAAAACGTTAAAATTATAAGATATGCACTTTGGTCTATTATGAATGATGACAATCAACCAAGATTTGGCTTTGTAAATTTTGCAGAAACTTGGAATGGTCGTATGGCAATGATGGGTATTTTGATTGGTCTTGGTACTGAATTAATTACTGGACAAAGTATTCTTAGACAAATTGGGATAGGTTAGATATCTATTTTATTTCTTCTGCTTCAACTTCAATAGTACTTTCGCTCGGCTTTGTATCTAATTTATTACTTTGATTAATATTTCTTAAATCGGCACCACAACGCATGCAGGTTTCACTAAATTCTAAGGATATTGCACCACAACTACTACATGTATTAATTTTTGACTTGTAAGAGTTAAAACCTATAAATATTAAAACTAATAATAAAAGTGGAACTAGGAATAAGAGTAGTAAGATATTACCCAAGAAACTAATGAAAAAGTTAATTCCAAAAATTGGTATAAATATAATTATTATCAATGAATAAGTAAGCAAATTTTTATTGGCTTTAAGAAAATAATTCATCTTATTTATAATTACCTTCTATATCTTTTTTTATTGAATAAAGTCATACTAGCAATAACTACGCTCCAACACTGTCCGAAATATAAAATAACTCCCAAAAGCCATACCCATAAAGTAAGCACAAGAAAACCTCCAATAAAACCGTATGCTTGGAATCTTGTGCCAAGCGAAAGAATACTTTTGCTTACTGCTAGGTTCAAAGTGGTTAAGCCAATTCCAATAAGAAAAGATCCAGGTAATAGTGGTTTTAAAGGGACTTTTCTACTAGGCAACAGTGCTTGTAATAAAAGCGCCATTAGAGAAAAGCCAACTAATGGTATTGCAAATTGACCAACTTGTAAAAGTGGTAGTTTTAGCAATAAATCAGAAACTATATTATTAGAGTTAGAAATATTTTCTAAAACGTTACTTGGTATCATCCTAAGGTTCGCGCTAATCTGATCAAGCACCATTAAGAATCCTATAAAAAATACTATTAGAAAAGCTTCAACTCTATTACGGAGAAACCTTGAAGCTTGCTCTCTCCAGGCAGCATTTACTTTTTTAGAGGGGAGTTCGTCCTCCCAGAGCCTATCTGAACCTCTTTGGAGAGATAAATATGCATTTCCTGCTGTAAAAAGCAAAAACATAGCTCCTAGAATACCGGCCCCAAAACCTTGATCAATTAGTTTAAATAATGTTGTTTCTACTAAATCAACTACCGAAGGAGGTAAAATTTGAGCTGCAATAGTAATAATTTCTTGATCTAAACCTTCTTGTTTTCCTAGAAACCATGATGCTATTGAAAGAGAAATTAGAAGAATAGGAAAAAATGATTGTAGTGTGTAGTAAGCAAATGCAGCACTTAAATCAATACAATCTGATTTGCTCCATCTCTCACAAGCTCCCCACAAACTTTTCAGTATCCAAGTTGAACTGCGCTGCAGATTAAGTTTCTTCAAATATTTATCTTATATATTTTTTTATTGTATCTAATTAAGTAATTTTTCAAGCAATTATTTATGTATGATGCAACTATTTTTCTAATAATAAGTTACCCCATGGCTTTAATATCTTAATTTTTTCTATTGATTTACAAGCAATTAATGGGAAATTAACATCGCTCAAATTCTGTCCGGTAACTAAATCCAAAGGATTTGTTTCTAACCATATTATAGAACAATTGAGTTCTTCTAATAATAGCCATGCTGCTGCAATATCCCATATCTTAGGGGTTGATTCTATTGCTCCAAAAGTTTGTCCCATCGCTACGCTTGTTAAGTTTAAACTCGATACACCTAAGAGTCTGATTTTCCCAGGAAATACTGAGTTTGGTTTTTTTTGTAAAATTTTTATTGATCTACTACATAAAGAAATGCATTCACTTTGATAATTATTTTGGTTTGGGTGTATTTTTTTATTATTTAACCAAACACCTTGACCTTTAATAGCTACAAACTTTTTTTTCAATGTGGGGATTATTAAAAAAGAAGTTTGTGGTCTACCATCTACGAATCTTGCTACTGATATGGACCAATATGGAATACCTGCAGCAAAGTTTGTTGTTCCATCAAGAGGATCAACCACCCAATATGCTTTTGTATTAGGTATGGACTTCCCTCCTTCTTCACTAAGGACGCCCTCGTTTGGAGCTATTAAAGCTAGACCATCTACTATTGTTTTGTCACTCCATAAATCACAACTTGTTATTAATGAGCCGTCTGCTTTATTGCTAGCACTAATATTGCCAAAATCTTTTATTTGCCTTTGACTAACTAATTCAAATAAGGAATCTAATTCACTTAGTTGTTTATTAGTTAAATTTAGTTGATTCATCTTGAAATATTGCAAATAGAATCTTTATCTTTAGTTTTGTTATTAGTGTAATCTAAACAATTTTGACTTATTTCAAGAAAAGTTAATCTTTCTAATTCATTTATATTCAAGTTGTAATTGAAGATAGCATTAATATTTTTTGATTTTGCATTACTTAACTCACTTTGTCTTACAAGAACATCTTTGAGAGTTGAAATTCCTACATCATATCTAAGCCTGGAAAGCCTTACAGACTCTTTACTAGATTCAATTTCTTTGAGAGAAGAAAGAATTTCATCTTCATTTAATTTAAGATTCAAATAGGCCTTACTAATATTTGAATTCAAAATATTTTTTAGATTTTTTAAAGCATTTTCCTCTGCTTCGGCTTCTGCCATTTTTGATTTGTAAGAGTTTTTATTTTGCCCGCCATTAAAAATATTCCATGCAAGATTAAGACTTATTGTATTAGTGTAACTAGACTCTGATTTTTCAGAATCAATATTAGTATTTAGAGAGTCACCCTTGGAAAATGTACTAGAAAATGTGTTGCTAATATAAATTTTTGGCTTATTTTGAGATAAAAAACTTCTTGCTTGGCTCTGTTTAATAGATTTTTGAAGAAGAAAGTTTTTTAATGAAATATTTTTATCTAAACCCTCATTAATATTTTTATACAATCCGTGATTCCAGAAACCTATTAAATTTTGTTTTTTATTAATTTCAAGATCTCCTTTAATGTTAAGAATCTCTTTTAATGCAATTTTGTTAATTTCATTTTCAATTTTCACTGTGTTAAGAGATTGTTTATCTCGATATAACTGAGCTTCTGCTTCAAGAACTTCAAACTTTGTACCAATTCCAGAATCTAACTTTGCTTTAGCATTATTCAAACTTGTTTTTGATAAATCAAGCGTAAATTTTTTATTTTGGATATCTTGATATGACTTTTGATATTTGTGATACCTTTTTCTTGCTTCTTGAATAAAATCTTTTTTCTTAATCTCAAAATTATTTTGTGCAATTTTAAGATTGTCTTTAGCAATTTTAATTTCTGATCCTCTGAGGGGGTCTATCAAATCCCATCTTATGTTTAGCGAAGGATTAGTTGTAAATTGTGAAGTTTTTAAAGTTTGTGAATTGTCAGTGTACTTTCTTCCTGAGACATATTTTGGCAATCCATTAATCTGAAAATCTAAGGATGGGTATCTTTTTGCAATTTGAGTTGAAAGATTAAAGCTTGCAGAGGTAACTATATTTTGTAAGGATTTCAATTCTTGATTATCTAAGACAAGTTTTTCTATATCTTGATAACTAATAAAATGCTTATTTAATTTTTCTTCTGAAAGCTTATTTAAATCACCTCTTGTTTCGCTCGATAATACATTGACGGAGTTAATACAAACAGCAAAAGGCAAAAATAATATAATATTTATTACTTTTCTAAGCATTTTTTTAAGTATTAGTTTTATTAGATTTGCCAATCAAAGTATCTATAATATCATTTGAATCCTCAAGAACGGAAATTTTGGTATTTAATTGATTTTCCACTTCTTTAATATTTTTATCATCTAAAAATAAATCAGTATTAATCTTCAACATGATTGATGGTATGTAAATAGTCTCTCCCAAATCCTTATTTTGTAGCCCGTAAATAAGATCTTGTCCAGTTAGAAGTCCTGTGACAACTTGTTCCTGCCCCCAATAGATGCTTGGTAAACCATATAAATTTATTGTCAGTCCATCAATTAAGTTTAATTTGTTAACTATAGGAATAAGAGCTTCATAAACTAATTTACCAACAATCCAACTAACCTTTTTAGGCTTTTTGACTGTTTGGGGCAAGTTTTTAGTTTTCTCTTTTAATATTTTGAGAAAACTTCTAATTGATCCAACCCCATTAGATTCTTGTGGCAAATTTTCGTAAGATTTATAACTGGGCAAATTTGCGCCAGCAATTAGATACCATTCGTCTGATAGCCAGCAAAAACGAGTTCCAAGTCTTTTAATTAATGATTTTTGAATTTTTTCTACTTGCTGAATGGTTTTCATAGCATATTCTGAAGTTATTGATTTCAAGCCATCATTTTCAGGTCTGAATTTTGTAAGGCCAACAGGAACGATTGCAACTGAAAGTACAGTTTGAAAGGTATCTTTGTAGAATTTTGCAAGTTCGAAAATTGATTTTTCAAGAATATTTCCGTCATTTATATCGGGACAAACAACAATTTGAGCGTGTATTTGTATAGAGTTTTCTTGAAACCAGGAAATTTGATCAAGAATTTTTCCTGCTCTTTTATTTTTTAATAATTTTTTTCGAGTATCAGGATCAGTCGCATGTACAGAAATAAATAGTGGGGATAATTTTTGCGTAGATATTCTATCCCAGTCTTCTTTTTGTAAATTCGTAAGAGTTAGATAAGAGCCATAAAGGAAACTTAATCTATAATCATCATCCTTTATATAAAGACTTTTTCGTTTGCCGCTTGGTTGTTGATCTATAAAACAAAAGGGACATTTATTATTGCATTGCTTGATTGAATCAAAAAGTGCATCTTTAAAATTAATACCCAAAGTGACATCTTGATCTTTTTCGATACTTACATTATGAATTTTATTATTTTTATCTAAAACTGAAATGTTCAAAATTTCTTCACTTATGAGAATCTGATAATCAATTAAATCTCTTGGTTTTTTTCCATTAATACTAATTATGGAATCACCTGATTCAAATCCTATTTCTTGTGCAATCGAATTTGCTTCGACACTATCAATTTCTGCTGGATTTATTTTATAAGTAATATTGGGAACCAAAAGATCATTTGAATCTTCTTTATAATCAATTTCATGCCACACAATTAAATTCCAAATTTTCTTCTTTATTTTTATTTTAAACTTATAAATGACTCAAAGTGTATTAAATACTTTTAAAATGTAGAATTAAATTTGGGAGTTTAGGGACTTTAATTTATTAAAATATGATATTCGCAGTTTTTAAAAACACGATTTAAATTAATTAAGATAAACCTTATAAACCTTATTAATTGGAAGAATTAATTACAAAACATTCAGAAGTGAAAAATAAATTTAATTATGAATTGCATAATACATTTCATTTAAAAGAAAGTACTTTTTTATCAAGGCCAATTTCTTTAAGGTTGTGGTCTTCTTTTTTTGTAATTTTACCTATTTTTGTTCAAGCCCCTTGGGTTAGATTAGAACCAATAAGTGCTCTTTGTTTTACTTTTGTTATTCTCTTAGGGGCATTTGTTTTGAATCAGAAAGAATCAAATAAGTGGTTTATTGTTAGTTCATTATTATTTGGAGTATCAGGCAGTTGGCTTGGTGGTTGTTTGTTCTGGGGATGGTTAAGCCCATTTCCTATCCTACACATACCTGTTGAAGCTGTAGTTCTCCCATTAGCTTTAATTGGACTTGGTACTAATTGGAAAATAGGTTCAAGTTTTTATATCTCTTCTTTATTAGGAACTGCAGTTACCGACATTACAATATTTTTAATCGGAATCATGGATCAATGGAGGGAGGTAATTACAGCAGATTCTGAAACTGCACCTCAAATTCTTCAAAAAACCTCGGAGAACCTTATCCAAACTAAATCATTATCTATTATTGTTTTTGTTGCTCTTATACTATGGTTTATTTCAAAAGAAATTTTTGATTCTGCCACAATTAATACTACTAGTGGTAAAGCGCTCTTAGTTTCTAGTTATGTAATTCAAACGACATTAATTGTTGATGGTATTTTTATTTTTTTAGCAATTCTGCAACCAACTCTTAGCGGATTGGTTTAATGTTAAGGCCTCCATTTTCGCAAGAACCGATACCAATAAATAATTGGGATGTAATCGTTGTAGGTGCTGGAGCTGCAGGCCTTATGACTTGTCTTGAATTACCCGCAAATTTAAAAGTTCTTCTTTTAAATAGAAATACTAGTAAGGTATCTTCCAGTAGATGGGCTCAAGGAGGAATAGCCTCTGTTGTTAGACAAGATGATTCATTTGATCTACATGCAGAGGATACTTTAAAAGCAGGAGATGGACTATGTGATTTTCAAGCTGTAGAAATGCTAGTTAAAGAAGCCCCAGGTTGTGTAGACAGGTTGCAGAATTTAGGGATGATTTTTGATCAAAGTTTTGATCAACTAGCTACTACTTTAGAAGCAGCTCATTCTCGAAGAAGAGTATTGCATGTCAAAGATCGAACTGGAAGAGCATTAGTTGAAGTTTTAGAGGATCATGTTGAAAATAAAAAAAATATTCTGCACTGTAGGGGTGTAAGAGTAACTGAACTGCTTATTGAAAATGAAGAATGTACCGGAGTTCAGGTCCTTGATGGAGCGAATTTATATTGGATTCAATCGAGAGCAGTTGTTTTGGCTACGGGTGGAGGCGGGCATTTATTTACTAATACAACTAATCCTGCTCAATCCTCTGGAGAAGGAATTGCACTAGCATGGAAAGCAGGTGCTGCAATTGAAGATTTAGAGTTTGTTCAATTTCATCCAACCGCTTTAAAATTTTATGGAGCTCCTTGCTTCTTAATATCTGAAGCACTTAGAGGAGAAGGTGCAATTTTAGTTGATAAAAATGGCGAAAGCCCCGTGGAAAATCTTAAAGATCGTGATTTAGCTTCAAGGGATCAGGTTAGTAGAGCAATTATGAAGAATATGCATGATAATAAAGTTGATCATGTTGGATTAGACCTCAGATATATTGTTCCAGAAAAAATTGTAGAGCGATTTCCAACTATTTTAAGTAGATGTCTGGATTATGGCGTTAACCCTTTAAATGAAGTTATTCCTGTAGCTCCTGCAGCTCACTATTGGATGGGAGGTATAAAAACTGATTTAAATGCTTCTTCTACAAGAAAAGGATTATATGCTGTAGGAGAAGTTGCTTCAACGGGTGTGCATGGTGCTAATAGATTGGCAAGTAATTCGCTGATGGAATGCCTTGTTTTTGCAAGAAAAATGTCTTTGATTGTTTTGAATGAACCTCCTAAATTTGTAGAATTTGATAGATCATTTCAAGAGTTAGATATTCAAGATCCGAAAGAAGATCAAATTTCTAAAATTGCTGAAAAAATTGATGAATTAAGAAAACTATGTTGGTCATATTTAGGTGTCTCTCGAAACAAAGTAAATATGAGTAAATTTCTATCTTATATTCAAGATGATATTTCTCAATTACAAAAAAATACTTTACTTAGTACTCTCGAAAAAATAAAATTTAATCAAAAAATAAAACTTAATGAACCCAATAGAAGGGCATTGAATCTTTTACTTGATTTAAAGAACAGGCAAATAACAACTTTAACTTTATTAAAAGCTTGTTTATTTAGAGAAGAGAGTAGAGGGGGCCATTATAGAGATGATTTTCCAGTTAAAGATGAAAATTGGGAATGCCATACTAGACAACAATTAAATCAAAAAATTCATAAAAGATTTATTAAAAATTAGTATCTCCCTGATAGCCAGTTTTTGTTGCTAATTCATTCAAGTCGCGAGTGCCACTAATTATTTCTCCATTTATTTCCCAAGAAGGGAATCCACTGATTCCTTTCGTTTCGCATAGCTCATACTCATTATTTTCCCCATCTATGGCACATTCAACTACTTTTAATTGTTGAACTGCTTCTTTACCAAATAGTTGTTTCTGATCATGACAATGCGGGCACCAATACGCGCTATACATAACAATATTCTTTTCACTTAAAAATTTTGCAAAATTTATCTTTTGGGGAGAGCTTGAAGTGGTAATTATTGGCGATAAATTTTCAGTGGGACTTGCAATATCTATAGCATTAGAGGGGTCAACGTTTGTTGACCAAATTAGGCCCCCCAATAAGACACTAATTGCTACAATAAAGCCTCTAATAAACATTGGTTCTCTACTTTCGAACTTTGCTCCAATCATAGAAATTATAAAGATAGAAAACGATAAAATTGCTGAAAGTATACAAAAAAAGCAATATGCTTGAATCTTAAAAAACATTATATTTATCAATAAAAAGCTAAATGTTGATGACGCACAAGAAATTAGAAATACTAACCACCATAAAAGCTTATTTAGTTTTTCTTTTGGGGAAATTAAATTAAGCGATAGTATTATTGTGATAATTAATATTGATAAATATGTTATGAATCCAGCTAATGAAAGAGGTATATTAAATTGATTATTTTCAAATAAAGTACCCCAAGGACTATTTAAAACTGTTTCACACCCATTTTGTATACCTGGGCAAGAAAGCGAAGTAAATAATCCCCAGTTTTTTAAAGTAATCGAACCTGTATCAACTATGCCTATAGTGCTAAGAATTGCGATTATGATTTTAGGCCATTTCAAATCTTTTTTATTTCTTCTGGTTAAAGTCTTTGGGGCCATACAAAAAGAAAGTTTGTTATTTACATTATCTATCCTAATATTATCTTGGCATGAGAGTTATATACAAAATGCTGTTTAAATTTTTTAATTCTTATTTTTCAAGTTGTGAAACAAAATAGTCTCAATGTAAAAGACAAAAAACTATTTAAGGTTGCATTCAGTCATGTTGGCTGTGAGAAAAATCTTGTTGATACTGAACATATGCAAGGCTTATTAGATAAAGAGGGTTATGAAGTTGATGGCAATATAAATGATGCAAATATTGTTGTTGTAAATACTTGCAGTTTTATTGAAACAGCTAGAGAAGAGTCTATTAGAAAAATTCTAGAATATACAAATCAAGGAAAGGAAGTAATAGTTGCAGGCTGTATGGCTCAGCATTTTAAAGATGAGCTTATAAAAGAAATACCTGAAATAAAAGGTTTGGTTGGAACAGGAGATTATCAAAAGATAGCCAAGGTTTTAGACAGAGTAGAAAAAGGGGAAATCGTTAATGAAGTTTCAAAAATACCTGAATTTATTGCAGATGAGGAAATGCCTCGTTTTGTAGATAAAAATAAATTTGTTGCTTATCTTCGCATTGCTGAAGGCTGCAACTATAATTGCGCTTTTTGTATTATTCCTAAGTTGAGAGGGCCTCAAAGAAGTAGATCAATAGAATCTATAGTTTCAGAAGCCAAAAGTCTTGCAAAAAAGGGTATTCAAGAAATTATATTAATTAGTCAAATAACAACTAATTATGGTCAAGATATTTATGGAAAACCATCATTAGCCAAACTTTTGAATGAGCTTTCTAAAGTTCCAATTCCTTGGATAAGGATACATTATGCTTATCCAACAGGTTTAACCGATGAAGTTATTAGAGCTTTCAAAGATTCAAAGAATATAGTACCTTACTTTGATTTGCCACTTCAGCATAGTCATCCAGATGTGTTAAAGAGTATGAATAGACCTTGGCAAGCTTCTTTGAATGAATCAATTTTGGAGAAAATTAGAGAAGAAATCCCATCTGCTGTATTAAGAACTAGTCTTATTGTTGGTTTCCCGGGAGAACAAAAAGAACATTTTGAACATCTTCTAGAATTTTTGGATAGGCACAAATTTGATCACGTAGGAGTGTTTATTTTTTCTCCTGAGGAAGGAACTGCAGCTTTTGATTTGCCAAATAAAGTACCTCCAGAGGTTTCAGAGGCAAGAAAAGATAACGTCATTTCAGTTCAACAGAATATCTCTAAAGATAAAAATCAGACATATGTTGGTTCAAAAATGAAGATTTTGGTTGAAAAAATATCAGAGAATAACGAATTAATAGGTCGGTCCTACAATTTTGCGCCTGAAATTGACGGAGCTGTCACTTTATCTGTTAAAGATAAAATTGATTTGAAAAATTATATTGGTAAATTTGTTGAAGCAAATATTTCTTTTGCTGATGAATATGATTTGTATGGAGAGACTATTAAAATTTTGTAGTTTTTTTAAATTAATTTAACTGCTCTTAAGAGCTTATCTAATGCGAAAGCAGCTCCAAAACCAAAACCAATAAATGCAAAATAGAAAATGATGTTCATTAATTTTTTTTATTTTTATTAAATCTAACATCAGATGAAAAGATTAGATTTTTTCGTTTAATTTCTTAATCTTGGATATAGGGCAATTTTTTGTATAAACATTCTTCTGCTTTTTGTAGTTCCCGGCCTATATAAAGAGCATGGTCGAATCTGGTTATTAAGTCATTTCTTTCTTCAGTGATCAATATTCCAAGTTGTTTTGCACTAATACCTTTAAAAACTTCATTACTAACTCTTTTATTTTGAGAGTCGCACTTAATTGGTTCATTTGTTTCTGGGTCAAGAGCATAGCCTTCTTCATCGATGTTATTTAAAAAGTGCTCTAAAATTATTTTATTTTCTTCTAAATCTACTTTTATAATAAAATATCCGTTTGGATCTAAATCTATATATCGGTTGGATAGATTATTATCAATCTTTATTTTTTCATCTAAACTTTTACTAGAATCCATTATAAGAAGTTAATAAAAACTATATTACTAATATAATCTTTAGAAAAGCCAAATAATTTTTTATTTAAAGGGTATAGAATTATTCTCAAATTCAATTTCCTTCTCGGTTTGTTTATTAACTTCATTTAGCCAAGGATAAATTATATTTTCCATATTTTTGTCAAACCACTTATGCAAGCTAATGGTGCTTTTTGCAAAAAACCCTCTCCGCCTTTTATGTTTGCCACCCGCTCCAGGATCAAAAAAATGGATACTATTTTTTATTGCCCATTCAATTGGCTGGTAGTAGCATAATTCAAAATGTAAATTAGATATCTCTTCTTGACTACCCCAATATCTACCCCATAAGTTGTTTTTATTTTTAACGCACATCGACATAGCAAAAATGTCATTTGAATCATTTTTTGATGCGCTAAAAAGTAAGATATTTTTTTTATTAGCAACAATTTTTTCGAAAAATGTAGATGTTAGATATTTACTTCCCCAAACTCCCCACCTAGAACAATGCTGTTCATAAAAATTATGCATTTTATTGAGGATTTCTTCGTTGATATCATCTTCATTAAAAATTTCTACTTTTACATCTTGTTTAGTAATTGATTTCCTCTCTTTTTTGATATTTTTTCTCTGATTAGAGTTAAATCTACAAAGAAAATCATCAAAAGTCTTTTCTCCATTACTCCTCCATTCACTGCTGGAATTTATCCATTTATGGTATCCCAAAGATTTAAGATGATTGCCCCAGCTTTCGTCAATGTATAAAAAATTACAACTTAAAATTTTGTTTGTAATCGCAAAGCTTTCGATATAGTTTATGAGTAAATTTGTAATTTCTTTCTTATCTTCATTTTTTTTATAAAGGAATTGATATCCATTTACAGGACTATAAGGACTCATTCCAATTAATTTAGGGTAGTAATTTAAATTCAGCTCTTGCGCCAATCTGGCAAAAGATTGATCAAAAATGAATTCTCCATAGCTATGATTTTTTAAAAAAAGTGGAGCAATTCCTAATATTTCATCATTATTAAAAGCAACAAAATATAGAGGTTGCCAACCAGTTTCTCTTGAGACACTTTTTGATATTTCAAGGTTTTTAAGCCAAGTCCATTCATAGAATGGATTATTGATTTCATTTGTTAATTCATTCCATATTTCCTTGGAGATTTCCTTGATTGACAATTTGACTTCAACTTTATGTATTTTTTGGTTCATTGATTATTGAATCTATTTCAAATTTTTTTGTAATGAATATGGATTTCATTATTCATTAAATTTTTAATTGATTTTATTTCCCATAGTCTTTTGAGATTAAAAATCTCATTTGTGTCTTCTGGAGGGATCCATGTATATTTACCTCCAATAATTTGCGGAATTATTGTAATTTTTATATCTGTTATTAGATCCTCTTTTATAAATGAATTTATAAGTTTTGCACCTCCTAAAAGAGCTAGATCATTTATCCCTTGTTTTTTAAGTGAAATTAAAGTTTTACTCCATGAATCTTCGAAAAAGAGTTGTTTCTCGAAGTCATTATTCGACGAATTATCAACTTTACTTGAGCTTATTAGCCATCTTCTAATTGGTTGACGAAAGTATTCCCAATTACTGTTAAATTTTTTGCTATTTGAAGCAACTATAGAAATTGGTTGTTTTTTTGATATTGTTACTTCGTCATTACCATTGAGATTTTTAATTAGGTAAGTTGATTGATGAGCTATTAAAGTACCTAAACCAAAAATGGTGGCGTCAACCATTGATAAGTGTTGATTTAACATTTTTTTGTCTTCTTTGCTTCCAAGATGTGATTCTCCTCCTCCAGGAAATGCAATTCGCCCATCAAGACTAGATGCTATAAAAATTATTACTCTTGGGATACTCAAGTTTGTGAGACTAAACTATTCTCAATTTTCAACTTTAATGAATTGTTTAGCTTTTGATCAACATAAATTTCTGCAGCATTATTTGGGCTCTCTTGGAGTCTTATTTTGTGTAATGTTGCCCCAAGTTCATGTATTGGATTTTTTAGAATATCAGAAATATATAAAGCTATATTTTCAGCAGTTGGAACACAATTCTGGAAAAATTCGATGTCTTTATTTAGAAAAGTATGATCGAGTTGTTCAACAACCAAATCATTAATTATCTCCTGGAGCGCAGATAAGTCGCAAACCATTCCCGTTCTTTTATCAATGTCTCCTTTTACAGTTATATCGACAAGATAGTTATGACCATGTCCATTAACTCTGGCACATTTCCCATAGATTTTTTTATTTTCATCAAAGGAAATCTCTTCTTTTGCAAGTCTATGAGCGGCCGCAAAATGAGTTTGTACTGTTAAAAATGCTTCCATGTTTTTTCCAAAATAATCTGCCCATAAATTTGGGTTTTCATAAAGCCTTAGACTTGTAAGAGGTAAATCATCCTTTAGACGACTCCAAATAACCTTTACTAATGCTTCAGTTGTGGGAAGAATACCTTCTTGATTGTTAACATTAAATTCAGGCCAGACATCATTTAAAAAACGAAAATCTAATTGTCCAGTAACCTTATCTTTAATAGAGTGTTTTACATCAGAGAGATTAAGTACCATTCCATCAGAGTCTAGTTCTCCACCCATTGAAACAATAAGTTCATAATTATGACCATGACCTGGTGCAATACTGCAATTTCCAAAAAGAGATAAATTTTCTTCTTGGCTTTTTTCAGGAAGCCAATAACGGTGACTAGAACTAAAGCAGGCACGTCTAGTTATGACGCACTCACGTCCTTTTCCATGTAATGGTTTGGATTGTGTAGAAGTCATACCTGTCTGCGATAATACTATCTTAAGGTTTTAAATACGCTTTTGTCTTTATGGAACAATCCATTATCAAAAAAACAATTCATACTTTAAAGGGCAGAAGCATATTTTTAATAGGAATGATGGGTTCTGGTAAGTCACAAACCGGTTTAAAGCTGGCTGAATTATTGAAGTATAAATATATTGATTTAGATTCGTTAATAGAGAAGTTGGCAAAAAAATCTATCAATCAAATTTTTAATGATGAAGGAGAAAATAATTTCCGTGAATTAGAAGCAAGCTGCCTTAAAGAAACTATCAAAATTCCTTCATTAGTAATCTCTACTGGGGGAGGAATAGTTACCAAATCGGAAAACTGGGGAATCTTAAGGCAGGGAATAATTGCTTGGATAGATCTTGACAAAGATATAGCAATTGAAAGATTGAAAAATGAAATTGAAAATAGACCACTTCTTCAGGGAAAGAATCTAAATGATTTATATATGAGCATTTTTCAATCTAGAGAAAATTTGTATTCTCAAGCAGATTTAAGAATTCAAGTAAAAAAGGAAAATATTGAAGAAGTCGCTATGAAAATAATTAATGCAATTTATAAAGAAATAATTAGTTAATCTGGTTCAATTCTTACTGCAAACCATTTGATAACGTATCCTAATTTTATTTCTAATTCATAAGTGCTTTCTAATAATTCTTCAAAAAATGCCTGATCAGGATCTTCTATATTTTGATATATTGTTTGTGTTTCTGTCTTACTGAGCCAATGCTTCAACCATAAAATTGCTTCTTGCTTTGATACAATTTTTTCTTTTGAATCTGGCTCTAATAATACATAATGATCTGATGCTCTTATTAGTGGATTTGACATAATGAAGATTCTTCTTGGATTAATTCTTTGCTTGATTTTTCAAGGAATTTTTTTAGAAAGTTCTCTTGCTTTAGTAGATACTAATGTACGAGAGTTTTTGGAAAATCGTGTAAGTCAATGGCCAGAATTATATTTACCAAATTTTAAATTTTCGGATACTTCTGAGGATTTAATTTATCCTAACTGGTTCGAGGGGAATTGGCTTGTTACTTCTCAAGATATAATTAATGATTCAGAAGAGCCAGTCATTTATAAAGTAAATTTCTTTAAGAATGATTCAGATTTAGTTGTTGGTAATCGTGCAGAAAATTCTGAATCTATTGGAAAAGCAATATTTGGTGATACCTTAATCAAGGTTGTAAATGATCCTCAATCTATTAATAATCAAATTACTTATTTAAAAGATGATTTTTATATCGATTCAAGAATTACGGGTAGAAATCAGATCCAAGATGATGATGTTTTTTTCGCAGATGAGCTAGTTATACAAACTGCACATAAGCCAGGTGCTTCAAGGATTAATCAGGTAGAGACCATTAGTAAATTTCAAAAATGTTCTGAAGAAATATTGGAAATTGATAATTCAATCAAACCACCAATTTGTGGAGTACAATATGTTGCTTCTTATGGTTCAAAAGTTGGTGATCCTTCTATTCATGCTATAAAAACAAATAAATATAAATTGACGTTTGAATTTATTGAGAGTTAGCACTAAAAAGATATTCTTCTAAGTTGTTCCTCCAAATGAAAAGATTTTCTAAATAAGGGTTGTTTATGTATTCTTGGCTCCCCTCTCCTGAAAGAATTGGTCCTGCAGACTTTGGAAATTTAAGAAGGGATAATTGAGCAGCAATTGAAATATCTGCAATTGAAAAACTATCTCCAACTAAATATTTCTTGTTGATCAAGGATTTTGATAAAGCTTCCAGTAATTTTTGGAGTTCTAAATTATCTTTAGAAGACAAAACTACATTAGAAATTTTACTAAGATTTTCAAAAGGTAATTTATCAACAATACTTTTAACTGAAGAAGGTATTTCATTTGGAAGTAATGCAGTTCTTAGCTGTGGATTTTCTATTGCAGATTTTATTAAAGCTTTTCTACAAGTTGTAGCCATTGTAGTATCTGCCCAGTCTTCAATTAGTTTGCATTGTGCAAATAATATTGGGTCTTCAGGAAAAAGTGGATTGTTATTATTTTTTTTATCTATATATTCGCAAATAGTTGAAGAGTCATTAATAACTTGATCATTACTATCGACTATTACAGGTACTTGTTTTTGACCTGATAATTTAAAGATTTCAAATTGGCCTATTCCAGGTGTTACTTCTTCAACTCGATATTGTAGTTTTTTTGCATGAAGAGCCATTCTTGTTTTTAAACAAAAAGCACTATGCCTAAATTGATATAATGTAATCATGCTGTTTAATGTTTGTTAAAACTTAGCTAAAAAAGTAATCTATTTGTGGAGCTAATGGGCGAATTTTTCTCTAATGTTTCGAGATATCCAAAGTATTTGATATCTATCATTGTTGGGGGACTTGTTGCTTTGCTTGAACCTTTATTCAAGAATAGATCAAATCCTCTCACAATAGTAGGATTAATATCTTCTGTCTTAAGTGCTTTCATAACTGTTTATTTTGTCTTGCAAGCGATGACAAACCCAATAAATTTACAACCATAATGCCAAATAATTACCGTCTTGCAAAAGTTTCTTCTCTTTTGAAGAAAGAAATAACCCTTATTTTGCAGAATGATTTAGAAAATGATCTTATTAGAGATCATTTCGTCAATATTTCTAAGATTGATTTATCAGGTGATTTGCAACACTGTAAAATTTACATAACTTCAACTGCTCAAGAGAAAGTGAGAAAAGAGATTGTTGAAAACTTGAATACTGCTAAAAGCTCTATTAGGCATAGTTTAGGAAAAAGAATTGAGATGAGAAGAGTTCCAGAGATAATTTTTAAAGACGATGTTGTTCTTGATAAAGGATTATCAGTCTTGAAACTTCTCGATCAATTAAAAAATAAAAATCAAAATCATAATATTGAGGAAAAGGATGCCAAAAGTTGATCTACCCCTTGATCAAAGAAATATAATTATTACTCGATCAAAAGAAGGGATACTGGATATAAAAAAGATATTCATAAGCAAGGGAGCTAATGTATTTGATTTACCTGCAATAAGTATTGCTGATCCTGATGATTTGAATCCTCTTGATGAAGCATTAAATCAAATAAATGATTTTCATTGGATTATTTTTTCCAGTAGTAATGGGATCAAATTTGTGGATAAAAGACTTAGATACTTTAATAGTTCATTAAAAGAATGTTCTAAAAAAACAAAAATCGCCGTAGTCGGAGAAAAAACCTCAAAAACTCTTGATGATTTTGGGATTAAGGCTGATTTCATACCTCCAGAATTTGTTGCTGAAAGTTTAATTGATAATTTCCCAGTATCTGGTTATGGACTTCGAGTTTTTTTACCAAGAGTTCAAACAGGTGGTAGGGATTTAATTGCAGATCAATTTAGAAAGGCTGGTTCTCGTGTATTTGAGGTTGCTGCATATGAAACTAGATGTCCTGAATCAATTCCGGAAGACACACTTGATATTATTTCTAATCGAAAAGTCGATGCAATTATTTTCTCAAGCGGTAAAACCGTAGTAAATGCTGCTTTTTTACTAGAAAAAAAACTTGGTAAAAAATGGTTAGAATATTTTGACCAAATTAAGTTATTAACTATTGGACCTCAGACAACAAAAATATGTAACAAGATTTTTGGAAGAGTTGATAGTCAGGCACAAAAATATACTTTTGAAGGACTACTAGATGTAGCAATTAATATTTTTAATTAGAAAAATTTTTTGTATAGTTCTTTTCAACTAAATCTTTGAACCTATCAATATTTGCCTGTAATTCGTTTGTAACCATTTTGCCTAAAATATTTTCTTCCATAAACCTAGCAATCATTTTTGGTAATTCATAAGATATGGCTAAATTGACCGTTGTGATTTGATCAGTTTTACTTTCGAAAACTACTGATCCCTCAGTTGGTAAACCTCCTATTGATTTCCATTTAAGTTTGCTTTTTTCAACCCTTTCTGTAATTTGAGCTTTCCATTTAAACCTAAAGCCATTTGCCGCTAAAGTCCATTCTGTTAAATCTGGTAACGTATTAGTTTCTTCGTCAACTGTTTTTACAGATTCAATCCAGCTCATCCAAAGTGACATTGAGTCCAAATCGCTCCATGTATCCCATACATTTTCAAGAGGCGCATTAACAACTGTTATTACATCATGTTTTAGCCAAGTACCCATGAATTAACTTACTGCAAGATTTTTTGCTAATTCGGCTTTCTTCTCTAAAATTGCGGCGGCAGCTAAATGACCACTCATTGTAGCTCCTTCCATAGAGTCTATATAATCTTGTTTTGTATAACTACCAGCCATGAAGAAATTAGATATAGATGTTTTTTGATCGGGTCTGAAAGGTTCCATACCGGGAGCTTCTCTATAAAGTGATTGTGGAATTTGTACCACGTTACTCCAAAGCAATTGAAGGTTTTTTGAGGATGGGAATAGGCGGCGAACCTCTTTATCTATTTCTTTTGTAATTCTTTCTGTGGATCTTCCCATCCATCTATCGCCAGGAGTTAAAACACATTGGAGAAGTGATCCCATATCTTTTTTTCTATAGTCTGCTGGACTTGCCAGTGCTAGATCAGCAAAACAACTGAAAGAGGCATCAGCAGAATAAAGAAGGTTATCTAGTCCAATTGGTTCGTTTCCAGTATTATCTTTTTCTAATTCAGTAACCCAACCGTCATATCTTAATTGGATTGTGGCAACAGCTACAGCTCTAAGTTTTTTTAAACCTTCAAATTCTTTAAATTGATACCATTCTTTTGGAATTATTTTTTTTATTCCAGGAACATCACAAGCAGCTAAAAATTTATCTGCAAACACTGCCTTAATTCCTTCAGGAGAAGATATTTTTAATTGATTTACTGAATAAGAGGAAGATTCCTTTTCATAAATGATTTCTTCTACCTTATGGTTAAGATGTATTTTTGCTCCTTTGTTTGTGATGTAGTCGACAATAGGTTGAGTTAACCACTTATGCGGAGAACCTTTTAAAAGATTAAGTTTTGAGGCTTCTGTTTTTGAAGCAAACATCATAAATATAGTTAGCATGCATCTTGCTGAAATATCTTTGCAATTAATAAAACCTAAAGCGTATGCGATAGGATCCCACATTCTTTCTAAGCTTTTTTCACTTCCACCATGGTTTAAAAACCATTCTTTAAAACTAATTCTATCTAGATTTCTAATTATATTCATTGCGCCTTCATAGTCTATCAATCCTCTAACTATTGGGCTTGTCCCTAAAGCTAAGGCATTTCTGAACTTATCTACCCAAGTAAGTTGTTCGGTGGTAAAAAAAGCTTTAAGTCCATTAAATGGAGCACCTAAAGGGAATCTGAAGTCTAAAGATTTTAAATTACCACCATTATTAATAAATAGATGAGTATGATCTTTGGGGAGTAAATTGTCTAGAGCTCCCACTTTTTTCATTAATTTAAAAAGATTTGCATAATTGTAAAAAAATACATGTAAACCCATTTCTATATGGTTACCATCCTTATCTTCCCAACTTCCTACTTTACCTCCCCAAAATGACCTGCTCTCGAAAATTTCCACTTCGTGGCCTTCATCAACTAAATTGACTGCTGCTGTAAGGCCAGCTAATCCAGAACCAACTATTGCAATTTTCACTTTTTATTAGAATTATAACAAATCAAGTTTGGATAACGTTTGTTCTATGCATCCTATCGATTAAGTTTTTATATTATAAATAGTAGAAATCCCTTGTTTATGGAAAATGTAGAAGTTAAACAGGAAATTAAAAATTCTGATGATGGCAAAGGTATCTTAATTACGAATGATGCTATAGAACAAATTTCAAATTTATTGAAGGGCCAAAGTGATAAAAAAGCACTAAGGGTAGGAGTAAGATCAGGCGGTTGTAGTGGAATGAGTTATACGATGGATTTTATAGGAACTGATGAAATAAATCCCGATGATAAAGTATATGATTATTCATTAAAAGCTGATCAAAGCTTTCAAGTGGTTTGTGATCCTAAAAGTCTTTTATATATTTATGGAATGCAGTTAGATTTTAGTAAGGAATTAATTGGAGGTGGTTTTAATTTTGTAAATCCCAATGCCTCTCAAACTTGTGGTTGTGGAAGCTCCTTTGCAGTTTAATAAATAATGAATAACGAAATTAATCCCATCGAAGAGGATTTTAATGCAGCTTTATCAAGATACAAAGCAGGGCAAGATTTAATTCCAATCGTTCAAGATTTTCAAAAAATTATACAGCAAATTCCAAATCATTTTGCTGCTTGGACTTGTTTATCATGGCTTCAATTACTTTTGAAAAATAATGAAGAAGCTTTGTCAGCTGCCAGACAAGCTGTTCGATTAAATCAGCAAGATCCACAAGCAAGAATGAATTTGTCTTTAGCTCTTTTGGCTACCAATAATAAAGGTGTCAGGGATCATATTGAGTTAATAAAAAAAATGTCTATGATGATGCCAGATGTGAAAAGTGAGTTAAAAGAATCTGTTGAAGACGGATTAAGTAGATATCCAGATTGGCCTGAGTTAAACAAAGTAAAAAAATGGTTGGAATTTTAAATTGTTTAAGATTTTAATATTAAGTAATGGGCATGGAGAAGATCTATCTGGCAGTCTAATAGCTAAACAATTCGAAAAAAGTGGTTATTTTGTTCATGCTTTGCCAATTGTTGGTATGGGAAGCCATTACAAAAAAGAACAAATTAAGATTATCGGTAAAACTAAAGAATTTAGAACTGGAGGAATAGGCTATAATTCTTTAAAGGGAAGACTTACTGAGATATTAGGAGGAGAAATATTTTATGTCTTAAAAAGATTATATTTAACTTTTAAAATAAGAAAAAAATATGATTATTTTTTTGTGGTTGGAGATATTGTGCCAGTTTTTTTTGCATGGGTTTGTAAGAAAGATTTTTTTACATATCTAGTTGCTTATTCCAGCCATTATGAGGGGAAGTTGAAATTACCATGGCCTTCTAAATTTTTCTTGCTCTCACAAAAAGCAAAAAAAATATATTCGAGAGATTCCCTTACAGCTAATGATTTAACATTGCAATTAAAAAAGAAAGTGTCTTTTTTAGGCAACCCATTTATGGATAAGTTTTTTCCTAGAAACAAAGAATTAAATAAAGCTGAATTTAGTATTGGATTATTTCCAGGAAGTAGATTCCCTGAGATTTTAGATAATTTTGTTTTTATTTTAGAGGTATTAGAAGCATTGTCAGATTTAAGATATTTTCAAAAAATTCAGTTTAATTTTGCAATAGTTAATGCTCTATCTTCATTAAAGATAAAGGAGATATTTCAAAAAAGAGGATGGTTAAAAATAGAAAATATAAAAAATAATAATTTCTTAAAATTCCGATATAAATTTTTAGAAGTGAATATATATTGGAATAATTTTGACAAAATATTATTGAAAAGTAGATGCTGTATCAGCATGGCAGGAACAGCAGCAGAGCAAGCGATTGGATTAGGAAAACCGGTTATTCAGATTGAAGGTAAAGGTCCACAATTTACAAGAACTTTTGCAGAAGCTCAAAGACGTTTGCTTGGAAAATATGTTTTTTGTGCCACTAATTATAAAGATAAGAATGATCAAATTAATCAGACAATAAAATTGATCATAAAAATAATATACCTTATACAGCTGAATAAGAAGTTTATGATCTCATGTAATGAAAATGCTAAAAAAAGACTGGGTGAAAACAATGCTTGTCTTAAAATGGTTGATGATATGAATATTGTTATAAAAAATGACTAAGGAGAATAATCAAAATAAGTTAAAACAAATTATCGATAATTTGTTATTAATAAATTTATTTATAGTCATTTTTTTTGCAATATTTTTTATTTTTGCAATCGTCATGCAATTTAATGGCATATATATTTTTATTAATTTTATTCAGATAGTTTGGAATCCTCTTGTAGTTCCATTGATAACAATTCTTATTATTGGTGCTTTAGTAAACGGTATTAATTCTTGGTGGAGGCGTAAATTGCTTTCTCAAGAAGAGGATATTTGAAAGTATAATTTTTTAGTTTACTGCTTATTACTTTTTGTCCTTCCAATACAACTTTTGCTCCATCTCCTAACAATATTTTTAGAACCGCTCCAGGCACTGGAAGTAAATTAGGTCTATTCAGACATTTGCCTAAAGTCTGAGAAAATTCTCTCATTAATACTGGATTTGGTGCAACAGCATTAAATACTCCTGAATACTTTTTATCAACTAATGCTTGAGTAATTAATGCACATAAATCAGTTCTATGAATCCAACTCATCCATTGCTTACCATCTCCAATTGGTCCACCTAATCCAACTTTAAATATAGGGAGCATTTTTCCTAATGCGCCTCCATCTGCCTCTAGAACTATTCCAATTCTAAAAATAACTAACCTTGAGAAAAATGGTTTTTCAGCAGCTACCGCTTCCCATTTTTTGCAAAGATTAGCTAAAAAGTCTTTTCCTCCATTACTATTTTCAGTGAATTCACCAGACAAACTTGTACCGTAATAACCTATTGCTGATCCATTTATAATGACTTTTGGATTTATTTTTAAATTTTTAAGGGTCTTCATCATAAATTTTGTGGTGTTAATACGACTATTTTCAATCTTCTGTTTTTGTTCGGAAGTCCATTTTTTTTCTGCTATGGGTTCTCCCATCAGGTTAATAATTCCATCGGTCTCTCTCAAAATATTTAGAAGATTTTCGTTATTCCAGTTTTTTTCTTTTGATAAATCTATTTGACAAAACTTAAACTTATTGAAATCTAAATCAACCTTTAATTTACTAATGGGTTTTCTACTTACAATGTATATTTCGTGATTTTCATTGAGTAGTGTTGGAACTAATTCTTTCCCAACAAATCCAGTGCAGCCAAGTAGTAAAAGACGCATATCATATTGATGTTTATCATTTAAGGCTATTAAATTTTTTAGATGTTTGTAATTATTATTCCGGTATAAATTTTTTTCAATATTTTTCAAACAAGTTTTTGTATAATGAATTTCAAATAATTTTCTTGTACCTATTATGACAGATTCTATTCCAAATAAACCTCTCAAGAAAGGAAGCTTAGTTTTTGTCGATAGAGAAAATTATATAAAAAGTATCGAGGCTCTAGCTAGTGATCTCGATTTACCTAATTATGTGTTTGAAGGTCCTGGAGAGATTCTCTCAGTCAAAGACGAATATGCTCAGATTCGATGGCGCCGACCTGTTCCAGATGTTTGGTTGAAATTAGAACAACTTAAAGAATATTTGCAATAAAGTTTTTTATCTAAAAGTTTTTATTTTTTTTCTCTGTAGACATCTTTGATTGGATTCTTTTTGCTTCTTTAATCATTTCCTTACCATCAAATAAGTAATTATCTACATATCCTTGTGTATATCTATCAAATTCTGATAGTGCATCTTTAACTTGTGAAAAACAATGATAAAGATCGAGGCCTAAAGGTGAAATAGATTTTGGAACTATTTTTTTGTTATAAATTTTTTCAACTTTTTCTATTTTCTTTTGTGAAAGATTTATGTAACTGCAGAAATTTTCCATTAGTTGGTCATCATATGGATCCGCAGATAGTTCTCTTATTTCGTTTTTCAAAGGTTTAATTATTTGACTAATTAATCTATTGATTGGAGTGTAAATTTCTTTAATCCATGATTCAACTTCTTTGTCTTTAATTGACGAATTATATTTTTTTGAATTGATTTTTTTTTCCCAATTTTCATTTAATGAATCAAATGATGAACTGGAAGAGACAAAACTTCTATCATATTTTTCTTTTTTGATAGGGTCATTTAGAGTCTCCCAGGCATTTTGTATTGCAAGAAATCGTTCTTTTTCTCCCCCTTGATCAGGATGATGTTGCTTGACTAAAGAGCGATATGAAGATTTGATTTCACTTCTGGTTGCATTTTTTTTAAGGCCTAATTCTTCATATAAATTTTTTTCCATTTTTATAAATTATGGATTAAAGATAACCATCTTTTCTGGCTTGAATTGAAGTATTAGATTCAAACATTGCTGTTGATAAATATCTTTCACCAAAACTTGGAAGAATAACTATCAATCTTTTGTTAGTTAGTTCTTTCCTTTCACCGATTTTAATAGTTGCTGCTAGAGCTGCACCGCTACTGATGCCAGATAGAAGCCCTTCCAATCGAGCTAATAAACGCCCATAATAAAATGCTTCATCGTCATCTATTTTTATAATTTCATCAATTAATTTAGTATCCAGTACTTTCGGCACGAAACCTGCTCCTATTCCTTGAATCGAATGAGATCCTGCTTTCTCTCCAGAAATCACAGCACTTTTTTTGGGCTCTACAGCATAAATTTTGCAATTAGGATTAACTGTTTTCAAGAAACGTGCACAACCAGTGATTGTTCCTCCTGTTCCTACTCCTGTAACTAGTCCATCTAAATTGTTATTGGATTGAGACCATATTTCTTGTGCCGTTGTTCTTTCATGAATATCTGGATTAGCAAAGTTTTCAAATTGATTAAATTGATAGCTATTTGCAATGGTTGCAGACAACTCATTAGCTAAATCTAAAGCTCCTTTCATTCCTTCTTTCCCAGGCGTTAACTGTAATTCAGCTCCATATGCTCTCAACATTGCCCTCCTCTCAATACTCATCGTATCGGGCATAGTTAATATCAATTTATAGCCTTTTGCTGCAGCAACCATTGCTAATGCGATGCCCGTATTCCCACTTGTGGCTTCAATCAACGTTGTTTTATCTGGTTTTATCAATCCGTCTTCTTCTGCTTTGCATAACATTGAATAAGCGATGCGATCCTTAACGGACGCTGATGGATTGAAACTTTCTAGTTTGGCTATTATTTCTGGATAGCAATTAAAATGCTTTCTGATTCGATTTAATTTAACTAACGGGGTATTTCCAACAAGAGAAGTTATATCATTTGCTATTTCCATGAAATGATCTTTGAAAAATTAAAAATACAATCTACTAAATACATGATAAATGTATTTATAGATCTTTTATCAAATTTTCTCAAAAGAATTTAATTTAAAATAACTTTCTGCATAAAAAAAATTTACTATTATAAAAGGTAGTTTTTATAATTATTATGTATTCTCTGGAACTAAGTCTGAGATATTCGCCTTTTCCACTTTCAATTCAGAAGAAAGAATTTGATGATGTTAAAAGAATTTATGCTGAAATAAAAACTGCCATGAATGAAACTTTAGAATCCTCAAACTTGATCGAATTAAGTTGTGATAAAGTGCAAGATAAATTAATTACTGTAAGAGCTAAAGAAATCATTTCTGTACAGATATATGAAAAATCTTCAGTAGCAGGAGGTGCTAAAAGACCAGGGTTTTCTCTAAATATAGATTGATAGAATTAATGCGAGATTCCCTTGAAAGTGAAATACCTCATATTAAATTTAGAGATGTTTCTTTTTCATATCCTGGAGAGAAAGAAAATTTAATTTTTCAATGTAACTTCTCAATAAAAAAACCTGGATTTTGGATGGTCGTAGGTAAAAACGGAAGCGGAAAAAGTACTCTTTTAAAATTAATTAATGGAATAATCAAACCCAAAAATGGTGAAATTGATTCCAATGCGAATGTTGGCATGGTGTTTCAAAACCCTGATCATCAAATATTGATGCCAAATTGTAGGAGTGAACTTCTGATTAATATTAATCAGAATATAAGTCAAAATGAAATTAATAAAAAAATTGAATATGTGCTTGATCAGGTAGGAATGACTGGTTTTGAAAAAAGGCCAGTTCATACTTTGAGCGGAGGACAAAAACAACGCTTAACTATTGCATGCGCTCTGATTAGTAATAGAAATTTTATTCTTTTAGATGAGCCTACAGCGTTACTTGATCAAACCAGCCAATTAAAAGTTTTACAAACTATTAAAAATCTTACAAGTGACCATAAAAAACCTTTATCAGCTTTGTGGATTACTCATCGTTATGAAGAATTAACTTATGCTGATGCGGTAGCAGAATTGAAAAATGGTTTTTTATCTAGCTGGCAAGAACCATCAAAATTTCAATATAATTAATTCTTTTACTTGTCATAAGGTACTTTAAAGAGCTAAATTCATTCTATATTCCTCGGTAGCTCAGCGGTAGAGCGATCGACTGTTAATCGATTGGTCGCAGGTTCGAATCCCGCCCGGGGAGTTCAATTACGGGTTGTTCAGACTTCAGGTTATTTCACCTGAGGTCTTTTTTAATGCTCTGACTACTGTTTTGAAGAAATCAGAAGATCAGATGCTTTCAGAATAACTCATATCCACCATTTTGCTGGTCGTGATGTGGTCGTGAAATTAATTTTTCATGGTCGTGAAGATTTTAATTATTATTAATTAATAATTTTAAGTAATTACTAATACTTTTTAATTAATATTTAATCTTATTATTATGACTTAAAAAATAATATTTGTTTGAATTTATAATACCCAAAAAGTACGATTATATGCCTTATATAAAGAGTATGGAATACAGGTATAGCAACTAAGTTGAGCGGAGATATGTATTTACTTATAGTGTCCATTATTGGCACACAAGAACAAGCACAAGGGTTATAATAATTACATAAGGGAAAGAGTTAGCACTACTCCCAGATTGACTACATCAGACAGTCATTAAACCCCCTGCTAAATGAATTGGCAGAACTGAAGATATTTACTTTTTACTTATTATCATTATGCCTGTAGGTTTCGGAGTCTCCACAGAGACAGCACGATCCGTCGTGAAAAATTTTAAAAAACAGAGGAAAAATATACCCATTAAAGGAGAAACATTTATTCGTTTACCAAACGGAAAAGTAACTTCTAAAAGTCAAGTTCAAATTCCTGTTAAAGATATTTTTATAGTTCTGAATTAATTGTGATATTTTAAAAAGCAATTGTAAATTCTTTGGTTTTTATTAAGCCTAGTACTAAAGAAAAGGGCTATTAACAAAAGAATCCGGATTTAAAGCTAAGTCGTCGATATAAAGTGGATTACGACCCCAAGGCTTACCAAAATAGATTTCATCATAAGGAATCTCATGTTTAGAGAGCCAAGATAGCAATACTGGTGCTGTATATTTGTTAATCAGACCAATATTACCTTTAAAGGTTCTTATATTTCGAGCAGTGAAAAGAATGATATATGCTCCAGACGAAGACAATAATCGGAGCTTGTCTACTACGGGATCAATGGGTACACACTGACTGTAGTCACCGCAAGAGGAAGGTGGACCAGAAATTGTTTTATCAATATCGAATATGAAAGTTCGGCGTTGATGCGCAGTAGAAGAGTTTTCTCCAAGCAAGACATTAAAAGAAATAGAAAATGAATCCAATATCTCCGCTAAAGTACCATAGATTCGTGGCGAAGGAGCAGGAATTGCTTTAAAGGTATAGTCGTAACTTAAAAGAAAATCTAGAAACGGAGCGACATAATTTTCGCCCTTAATCTCAACAGATTCTAAATAATCTTCATAAAGACTAAGAAATGTAAGATAAGAAATAAAAGAGTAGGTTCCTATTGAACAATTATTGGATATTCTATTTTTTTCAACAATCCTAGAAATTGATGATGAGCTGTCAAATTCCAAGAAAGACCAATGTTCACCAAGAGAATTAAAATAAGGAATGAAACCCGAAAAAGAGGACTCTAAATAAAAATTAGCTAAAAAAGCGCCATCAAAAGAACTATCACAATTATGAATGACTAAGGGTTGATCGGAAGTTCCAACACTTTTGAGCTCATATAGAGCGATTATACAAGTATCAAGCTGACCAGAAGATAAACTATCTAACTCGATCCAAACAATATTTTGCGAAGGATATAGTGAAGAAAGCTTTTCGTTCAAAAGATTCTTTACATTATCAGAACGAAGTGTCACAACAACGATGGAATCATTGCATTTATATGAAAATGAAGAGATACTCCACAACAACAGTTCAAGTCCATGGACCTGAACAAGAGGCTTCGGAGGCTTAATTCCAGAATTAACAAGACGTGAGCCAAGGCCTGCGGAAGGGAAAAGATAAATCAATTAATGCGTTCTGGACAGAGTGAAATAGGAGTTAGTAAATCTTTGAGAATTAAATCCTTATTAGAATAATTATAATATTTATGAATTAGGATGGAAGAAGGCCAACTACCAAGATAAGCAAGCATACCAAAATTATCAAGGCGACAAGAAGTGTCTATAGATCTATATTTATTCGAGTTGGACTGTGAAAATTGATTAAATCCATTCGGGGCACTTACGATTCGTGAGGCTGTATGTGTAAAGAGAATAGAAGAACATAATAGGTAAATAAATAGAATAAAACTGATATTACGCCTTAAAAAAAGCTTTTCTAGACAGATAAATAAAATGAGCGCAATATATGAGTATAAAGGGATAAACATTAGCCACGAAAACGAATGCAAAGCAGACCAATAAGGAGTTAAAGCAGTAAAGAAAATTGGAGTAAGAATTACAGGAAAAAGAGATATTGATTTATATAAATATGGACTTAGGTGCAGAGTATTCGTAAAAGATTTAAAACGTATGATGGCAATTATAAGAATAATAAATGAGAAAACAATAATAGGAAGTGGAATAAAAAATGCAAACCCTTTGAATAATGTATGAAGTAAATCATAAATGGAAGAAAATCTATCAGTTCTATAAGAAGGAGCAGAAAAAGTGTTTCTGACAACTTGTGCTAGTAAAGGGGATGCACTTAGATCATGAGATAAAGTAGTTTGAGTGAAATGATAAATCAAAAAAGATAACACTCCTAAAAACCATAGTGTTAAAAGACCAATTACTTTTAATAGACGTAACCGATTAACAATGCTAAAACAAACAATAAAAAAGAAAGCTAAAAATGTAAGTTGGTAGGACAATAAAGGACATAAGACAATAAATAGACATATGTACTTATTTATCTTTCTATATTTTAAGGAAAGATAGACAGAGAGTGACGCAAAAGGGAAAGAAAATAAATCGGTGGTAGTTAAACTAGAATAAATATAAGAACTTGAAGAAACTAATGGAGTAAAAGAAGCAAGCACAAGATATTGATAATCGGGCTTGTATTTGAATTTTCGAAAAAACTCAACAAACGAATAATATATTACACAACAAGAAACACATTGAATTACTGCAGTAAGGAATCTACTAAGTAGAAGGAATGATTGTTTATCAAGTGGTAAGCGAGATAGCAAACCAAAGAACAAAAAGAAAAGAGGTGGGTGATGGTTATATAAAGAATAATGATTTTCAGAGATATACCAAGAATATGGTGTTAGAGAATTCGTATAATTAATGTTCCTAGCCGCTGCGAGAAGATGAACACCGGCAAAATTATTATGATAAGTGCCACTATGAGGGAAAAGTGATATTGCTAAAAAAAGTATGCATAAGATAAAAATAGAAAAATATAGTCTCAACTTAAACATTGATGAGCTTCGAACTTAACATATAAAATAAAAGACATTTTTGGGGATTGTCAATATGAAGAGGAATCATAGACAAGAAAAGTGAGGCCTCAATAGTTTGGCATAAATAAGGGTCTACTTCGTATCTTTTAATGATCTCAGAAAACAGTTCATTTAACAAAGAAGTCGATGTGTTTTTAGGTATGTCGATATCAACAGAAGAAGGGGAGAAATTAACTTTATAATTTGATGTATTTATGAAGTCATATCCTGTTACAATTGAATGTCGTAATTTTGCTAACTCATAAAGAATATTACAAGTAAAATGGCCGCCTGATTTGCCTCGAGGATCGACAAGATAAAAAGAGTTATTTAGAGAACAATAAATGATATTAGATAAACATAAATCACCATGGAAAGCGCCTGATTTATAAGAATCTATTATCTTGGAGTTTGCAGAAAAATACTCTTGGAGATTTTGAAAAAGTAATGATGGTGAGGGAAGATTATAAACTTGAGAAGAATAACAAAGAAATTGATAAAAATCAGAATTACGAACAATTAAATCAAAACGTTGCTTATTCTTTTCAATTAAAAAATGGGAAAAGGAACAATCAGAATCATAAAAAACAGATGAATTAACTGAGTTAATCCAGTTATTAATGAACAAAGAAAAGTCTCGAGCGATAGAAGAAGTTATTGAATCGGAGATAAGCAAATTGGCCATATCCGAACCATTGATTTTTTGAATTCTATAAGAACATGTAGATTTAGATTCAATAAAACTATTATTATCTATAGAAGGGTAAAAACTCTTTAGTGAAGGTGGTAGCTCACGAATATAATTGAACTCGTTCAAAAGCTTAGTCTTATCTCTTGAAGATTTACTGTACCAATCACCAGTTGATGTTAGTTGATTAAAAGAACGACTAAGAGGCTTATTACTGCGCAATAGAGAATAATGGAAAGATGATCTTATAAAAGTAAGATGTGAAGACGAAATAAAAATTGGACGAGAATCTAATTCCAGTGAAAAAGATGGGCGTATTTGTATGCAATTAGGAGGCGGGACAAGATCTTCTCGAGAATCTTCATGGAGAAAAATATCAAAAGTGGAATATTTCTTCTTAAATAAAATTTCCTTGAAAAAAGAAAAATCCTTACAAAATAAATTTAGTGGCCAGATCAAAGAGTAATCACGATCCAATTTATTAGAGATCAATTCACTAGAGGTAATTTTTACCGTAAAATCGGAAAGAGAGAAGTATTTAGTTAATTGACTAAATGTAAATTCAGGATGAGATAAACCAAATGCAGTAAGATCCGAAAAACGCAAGTGAGGTGACTCATCAAGATATGAATCGATAAATAATAACTTGGTCATCTTTTTAAGCAAAATAAGGAAATAGTCGTAAATAAGAAAGTTGTTGATAATTTGATGATTGCGGCAAAGTTTTTAGACCAGGAACTGTTACCACTAGTTCGCTCATGATTAATAATTTTGAGGGGAGGTAAACAAAAAATATCGTATACTTTTGAAAGGTAATTAACTAGTCTAAGGTCAAATGTATAGTCGTTAGAAATTGGGAAATTTAAAGAAGGATGATTTGGAAAGATCTTTATAGAAGAATTGAAGTCAATATGCTTGCCACCGAATAAAAGTAATGAGGCTAAACCGGTATTGAAGAATGTAAAAATTCTAGAAATACAAGAACGCGCATATCGTTTAGACAATAGAATATTTTTATGACTATTAAAAGGTAAAATTCCGCAAGAAGAAGATATAAAACAACGGTATATCCAAGATCTATATGATTCAAAAATATCGATCTCTAAATCGGAATGAACCAAAAGAATACTTGAAGAATTAAATTTATTACACAATTTTATAGCAGATTTAAAACCTTGCGAGTATGAACTAGGGGCTGAATTATTTCTGGAGTTAATACGGGAATCATATTCCGAGAGTGAGCTAAGTAATTGAGGGGTACGGTCTTCAGATCCATTATTGATGAAGCAAAAATTGTCAATAAGAAATAAGCGATCAAGGCACTTTATTTTGCATATAAATTCGGGAATTCCATCCTCCTCGTTAAAGAAGCTTGACCCTATAGAAATTGTTCCGAATAAAAAATAGGAAGCTAAAATGAAGGGCAAGTCAGAAATAGATACATGTTTATAAATCTTAGAATTTAGACTAATATTTACAAAATTTGAATGATTTGATAATAGAGAACGAATCTCAGTAATATTATTGCAATTATAAGTTTTTGATCTGGGAGATAAAGTTTGAAAATAAAGTGGCAATGAATTTAAGCTATAATTACGTAATACTTCCTCAAAGAAATACGAGTTCAATTCCGGCGATGCGATGTCATAGCTATCAGTAGCAAGGACTGTAATTAGCATTACAATTTAAAGTTTCGGATGCGAAATAGTTTGGGCAGATAACACACAATGATAGTGGAAACGCAAAAAGTTGCATAGATATAAAGAGAATAAATAAGTGAATATTGAAGCGCATCTGAAATATTTAATGCTTGTTGAAACCAATAAAAGCCTACAGAAACAGATCCCGAGATACCTAAAGGTGGTGATGGAAAAAAGGAAGAAAGTGAGACGAGGGGACCCAATAGGAGAGTAGAAAGAAGGTTAAGATTAAGACTAAGAATAATAAAAGAGAAACTAAGACAATCAAATACCCAAATCAAGTAAGTCAAGAATAGGGAAACAAGAAATGTCTTTCTGATTCTTGAATACAATGCATCTTGCATGATAATCAATGGATAAAAAATAGGAAGCAATGCCTTTTTTCTAGATCTCAGCTTAGATGATAGTAAATAACGATAAATTACATTAGCAAAGAAAGGTAAAACAAAAACTGACGAGACAATTAATAAGAGAAGTAAAGGAATATTGGATTTTGAAAGAAAAGATATAAATTCTAAATCGAATGAGCCAAAAAATACGAAGTATGAAATCATGAAGAAGAGAACAGCAAAGTCAAAGAGTTTCTCCACTAAAAAAACGAGAGAAGACTCAGATAAACCTTTTAGATAATCACGGAATAAATATATACGGATGATATCACCGATTCGAAAAGGTAATAAAAGCTGAAAACAAGTACTTAAAAATTGCTTACGAAAAAGAGTTCGGAACCTATGCTTAACTGAAGGTGTGAAGAGATATATGCGAAGACTTCGAAGCGAAACAGATAGAATATAACAAGCAAATGAAAAAGGAATTAAAAATAAGGGAGTTTTAAATTTGACATCTAAATTCAAATAATCAGCGCTACTAAGCTTTTCTGATACAACATATGTTACTAAGACACCTGAAATAATAAAAAATATAGACTTGAGAAAAAATCTAAGTTTAAGTTTTTGGCCAGAAAAGTTCAAAATTTACAACCCTTTATTAAAAAAGTTAAAACGGGTACTAAAGATTTTCATAAAAAGAGATTTCAAACAGCAAAACTGCAGAAGCCATATTAAATTTGAATACAACGTTTGGGCGCAGAAGAAAGCGTATTAGGTAATACTGAAATATAATAAGTCGAGAATTTCAGTTTCAAAATAACTCCCAAATAGCTTTGTAAATTAGTCAGTTGATTCATTTTTTGAAGCGCCTTTTTGTTTAATAAAAAAAGTATTCTTTTATATTTTTAAAAATTCTAGCGGAATGAGTTGATTTATATCAAGAATTAATATTGTTCCAGCCCCAATCAGTGCGCCTAAAAGCCAACAAAAAAATAAGTTGATATTATATTAAGAACAGTATATAGAACATATAAAATCATTAAATTTGATTTCTATCAATACATTTAAAAAATAAAAAAAATATTTTTAAGAACAGTAATCAGAACATTTACTAAATTCTCTACAAAAAAATTTAAGTTCTTTGATTAATTTTTATTTTTTAAAATTAAGACATATTTTTGTTTATCGCATTTGAATTATTACACCATTCAGGAAACTTTAGTCATCCCACATATCCTTTTTCTCTTGATCAAAATTATTCCTTTCAAGTAATTCTATTCTTTGTTTCTGAGAATCTATTTCTGTATTAATTACGTTTTTATCGTCAATGAATTTTGTTTGTATTTCTAAGATAATTATTTCAAATTGTTCTCCAAAAAAATCTGACATTTCTTTCCATGCTTCCATTTCCTCTTCTTTGCCAATAGTATCTTTTATTTGATGAGAAATAATTTCTAGTACATATTGTTTAAGTTCTTGATGACTCATCGATTCAATTTTTTTTTGAATGTAAATTTCTTTAATATTTTCTAGTTGTTTTTTTGATAAATCAGAATAGATAATAGGCTTCTTTTTCATAGATACTTAAATTTTTTTTAATATAGACAAAATTACTAGTTTCAACACTCTGATGAAGTTTAAAATTTTAAACTAAGTTAATTCCAATTAGATAACTGAAAATCATCATTTAATTGAATTTTCACATACCTTACAATGACAATCTGAATTGGATATTCTTTCAGATTTAACCATTATTTTTTTTAAAAAATCCTTTGATTATTAAGAAAAAGTAAATAGAATCGAAAGAAATTCTAAAATTTAAACTTTTTTAAAATTTGAAATTTCTATCTAATCCTCTGCTATCACTAAATTACTTGATAAATCTAATTGATAAAATTGTTTACACTAATTCAGCAATCTTTATAAATTCTTGAGAGAATCATATTACTAAAACTTAATTTTAATTTAATAGTTCATAAATATGAAAATTTCAATCCTTTTAATTGAAGATGATCGTGATATGCGTGATTTGGTGGCTAGACATTTAGAACATTCTGGTTTCGATGTCCAAAAAGCTGAAGATGGAATTAAAGGACAAGCATTAGCCCTTCAATATTCACCAGATTTAATCCTCTTAGATTTAATGCTACCAAGTGTTGATGGATTAACTTTATGCCAGCGACTAAGAAGAGATGAAAGAACATCAAATATACCAATTTTGATGATAACTGCATTAGGTGGTCTTAAAGATAAAGTTACTGGGTTTAATTCTGGAGCAGATGATTATATTACTAAACCATTTGATCTGGAGGAATTACATGTACGTATAAAAGCTTTATTAAGAAGAACCCAAAGAGCTCAATTAAATTCTAGTAACCAGCAAGAAATATTAAATTATGGTCCTTTAACTCTTGTTCCGGAAAGATTTGAAGCTATATGGTTTGAATCTCCTATTAGGTTAACGCATCTTGAATTTGAACTGCTGCATTGTCTTTTGCAGAGGCATGGTCAAACTGTATCGCCAGCTTTAATTCTTAAAGAAGTATGGGGATATGAACCTGATGATGATATTGAGACAATACGAGTTCATATTAGACACTTACGCACTAAGCTTGAACCAGATCCACGTAAACCTATGTATATAAAAACTGTATATGGTGCTGGATATTGTCTTGAGTTACCGCTAGGTTCTCAAGTGGAAACTGCTAAGCAAGAGTTTATTCAATCAAGAAATCCTGAATTTATAAATTCTGCAGTAGATTAATCTCATATATCTTCCATTGAGATTTTTAAAAAAGTAATTTCCCATCCCAACCTTGGTTGAATGTTTTTTCTTAAGAGGTATTTTAAATTTTCAAGTTTTTTAACTAAACCGATATTTTTTGTTTTTCTCCACCAAATAGTTTGAATTAAATTTACTAAATAAATCTGTTGAAAAATTTCTAATTTTTCTGATATTGATTTAGATATTTCTAATATTTCCAGACTATTTTTTATTGGAGAATCCAATTTGGTTATAATTTCATCTGAAAAATCATTCCAAATTTCAATATTTTCCAATAATTGATTTGGAGACCCATTTGCAGAGTTTATTAAATCCTCAAATTTTAATTTTTTATTAATATCTAATTTAGAAGTATCTAAATATTCTTTCAAAATAGACTCAATTTGTTTACTAGAAAAAGATCGAAATCTGATGATTTGACATCTTGAGATGATCGTATCTAAGAGAAGGTTTAATTTAGATGTTAGTAAGATAAAAATCCCGTTACTAGGTTCTTCTAAGGTTTTTAAAAGGCAATTTGAGGCTGCTTCGTTTAAGAGGTGTGCATCAATAATTAAAACAATTTTCTTGTCTGAGTTTATTGATTTTTGACCAAGAAAAGTTTTGATATTTCGTATTTGCGCAATTTTAATAATTTCAGATCCACTTTTTATCGTTTTTTCAAGATCGGAACTTCCTGAACTTTTAGTCGCAAAAAGAGAATCAGGTTCAATAATTAAAAAATCAGGATGGTTATTGTTTGTAATTCTCTCCTCAATATTTTTGCTTAGTGAAGACTGTTTGAAAATCTCTTTTATAAATTGAAGAGCAGTTTGCTTTTTTCCTAATCCTTCAGCCCCATAAAATATATAACCATTAGCAAATGATTTGTTTTTAATTATGTTGTTAAGACAGGCATTGACTTCTTCATGCAAGAAAAAATTATTTTTTTTAACCTCAATCATTTGTTATTAGAAAAATTATTTAGCAAAGTCTCTTTAATTTGATTAGAAATAGTTTTAATGTTTTGTGAAGCAGATATTACTTTCCAGTTTTTTTGTTTGGCAATTAGTCTGAAGCCTTCATTTACTTTTTCTAAAAATTTAATACCTTCTGATTCTATTCTGTCTGGAATTTCATTTTTTCTTCGGAAAATACTTTCTTCTGGAGAAATTTCTAAGAAGAAAGTGAGATCAGGAGATTCTCCTTGACACACAATAGATTCAATATTTTTAATTATTTCTAAATTTATATTTCTTCCATAACCTTGATAAGCCAGGGTGGAATCGGAAAATCTATCACTTATTACCCAATTATTGTTATTTAAAGCAGGTGAAATAATTTTGGAAACGTGTTCAGCTCTATCCGCTGAATAAAGCAATAATTCCGCAAGGGATGAAGGCTTGTTATTTTCATTATTATCAAGAATCAGTCCTCTAAGTTTTTTCCCTAAAAGACTGCCTCCCGGCTCTCTAGTTGTGATTAATTTAGACCCTTTATTTATTAGACCACTATTAGGTAGCCATTTAGATATTTCATCTATTTGGGTAGTTTTACCACATCCATCAATGCCTTCAATAACGATAAATTTTCCTCTCATTTAATCCAAAGATAAAGCATTAATTACAACTGTCATAGAGCTGATAGCCATTAATAATGCTGCTATTGATGGAGTAAGAAGAATACCGTATTTAGGGAATAAAATGCCTGCGGCTAAAGGTATAGCTAGTAAGTTGTAACCAAAAGCCCATGTTAGATTTTGCTTTATTTTTCTTATGCTTTTTTTTGCAAGATTTAAGGCGTAGGGTAATCCACTTAGTTGATCTCCCATCAGTACTACATCTGCATTTGCCTTGGCTATTTGAGTTCCTGATCCCACCGCAATTCCTAAGTCTGAGGATGCTAAGGCTGGGACATCATTAATGCCATCTCCAATCATTGCTACTTTATTATTAATTTTTAATTTTTCTATAGTCTTTAGCTTCATTTCAGGAAGAAGATCCCATTTTACTTCTGTATCTTTACAACCAATTTTTTTTGCTAAAGCTAAAACTGTTTGTTTCCTATCTCCACTTAAAATATTAATTTTGAATTTGTTTTTTCTTAAATTTTGAACTGTTTTAATGGAATCATCTCTGAGTAAATCTCCTAGGAAGATAAAGCCTAATAACTTATTTTTGATACTTACTCCAATGATAGTGTTCGTTTTTGTCTCTTCATTTTCAATGATATTTTTTGCATTACTATCAATAATTAATCCTTTACTTATTAGCCATTCAATATTTCCAATATTAATAGGTCCATCAATTGACTCCAATTCTCCAGAAATACCTCGACCTGAATGATTGAAGATTTTTTTTATTGGAAATAAACTTAAATTTTGTTTTTTTGACTCTTTAATTAAGGCATCTGCGATTGGATGTCTGCTTTCCTTTTCTAAACTGGCAGCTATTCTTAATAAAAATGAATGATCATCATTATTTTTATAATCAACAATGAAAGGCTTCCCTTTTGTTAAAGTGCCTGTCTTGTCAAAAATAATGTGATTAATTTTTGAAGCCATCTCTATTTTGTCCCCCCCTTTAAATAAAACTCCTTTTTTTGCTGCTTTACCTGATGCGACAGTTATTACAGTTGGGGTGGCTAAACCTAATGCACAAGGACAAGCTATTACTAAAACAGCAATTGACAATTGAATGGCTAAACTAAGAAAATTCTCAGCATTACTACCAAGAGAGCTATGAAGTGTATGGCTTGAGTGAGTGATGAAAATATTATTATGACTTAATAAATCTGGCCAAATATTTCTCGCCCCCTTCCACCAAAAGAAGAAGGTTAAAGTAGCAAAAATAAGTACAAAGTAAGTAAATTTGCCTGCAATTTGATCAGTAATTCTTTGAATGCTTGGTTTTCTAGCGTTTACTGACTCAATAAGATTTACTAGTTTTGCAAGAGAAGAATCCCCTCCGACCTTTTGTACTTTAAGTCTTAGAGTTGAATTAAGATTTAAAGACCCACTCGATAGAATCTCGCCTTCTTTTACCTCGATAGGTTTGGATTCACCAGTAATATGTGAAACATCAACATATGAATTACCTTGAGTAACAATGCAGTCAGCAGGTACTCTGTCACCTGCTAAAACTTGAATCTCTTGATCAGGTCTTAAAGTGTTCACTCTTATTGATTTTATTTGATTATCATCTGTGTAAATATTCGCCATTTCAGGTTGAAGATCTAATAACTCTCCAATTGATGAACCGGTTTGGTATTTTGCTCTTTCCTCTAAGAAACGTCCAATCAATATAAAACCTAACAGCATAACTGGTTCATTAAAAAAACAAGGAAAACCAGTGGCAGGAAAGATTAAGGATAGAAGACTAGTTGTATATGCGCTTGTTACTCCAAGAGCTACGAGAGAATCCATATCAGGACGGTTCTTAATAAAAGATTTAAATCCATTAATAATTATTTCTCTGCCAGGAAATAATAGAGCTAATGTTGCTAATGAAGCGTGAAAAAATATATTACCTAATATTGGAAAATTTATATATCTTCCTTCTGCAAGATGACCTAAAACTGAAAAAAATAAAAGTAATAAAGCAAAAGTTAGTTTTTTCCATTGATTATTCCACTTCTTTTTTTTTTCTAATTCTGCCTTATTTATTTTTTTTGAAAAATCATTTATGTAAATCTTCGATGGGAAACCATTCTCTTTTAGATTTTTGAGAACTGGTTCTATTTCTATATGTTTTTGGGTAATTTCAAAATATGCACTTTCAGTTAGTAAGTTAACAGAGACATTTTCAATACCATCAGAATTATTTAATATTTTTTCAACAGTACTAACACAACCTCCGCACTTCATCCCTGTAATGCTTAATTGAACGCTTTCCATATTTTTCACGATTGCAGCAAATTAATGCTTAAATTATCTTTAACTATAATAATAAATGTAATAGACTTTTTAAATAGTTATTTTTTAAATTACTATAATAATTTTATTAGTTTTAGAGCGGTGCCTAGTAATCAAAACAGAGACAATTTTATCGATAAAGCTTTTACTGTAATTGCTGAATCAATAGTAAAAATAATGCCTATTGCAGATAAAGAAAAAAAAGCATATATCTATTATCGAGACGGCCTAGCTGCACAAAATAATGGGGATTATTCGGAAGCATTAGAATATTACAAAGAGAGTTTACTACTTGAAGAAAATAAAATTGATAGGGGTGAGACTTTAAAAAATATGGCAATAATATACATGAGTAATGGTGAAGAGGATCTGTCTATTGAAACTTATGAAAAAGCGTTAGTAGAGAATCCCAAACAGCCATCATGCTTTAAAAATATAGGTTTGATTTATGAAAAAAGAGGAAGATATGCTGAGCAAAATGGTGATTTGGATCAGAGAGATATTTGGTTTGATAAAGCTGCTGAAGTCTGGTCTAAAGCTGTGAGATTATATCCAGGTGGTTATCTAGATATTGAGAATTGGTTGAAAAACTCAGGAAGAAGTTCAATCGATATGTATCTTTAATTTTTTTTAATCTGATAAAGAATAGTCGACTGCCTCTTTAATATTGGAGATCTCTTTGATATTAATTAGATTTTGAAAATTATTATTTAGCTTCTCCTCTAGTTTTGGCACTACGATATTTTTGATACCTAATCTTGCAGCTTCTTCTATCTTTATTCTAATGTTATTCGATTTTCTAACCTGACCGCTCAAACCTAATTCCCCAATAAATGAGCAACTTGCCAACGGAGGAATATTTTTCAAACTTGATAAAATTGATATTGCTACACCTAAGTCAGATGATGGATCATTAACCTCAAAACCCCCACCAGTTGCAACGTAACAATCAAATTCAGATAATTTTATTCCTACGTGTTTTTCAACAACAGCGAGAATTTGATGCAATCTATTTATGCTTATTCCAGTTGTAGTACGTCTTGGGTTACTGTAGAAAGTTTTATTTACCAATGCTTGTATATCAACTGCTAATGGTCGAGTACCTTCATTTGTAATAGTAGTTGTTACACCTGAAATATTTTCTTTATTTGTAAAAATTGAACTTGGGTTTTTTATCTCTCTTAATCCCTCTTCAAGCATTTCAAAAATCCCAATCTCGAAGGTCGATCCAAATCGATTTTTTATACTTCTTAGTAATCTATGTGAGGATATCTTATCTCCTTCAAAGTTTATTACTGTATCAACTAAATGCTCTAGAGTTTTAGGGCCAGCTAAAGCACCATCTTTGGTTACATGACCAATTATTAGAAGCGCGATATTATTGTCTTTGGCAAGATTTTGCAATTCAGATGAACATGCTCTAACTTGAGAAACCGATCCTGGAGAACTTTGCATTTCATGATTATGGATAGCTTGAATACTATCAATAATTGCAAAACTTGGATTGACACGTTTGATCTCTTCAATAATTAGCGATAAGTTAGTTTCTGCAAAAATTTTTAAATCATTACTGTTTTGATTTAATCTTTCCCATCTAATTTTTACTTGTTCTAAAGATTCTTCTGCAGTTATGTATAAAACTTTCTCATTAAGAGATATTTTTCCTGCTGATTGAAGAACTATTGTGCTTTTACCTATACCTGGTTCTCCACCAAGTAAAACAACAGATCCAGGCACTATTCCACCTCCAAGAACTCGGTCAAATTCCTTAAAACCACTCGTTAATCTTGATATTTTTTTTGATGAGATCTCATGAAATGGTATAGATTTTTTACTGTTTTTGATATTTTTTATTTCATGATATTTCAAGCTCTTATTTTTTATTTCTTCAACAATGGAATTCCATGAGTTGCAATTAAGGCATTTACCAAAGTATTGAGAAGTTTCAGACCCACAATTCTGACAAATAAAAGTCGATAATTTGCTAGACATTAAGTTTCTGAATGAAGTAATGGAACTAGAATGTTTGGGATTTTGCCCCTCTACAAGTTAGATTAGATTAATAATAAATTCTCTTACTGATTAGCTAATAGAAACAAATGGCTCTATCTAGTCAAACTAAAGAAACTATACTTGTCGCAGATGACGAGGCAAGTATTAGAAGAATTCTGGAGACACGTCTCTCCATGATTGGCTACAAAGTTGTAACTGCAAGTGATGGTAAAGAAGCACTAAAGTTATTTAAGGATTATGAACCTGATTTAGTAGTGCTTGACGTCATGATGCCAAAGCTAGATGGTTATGGAGTTTGTCAAGAATTAAGGAAAGATTCTGATGTTCCAATTGTTATGTTAACTGCATTAGGAGATGTTGCAGATAGGATAACAGGTTTAGAATTAGGAGCTGATGATTATGTAGTAAAACCATTCAGCCCAAAGGAGTTAGAAGCTAGAATTAGGTGTGTTCTCAGAAGAATCGACAAAGAACAAATTCCTGGAATGCCTAATTCAGGATTAATTTTGGTAACAGATATTAAAATTGATACAAATCGAAGACAAGTTTTTAAAAGCGATGAGAGAATAAGATTAACTGGAATGGAATTTAGTCTCTTAGAACTTTTGGTAAGTAGGTCAGGAGAGCCATTTAGCAGAGGAGAGATTTTGAAAGAAGTCTGGGGATATACCCCAGAGAGACATGTAGATACTAGAGTCGTGGATGTTCATATATCAAGATTAAGATCAAAACTTGAAGCTGATCCAGCAAATCCTGAATTAATTTTGACAGCAAGGGGTACAGGATATCTTTTTCAACGGATCGTTGATATTGCTCCTTTTGATAGTAAATAGATGGGTAAAGAAACAGCGCAAAAAATTAACAAGTCCAGAGCTATTAGAAGATTAGTGATTTGGTACAAAAGAAATTCGGCTGTAACTTCTATAGTTGATACTGCTGCTAGTTCTGCAGTAACGGCTAGTAATGTTGCGGGTAATATGGTTTCTAGTGCTGGTTCTGTTGTGAACACAGCTAGTAATGTTGCGAGTAATGTTGCTGGTAATGTAGTCTCAAGCGCTGAATCTGTAGTGAATACTGCCAGTAATGTTGTTTCAAATGCTAGTTCTATAGCTAAAAATACATTACAGCCATTAGTTTTTGACCCATTAAAAAGATTACAAAATAATGATAATATTTTAGATAGGGTGGAGGAATCTCAATCTAATAGAATTTGGATCGCAGTTGATGGTATGGGTGGAGATTATGCTCCCGGTCCAATTCTTGAGGGTTGCCTCGAAGCAATAAGTAGATTTCCAATAAATATAAAGTTTGTCGGCAAAATTGAAAAAGTTAAAGTTGCAGCAGAAAAAATTGGTTTAGCAGAATTATTAGAAAATGAAATAGATAATAATCGTCTTGAATTAATTGATAGTGGAGAGCCTATTGGGATGAATGAAGAAGCTACTGCAGTTAGAAAAAGGAAAAATGCAAGTATAAACGTTGCAATGGATTTAGTGAGAAATAATAAAGCTGAAGCTGTCTACTCAGCGGGTAATTCAGGTGCCATGATGGCTTCTGCTATATTTAGAATTGGGAGATTGAAAGGGATTGATAGACCAGCTATAGGAGCATTATTCCCAACAAGGGACCAAACTCGCCCTGTACTCGTTTTGGATGTCGGTGCCAATACTGATTGTAAGCCATCTTATCTGCATCAATTTGCTCTTCTAGGTAATATTTATGCCAAAGATGTCTTACAAGTAAAAAAACCAAGAATTGGTCTTTTAAATATCGGAGAAGAAGAATGCAAAGGAAATGATTTATCCCTAAAAACATTTGAATTATTATCTTCTGAAAAAAGTTTTGATTTTGGAGGGAATTGTGAAGGGCGAGATGTATTATCAGGTAGTTTTGACGTAGTAGTCTGTGATGGATTTACTGGAAATATATTATTGAAATTTCTTGAATCTGTGGGAGGAGTTTTATTAGATATTTTGAGATCTGAGCTTCCACGAGGAAGGAGGGGGAAAGTGGGTTCAGCTTTTTTAAAAAGTAATCTACTCAGAATTAAGAAAAGGTTAGATCATGCCGAACATGGAGGAGCTTTATTACTTGGGGTGAATGGTATTTGCGTTATTGGTCATGGAAGTAGCAAATCTTTATCAGTAGTTAGTGCTCTTCGCTTGGCCCACTCTGCAGTGAATCATGGTGTCATGGATAATTTAAATGAACTGCAAAAGCTTCAAGTTTTAAATTCATAAAGCATATTGAGTCAAATTTATGTTTGACTAATATAAGTAACTAAAAAACTCTTTTGGAAGGAATAAATTTTAATCAGATTGGAGTGTCATTCAAGGGAAGCGGAAGTTATGTACCTAATCAAATTCTAACCAATCAAAAAATTAGTCAAAAAGTTGATACAAGCAATGAATGGATAAAATCTAGAACGGGTATATCTGAAAGAAGAATCTCTAGCTTAGGAGATAATGTTACTGAGATGGGTTATAAGGCGGCTCTAACTGCTATAGAAATGGCTAATTGGGATATGAAAACGATTGATTTGATTGTTTTAGCTACTTCTACTCCGCATGATTTATTTGGATCAGCGCCATCCATTCAAGCTAAATTAGGGGCTGCTAATGCTGTAGCTTTCGATTTAACTGCAGCATGTAGTGGTTTCTTATTTGCCTTAATTACAGCCTCACAATATTTAAAAGGGGGTAGATTTAAAAGGGCTATTGTTATAGGAGCAGATCAATTATCAAGCTTTGTCGATTGGAATGATAGAAGAAGTTGTATCCTCTTTGGAGATGGTGCAGGTGCATTAGCAATTGAAGCTACAAATGAATTTGATAATTTAATTGGTTTTGATATGAGAACTGACGGAAAAAGGGGTTCTTTCCTTAATCTTCCATCTAAAAATAATAAGGATTCAATAATTGATAATATTGATTTTTCAAGTGGAGCTTTTTCTCCAATTCAGATGAATGGTCAGGAAGTGTATAAATTTGCAGTTAGAGAAGTTCCGATAATTCTTGAAAATTTGTTTAAGAAAATAAATTATAATTTCGATGAAGTTGATTGGCTTGTATTGCATCAAGCTAATCAAAGGATATTGGATTCTGTAGGAGACAGGTTAAAAATTCCTAGAGAAAAAATTCTTAGCAATTTAGAAAAATATGGTAATACTTCAGCAGCAACAATTCCACTAGTTATGGATGAGGCTATTAGAAATAATAGAATTAAACAAAATGATATTATTGCCACAAGTGGTTTTGGTGCTGGGTTAAGTTGGGGTGCAGCCCTCATTAAATGGGGTTAAAAAAAGGAGCATTATGACAGTTGCATGGTTATTCCCCGGACAGGGTTCGCAAAAAATTGGAATGGCAAAACAAATTGAAAATTTGCCCAACACAAAAGAGAGGTTCAGTTATGCATCTGAGATATTTGAAAGGGATTTATTTGAAATTTGTGAGTTAAATAATGAACCAATAAATCCTCTGAGTGATCTCAATAACACAATAAATACACAAATTTGCCTTTTTTTAGTTGAATCAATTTTATTAGATGCCCTAAAAGATAATGGGTTTAAACCTACTTATGTTGCTGGCCATAGTCTTGGAGAAATTACTGCACTATATTGTGCGAATGTTTTTTCATTTGAAGATTGTGTATCCCTGATAAAAGAAAGATCTCAATTAATGGTTAATACTGGGAAAGGATCTATGGCAGCAGTAATTGGTTTTGATAGAAATCAACTGGAATTATTAGTAAAAAAAATTGATGATATCGTAATTGCTAATGATAATAGCAATTCACAAGTTGTCTTATCAGGATCCAATGAAGCATTAGATATTTTATCGAGAGAAATTTCTTGTAAAAGATTCCTGAAATTAAATGTTTCTGGGGCATTTCATTCACCATTTATGAATGAACCTTCATCAAAATTTTCTGAGTATTTAAAACAGATTAAATTTAACAAACCTTCTTTCCCAGTAATAAGTAATTATGAACCTTCACTTTGTAGTGATCCAAACGAGCTTAAAATTAGATTACAAAAGCAAATGTGTAACGGAGTGAGGTGGCGAGATACTATGGATTTAATGGGAAAAGATAGTGATCTTCATATTGTTGAAATTGGTCCTTCTAATGTACTAAGCGGTTTAGGAAAAAGACATCTTAAAAATGTAAAAATATCTCAAGTTTCATCTTCTGAACAAATATCTTATTAATTCTCATGAAAAATGATATTTTTCAAAAATTAATCTATGAATTAGTTAGCAAGCTTTTTGTATTTCCTATTTATAAATTTGTATTTAAAGGTCAATTAAAAGGTAGAGACAAGATTCCGCAAAAAGATTCCTTTATCATGGTTTCTAATCATGGTTCTTTACTTGACCCTCCTTTGCTGGGTCATGCCCTTGGAAGAAACATATCTTTTATGGCCAAGGCAGAGCTTTTTAAAATTCCTTGTCTTGGTTTTATTATCCGGGCTTGTGGTGCATATCCTGTAAAAAGAGGAATTGTTGATAAAAATACTATTAAAACAGCATGCGAAAAATTATCAAATAATAATTGTATTGGAATTTTTATTGATGGTACTCGTCAAAAAAATGGTCGAGTTAATAAGCCAAAACAAGGCGCAGCATTATTAGCTTTTAAAAATCAAAAATTATTATTGCCCGTTGCAATAGTTAATTCACATAGACTTATTAGATTTAAATTTTGTATTCCTTATTTTTCAAAAATAATTATTAAAGTCGGAAAACCTATTCAACCTCCAAAAAGCTCATCAAGAGATGATCTAAATTCTGTAACTATTCACCTTCAAGAAAATATCAATAATTTGATTGGATGAAAATTTAGTTTATTGGGGAAATTGGGTAAAGAGGTAAAACTTTCTGCCAAGAATTTGCATTTTTATTTAAAATATTTTTATTTGATAAATCTAATAGTTCTCTTAAATCGTCTTTATCCTCATAATTAGCCTCAAAAAAAATCTCTTTACTCTCAAATTCTTTAATCACTTTTGGTGAAACGGTTTCTCGAACTACTATATTTGTATTTTTTTGTTCGTTATTATAAATTTCATACTTACCTGCAATGAATCCCTTTCGTTTTAATTTTTTGTAAATCCAGAATGATTGTTTGTTTACAAAGATATTATTTTTTGATGCAATTCTTTTTGCCATTATTTCAAATGAACTGAAACTGTCTAAAGGACAATTAAGTTGTTGTGAGATAGTTCTTGCTAAAACTACAATAAGTCTCGAAGCATTAAAATTTGCTGGCCCTATGCTGACAGATATCTTGTTAACTTTTTGTAAATTTTCTTTGGAAATAAATTTGTTAAAATCATTAATTAAGTTATTACATAAGTCATTATCAAAATTCTTTATAAATAATTCATCAGAATCACGTTTATTGTTTTTCCTATGTCCAAAGCCAAAAGAATTATCTGTGCTATGAATCACTAATGAATGGTGATTTTGTTTGAGTTTGTGATTATTTATCATCTATTATCTTTAAACAGGCAATTCCATACCTGGATTATATTTAGACCATTTACCAAATTCTTCAGCAAAACTCTCACAAGATTGAACATCCCAATCGGTTTTGTAATTACCATTATTATCTCTAACTATACTGACATGAATGAATGGGTTTTTTGCTTTAAAATTAGGGACATCACAAATATTATCAACACCATGATTATTCTCTACATCATGATATGTGATACATCTATCAACCCATTTACAGTTGATACATATGCACATGATTAATAATTAAAATGAAAAATTACATTCCCACCGATCATACACTAATAATTGAAGAAATAGAAAAAAGTATAAAAATTCATAATTGGAATTCTATATTACCTTTTTTACCTAAAGGATCATATTTAGTTGGTGGTTACATAAGGGATATTATTTTAGGAAGAGTAACTAAAGACATAGATGTTGATATCGTTGTACCTTTTAATGCAATTGAAATTGGAAAAAAAATTTCAAATAATATTGAATCTAAATTAATAATCTTAGATCAAAAAAGAGAAGTGGTCAGAATTATTTTTAACGATATTTATATTGATATTGCTAATCAAGTTTCATCAACCATCGAAGGAGATTTGAGTGCTAGAGACTTTTCGATTAATGCAATTTCTTTTTTATTTGATAAGAAGTGTTTATTTGATCCATTAAATGGCCTAAAAGATCTAGAGATTTCTTTGCTCAGAACACATTCAGAGTTGAATTTACTGAATGATCCTTTACGAATTTTAAGATGTTTCCGATTTATTTCGGAATTGAATTTTGAAATTGATCTAAATTTAATTACTTTTATAAAAAAAAATAAAGAGAAAATTTATCTTGTTGCTAAAGAGAGAATTAATTATGAAATAAAGAAAATAGTCAACGGGGAAAATGCACTTTCCGCTGTAATCTTGGTCAAAAAATTAAATATATTTGGCTCTGATCTGTTATATGGAGATTCTTTTTTTTTAGATTTAAACAGAATTAATTATGCAGAACTTAATCAGGAAGAAAAAAAGAAATTTTTACCATTATTTTTTATTACCCAAATTTTAGATGTTGTATCTCTAGAGAAACTTAAATTTAGTAAAGATGAAATTGCAAAAACTAAATTATTACGAAAATGGCATTTTATTTTGAAGAATAACAATATAGCTTATTTAAGCGAATTAGATAGATTTAAATTACATCAAGAATTGGAAATGTTTCTTCCATCTTTTATTTTTTATTTACCTCAGAATTTACACTTGGATTGGCTAAACAGATGGCGGGACAAGGAAGATAAATTATTTCATCCATCAAATTTACTTAATGGTGATGAAATTAAAAAATATTTGAAAATAGATGATGGCCCTATGTTAGGAGAGCTTTTACAGTATCTCTCAAAGGAGCTTGCATATAAAAGATTGAATAATTTTGATGAAGCTATTTATAAAGCAATGCAATGGATTGAACAAAATGCGCCAAAATGTGATTAAATACACATAGCTTAGTTTTGTTTAGAAGTTCAGACTTCAAAATCATTTTTTAAAATTTATGAGTATTCGTATTTACGTTGGCAACTTACCACAAGGATTTAATTCAAAAGAATTTGATACGCTTTTAAAATCAGTCTCCGATTCTATTAGATTCAAAGCAGTGTTAGATAAGGAAACTAAGGAATGTAGAGGGTTTGGTTTCGCGACAGCAAACAATGAAGATAATGCTAATTTATTAATTGAGAAATTAAATGGTTTTGAATTTAATGGTTCTAAATTAAGAGTAGAGTTATCAGAAAAGAAAGATTCTTCTTCAAATAAAAGAAATAATGGAAACTTTAATAAAAATAAAAAGAGGAAGAATTTTAAGAAGATTGTTCATAGTGACGCTCCTAACCTTGAAGCACCTGATCCAAGATGGGCTGGAGAATTATCTAAATTAAAAGATTTGTTGGCTAATCAAAAGACCCCTGCTTAATTATTTAATTCGAGAAATTAAAAAAGATATAGGAATCTCAAAAGCTTTTACTGAATTTTTTACAAAAGCTCTGTTATTAAAAACATCATAATCTAACCTCTCAATAGAGTTTAATATTCCTCTGTAGAGACGCAAGGATGTCCACACAGGCCACCTTGCATCAGAGGATAACCATTTTATCCCATCTTCAGACTTTTGGAACCAATCCCGAGCTCTTGTTAATTGAAAATTCATAAGTGCCTTCCACTGATTATTTATTTCGCCTTTCAACAGTTCTTCTTCAGAATAATTAAATTTTTCAATATCTTCTTGTGGAAGATAAATTCTACCTCTTTGTCTATCTTCTCCGACATCCCTCAATATATTGGTTAATTGATTTGCTATACCTAAAGCAATGGCTGATTCTGATGGGTCAGGCTTAGAACTCCATGGAGCTGAAGTATAAGCGCTGTCAATTCCCATTACATTCTGAGTCATTAAACCAACCGTTCCAGCAACTCTATAACAATAGAGTTTTAATTCATCAAAATCTTTGTATCTAAATTTATTTAGATCCATCCTTTGACCATCTATCATGTCCAAGTAGGGTTGAATACCTTGAGGATATTTTTCGATTGTATCTAATAAAACTGCATCTAATTCATTTTTTATATTTCCTTTAAAAACACTTTTTGTATTTTCTTCCCATGCATTTAAATTTTCTGCAAGTTCATCTTGCGATTTAGTTGAAGCTTCTAAACTATCCATTATTTCATCTGTTCTTCTACACCAAACATAAATAGCCCAGATAGCTTTTCTTTTTTCTAAAGGCAGCAGAAGCGTTCCCAAGTAAAAGGTTTTAGCCCATTTTTGGGTTTCTTTTCGGCATATCTCATATGCTTGATCTAGTTGAGAAATTGAATTTTTCAAAAAGTTTTAGATGAATTTTTAAATCACTGGAATGTACATCTCATTAAGAAATCTTTTGAGGAGTTTTGGAATACTCATTATTAATTGATTCCGCGCATAATTTACCACTTAAAACAGCTCCTTCCATAGATGCTAAATATTTTTGCATAGTGTAATCACCTGCTAAAAAGAAGTTTTTGATAGGAGATTTTTGACTAGGTCTGAACTCTTGGCATCCAGGAACTGCCTTGTAAACAGATCTTGGAGTTTTGACTACTTTATATTTTCGTAAGTTTGTTTTATCTTCTCCCATGAAATGTGTTGGGAATAATTTTTTGAGTTCCTCCATAGTTGCATCAACAATATCCTGATCATTTTTATTAATCCATTCTTTTGCTGGTGCAAAAACCAATTCAAGCATTGATCTATTTGGATCTTCATATTCCTTGCAGGTGATACTCATATCTGCATAAACACTGAGGAGAGGTGATCTGCTGAATAATAAATGATCAATGTCGGTTAATTTTTTGTCAAACCATAAATGGATATTAATGACTGGAACACCATTTAAACCATCTAATTTAGAAAATGCATCTAACCCTTTCCATTGTTTAGGGATCATTAATTTAAAGAGATCTACAGGCATTGCACTTACATAAGCATCAGCCGTTAGTTCTTTCTTTTCGTTTTTATCTAAAGCAGCAACAGTAAAACTTTTAACAGTGCTGTCATCATTGAGGTTGATTTGCCTTAATGGACTATTTATGTGAACTTCACCACCACGAGCAGTAATATAATCAACTATTGGCTGACATAGTCTTTCTGGAGGAGCTCCGTCAAGGAATGCCATTTTAGAACCATTTTTTTCTTGTAGAAATCTGTTTAATGCTGTTAATAAAACTGTAGATGATATTTCATCCGGCCCAATAAAATTAAGAGCTTTACTCATCGCTATAAAAACTTCATCATTAACTCTTTCGGGTATGTTGTGCTCTTTTAGCCAGTCTGTCCATGATTTTGAATCACATTTATCTAAGTACTTTTGACCTCTTAACATTGCAGGCACTAAACCTAATCCAAATAGAATCTTTTCATTCCATGAAAGCATATCATTATTGCTTAGTATTGCTGATACACCATTAACGGGAGCAGGTATATCAGGAAAGTCGAATCTACTGTAAGTTCCAGGCTCTGATGGCTGATTGAAAATCATTGAATGACTTTTCCATTGGAGTCTGTCTTCAATATCTAGTTCCTTAAAGAGTTGCAACATATTTGGATAGGCTCCAAAAAATATGTGCAACCCAGTTTCATACCAATCTCCATCTTCGTCTTTCCATGCGGCAACTTTCCCACCTAAAACATCTCTAGCTTCAAGTACAATCGGAGTATGTCCATTATCGACTAAATATTTAGCACAAGATAAACCTGCTAAACCAGCACCAGCAATTACAACACGCATTATTAAATCAAGAAATAAATTAACACTTACTAATAAGCTACATTAAAGTTAGAACATAATAGTTTTTTTCGTTGATTATTTCGTAAAATTATGGAAAAAATGCTTTTAAAATCGACTACTAGGCATGTAAGAATTTTTACTGCCGAAGTGGTAGATGAAGAATTAAAGTTTCATCCAAATAAATTAACTCTTGATTTGGATCCCGATAACGAATTTATTTGGAACGAAGATTCTCTAAACAAAATAAATGAAAAATTCAATGAATTAATAAAAGAGAGAGCTGGAAAGGATTTAGATGATTATGAACTTCGAAAAATAGGATCAGAAATCGAAGGTTTAATTAAATTTTTGCTTCAAAATGGTCAGCTTAGTTATAACCCTGATTGTAGAGTAATGAATTATTCAATGGGTTTACCAAAGACAAATGAAGTGCTGTGAATAGATCATCCTCAAATAAAAGGCCAAGAAGAGGCTCAAATAGACGTTATTATCCTCCAAATCCAAGGGACATGGATCCGTATGGTCAAAGAAGTAATAGATTGCCTGCTTCTTCCGAACAAAAGATCAACTTTAGTACAGGAACCATTGCCGTACTTGCTGGAGTATTAATTTTAGGAGTTGGTATCGGGAGCGCTATTACCAGTACAACCGATGGCGGGCAGGGAAATATAGCGAGTCAACAACAATTAGATATGGCTGTTCCAGATCCTGAATTTTGCAGACAATGGGGAGCTAGTGCTTTTGTAATTGATGTTGAAATGTATACGACTCTAAATCCATCTACTAGTTTTGTAACGCAACCAGCTCTTCAGCCAGGGTGTGTTATTAGAAGAGAGAATTGGACAGTGTTACAAAAACAGGGCGCCATTAGTAATGAAGATGTAAGAGAATGTAAGCAAAGAATGAATACTTTTGCTTATATTGGTTCTATAAGAGATAAGCCAATAGTTAAGTGTGTTTACCAGACTGATGTAAATGAAAATAAATTTATAATAAAAGGCGATGGACAAGCCGAAGACGGCGGGGTAGGTATTAACAAAGAAGCAATTCAGTTTTGATCGAAATTATATTTGCCTCAAAGGGCTTTCTAAACTAGCAAATTGTGGAAGAATGTTTTTCTTAAATACTTCTGAAGCTCTTGATGTATATCTTGACGGATTAGTAATTAATTTAAGTTCTCTTTTAACCTCTAAATCAGCAACGAATGCTTTGTGGATTGTTCCAGCAGATAATTCTCTTTCAATAGAAACAACAGGCAAAAAGGAAGCTCCTAAACCTGATTGAACTGCATTCTTGATTGCTTCAAGAGAGTTAAGTTCCATCTCAATTTTTAATCTTTGAATATCAAGCCCAGAATCTTGGAGAAGTTTGTCAACAACTTTTCTTGTTGTAGATTGTGAGTCTAATGTTACAAAATTTAATTTGTATAAGTCTTCTTTTAGAAGCTCTTTTTTGGTCGAAAGTTGATGTTTAGATGGTAAAACTAACGCCAATTCATCAGTGGCATATGGAATTACTTGTAGCAAATTTTCCAAATCTCCAGGTAATTGTCCGCCAATAATGGCCAAGTCAATTTGTCCATTGGCGACACTCCAACCAGTTCTTCTCGTACTATGAACTTGAAGTTGAACGGATACATCAGGGTATTTTTGTCTGAATACTCCTATCATTCTCGGCATTAAATAAGTACCCGTTGTTTGGCTCGCTCCAATGACAAGAGTTCCACCTTTTAAGCTATTTAAATCTTCAATAGCTTTGCAAGCTTCGTCGCATTGATTCAAAATTCGTTCGCAATATTCAAGTAATAGTCTCCCTGCTTCAGTCAATAGAGCCTTCCTACCACCTCTGTCGAAAATTGTGATTTCAAGTTGTTTTTCTAAATTTTGTATTTGTAAACTCACGGCAGGTTGGGTTACATATAAGAGATCTGCAGCTTTTTTAAAACTTCCTTGAGCTGCTATAGCTTTTAATATTCTTAATTGGTCGAGTGTAAATGGTAATTCTGGCATCTATTATGCCTACAATTTCTTATAATTCTAATGCTTAAGAGCATTCTTGTTAAGAACAAAAATTATTTGAACAATTTAAATATATGGATACTCATAAAACTTCCCTCATCATCTTACTTTTGATTTTGATTTTTGCGGTAATTCATAGTGGGGGAGCTGCTTTGAGAATCAAAGCAGAATCTATTATGGGTCCGAGATTATGGCGGTTATGTTTTGTTTTTTTAAGTTTGCCATCTGCAATTATCTTGATTAGTTATTTTTTGGTTCATAGATATGATGGAATCAGATTATGGAATTTACAGGGCAATAATTTTGTTTTTATGGTCGTTTGGTTCTTAACTGCAATAAGTTTTTTATTTTTATATCCCGCTACTTACAATTTGCTAGAAATTCCTTCGGTTTTAAAACCTAAAGTACGAATCTATGGAACTGGGATAATGCGAATCACAAGACATCCACAAGCATTTGGTCAGATAATTTGGTGCTTTGCTCATACTTTATGGATTGGTACATCATTCACATTAGTAACCTCTATTGGTTTAGTTTTGCATCATCTTTTTGCAATCTGGCATGGAGATAAGAGGTTGGCAAATAGATTTGGAAAAGAATTTGAAAATTTTAAAAAAAATACTTCCATAATCCCTTTCATGGCAATACTTGAGGGGAGGCAAGAATTTAAGATTAAAGAATTTTTTAGGTTATCTCAATTCGGCATATTAATTGCAATAGGTGTACTTTGGTGGTCTCATCAATATATAAATATTGCTGTTAAAACATTTAATTCATCATTTTTGTCTGAATTTTTCAATTGACAGTTTAAAATCAAAATAAAAGTTCTTTAAAAAATGCCACAAGCTTCAGAAATTGCCTGGTTAATTCCCGTTTTTCCACTTATTGGAGCAGTGATTTCTGGCTTAGGACTAATAAGCATCAACAAGAAAATTAATAATTCAAGAGAAATTGTTTCTGTAGGTCTGATTTCTTTCGTTGGAATTTCTGCGGTAATTAGTTATAAAGCTTTAATTGAACAAGTCAATGGTTATCAATCAGTAGAAAAATTATTTGTATGGGCCAATGCTGGAGATTTCACAATTCCAATGGGATTTGTCCTTGATCCTTTGGGGAGTGTAATGCTTGCGTTAGTAACTACAATAACTTTGCTTGTAATGATTTACTCTCATGGTTACATGGCGCATGACAAAGGTTATGTCAGATTTTTTACATATTTAGCATTATTTAGTAGTTCAATGATGGGATTAATAGTTAGTCCAAATCTATTAGAGATTTATGTTTTTTGGGAATTAGTTGGGATGTGTTCTTATTTATTGGTTGGGTTTTGGTACGACAGGGATGGCGCTGCACACGCTGCACAAAAAGCATTTGTTGTTAATAGAGTGGGAGACTTTGGGTTATTACTAGGAATTCTTGGCCTATTTTGGGCAACAAATAGTTTTGATTTTAATGAAATAGCTACTGGAATTTCTCAATCAATATCTGACAATTCGATACCCATTTGGGCCGCTTTATTACTTTGTTTTTTAGTTTTTTTAGGGCCAATGGCTAAATCTGCTCAGTTTCCTCTTCATGTTTGGTTACCTGATGCGATGGAAGGTCCGACACCTATTTCTGCACTTATCCATGCTGCAACAATGGTTGCCGCAGGCATATTTCTTGTAGCAAGACTTCAACCTTTGTATTCAATATTCCCCTCTATTCAGTTCATTATTGCTTTAGTTGGCACCATTACTTGTTTTTTAGGAGCCTCTATAGCTTTGACCCAAATGGATTTAAAAAAAGGTTTAGCTTATAGTACAGTTTCTCAGCTTGGGTATATGATGCTCGCAATGGGTTGTGGAGCACCAGTAGCAGGAATTTTTCATTTAGTGACTCATGCTTGCTTTAAAGCAATGCTATTTCTGGGATCTGGTTCAGTAATACATGCTATGGAAGAAGTAGTTGGCCATGAGCCTGTATTAGCTCAAGATATGAGATTGATGGGCGGTTTAAGAAAAAAAATGCCATATACATCAACAACATTTTTAATAGGTTGTGTAGCAATCAGTGGAATCCCTCCATTAGCGGGTTTTTGGAGTAAAGATGAGATACTCGGAAATGCCTTTATATCATTTCCAGCTTTTTGGTTCGTTGGACTTCTAACAGCTGGTATGACAGCTTTTTATATGTTTAGGCTTTATTTCTTGACATTTGAAGGAGATTTCAGAGGGGAGAATAAAGACTTGCAAAAAGAGCTTTTAATAGCCTCTAAAACAGACCTAGATGAAGGAAATATAGAAGAGCATGAGGAACATGGTTCTATTCATGAGTCACCCTGGTCAATGACATTTCCCTTGGTATTTCTTGCTGTACCGTCTTTAATTATTGGTTTTATGGGACTTCCATGGGATAGCAAAATTGCAAATTTACTAGATCCTGAAGAGGCAGAGACTGCTGCAAAAGCCTTCGAATTAAAAGAATTTTTGCCGTTAGCACTTGCGTCAGTACTTATTGCATCCGCTGGAATAATTATTGCTTATCAGGCATATTTTGCGAAAAAAATTAATTTATCAGTTTTATTTGCCGAGAAGTTTCCTAGCCTTGACCTATTTTTATCTAATAAATGGTATCTAGATGATATTAATGAAAAACTTTTTGTTAAGGGCAGTAGAAAACTTGCTAAAGAAGTTTTAGAGGTTGATTCTAAGGTTGTTGATGGCGTCGTAAATCTTACTGGACTTGTAACTTTAGGTAGCGGAGAAGGTTTAAAGTATTTTGAGACTGGTAGGGCTCAATTTTATGCGCTTATTGTTTTTGGAGGTGTAATTTTATTAGTTGCTATATTTGGTTTTCAATCTCCTCAAGTATCTTAATTACAATTGTGTGTCTTCACTGTCCATTGGGTGAAAAAATACAGAAAATTTCTAGACTTTATTTAAGATAAATTTCTTATTAAATTGAGTACTTATTTTTACACACATTTTGCGACACAAATGTTGGGAACTTTTGGAGCTGGATTGTCAAATTTCCCTTGGTTATCTGCTTCAATTTTGTTTCCAATTGGTAGTGCATTTGTGATACCTTTTTTCCCAGACAAAGGGGATGGCAAAGAGGTGAGATGGTTTGCATTGTCTATTGCATTAATAACTTTTTTAATAACTGTTGGTTCATATATAAATGGCTTTGATATTAGTAATGAAAATGTTCAACTTAAAGAAAATATTAGTTGGCTCCCAGATTTAGGTCTTACTTGGTCTGTTGGCGCTGATGGCATGTCTATGCCATTAATATTATTGACTAGTTTTATAACTGCTTTAGCAGTTCTTGCTGCATGGCCAGTAAAGTTCAAACCAAAGTTATTTTTCTTTTTGATATTGGTTATGGATGGTGGGCAAATCGCTGTGTTTGCAGTTCAAGATATGCTTTTGTTCTTTCTAACTTGGGAACTTGAGTTAATTCCCGTTTATTTATTACTGGCTATATGGGGTGGCAAAAATCGACAATATGCAGCAACAAAATTCATTATTTATACAGCTGGCAGTTCTATCTTCATTCTTCTTGCAGCGTTAGCAATGGGTTTCTATGGTACAGAAATTCCTAACTTTGAGTTTTCTCACTTGGCAGCTCAAGATTTTAGTCAAAAATTCCAAATATTATGTTATGTAGGGCTTTTAATTGCATTTGGTGTGAAATTACCAATAGTACCTCTTCATACTTGGCTACCAGATGCGCATGGAGAGGCTACAGCTCCTGTTCATATGCTTTTGGCAGGAATTTTATTAAAGATGGGAGGATATGCTCTTTTAAGATTTAATGCACAATTATTACCTGTTGCTCATGCTCAATTTGCCCCATTATTAATAGTTCTAGGGGTAGTCAATATAATTTATGCTGCATTAACATCTTTTGCTCAAAGAAATCTTAAAAGAAAAATTGCATACAGTTCGATAAGTCATATGGGATTTGTTCTTATTGGTATCGGGAGTTTTAGTAGCCTTGGAACAAGCGGAGCTATGCTGCAAATGGTTAGTCATGGATTAATAGGTGCAAGTTTATTTTTTCTTGTTGGTGCCACCTATGACAGGACAAAGACTCTTAAACTTGATGAAATGAGTGGAGTAGGACAAAAAATGAGAATTATGTTTGCTCTATGGACTGCCTGCTCCCTGGCTTCCCTGGCTTTGCCTGGTATGAGTGGATTTGTTTCAGAATTAATGGTATTTACAGGATTTGTTACTGATGAAGTGTACACACTACCCTTTAGGGTGGTGATGGCCTCTCTAGCTGCTATCGGTGTAATACTTACTCCTATTTATCTACTTTCAATGTTACGAGAAATTTTCTTTGGTAAAGAAAATCCTAAATTAATCGAAGAACGAAAACTTATAGATGCAGAGCCAAGGGAAGTTTATATTGTTGCTTGTTTACTTTTACCGATTATTGGAATAGGTTTGTACCCAAGATTAGTTACTGAAAGTTATATTGCATCTATCAATAATTTGGTCGATCGAGATTTAATTGCAGTTAAAGGAGCTGTGAAAACAAATATTTTCTCAGGAACTAAAACAAATGCCATCATAAAAGCCCCAACAATATAATTTTTAAATTAATGCAATATTGTTTGGCATTAAATAAATTAAAAGATATCTTGTAAATAGATTTTATATATTTCAAAATATCTTATTTCAATACTATTGATAGGCAACAACTAGGCCCTAGATTGTTGATTAAGTTTCTTCAAGATGCTGCAGGTAAAGGTGAGCTTGATCCATGGGATATTGATGTAATAAGTGTAATTGATAGTTTTTTAGAGCAATATTCACATACTTTTAATCAATCTTCAAATAGTCAAATCTCATATCATAAGGATTTATCTGAGACGAGTGAGGCATTTTTTGCGGCTTCTGTACTAGTTAATTTAAAGGCTCAAGTTTTGGAATCTGATGTGTTTAAACAAAATTCGTCAGATTTTGAAGATGATTTTGATGTAGATGATCAAGATTGGATTGATCAAGAATTTGATATTCCAAAATATCCTGAACAATATTTAAGAAGAAGATCAATAGCACATCCAATTCTTAAGCGTACGACCACTTTGGGAGAACTGGTAAGTCAATTAGAGTCTATTGCTGAAGTTATAGAAACCCAAGACCTTCTCCTTATGAAGAGAAAAAGGAATAAAAAATATTCTGATAGGGCCCTAATTTCTCACGTGAAATCTTTATCACATCGCGAGAAACTACCAGAAACAACTAAAGAATTAGGCAAATTTATTGATGGCTGGGAAAAAGCATTACAGTGGACAGATTTTGAATATTTAGTTGAAAAGTGGCAAAAAGTTGTAAAAAATGATTTAGATAAAGATCGTCTTGGTGTTTTTTGGGCTTTGTTATTTTTATCTTCTGAAAATAAAATTGAAATTAAACAAATTAATTCTTTATATGGTCCAATTCAAATAAAAAGAATAATTCCTGATGGAGGCTTGGCTCAATTGCCCATAGAAAATCTTGAGGTGAAAAATACCTCATCTTCGGCTGCTTAGCAGCTTAATAGTAATAACGTATAATCTTTAAAAAGAGGTTTTGAATTCATGAAGGCAATGATACTTGCGGCGGGTAAAGGTACACGTGTTCAGCCGATTACGCATGTTATTCCAAAACCTATGATTCCAATTTTGCAAAAACCTGTTATGGAGTTTCTCTTAGAACTTTTAAGAGAACATAACTTTAAGGAAATAATGGTGAATGTTTCTCATTTAGCTGAAGAAATTGAAAATTATTTTAGGGATGGTCAAAGATTTGGAGTAGAAATAGCTTATAGCTTTGAAGGAAGAATTGAAGATGGTGAATTGATAGGTGATGCGTTAGGTTCAGCAGGAGGATTAAAAAAAATTCAGGATTTTCAAAATTTCTTTGATGAAACTTTTGTTGTTTTATGTGGGGATGCTTTAGTTGATTTAGATTTAACTCAGGCTGTAAAAAAACATAAGCAGAAAGGAGCTATTGCAAGCTTGATAACTAAAAAGGTAACTAAAGATCAAGTATCAAGTTACGGAGTTGTAGTTTCAGATGAAAATGGACGAATCAAGGCTTTTCAAGAAAAGCCATCAGTTGATCAAGCTTTAAGTGACTCTATTAATACAGGAATTTATCTTTTTGAACCAGAAATTTTTAATTACATACCGTCAGCAGAGAAATTTGATATTGGAGCTGATCTCTTCCCTAAACTTGTTGAGATGGATTTGCCATTTTTTGCGTTACCAATGGATTTTGAATGGGTAGATATTGGAAAAGTTCCTGATTATTGGAGTGCTATTAGAAATGTATTACAAGGTAAGGTAAGACAAGTGCAAATCCCTGGTAAGGAAATTAAACCAGGAGTTTTTACCGGTTTAAATGTAGCGGCTAACTGGGAAAAAGTTAATATTACCGGCCCTGTTTATATAGGAGGCATGACAATGATAGAAGATGGAGCAACTATTATTGGACCTTCTATGATTGGACCAAGTTGTTGCATTTGTGAGGGGGCAACTATAGATAACTCAATTATTTTTGATTATTCAAAAATTGGTAAAGGTGTGCGACTTATGGATAAGTTAGTGTTTGGTAAATATTGCGTTGGAAAAAATGGAGATCATTTTGATTTGGAAGATGCAGCATTAGATTGGTTAATCGCAGATTCAAGAAGATCTGATTTGACTGAGCCATCACCTCAACAGAAAGCCATGGCAGAATTATTAGGGACTGATTTGATTAATATTCCAGATTAAGACCAGCTTTTGCAATAATCTCTGGTATTAGATGCTCTGATTTAACTGCCATTAGATGAATACCATTTGCGATATTAATAAAATCATGAGCTTGTTCAGATGCAATTTGAATACCTACTTTTAATGGGTCTTTAGCATCTTTAAGACGATTTAAGATTTTTTCAGGGATGTTTGCGCCTGGAACGTATTTGTTTATAAAGAGAGCGTTTTTGTAAGACTTTAGTAGGAATACACCTGCAATTACTGGAATTTCAAGAGGCTTGCTAATTTTTTCACAAAACTCTATCAAATTTTCTTTTTCCATAACCATTTGAGTTTGTATAAATCCAGCTCCAGCCTCTTTTTTCTTTCTCAATCTATTTTCTAAACTTCTTTTATTTCTGCAATTTGGATCAGCTGCAGCACCTGCAAAAATAAATGTTTTTTTATCGGAAAGTTCTCCTAGAGTAGGATCAATTCCTTTATTAAAGGCCTGAATTTGCTGAAGCAATCTAACTGACTCAAATTCATGTACGGCCTTGGTATCTTGTTGATCCCCAGCTTTTACTGAATCACCGGTAATGCATAAGATGTTTTTAATTCCTAAAGCATTTGCTCCCAGAATATCTGATTGTAAAGCAATTTTATTACGATCTCTGCAAGAAATTTGCATTACTGGTTCTATCCCATTTTCCAGTAATAGTTTGGACATTGCCAAGCTGCACATTCTCATTACAGCTCTGCTTCCATCTGTAATGTTAACAGCATGTACCTTATCTTTCAAAAGTTGTGCTATCTTAAGAGATCTTATGGGGCTTCCACCTCTTGGCGGCATTAACTCTGCCGTTATTACCTTAGATTTTTTTTCTAAAGTCTGCTGAAGTTTTGATTTCAATTGCTTTTGTTGCCTAGTTGGTTAACAAGTGTACTGAGATTGCTAAACTTAATTAATATAAAAAAGGAACTGTTTAAATGCAAATGGTTGATGAAGAAGTAAACAACATTGATATGATGGGTCTCTCAGCAAGGGAGATGGAAATCATTGATCTCGTAGCTGATGGTCTTACAAATCAAGAAATTGCGGTAAAACTAACTATTAGTAAAAGAACTGTTGATAATCATGTAAGTAATATGTTTACAAAAACTGGTTCTAAAAATAGAGTAGCACTTTTGAATTGGGCAATGGACAACGGAAAGATTTGTAGAGATGGGTTTAATTGTTGTACGCTCCCGGACTCTGATCAAGATTAGAATTACCCTTTAATTTTTTTGTATTATTAGCCAAATCCATTAGACAATAATTTGTAGAACCTAATTCGAAGAGTTCAGCATATGCAATACATGCATCCTTGTCTGAATCAACGAATCTCAATATTCCTTCTTTGTCGTAAAGACCATACATCTGAAGAAAATAAAAATAAGTTTGCTTAAATATAAAGAAAATATAAAGGATGAGTGGCTCCTCTGCCTAGTCTCTTTTAAAAGTTGTTTATTATTCTTCGTTCCACCCTGAAAAAGGATTGTTGGCAAGACTGAAATTGGAGTAATGGGTCAGCCCAGTAATTTCTTTTGAAATGAAAGATGGAAGAATTAAATCTTCCTCTTCATTAGAAAGTTCAATTTCTGCAATTTCAAGTGGATAATTATTTTCTTTAAAGCAATCTATAATCCAAGATTTTTTGTCAATTTCTAGAAAGTATCTATCTTTTTTAATTGTGTTTGAGAGATTTGACATTATTGTTTCAGCATCGCTTCGTGGAATGGAGTATTCAAATTCAAAGTTGGTAAAACCCTTGATATGTTTTTTAAGTGTAATTTTAGAGTTTTTGCCTATAAGCCTTACCCTAATAATCCAACCATCTAAACTTTTTGAAAAATATCCTTGTTCAATATAAACTTGTTTATTTATGAATTCTTTCCAATTATCATTTTTTATAAGAAATCTTCTTTCTATCTCAAGGGCCATTTAATTTTTGAAATAATTTGGAGACAAATCGCCTTTCCAATCTAGTTTTTTTATTAAGGTATTATAGTAACTTGTACTTTTTTTAAACTTTATTATTTTGCAGGGTGATTTCCCTTTCTTGATCTCACAATAATAATTTTCCTTAATGGTCATACATTTTGAACCGTCAGTCCATAATTTAATTTCCCCTTTACTTTTTTTTACTGGCTTAATGACTACCGTACTTGTATTAGGTATGACGATTGGTCTACTAGCCAAACTCATTGGGCATATAGGGTTAATAATCATTCCATCTATACTTGGATGTACTATTGGACCTCCTGCAGCCATTGAGTAGGCTGTTGAACCCGTAGTTGTAGCTACAATCAATCCATCACCTTTATATTCATTTACCTTCTCATTATCTATTTCAATTTGTATTTGGTTGGTCGGAGAAATATCTTCTTCAACGGATTTAAAATAAAAATCATTTAAGGCGTTATAGCTTTTTATTATTTTTTTCTCAGAACTTGTCCCCTCAATACAAACATTGCAATTTAATCTATTACGAAAGTCAATTAAATATTCTTCGTTTTCAAGGATTTTAATAAAAGATTTGTCAAATAAAAATTCTTTCTCTTGAGTAAGAAACCCCAAATTACCTCCAATATTAATACTCAATAAAGGAATATCATAATCAGCTAATGCATTTGCACATTTCAGGAAGGTTCCATCTCCACCAAGAACTATGCCAATATTCGGCTGTAATTTTAGATTACAAAAATATTTTTCAATTTCATCTTTATGAAAATCACTTTCAAATCTTTTTGATTGTATATTTTTTGCTTTTAGGACTTCTTCACAAAATTTAGAAGCCTCTTGAGCTATAGAACTATCTGAACGATATACAATAAGCACCAATGAAAGTTTCATTTAGTGGTTTTACCATTTTAATAAATTAAAACTTTCCATATCTACAGTCACCCTATTCCTGTAAAGAGATAACAAGATAGCTAATCCAACTGCTGCTTCTGCGGCAGCTACAGTAATCACAAAAATTGTAAAAACTTGTCCTTGAATTAAATTATTATCAACATAGGAAGAAAACGCCATTAAGTTTATATTTACTGCATTAAGCATTAACTCAATACTCATAAGAACTCTTACTGCATTCCTGCTATTTAATAATCCCCAAATACCAATGCAAAATAGTGCTGAAGAAACTATTAAAAAAGCTTGAAGAGGAATTGATTCTAAATTCATAATAAGAAATACAAAAGGTTAATTTTTATTTGTAAGTAATGGTTCTGGTGATTTTTCAATTAACTCTTGATCAACAGGTAGTCCTGTCGAAATATCTTTGGTCATTACATCTCTTCTAGCTAAAACAATAGCCCCAATCATTGCCATTAAAAGTAAGACTGAAGCTACTTCAAATGGGAGCAAATAATCACTAAAAAGATGTTCACCAATCCTAATAGTTGATTCTTCTCCAATAGAGTTTTGAGGACTTGATAAGCTCCATACATTGGTCAAGTCAACTCTTATTAAGAGGCTTAGAAGGGTTAAACATATCGATGTTGATATAACTCTTCTCGATTTAATGTCATTAATAGGCTTTAAATCTTCTTTTTTATTGACTAGCATTATTGCAAAAATTATTAATACATTCACTGCACCTACATAAACTAAAACTTGAGCTGCAGCAACAAAACTTGCATTTAATAGAAGATATAATCCTGCAACACTCATGAAAACTCCACCAAGCAGAAATGCTGAATAAACAATACTTTCGAGCAACACAACACCAAGTGCTCCAATAATGACAACTAAAGATAAAACTGTAAAACAAATAAATTGTGTTGTTATGGCAATGGACATAAATTAATGTGAATTAATTGTTTGGATTAGAAACTTTATCTTTATTTTCATTGGATTCAGGCCTCATCCAATCATAAACTTCTTCTGGTAATTTACCAACTCTTGCATCTGAAGCTGGGATTTCATGAGGGTCCATGACACCTTTAGGAAGATAGGCAAGTTCTCTTAGAGGTTTAACTGAAGGATCTGTTGTAACATTTGTGGGTAGTCTGCCAAGTGCTACGTTGTCGAAATTTAAATTGTGCCTGTCAAAAGTAGCTAATTCATATTCTTCGGTCATTGACAGACAATTAGTTGGGCAATATTCAACACAATTTCCGCAAAAAATACAAACTCCAAAATCTATTGAATAATTTCTAAGTTCCTTTTTTTTCGTTTCTTTATTCATTACCCAATCAACTACTGGGAGATTTATAGGACATACTCTCACACAAACTTCACAAGCAATACATTTATCAAATTCATAATGTATCCTTCCTCTGTATCTTTCAGAAGGTATTAATTTTTCATATGGATATTGAACAGTAACTGGTCTTCTTCGAAGATGATCAAAAGTTACCGATATACCATTGTATAAATATTTGCCAGCATTAAATGCTTCTTTGATATAGCTATTTATTTGTTGAAGGAAATTGTTCATTTCGAAGAATTTACTTAGTTATTTTATTTTAGTGGATTAATTTTAAATTTAAGTATTTTTACTTAAATTTAACCACCAAAGAATTGCGGAAAAGCAAGTTTTAATCCTGCTGTTATCAAAAGATTAGCAAGAGAAATTGGCAGAAGAAACTTCCATCCTAGATCTAAGAGTTGATCAATTCTTACTCTAGGGGTTGTCCAACGTAATAATATTGCAATAAAAACTAAAAGATATGCTTTCAGTACAGTCATTACAATTCCTAATGATGCAGTGAAAACCTGAATAAAGGGTGCATTAATAGGTAAATTAAGAAACTTAGCTATTAATTCAACTGGAATAGGAAAACCCCATCCTCCCAAATAAAGTATTGATACTAATAAAGCGGAAAGAATTAAATTAATGTAACTACCTAGGTAGAACAATGCGAATTTCATCCCTGCATATTCAGTTTGATATCCCGCAACTAATTCTTCTTCAGCTTCGGGTAAGTCAAACGGAAGTCTCTCACATTCTGCAAGAGCACAAATCCAAAAGACTATAAAACCAACTGGTTGTCTCCATATATTCCAACTTAGGATTCCAGCACCACTTTGTTGGTTGACAATGTCAACAGTACTTAAAGAATTTGTCATTAGTACAATAGCCAGTACAGATAAAGCTAAAGGAATTTCATAACTTATTGATTGAGCCGCTGCTCTTAAACCTCCTAATAAAGAATACTTATTATTTGATGCGTATCCGCTCATAAGAAGGCCAATTGGCTGAATACTGCTTAAAGCAATCCATAGGAAAATTCCAATGCCAACGTTACTTATCAAAAGGTTTTGTCCAAAAGGAACAATTAGCCAGGACAGAATCACTGGGACAAGAACTAATATAGGTCCTGCAGTGAAGAGAATCCCATCCGCTTTGGCAGGAATAATATCTTCTTTGACAAGTAACTTAAGACCATCTGCAATTGGTTGGAGGACGCCGAGCGCTCCAGCATATTCTGGACCTATTCTTTGTTGAGCAGCAGCAGATATTTTTCTTTCAAGCCAAACTGTTACTAAAACGCCAACAACTGCCGCTACCAAAACCAAAAGCATAGGAAGAGGGAGCCATATTATATGAGCGATTTCGCTGGAAAGGCCAAAACCTTTTAAGAATTCATTAAAACTATATTCGAGATCTAATCCGTATTCCAAAATTTTTATGTTATTTACTTAATAGATTAACTCTTCACAAACAATATGTGTGTTTTTTATGAAAAGCTGCAAATATTATTCTCTACTTTCTAAGCTGATCCAATCTCTTGGTGCTGAACCTGTATAGATTTGCGATGGTCTGAAAATTCTATTTGCTCCAAGTTGTTCTCTCCAATGAGCTAACCAACCAGCCACTCTAGATATGGCAAAAATTGGAGTAAATAAATCACGAGGAATACCAAGTTTTCTATAAACAAGGCCAGAATAAAAATCCACGTTAGGGAATATACCCTTAGGTCCAAGTCTTGGTATTGCCTCTGCCTCAAGTGATTTAGCAACTTCATACATTTCATCTGCTCCAAATCTAATAAAAAGTTCTTCTGCAAGTTTTTGAAGAATTATTGCTCTTGGATCTTTGACTTTATATTCTCTGTGGCCAAAGCCCATTATCTTACTTTTATTTTTTATTGCATTATCTAAAAAAGACCCAGCATTTTCTGGGGTTTTAATCTCTTCTAACATCGCAATCACATCCTCGTTTGCTCCTCCATGCAATGGGCCAGCTAAGGTTCCTACTGCAGAGGCGATGACAGCATATGGATCTGTAAGAGTACTTGCAGTCACTCTAGCGCTAAATGTACTTGCGTTTAAACTATGTTCGGCATGTAGAATTAAGCACCTATCAAAAACTTTTGCGGCTATAGGATCTTGTTCTTTTTCAGTTAACATGTAAAGAAAATTTGATGAGTAAGTTAGATCATCTCTAGGTTGAATTGGGTCTTGTCCTTTTCTAATAAGTTGGAATGCTGCAATCATTGTGGGTATTTTTGCTATTAGTCTTATGACTGCGTTGTAGATGTAATTAGGATCATCTATTGCTCTACGCGAATAGAAGAGCCCCAAAGAAGCTGCACTAGATTGAAGAGCATCCATAGGATGTCCAGTTGCAGGGAAACATTTCATCATATCTCTAACTCTAAAACTTAACCTTCGATGCATCTGAACTTCTTGCTCGAAATCTCTTAGTTGAATAGCTGTGGGCAATTCACCCCAAATCAATAGGTAAGCGGTTTCTAAAAAACTGCTTTTTTTGGAAAGTTCCTCAATGGAATAGCCTCTGTACAATAATTTACCTTTGTTGCCGTCAATATCACATATGGATGAATTAGTAACTGGGACACCCTCTAATCCTGGTTTTAAAATTAGTTTGTTACTATCCAATTGCTTAATTCAATATCAAATACTTATAGATTAAAGATAGTCAAATAATTTTTAATTAACCACAAGATATTAACTTCGCAAAAAATTAAAATGATTGTTTTTGAAGCTTGTTTGAATAAATTTAATTTAAAGAATGTTTAATATTGTTTCTCTGTAAATAATTGGATTTTTTTCAGGAATAGACTGACTGATGATTTCTAGCGATTCTTCATTTGATATTTTTAAAATATTTTTAATTAGAAAATTAAGGTCCTGCAAATTAGAAAAATATTCAATTTTATTAGAATTACCATCTTTGATATCAACTTTTGAATAAAGAAAAGCAGATTTATCTTTATTACTTTTTAGGTTAAAAAATTTTTTTGATATTTTCTCAAATTCTTTACCATCAATTAAATTATTACTTATGGTTTGTAAACCTTTTGATTCTATCGAATAGATATTTTCAAAAGATAATTGTTTTATAACATCGTCTTTTTCTTCAAGAATATCTTTGGAATATATCGAATAACTATCTTCATTTTGTTTCAAAGTATATTTGTTGAAATCTTTTAGCTTTTTCAAAGCACTTAAATCAAATTGATCTTCATTATTTTTTTCAAACGTAATAAGCCAATCTTTATTTGAATTGAGAATTAAAATGTTTTGATTATTATTTTGATTAAACTCTTCAAAAAAACTGAGTTGAAAATCATTTATTAAGGGATTGAGATGTTTGTCAAAATTTTTCATATCACAAAAAATTAAATTTTCAGGATTATCTTCATTACTATTCTCTTTATTCATTAACTTTTCGTAAGTAAGAATATCAATATTTTTTTTATTATTTAGTAAATATGATTTTAAAATTAGTTGCTTATTTTTAAAGTCAAAAATTGTAGCAATTTTATCCCCATTATTCTCAGGAAAAATTTCTTTATTAAAAAATTTACTTTCCAAAAATTTATTTGTGAATAATATATTTTTTTCATTGTTCAGTCCAACAAGTTCTCCCTCATATTGAAATTTTCTTTTCTTAAAATTTTTACTAGAGATAATACTATTTTTGATTAATTTTTTATCTGATGAAGCAATTATATAATTATCGTCGGTTCGGTACATATAGTTAAGAAAATTTATTTTTTTTTCTCTATTAATTGAAATTATCTCATCAATCTGATCTATTTTATTAGGCAAATTTAATAAATCATCTATTGTTTTTTCTGGCTTAATTTTAAAAACAATCAAAATATCATCTTCAAGCTTTTGATTATTTTCAAAAGTTGAGATTATAAGTTCATTATTATAGATATCTTCTAATTTATTGTTGCCTAGATCTATTCCTAAGTAATCTAATATAGAGTCTTTTATTAAAAAAAAGTTATCTTTATTTGTTGGATTTTTATCCTTTTCATTATTATTAACGATATTAAAACTATTTAAATTTGAAATAAATAATAATTTATTGTTTTCAGGTGCATATTTTAAGATTTTTAGTTGCTCAATATTTGTACTTTGTTCCTTCTTTTTATTAGTAGAAACTTTTTTAAAACCAAAAAAAAGTAATAAAGATAATAATAGGATTATTGCTACTACTCTAAGTTTCATTATCAATGTTTATTTTTATTTTTAACAATAAATTTCCTACTGCAACTTAATTTATTAAATTGTAAATAACACATAATTTATCCTATAAATTGGGAAGTTATCCAAAATCTATAAATGCTTCTAGTCTAAATGATTGGTTTAATTCTGAGAAAGAAGATCCAGTCTTGATTGATGTAAGAGAGCAGTCAGAGCTTGAACTGGCTCGTTTCTCAAAAGAATTTTTACATATACCAATTAGTAAAGTTACATCTGAATATGTTGAAGAAATATTTGCTGGTTTATTAGATAGAGAAATTGTAGTTACCTGTCATGCAGGAATAAGAAGTTATAACTTTTCTCAATGGTGCTTGGATAATAATATTGTGAGCGAAATATGGAATTTGGAGGAGGGTATTGATGGATGGAGTAGATATATTGACCCATCAATACCAAGGTATTGATTAAATATCTAATGAAGATGCAACAGTATTAACATCTTTGTCGCCTCTTCCAGAGCAATTGATAACTATATGAGTATCTTTTTCAAGAGTAGGGCATAATTTATCTAACCAAGCAAAGGCATGGGAAGTTTCAAGTGCAGGAATAATTCCTTCTAGTTCACTAACAAGTTTTAAAGCGTCTAAAGCTTCTTGATCTGTGACTGATCCATATTCTGCTCTGCCTATTTCTTTTAAATGGCTATGTTCAGGACCTACTCCAGGGTAATCTAAACCTGCACTTATTGAGTGAGCTTCTTGTACTTGACCATTATCATCTTGCAAGAGAAGACTCATTGATCCATGCAAAATTCCAACTGACCCTTTAGTGATAGTGGCAGCATGTTTGTCAGTATCAACTCCGCTTCCTGCGGCTTCAACTCCAATAAGACGCACAGAAGTTTCTTTAACAAAAGGATGGAAAAGCCCCATTGCATTTGATCCCCCACCTACACAAGCAAGCAAAATATCGGGAAAAGATCCAAATGATTCTAAACATTGTTTTTTAGTTTCTTCACCTATAACTGCATGAAAATCTCGCACAATCTTTGGGAAAGGGTGTGGGCCGGCAACAGATCCTAAAATGTAGTGTGTGGTTTCGACATTAGAAACCCAATCTCTAATGGCTTCACTAGTGGCATCCTTAAGTGTTGCAGTTCCAGAATTTACAACTTTAACTTCAGCTCCTAGAAGTTTCATTCTGAAAACGTTAAGGGATTGCCTTTTTATATCTTCAGCACCCATGTAGATAATACATTTCAAGCCAAATCTCGCACAAACAGTAGCAGTAGCAACTCCGTGCTGACCTGCTCCAGTTTCTGCAATTATTCTTTTTTTGCCCATTCTTATTGCAAGTAAAGCTTGTCCGAGGGCATTATTAATTTTGTGAGCCCCAGTATGATTTAAATCTTCTCTTTTAAGCCATATTCTAGGAGTTGCTTGTTTAGTTTTGTAATGTTCAGTAAGTCTTTTGGCTTCATAAAGTGGTGTTTCTCTTCCTACATAAGTCTTAAGGAGATGATTTAATTCTTCTACAAAAAGTTTATCTTTCCATGCATTAGATGCAGCTGTTTCAAGCTCAAAAAGAGCAGGCATTAGCGTTTCAGGAACATATTGACCACCATATTTTCCAAATCTTCCCTCTTTGGAGGGTTGATTTAAATCGTCATTTTTATAGTTCTGATCTTTGCGAGAAAATGTACTTACCACTTTTTCTATAGAATAAGTATTAACTAACTATAGATTATATTGAAAATAATGGGAAAAAAGAATTGGATCGAATTTGATAATCAACAGATAAAATCTGAAGAAACAGCTCATGAAGATAATTTTAATAAAAGATCAAAAATAAATATTTCAAAACAAAAAAAAGGCAAAAAGGGTAAGACTATAACTTTAATTAAAGGGTTAGGAACTCAGGATGAAATCTTATTAAAAGAATTACTAAAAAAAATTAAAGTTTTTTGTGGTACTGGGGGAACATTAATTGATAGTTATATCCAGTTACAGGGTGATATGGTATCGAAATCAATTGAGTTTCTTCGTAAAGAGGGATTTCATAATTTATGAAACAGGGGTTAGGATAGGTTTTTAATTTTGATGATCCAAACAATGAAAGAACAAGATCAAAAAAAGTCAACCAATATAAAGTGGCACAATTTAACTATTGATAGAGAAAAGTTAGAGAAAATGAGAGGTCATAAAGGAATGGTTATCTGGTTTACAGGTTTATCTGGCTCTGGTAAAAGTACTTTAGCCAACGCTTTAAATGAAGTTTTACACTTAGATGGTTTTTCGACTTATGTGTTGGATGGAGATAATATTAGACACGGTTTATGTAAAGATCTTGGTTTTTCGGATGAAGATAGAGAAGAAAATATACGAAGAATTGGAGAAGTTGCGAATTTATTTATGAATGCTGGGATAATAACTATTACAGCATTCGTTTCACCATTTATTAGCGATAGAGATAAGGTGAGAAAAATTATTGGATCTAAGGATTTTATTGAAGTTTATTGTGCTGCTGATATCGCAGTTTGCGAAAATAGGGATACTAAGGGTCTTTATAAGAAAGCTCGTTTGGGTGAAATTAAAGAATTTACAGGGATTTCTAGTCCATATGAAGCTCCTCATAATCCTGAAATTGTTGTTGATACAGGTTCGTTAGACTTAAATGATTCCGTTGAAAAAGTTATGAACTACCTTAAAAAAGAAAACTTTCTTAACAAGGCCTAAAAGAAAAATTGAGTTCATTTATTTTGAAGATAATTGTCAGGTCCAATATTTGATAACTTACTATTTTTAGTTCTTACCTGTGTATGTAGATTTTCTCTAAATTCTTTTAAATTTTTCTTTATGGATTCATCAAATAAACTGACAATCTCTATTGCCAATAATCCAGCATTCTGACCTCCATTAATTGCAACTGTTGCAACTGGAATCCCAGTGGGCATTTGAACGATTGATAAAAGAGAGTCAATCCCCTTAAGTGTCTTGCTCTCTACTGGTACTCCAATTACAGGAATGCAAGTTATGGATGCCAGCATTCCTGGAAGATGAGCAGCACCACCAGCACCGGCAATTATTACTTTTATGTTTTCTGATTCTGCATTTTTTGCATATTCCATCATTTCCATAGGTGTTCTATGAGCAGAAAGTATACAAACTTCAGTTTTTATTCCAAATTCTCTTAAAACATCAATGGCTGGTTTCAATGTTTTTAGATCTGAATCACTACCCATAACGACAGCAATTTTATAAATATCTTTAGAATTCAATTCTGACAAAATAACAAATCAATTCTTTCCCATAATGGCGTGCAATTAATTTGGCGCCAGTTAGTTAGTATAAAAAGAATAAATTTTCATAGAATATTATGACGTCAAATAAGATTATCGAAAAGAGTGAAGTTAGGGAGTACTTTAATGGAACTGGCTTTGAAAGATGGAATAAAATTTATAGCAAATCTGATGAAATTAATACAGTTCAGAAAAATATTAGGAAAGGACATCAAAAAACTGTAGATGATGTAGTCTCATACATCAAAAATTATCCTGAACTAACAAAAAAAAGTTATTGTGATGCTGGCTGTGGAGTGGGAAGTCTTTCCATACCTTTACTAAGACTTGGTATAAAAGAACTACAGGTGAGCGATATTTCTTCTGAAATGATTAAAGAAACAAAGAAACGCATTAATGAATTAGGTTTGAATCAAGGTAAAATTAAATATGAAGTTTGTGATCTAGAAAAATTAAAAGGATTATTTGATGTTGTAGTTTGTTTGGATGTATTTATTCATTATCCTCAACCCGTCGCAGAAGAAATGGTTCAACATCTATGCGATTTAAGCAAAGAAAAACTAATCGTTAGCTTTGCTCCTTATACTCCAATTCTTGCTGTTCTAAAAAATATTGGGAAATTATTTCCTGGGCCAAGTAAAACTACAAGAGCATATACATTGAAAGAAAAGGGTATTATTAATGCGGCTAAAGAAAGAGGATTTAAAGTGGTTAAAAAAAAATTAAATCAAGCTCCTTTTTATTTTTCAAAACTTATTGAATTCGAAAAAA
>QCBX01000007.1 GCA_003281455.1 Prochlorococcus sp. AG-347-J21
TTTTTCTAAATCATTAAAACTACTTTCAAGAAAATTTCCAATCCTCCCTCCAGAGCATGATTGCAATAAAATTAAAAAAATTAATAAAAAAAATTCTTTTTTTTTAAAAATCATATTTTTCTAACTTTTCTTTTTCCTTGTAGTTTTTTTATTGCTAATCTTTGTTTCTTTTAAAATTGCGCCTTTTTTATCTTTTAGTTTTTCTTCTAAAAGAGATACAGCGTCATCTATGGTAATTTTTTCTATGTCAGTATCTTTAGCAATCGAAACATTAGTTTTGCCACATTTTAAATAGACGCCATATCTTCCATTTAATATTTGAATTTTTTCTTTAAATTCTTTTGGTTTTCCAAAGTCTTTAAGTACCTCTTGACCACCCCTACCCATTTTTGGCATCGCAAGAATTTCTAATGCTCGTTTTATATCAACAGTAAAAACATCATCCTCTTTCTTTAAGGATCTATTTTCAGATTCAGATTCATTTTTAATCCATTTGATGTAAGGGCCAAATCTTCCTCTATCAGCTTCAACAACTCCTCCTTCAGGATGAACTCCTAACAATCTAGGTAAACTTAAAAGTACAAGCGCCTCATCTAGAGTTAGATCATCAGTTTTTAACTCTTTGGGTAATGAAGCTCTTCTTGGTTTAGCTTTATCTTGATCATTATTTCCCAATTGTACGTAAGGTCCATAAGGGCCAAATCTTAAAAAGACTTTTTCCCCAGTTTTCGGGTCAGTTCCAAGATCTGATGGGCCACTTAAAATTTGATCAACTTGCTTTATATCTAAATCTCCAGGAGTAATATCCATTGGAAGATTACCTTTAGCCTGAATTTCATTACCAGATTCATCAATTTTTGTACCCTCTAGCCAAGGTCCGTTAGAGCCTATTCTGACTACGCAAGGAAGGTCTTCGAAATCAACTTGTCTATAAGCTTTACCATCAATATCACCCTCTGTTTTCTGAACTTTTACCTCCAAACCATTTTTACCTTTATAGAAAGTTTCTAGGTATGGTAGCCACTCAAGATTACCAGAAGATATTTCATCCAATGAAGATTCCATTTTTGCAGTAAAAGTAGTATCAACCAGATCAGGAAAATGTTCTTCTAATAGAGCAGTAACAGCAAAAGCTGTAAAAGTTGGAGCCAAAGTATTGGAAGATATATTCGCATAACCTCTATCAACTATGGTCCCAATAATGCTGGCATAGGTAGAAGGCCTCCCAATCCCTTCTTTTTCAAGAACTTTAACTAATGCAGCCTCTGTATATCTTGCAGGAGGTTTAGTTTCATGAAAAGTAGATTCCTTATTAGTAACTTCAAGACATGTTCCAGTTGTTAAGTTTGGGAGAATAATTTCTTGTTGTTCAAGGGATGAACTTGGGTCATCACTTCCCTCTACATAAGCTCTGAAGAATCCTGCGAAATCAATACTTTTCCCGCTCGATTTAAATAATCCATCCCCTACGCTAATTTCAGCATTAATCATTGTTAACCTAGCTTCCGCCATTTGACTAGCTACAGTTCTTTTCCAAATTAAATCGTAAAGTGATAAGTCTCTACCAGTTAGATTAGTTTCCTTTGGTGTTTTAAATACCTCACCTGCCGGCCTAATAGCTTCGTGTGCTTCTTGAGCATTTCTTGCAGTTGAATTAAATTGTCTTGGTGAGTTAGATAAATATTCTTTTCCATACATAGAACTGACACATTCTCTAGCAGCTCTTGTAGCTTGTTCGGAGAGATGAACTGAATCAGTTCTCATATATGTTATAAAACCTCTCTCATATAGACCTTGTGCACATCTCATAGTTTCTCTTGCAGACAAACGAAGCTTCCTATTTGCTTCTTGTTGTAATGTGCTAGTTGTAAATGGAGGAACTGGCTTACGAGTGGATGGCTTTTTTTCGATTTTTGAGACTAACCAATCCTCTGAGGAAAAAGTCTTCAATAAATCATTTACTTGTTCTTCTCCAATTATTAAAGATTTGTTTCCTTCTTTTAATTTACCGGTTTGTTCGTCGAAATCGGAACCGTTAGAAATTCTTTGACCGTTTAAACTGAATAATTTAGTTTCGAAAGTAATATTATCTTTTACTAGGGAAGCTTTAATCCCCCAGTAACTAGCTTTTTTAAAGGATCTTCTTTCTCTCTCTCGCCTAACAAGAAGTCTTACAGAAACTGATTGGACACGACCAGCAGATAGTCGGGGGGCTACCTTCTTCCAAAGTAAAGGAGATAATTCATATCCAAAAAGCCTGTCCAAGATTCTTCTTGTTTCTTGAGCTTGAACAAGTTCCATATCAATTTCTCTTGTTTGGTCTAAAGCTTTATTAATTGCTTTTTTTGTGATTTCATGAAAAACCATTCTCTTAGTTGGTATTTTAGGCTTAAGTATTTGCAAGAGATGCCAGCTAATACTCTCTCCCTCTCTATCTTCATCAGTTGCCAGTAATAGCTGGTTCGCACCTTTCAATGCATCTTTTAACTCTTTAACAACCTTTTTCTTATCTGTTGGAACTATATAAAGTGGTTCAAAATCTTCTGTTGTATTAACTCCTATCCTTGACCATTTTTCCTTTTTAACCGCAGCAGGTATTTCAGCAGCTCCTTTTGGAAGATCTCTTACATGTCCCATTGAAGCGAGAACTTCATAATTAGGAGGCAAAAACTTTCTTATAGTTTTTGCTTTGGTGGGACTTTCAACAATAACAAGTGTGTGATCCAAGGTTTATTTCAAAAATTGGTGTTTTTGTTCTGTTAGGGCATATTATGATTATTTGAAGCTTTTTCAAGTATTTTCTTCTGAAAATTTCAAAAATCATACCCACAAATTATAATCAAGTTAAGATTAACTCTTAGACCCTTACAATCAAACATCTAATTTAATCCAATTTAATAAAGTGCCCAACGAAATCTTTACAATTAATTTAAATGCTCAAGCCATTATTCCAGAGGCTTTTATTTTATTAGGTATTGTTGGAACACTTCTTGTAGATTTAGCTGGAGAAAAAACTGCATCAAAATGGGCACCAATAATTTGCTATTTATCAATTGGCAGCTCTCTCGTTAGTTTGGCATTGCAATGGAGTAATCCTGTAGAAAGCGCATTCCTTGGGTCCTTTAATTCAGATAATTTGGCAATCGCATTTAGAGCAATAATTTCTTTATCAACCTTAATATCTTTACTTATAAGTTGGCGGTATACAGAACAAAGTGGTAGTCCAATTGGCGAGTTTGCTGCGATAGTTCTTTCGGCCACCCTTGGAGCAATGCTTTTGTGTGGATCTACTGACCTTATTAGTGTATTTATATCTCTGGAAACTTTATCTGTAGCAAGTTACTTACTTTCTGGTTACCTCAAGAGAGATCCAAGAAGTTCAGAAGCGGCCTTAAAATACCTCCTTGTTGGATCAGCTGCTGCTGCTGTCTATTTGTATGGATCCTCTTTTCTTTATGGATTAAGTGGTTCAACAAACTTAACGACCATAGGTTTAGAAATTATCAATAAGCCATCCTTTATTACTTCACTAGCTCTTGTATTTGTCTTATCAACAGTTGCCTTTAAAATTGCTGCTGTTCCCTTTCATCAATGGACTCCTGATGTATATGAGGGTTCACCTACACCTGTAGTAGCTTTTTTATCTGTTGGTTCAAAAACAGCGGGCTTTGCATTTGCAATAAGAATATTAAGCACAACTTTCTCTTCTTTTGACGAAGAATGGAAACTTTTATTTACCATTTTGGCAATATTGAGCATGGCTCTAGGAAATGTTGTAGCTCTAGCTCAAACCTCCATGAAAAGGATGCTAGCTTACAGTTCTATTGGACAAGCAGGATTTGTAATGATTGGAATAGTATCTGGCACACAAGATGGTTTATCAGCTGCTGTTTTATATTTGGCTGCATATTTATTTATGAATTTGGGTGCATTTTCTTGTGTAATACTTTTCTCACTAAGAACTGGTTCCGACAGAATTCTTGATTACTCAGGACTTTACCAAAAAGATCCTCTTATTACATTAGGCTTAAGCCTTTGTCTTCTATCTCTTGGAGGGTTACCTCCAATGTTGGGATTTTTTGGAAAGATATACTTGTTCTTTGCAGGTTGGGCAAATCATCAATATCTACTAGTAATTGTTGGATTAGTAACTTCAGTTATATCTATTTATTACTACATTTCAGTGATAAAAATGATGGTAGTTAAAGAACCACAGGAAGCTTCTGAAATAGTCAAATCATATCCAGAAATTAATTGGGGAATTGTAGGATTACCTCCCCTAAGAATTGCACTTTATACTTGCGTGGCGGTAACTGCGCTTGGAGGAATCCTATCTAATCCTCTTTTTAAATTAGCCAATACAGCAGTTTCAGAAACTCCTTTCTTACAAGATATTATTGCTACAGCAAACAATATTTCCTAGAAGAATTCTTTAATAAATGTCTAAGAAAGTTGCAAGTTTAGAAAATATATCTAAAACATATGGGAAAGAGGATTTAACTGTCAAAGCCTTAGACAGCATAAATTTAGAAATTTATAAAGGTGATTATTTAGCTGTAATGGGGGCAAGTGGCTCAGGTAAAAGTACAGCTATGAATATTATTGGATGTTTAGATAGACCATCTGAAGGTATTTATAAATTAAATGGTATTCCTATTGAGAATTTATCTGATGATGAGCTCGCGGAAATACGTAACCAAAAATTAGGCTTCGTTTTTCAACAATTTCATCTTCTTTCAGACGCAACTGCACTTGAAAACGTAACTTTGCCCATGATTTATGCTGGCATTGAGCCTGAGCAAAGATTAGAGCGAGGCAAGAATGCCTTAAAAAAAGTTGGTCTTTCAGAAAGGATGAATAATCGCCCAAACCAATTATCAGGGGGTCAACAACAACGAGTTGCTATTGCGAGGGCTATTATCAATAACCCTGCAATTTTGTTGGCCGACGAACCTACTGGAGCACTAGATTCAAAAACCACTGAAGATGTATTAGATCTTTTTGACAAACTGCATGAATCTGGAATAACTATAGTTTTAGTTACGCATGAAGATGAAGTTGCAAATCGGGCAAAAAAAATAGCTAAATTCAAGGATGGAAGAATAGTTGAATTAAAAGTTAATTAAATTCAAAACCTTCTAATTACCTTCACTTGAGTTTCATTTTCAATTCTTAAATTCCCATTCGAATCAATATCTTTAATTTTCCATGTATGAGGACAATAACCACTAGGTAAAAAACTTTTAGTAAGAAACTTATTTGCAGATTTAATTACATATTCTTTCTTCTTATTACATTCAATTGAATCATTAAAAGCTTTAAGAACTTTGGCTGTCCAATAATATTGATTAATATTCTTAGTTTGAAGTACTTTTGATAATGAAATACCTTCTGATGGAGTGTAATTTAAAACATTCATGCCAAGTCCTACTCTTACGTAGATAATTTCTTTTCCTCTTGTAATAACCCTTGGCAAAAATCCAATCAACTTTTTTGAAGCAAGAAAAATATCATTTGGCCATTTCAAACAAACATTTATATTCTCTTGTCTAAGCATTTCACATAACTTAATACCAAAAGACAAATTAAATATTTGACATTCAAATTCTTTTGAAAATATTGGGTAAGCTGCACTTAACCAAATCCCGCCTTTTGGTGAAATCCAAGTTTTTGAGTTTTGGCCAACTCCTGAGAACTGTTCTCTTGCGATTATAGCTACAGGCTTATTTTTCTTTATTTCAGAATATTCAAAAAAGTTTGTTAGCTCATTTTCGGTACTTTTACATTTTATTTTGTAATGAAGTGTCCAGGTTGGATATTGACCCTGAATTTTTTTTAAATAAAAAACTGTCTTAGCTGCAGGTCCAATAACTTTCACAAATTTTTTATTAAAACAACGAGCATCTTTTTAAAGATTAGATTAACTTTAGTCTTAATAAGTAAATTTTACAAATTGGACAAAAAGTATTTGCCAATAGTGAATAGAAGGAATCCACATCTATTAAAAAATTGTCTTGATAATTTCAAAAAATCATGCGGAGACTTAGATAAACTCTCTAAAATCAACGAAAACTGGAAGAACTTAATCGGATTAGAACTATTTCAAGAATGTAAACCATTAAATATTGAAAAAAAAATACTTACTATTGCAGTAAATCATCCACAGTGGCGCCAAGCTTTAATCTATAACAAGCATAAATTAAAAGAGAGAATAGAGAAAATTGGAATAACTTTGAATGAAATAAAAATAATACAAAATTATGAAATTAAAAATAAAAATATCAAAGCTACTAATGCAAAGATAGTTTGGGCAAAGCATCCAAGCAGAATCAGTCAAAATAATATGTGCATTTGTACTCTTTGTAATTCCCCTACTCCTGAGGGCGAAATAAAAAGATGGGGAAAGTGTTCTTTTTGTTGGAGAAAAATAAAAAACTAAATTCTTTATTTAACTAAAATTAGTATTCCCATTTGCCCCCCCAAAAGAGTCCTATATTCAGCTTTTTTAAATCCAACTTCCTTAGCAATATTTATAAGCTCATTTTTCTTTGGAAAATTACTAATACTTTTTTCAATATATGCGTACTCTGGACCTAAATTAAAAAGCCGCGAAATGGTAACTACAATTAATCTCAAATAAATTTTCTGAAAAATATTGGATAAAGAATTTCTTGTTGAGTGATTAAAATCCAAAAATCCTGCCCTTCCCTTATCCTTCAAAAGATCAAAAACTTTTTTTATTCCTTCTTCAACATTATTTAAGTTTCTAAGTCCATATGACATGCAAATCCCATCAAAATTTTTTGAATAATCATTAATTTCTAATACATCTTTAATTTCCCACTTAATAAATTTATTTTTTTTAAGCTCTGATTTTTTTTTTGCAATATTTAAGATATCCACTGCACTGTCAATCCCAGTAATTGAACCCCTTGGACTAACTCTTTCAGAAATTAAGAATGCTAAATCTCCAGTTCCACAGCATAAATCAGCCCAATCTTCGCCATTTAAAGGTTCTAATAAATTAACTAATTTCCTTTTCCATAATCTGTGCAGCCCAAAACTTAATAGATTATTTAAAAAGTCATATTTATAAGAAATTTTATTAAATATATTTTTGACTTCGATAGTTTTTGTGAATTTCATTTTTAAATTTTTAAACTTCTTTTTTTGGTATTAAATTAAATTTTTATTCATATGGTCTAATTGGAAGATTTTTTTCGAGAAGGAAAGTTTTTATTTCTTGTAGAGTAAGTTTCTTATCATGAAGTAATGATGCTAAAAGTGCGGCAGATGCCCTGCCTTCATTGAAAACATCATAGATATCTTCTAAACAACCTGCCCCTCCGGAAGCAATTACTGGGATATCAACAATATTTGCAACAGATTCTGTCAAATTTAAATCATATCCATTCTGTGTTCCATCACCATCCATTGAAGTAAGCAATATTTCCCCTGCGCCTAACTCCTCAACTTTCTTTGCCCAGCTTAATACATCTATACCAGCATTTTCTCTCCCTCCTTTCACATATACCTCCCATTCATCAGTCTTATCAACTTTTCTTCGAGCATCAATTGCTATAACGATGCATTGATTACCAAATTCTCTAGAACTTTCAGAAATTAAATAGGGATTTCTTACGGCTGAGGAATTCAAACTCACTTTATCTGCTCCTGCTCTTAAAAGATTATTAATAGAAGAAACAGAATCTATACCTCCACCTACTGTAAAAGGAATTTTTACTGATTTTGCTGTTCTAGAAACAAGGTCAACTAATGTATTCCTATTTTCCACGCTTGCTCTAATATCTAAAAATACCAATTCATCTGCGCCTTCATCAGAGTACCTACAAGCCAATTCAACAGGATCTCCTGAGTCTCTCAAGTTAACAAAATTTACACCTTTAACGACTCTGCCATTGGCGACATCTAAACAAGGAATTAAACGAAGAGCTACCATTTTAGTAAAAATTGTCCAAATGCTGTTAATCTTGCATAATAGCTTCCATTTTACCTCTTATGGCTGAAACAAAATTATTACCCAAAATCGGTAGTAAAATTAAAATTAACATTAACAAAGTAAAAGATAGACTACCAGCTAAATTAATTGATCAAATATCCTCTAATCCGAAAGCCGTAATAACAGGCTATAAAATGACAGACGGCAGGAGTATTGGGATCACCGCAAAATTTCAGAATGGTGAGCGAAATTGGTTTTTCCCAGAAGAAATTGAGAAAGGTTAAAGAGTAAAGTGAATGATCCAAAACAACTATTAGGAATTAAGGGTGCCTCTGAAACATCAAGCATATGGAAACTCCGTATACAGTTAATGAAACCCATAACGTGGATCCCTTTGATATGGGGGGTTATTTGTGGAGCAGCTGCGAGTGGGAATTTTGAATGGAAATTTAGTAATGTTCTAGCTTCATTGGCATGTATGTTGATGAGTGGACCACTTTTGGCTGGTTATACCCAAACCATAAATGATTTTTTTGATAAAGAAATTGATGCAATTAATGAACCAAATAGACCAATTCCTTCTGGCAAAATTTCAATTAAAGATGTAAAAATACAAATCTGGGTATTACTTATAGCTGGTTTAATAGTTGCTTTTCTATTAGATTTATATGCTAAGCACAGCTTCCCCTCCGTCTTACTTTTGGCTTTAGGAGGTTCCTTTGTTAGTTATATATATTCTGCTCCACCACTCAAATTAAAACAGAATGGTTGGCTTGGAAATTATGCATTAGGAGCATCTTATATAGCTTTACCTTGGTGGGCAGGACAAGCCTTGTTTGGGAAATTAACTATCATGACGGCGATACTAACACTTGCTTATAGCCTTTCTGGGCTTGGAATTGCTGTTATTAATGATTTCAAAAGTGTTGAAGGAGACTCAAAGCTAGGCTTAAATTCTCTACCAGTAGTATTTGGAATTAAAAATGCAAGTAGAATAAGTGCAGGACTAATTGACATTTTTCAATTAGCAATGGTTGTAGTATTAGTCATTATTGGTCAACATTTAGCCTCTGTGATTTTGGTTTTATTGGTAATTCCACAAATTACATTTCAGGATATGTGGTTACTAAGAGATCCTCTAAAGTTTGATGTTAAATATCAAGCAAGTGCCCAACCTTTTCTTATAACTGGAATGTTAGTTACAGCTTTAGCGATAGGACATAGTTTTTTAGTTGCTTAAGGTGCAAAAGATTAAATTCAAATCTTTTGTTTTAATAATTCCAATATTAATTTTTTTTGGAATATCTTTTTATTTTTTTAGTCTAATATTTAGTACGTTAAAGTTTGACTTATCTAAAAATAAAAAGTTTAGGGAAACCAAATATTCTTATATAATATCTTCTTCTGATAATAAGATACTAAGCAAATTAAGCCGCAAATTTGAAATAGATAATAGTTATCATAAAATTCCATTGTTTCTTAAACATTCTTTTATATCTTCTGAGGATAAAAGATTTTATAAACATAATGGAATAGATTTAAAAAGTATTTCACGTGCCATTATTGAAAATATCAGAAGTGGTTATGTTAAAGAGGGAGGAAGTACGATTACACAACAAGTTACTAGATTACTTTTTCTAAATAATGATTTAAGTTTTCAAAGAAAAATCAAAGAAATATTTTTATCACTCATAATTGAATTTAGATATAACAAAAATCAAATTTTAAAATTATATTTAAATAATATCTATCTAGGATCAGGAGCATACGGGGTAGACGAGGCTGCTCAAGTTTATTTTGGAAAATTTATAGAAGAACTGACATTATCAGAGATCGCATTAATTGCAGGATTAGCTCCAGCTCCATCAATTTTTTCACCTTATCAAAATTTAGAAGTAGCTATTAAAAATAGAAATAAAGTTCTTGAATCAATGTATATTGATGGATATATTTCTCTTGCAAATAAGAATAAGGCTATTAAAGAAAAAATAAAGTTAAATTATCAAACAGCTGATAATTTCTTAGATGATAAATTATTAATAAACTTTATTCTTCAAGAAACAGATAAAAAAATTGGAAGTAAAAATGATTATAAGTTTTTAAGAATTAAATCTTCTATCAACAAAGATTGGCAAGAAAAGGGGCAAAAAATATCAAGATACGCAGGGCCTAAAGAACTTGAATTTGGTTTGTTATCTATCGAATCAAACACAGGACTAATCAGGACAATGATAAACAGCAAAAAACCATCAATTAATGAATACAATAGAGTGATTTCATCTGTAAGACCTTTAGGTTCTACTTTTAAAATAATCCCTTATGCTGCTGCATTAATAGAAGGAATAAAATTAAGCGATAAATTTGAAGACTTACCTATCTGCTGGGAAAGTTATTGCCCAAAAAATTTTTCAGAAGACTATAGAGGTTCAATATCCTTGATTGAATCATTTAAAAGTTCATCAAATATCGTTCCAATATCAATAACAAAAAAAATCGGCTTAAAAAATATTATTAATTTAGCGAAATCATTTGGACTAGGTTACGAACAAGAGTTTGAGGAATTCCCATCATTAGCTATTGGCGCCTACGGAGATAATCTTTTAAACATCACAAATGCATATTCTGCAATAAACAATAATGGGAAGATTCAAAGCCCTGAAATCATAGAAAAAATAGAATCATTTAAAAAACAAACTATTTGGGAAAATAAATCTATTTCCAAGAAAATATTAGATTTAAAAATAAACAAGAAAATAAATAAACTTCTTGAAAAATCTGTAAAAGAAGGCACTTCAAAAGCAGCCTCTATAAAAGGAAAGAAAATTTATGGGAAAACAGGAACATCTGATGGAAATAAAGATCTCTGGTTTATTGGTTCCATTGATAACCTTACAACAGGGATCTGGATAGGTTACGACGATAACAAGGAATCTGAATTATCTAGTGGGAATGCAGCTTATTTATGGAAGAAATTCATATCTAAAATTTATAAAATTCCAATTAAAAAATAAATTATATTTTTAAGATTTATAAGAAATTATTGCAGAATAAAATCCATCCCCAGGATAATCCAAGCTAGGTAAAATTTGCTTTTGGCTAACCAATTTTAAAGTTTTGTTTTTTTCAATAAATCGTTCAATTAATAAATTATTTTCATCGGGACAAATGGTACAAGTTGAATAAACTAAAGTACCATCTTTTTTCAAAAGAGGAAAAATACTCTCCAAAAGTTTTTCCTGTAATAAAGTTAAAGATTTTATTTTTTCTTTACTTAAAGACCATCTAGAATCTGGATTCCTGGAAAGAGTTCCTATGCCTGAACATGGAGCATCTATTAGAATTTTATCAAAATAAGATAGAAATTTAGGATTTAATTCAATCAAACTCGTAGCATCAGCCTTAAGGGTATTAACAGATTTCAAATTTAACCTTTCTAAATTTGATTGCAGTATTTTCAATCTTTTTGCTGATCTATCTACGGCAATGATTTCAGCACTATCATTTGTTAATTCTGCAAGGTGGGTAGACTTACTTCCTGGCGCTGCACAAGCATCTAAAATCTTTTCACCTTCTTTTGGATTTAAGAGAGTTGCTATCCACTGAGAAGATCTATCTTGAATTGTCCAAAGTCCATCACTATATCCTGGTAAATTTTTTATAGATCTTGGATTAGATTTTAAAGTAATTCCATTATGTAAATCTTTAATAATTTCAGCATCAATTTTATTTTCATGAAGTACTTTCAAAAAGTTATCTAAATTAGTTTTTAATTGGTTAATTCTCAAATCAATTGATGGTTTTTTATTAAATGCCTTAATGATATTTTCACCCTGGCTATTGCCGACCCATTTATAAAGATCCTTCACAAGCCATAATGGAAATGATTCAAGATATGAAATTCTTTCTTTTCTATCAGAAGATAATTCCGGAAAGATTTTTTGTTCTAATTTTCTTGATGCATTTCTCAATATCGCATTTACAGTTCCCGCTAAACCATTTAAATCTGTTTTTTTAGCTACTTCTACAGTGGTAGAAATAGCAGCAGGAAATGGGATTTTATCCATTTTCAATAGTTGATACAAACCTATATGCAGAAGCCATCTTAACTTTGGAGGCTGCTTTTTATGAGTAATTTTTGATGTATGATCCATCCAAAGATCAAGAAGTTTTCTATACCTTATGCATCCAAAAGATAATTCCGTAATAAAAGCTATATCAAGAGGATTAAATTGATAATTTTTTAAAACCTTTTCAAGAGCATGATCAGAAAAATTACCAGAACTAACTTTTAATAAAATTTCCCAAGCTGCCTTTCTTTGTAAATATCCTATGCTCAAAATATAATTAATTATTTAAAGATAACTTTAATATACAAAAAATCCAAAATTTTAAACTACTTTTTCAATTATAGAATTAAACCAAATAAAACCTAAGGTAGAAATAAGTGAAAGATTAAATCCTAAAAAAAGAAAGATATTTAAAGAATGGATTCTTTCCCGAAAAAATATTTTTTTCTCTTTTTGATAATTCATTATTAAGATTAAAACTTATTCAGAATTTCAAACGGCAACCAATATTGATAGATCCTGCATCAAGCATTCTGCCTAATTTAATTGCTATGGATTCCTCCAACCTAGTGAAATTAGTTTGATGGGTAGTTATCCAATCTAGTTCAGAAAAAGTGATAATTCCCGTCGAATTACTTTTTAAAAAAAGTGTTCCAATTTCCATTAGATAAATCTAATTTTTTCTAAATTAACATCCGTACTTAATATTTCTTCATAACATAATATTCTTTTAATTTTTCAAAGACAACTGTAGGTTATTACTCTTAACTTATTGAATATCTCTTAAAAATTTATCGGCCGTTTTTAAGTGATTATTTAATTTTTCCTCTGACATTTTATCGAGATTTCTTGTTAACATTGCCAGACGATATTGCTTTCTAAAAAAGCTTTCATTATCTTTAATAAATTTCCAAAATAAGCCATCCCATATTTCACACCATGGGCCACTTTTGAAATTAGACATTTTTTTTACATAATTAGAGCTTGAAATATATGGTTTTGTTGAAAAGATACCTCCATCACTAAACTGACTCATTCCGTAAACATTTGGGACCATAACCCAATCATAGGAATCAATAAACATTTCCATAAACCATTTATAAACTTGATTGGGGTGAATTCTACAAAGAAGCATAAAGTTACCAATAATCATTAACCTCTCAATATGGTGACAATAACCATATTTAATAATATTTTTTATAACAACATCTACAGGTTCAATTCCTGTATTTCCATGATAAAAAGATTCTGGAATTGGCTTATCTTCAAAATTCCAAAAATTACTATTTCGCATCTTTGTTCCATACTTCTTATAGACAAGGCAAATAAATTCTCTCCATCCAATAATTTGACGAATAAAACCTTCTAAAGAGTTAATAGGAACATTATTATTTTTTGCGAAAAGTAATGCTTTATCTACTACTACATCTGGAGTTAATAAGCCGCTATTTAAAAGAGGAGAAAGTAAACTATGCCATAAAAAAGAATTTTCTTGAGAAATAGCATCTTCATAATCTCCAAACAAGAAAAATCTATGTTTAAAAAAATCATTTAACCATTCATCTGCTTCTTCAAAATTAGTTGGATATAAAAAGTTATTACTTTCTCCAATACAATCAATATCTAAATTGGCCAATGACTTTTCGGCATAAATTACAAATTTATTTTTTGGTAATTTGGGTGTATCAGGTATGCTTATTTTTTTGGGTAATTTTTTTCTATTCATCTCATCGAAACTCCACTTACCGCCTTCAGGTGTGTCATCCGACTTAACTAATATCTTTTGGCTCTTTCTTTGATTTTCATAAAATCTCCCCATAAGAGGTTTTTTAGTATTTGATTCAAATAACTCTTTTAACTCTTCACTGCTTATAAACATCGGAGAAGGCAAAATATTTAAAGCTAAATTATTACTTTCAACAAAATTATTAATCCTCTTCATTATTAAAAAATCATGAGGGTCAATGAGATTTATTTTCTGATATTTATCTTTGATAAATTCCGATAAGTAGTCAACTGTAGAAATATTATTCTTGTTTTCGATATATAAAACTTTAAAGCCAGATTTTTCTAAATAATTTTTATAAGAAAGCATAGATGCTTTATGAAAAACTAACTTGTTTTTATGGTTAATTAATTTATAAAATTTATCATTTCCAAAAAATAATGAGTCTTCCAAAATCAAAATTTCACAATTTATTTTTAAGATTGGGCTTTCTCTAAAGAGTTGATTCGGGAAAATAATTGATACTTGTTTCATCTTTTTGACTTTCTGTTACTGCATCTTTTTGAACAGTAGATAACATCCTCCCAACAGTTTTTCCATTTTTTACGCCACTCAAACGGCCTATTGCAAACAGGGCAAGTTTTAGTAGAAAGATTTTTCAAAATTTATAATTTTCTTTTATGGGTAGATTTAAATCTAGTTGAATCTTTAAGCGCCATATGTTTTGTATTTCTTCCCGAAACTCTTTTTCTCCAGACTTTGAAGGATTTGGGTTTAAGATTTTGGCGCATAATTTTTATCGCATCTTCCTCTTTTAAACCAAATTGATACTCTATAGCTTCAAAGGGTGTTCTATCTTCCCAACACATTTCTATTATTCGGTCTATATCAATACTTTCCATATTTATTGTTCACATTGTGAGGTACAAAGTTTTTCAATATCGGATCTACCTGTAATTTGAAGTCTATATTTTGCCCAATATCTGTAAACCAGTCTCAATAATGGAGATAAGAGCTTAATCTTCAAGGGATAATAAACCCAACCTAAACCAACTAATTGATAAGAATATGCAAGTACATCTAGTCCCCTAATAATTTCACCATTTTCCATAATCCCATGCAGGTTTGACATAGCTTCTGAATATGAGATGTCATTAAAAAGACTTTGATCATAATCCTTACTATTAATATCAATAAATGCAATTTGATTTGAGATATCTCTTTTTTTTAGAAAATTTGTTTCTCTCAAACAAAGTGGACAACCACCATCGAATAAAAAGGTAAATTTATTTTTCATATTTTTATTCAAATATAGAAATTAAATAACTTTTTTGTGGAATAAAAATTTTTTTTCGGAGTACAAGCTTTATAAAGCCTTAATAATTGCCAGTTCCAATTTGGTGAAATTATATTATCTTATAAATTAATAAGCCATTGATTAAGGGATACATCAATGGTTTAAAACTATTTATCATCAGTCATCTAGAAGATGAACTCCTTCTCCTATGTCAGGAGTAAATTTACAATATTTTTCAAAAATAAGTCCAACACCTCTCATTTTCTCTCCTAATTCATCGCTAAATTTATTCCATTCTTCCGATTCACGCTCAGGTAAATCCCACCCTTGTTTTTCTACCATACTTGTTATTACTGTATAGTCCCATTCTATGTATGCCATTGAGTTAATTCAAACTACCTAAATATTATAAACCAAGAGATTTAATAGGTAATCAATATTTTTTGAATATAATTTAAAAGTGTGAAAAAATTATAAATGTCAATTTTGCCAAGAAGATTTGAACGAATCAAAAGTGTTTTAGATTGCAGAATGAAAAACTTGACTGTTTTAGTTGAGGATGTCAATAAACCTCATAATTTATCTGCAATATTAAGGACATGCGATGCAGCAGGAGTTTTCGAAGCAAATTTTATTAGCAAAACGAATGCCGTTAAGACTTTTAATAGTACTGCTCAAGGAAGTCAAAAATGGGTAAAACTAAATAATCATGAAAACACAATCACAGCAATATCTTATTTAAAGAAAAAGGGTTTCAAATTATATGGAACTAATCTTAATAGTGAATCGATAGATTATAGAAATTTTGATTATTCTCAAAATACATGTTTTGTTTTAGGAGCAGAAAAATGGGGACTAAGTAATGAACTTATATCAATGGTTGATCAATCAATTTTTATACCTATGAGAGGTATGGTTCAATCTCTGAATGTTTCAGTTGCTACTTCCATATTATTATTTGAAGCTGTTCGCCAAAGAAAAAATAAAGGTATATTGCCCGCTAATGGAGAAGGTTTAAATATAGATGAATATCAAAAAACACTTTTTGAATGGTGTTACCCAGAATTAGCTGCTGTGTATAAAAAATCAGCTAAAGAATATCCAAATTTGAATGATCAAGGGGAATTTGATCCTATTAAAGAAAACTAAATTTATTAAGACTTTTGACTATCAAAAATTTCTTCTAGATCCTCTCCTATAAAAGAAAGACCTAAAACTAAAAAAAACATTGCCAAACCTGGAAATAAAGCTGTCCACCATATACCTGTAGGTAAAGCGGCAAGAGCAAGATTTAAATCACTTCCCCACTCTGGGACATCTGCAGGAACACCAAGTCCTAAAAATCCTAAACTTCCCAATACCAGAACAGCATCCGCAGCATTTAGGGTAAGCAGAATAGGCAATGGTGTTATAACATTTGGGAGAATATATTTAAAAATAATTGTTTTAACATCAGCTCCTGAAACTTGAGCTGCCTCCACAAAAGTTTCTGATTTAACCAATATTGTCTGATTTCTGATTAATCTAAAATATTGAGGAGAGTAAACAATACACAATGCCAAAGCTGCGTTAAGGATACCCTTACCCAATACAAAAGCCACAACAACTGAAAGCAAAATTACAGGTATTGAAAAAATAGTATCCATTATAAGTGATAAACATTTATCAAAAAAACCACCAAAATATCCACTTAATAATCCTAATGGCAAACCCAAAATCAATGAAAAAAGAATAGCTAAGAAAACAACTTCTATTGCTAAAGATGATCCTTGCAAAGTTCTTAAGCAAACATCTCTTCCTAATCTGTCTGTACCACAGAAATGATTAAGCGAAGGAGGTGCAAAGATATCATTGCTTAATATTGAAAATGAATAACCAAAAAAATTGTTGGCCTCTAAAAATTTCATTATTAAAACAACAAGAAGATAAAAAAGTACAATTAAAAATCCAGCTTTTCTGATATTTGCGCCGACACGATTGCTTGAGTTAATATCCAAAATCTTTTTTAGAGATATGACTGAAATATACCCAATTCTTAAAAAAAAAATAGTTATTAAATTTAAATTTTAAGAAATTACTGATTTAATTTTAAGACTGCCATAAAAGCTTCTTGAGGGACTTCAACTTTACCCATTGCCTTCATCCTCTTTTTACCTTTGGCTTGTTTCTTTAAAAGTTTCTTTTTCCTAGAAATATCTCCTCCATAACATTTAGATAAAACATCTTTTCGTAAAGCACTTATACTTTCACTTGCAATAATTCTGCTACCGATTGAAGCTTGAATAGGTATTTTAAATTGTTGTTTTGGAATAAGTTCTTTTAATTTCTCAACTAAACTTCTGCCAATTCCATAAGCCTTATCTTTATGAACAATCGAAGTTAATGGATCTGCTCTTTCTGAATTTATTAGAACATCTAATCTAACAAGGTCATTCTTTCTGTAGCCAATCAAGTGATATTCCATTGATGCATAACCTTGGGTCCTACTTTTCATTTGATCAAAGAAATCTGTAACTACTTCTGCTAATGGAATTTCATAAATCAAAGTTACTCGATCTGTTGTTATATATTTCATATCTATGAATACTCCCCTTCTTTCCTGACATAAACCCATTAATGTACCATTAAATTCATTGGGTGCATAAATTTCCATTTTCACATAAGGCTCTTCTATTGATTCTCTAAGTTGTGGATCAGGAATTGTAGAAGGATTATCAATAAATATATGTTCCTGCTGATTTAAATTAACCTTATAAATAACTGATGGTGCCGTTACGATTAGATCCAAGTCATATTCTCTTTCTAATCTTTCTTGAACAATCTCCATATGAAGAAGTCCAAGAAATCCGCACCTAAATCCGAAGCCCATTGCGCTACTGGTTTCGGGCTCATATTTTAAAGCTGCATCAGATAATTGTAATTTTTCTAGTGATACTCTTAAATCTGGGAATTGATCAGCATCAGTCGGGAATAAGCCACAAAAAACCATAGGATTTGCTGTCTTATAACCAGGCAAAGGATCATTAGCAGGTGAATTTAAAAGAGTAATTGTATCTCCCACTCTCGCATCAGCAACTGATTTTATAGAAGCAGCTAAATAACCAACTTCTCCTGCATGTAATTCATCGACTTGCTGCTGATCAGGCGCCATTATTCCTATCTCATCTAGTTCATAATTTTTTTTACTTGCCATTAATAATATTTTTTCTCTCTTATTAAGAGACCCAGATATTACCCTGAAATAAACAATCACTCCTCTGTAGGGATCATAATAAGAATCAAAAATGAGTGCTTTTGTAGGTAGTTTAATTTCATCTTGAGGAGGCGGCACTCTTTTTACAATTGCTTCCAAAATATCCTTAATACCAACTCCAGTTTTTGCTGAACAATTTATTGCATTAGATGTATCAAGTCCAATAATTTCCTCTATTTCTTGTTTTATTTTTTCGGCATCAGCACCTGGTAAATCAACTTTATTTAAAACAGGAATTATTTCAAGATTATTTTCTAAGGCAAGATAAACATTAGCTAAGGTTTGAGCTTCTACTCCTTGACTAGCATCAACAACCAGTAAAGCTCCTTCACAAGCTTGAAGAGATCTACTAACCTCATAAGAAAAATCAACGTGTCCTGGAGTATCTATTAAGTTCAAAACATATTCTTGAGAATCATCAGCTTTATATTTCATCCTAGCGGCCTGTAACTTGATAGTAATTCCTCTTTCTCTTTCAAGATCCATACTGTCCAAAAATTGTTCTTGCATATCCCTTTGCTGCACAGTACCAGTATCTTGGAGCAACCTATCTGCAAGGGTAGATTTACCATGGTCAATATGAGCGATTATGCAGAAATTTCTAATTTTTGAAACCGATATATCAGTCATATAGAAAGAAAAATTCTCCTCTTATTACATCTTGATTAATACTAGCTAATTAGAATTATGGATGGAAACCAAAAATGGAATTATTTCTTTTTTTGATGTCTTTTATGAAGGTACTGTTTTTTTTAGAGGCTGATCGTTCTGGATAAATTAAGTCATTTATTTTTTTCTTAAGATTATGCTTGTCGTTAAAAAATAAGACTGATTTTTCTAGAACCTCAACCATAATTGAAACCGCAGTACTTGCTCCGGGAGATGCTCCTAACAAAGCAGATAATGATCCATCAGATGAATTCACAATCTCAGTTCCAAATTTCAAAGAACCACCGCCTTCAGTTTTTTTAATTATTTGGACTCTTTGACCAGCATTCTTTAAATACCAATCAGAGGGATTAGCTGAGGGCATCATATTCTTTAAATTCTCAACTCTTGAATTATGGTTCTTTAATGATTGTGATATTAGGTAATTAATTAAATCGTTGTTCTTGAAACCAACGTCTAACATAGAAAAAATATTATTCTTTTTAATTGAACTAAATAAGTCAAAGTATGAGCTTTGCTTTAAAAATTTTGTTGTAAATCCAGCAAAAGGTCCATATAAAAGAAGTTTTTTATTATCAATCCATCTGGTATCTAAATGAGGCACAGACATTGGTGGCGACCCAATATCAGCCTTACCATAAACTTTTGAGTTATGTTTTTCTGTTAGATCTTTTTCCTCGCAAATAAGCCATTTACCACTCACAGGAAATCCACCATAACTTTTTGCTTCTGGAATTTTCGATTTTTGCAAATAATTAATTGTTTTTCCACCAGCACCAAGAAAAACATAACCAGTTCTAATTGAAGTTTTTATACCTTCTGAACTAATTTCTAGTTCCCATTTCTTATCATCAATTTTCTTTAAATCTACTAATTCTGTTTTGTACCTAATTTCAACATTATTGTTTAAAGAAACTAATGACAAATACTCCTTTGTAAGAGCCTCAAAATTAATATCTGTTCCTCTCCCTATCCTGGTAGCAGCAATTTTAGTAAATGGATTTCTATCTTTTGTTATTAAAGGAGCCCATGATGAGATTTCATCAAAAGATGTAGAAAATTCCATATCAATAAATTCAGGATTTTCGGTCATTTTCTGAAATCTTTTTTGTAAAAAAGAAATATTATCCTGACCAGAAACAAAGCTAATATGAGGAATAAATTTTAGAAACTTTTTAATATCAATTTTCCCTGCTTCATACAATGAGGCCCATAAAGACATAGATGTTTCAAAAGAACGATTTATTGAGAGCGCTTTATCTATTTTTATATTTCCTTTTTCATCTAAAGGAGTATAGTTTAATTCGCAATTAGCCGCATGTCCTGTACCTGCATTATTAAAAGCGCCAGTACTTTCACTTCCTGGAGCATTTAATTTTTCTATAATAAGGAACTTTAAATCTGGTAAAACTTCTGAAATTAGGAGGGCTAAAGTACTGCTCATTATCCCTGCGCCTACTAAGACTGCATCAAAGTAGCTATTGTCAATAGTGGGATTCTTAGATGAAGTCACAACAGAAAAATTATCTTTTTTGCAATTAATCAGATTTCTTTCTAGGCTTATTATAAAGTTAATCCAAAATTATGAGTACTGAAACACTCTCGCTGACAAATGAAAATGTAGAAAAAGTCCTTGACGAGCTAAGACCTTTTTTAATTTCAGATGGAGGTAATGTAGAAATTGCAGAAATAGATGGACCAATTGTCAAAGTCAGGCTTCAAGGGGCATGTGGCAGTTGCCCAAGTAGCACTATGACTCTAAAAATGGGTATTGAAAGAAAGTTAAAAGAAATGATTCCTGAAATAAGCGAAGTTGTACAGGTTTTATAAAAATTTTAAACTGATATATATTATTTAGTTTTTAATTCCTTCAACAAAGATGAATCCATATCAAGGCAATCAATTGGAAGTCCTTGACCAATCGCGATTAAAAGAGGTGCAAGAATTCCTAAAGTAAAAACTAAGTTTGATTGGCTTACATCATATTTACTTAAAGTAAAAGTTATCAAATAAATAATTAAAAAATATGCATGTAGTGAAAAAAATTCTTTTGGCTTTAGAACTGGCCACCTTAAAGTATTTCCCAAGAAATATAAAAAACCTGTCATAAATAAATAGTTACATTAAAACTAAATCAAATATAAACATAATCCTTTTTAGAGACTATTTATAAAAAAATTTACCTAAGATAATAATTAAAAAAATATTAAATCTTCGTTTCTATTTGTAAAACCTAGACATCTACCAAAAAATACGCTTATAATGATTTGGTAGCAATTGCTACTTTTTCGTTCACCCTCCATTGAGGGCGCAGTTCGAGTCATACCATGGAACGGGGGATGGCCGTGTTGTCACATCGAAACATGACTACTTTAACTTACAGAGGTAAAAACTACGTTCAAAATAAAGAAGCTGCCAAAAAGCAACTTGTTGAACTTACCTACAGAAGAAACGTATACACCAACAGAATGGATGACGCTTCTTCAAGTAATGAAAAAGCAGAATTAAATTACAGAGGTGTTAATTACACTAAATAATTTAATTAACAAATTAAAAGCCCCTTTTTCAGGGGCTTTTTTTTTGGCTATATTTATTTTATCAAGAGTTCTTTTAAAAATATGTCTGAAAGTTGCTGTAATACAAACACATCGAATAAAGCACCTAATCAATTCGATCATAAAGATGCGATTCAAGAAAGATATGGCTCAGCCGCACAAGAAAAAGAAAGTTGTCTTTGTACGCCAGTTGGGTTTAATCCCATTTTACTTGAAGCAATTCCTCGAGAGATTATAGAAAGAGACTATGGGTGTGGTGATCCTACAAAATATGTTCAAAAAAATGATATAGTTTTGGATCTTGGAAGTGGTAGCGGCAAAAATGCTTTTATTTGTGCCCAAATTGTTGGGGAAGAAGGGAAAGTTATTGGAGTTGATCAGAATCCTGACATGCTTTCTTTATCAAGATCAGCCTCTAAAGAAGTTACAAAAAATATAGGTTTCAACAATATAGAATTTCTAGAAGGTTCAATTGAAAAACTTGATGAATTAGATAAAGATTTAAATCCATTAATCGCGGATAAATCAGTTGATATTATTTTAAGTAATTGCGTTTTAAACTTGGTAAGTCCAGAATCTAGAAATAAACTTCTAAAGAATATAAAAAGAGTTTTAAACGATAATGGAAGAATTGCAATCAGCGATATCGTCTCTAACAAAAAAGTTCCTTTAAGATTGCAAAATGATCATGATTTGTGGACAGGATGTATTAGTGGAGCATGGTATGAGCCAGACTTTATAAGTGATTTTAAAGAACTAGGATTTAAAAATTTAAAATTTGCAGAAAGAAGTGCTGAACCTTGGAAAGTAATTGAGGATATTGAATTTAGAACAGTGACTTTAGTGGGCAATATTTAAAAAATTCAAGAGTTGAAAATATAATATAAATTTCCATGAGAAATAATCTAAGAGATCAAATACCCGCATTAAAAAATAAGTATTATTTCAACTACGGCGGTCAAGGACCATTACCAAAATCTTCTCTAGAAGCAATAGTTAAAACTTGGGAAATTATCCAAGATTTAGGACCATTTACCAATGATATGTGGCCTTTTATTTACAAAGAAATATTGACCACAAAAAGAATCATTGCGCAAAAATTAGGTGTCAATTCAAAGAATGTAGCTTTTACAGAAAATATCTCTTCCGGTATGATTTTGCCCTTTTGGGGAATAAAAGTAGAAGAGGGAGAAGAATTGTTAATAAGTGACTGTGAACATCCTGGAGTAGTGGCTGCAAGTCGAGAATTTTGCAGAAGAAATAAATTAATATTCAAAATTTTGCCAATCCAAAAAATTAAAAATCTAAACGACGAAAATATAGTTTTAGAGATTTTGAAGAATCTAAATAGTAAGACTAAGATCCTAATTATTTCTCATATCTTATGGAACTTTGGATATAAAATTCCTTTAAAACAAATTTCTATCGAATTAAAAAATAATCGAGAAGATTCTTATTTACTTGTTGATGGTGCTCAAACCTTTGGGCACATAAATATTGAAAAAGAAGTTTTTTATTCTGATTTATATTCAATAACTTCTCATAAATGGGCATGTGGTCCAGAAGGACTTGGAGCCATTTATGTCTCAGATAGATTTATTCATGAAACAGATCCAACAATAATTGGTTGGAAATCACTAAAAAAAGAACAAGGCATTTATGAGCCTTCAGATAATCTTTTTCATGATGATGCAAGGAAATTTGAAATAGCTACCTCTTGTATTCCTTTACTTGCTGGGCTCCGGAATTCTTTAGATCTTTTGGATGAAGACTGCCATGAAAAAGAAAAAAACAAATATATCAAAAAATTAAGTGGAAAACTTTGGGATGAATTAAATCAATCAAAGGGTGTTGAATTAGTTTTAGAAAAAAAATATTTAAATGGGATTGTTAGTTTTAATATCGAAAATATTAAAGATAAGGATAAATTTGTAAAGAAACTTGGAGAAAAGAAAATTTGGATTAGAGTTTTAGAAGATCCAAAATGGTTTAGAGCATGCGTACATCAAATGACTAGAGAAGCTGAGATTGATTTACTTTCTAGAGAAATAAAAAAAATATTAACTTAATGATCTATTGATATAAAGAAATTTAGTTTACCAAGGTATCTCCGAGTTATCCCATGCAATAAATTTTCCTGTAGATTCTGGTGATTGATTTTTAATAATATTGATCAAGAATTTGGAGGATTTTTCTTTACTAAATAATTTATGTTCTGGAACAAATTTATGAAAAGGTCTAGATAAATCAGTATTTACTGTTCCTGGATGAAGCAATGTTATAGTAGCCTTTGGGAAACGTCTAGCCCATTCAATACTTAAAGATTTAAAAAACTGATTTTGCGCAGATTTTGCAGCTCTATATGAATACCAACCTCCAGTTTGATTATCTCCAATGCTACCAACTCTTGCGCTTATACTTGCAAAATTAAAATCAAAATCTTTTGGGATAAATTCTTCAATCGCTTTAGCTAATAAAATAGGAGAAAAGGCATTTATTGAAAAACTTTCAATCATATTTTTTTTATCAAGATGTTGTAATCTTTTTTCTGGTTGAAGAGAATCACTATGAAGTCTACCTGTAGCATTAACAACTAGCCTTAATTTTGAAGGATGATTGGATATTTTATTTTTCAACTGCAAAAGGGATTGAGAATCCTCTATATCTAATTCCCAAAAAGGATTAAATTCACTTTTTCTTCCACACAAAACAACATCTAAATCTTTTTCACTTTCATTCAGATCTTTAGCTAGTTGTGTTCCAATTCCACCTGCGCCTACAACTAAGGCTAAGCCTTTCATTTTATTAAAAATAACTCTATTGATTCTAAGAAACTTTTCTTGTGATTTGCGAAAAGATCTTTCTTATTTGATTAGTAAATTTTATTGAGATTTATTTTTTTCTTTTAATAATTCATAAGCTATTTTTCTATCATCAAAATTAATAACTTTATCATTGAGAATTTGGTAGTCTTCATGTCCTTTTCCTGCAATTAAAACAATATCTTTTTTATTGGCAAATTTAATAGATTTATTTATTGCTTTAAATCTATCAATTTCAATTGTTATTTTTTCTCTTTTTTTTATACCCATCAAAATATCATTTATTATCTTTTGGGGTTCTTCTGATCTTGGATTATCTGAAGTTATAAAAAGTTGATCAGAAAACTCTTCAGCTATTGATCCCATTAAAGGCCTTTTACTACGATCACGATCTCCGCCACAGCCAAAAACAGTTATGAGTTTACCTTCACAAAGTTTTTTAATTGATTGCAAAACTTTTTTTAATCCATCAGGAGTGTGAGCATAATCAACAATTACTGTTGGAAGAGATCTTAAAACGACATCATTATCAATTTGTATTTTCTCCATTCTCCCAGGAGCACCAGGGAAAGATTGTATTAACTTTGATAGATCTTTTAAAGAAAAATTAAGTTTATACAAAATTGTTAATGCTTGAATCGCATTCATTAAATTAAATTCACCGACAAGTGGAACAAAAAGTTGAATTTTTTCCCTAGGTGTATGAAAAATACAGGTGGAACCACTTTCATTAAATTTTTTATCTGTTACGAAAAAAAAATCATCATTTTCAAATTCACTTTCAGTAATCTTTGTAGATACTAATAAAGATCTTTTTTCAAGATCAGATGATAATTTAGATATCCAATAGTCATCATGATTTAATACACAAATTCCATCTTTTTCTTTTAAGTAAGGTGGGAAAAATAATTTTCTTTTTGTCTGAAAATATGATTCCATATCTGAGTGATAATCAAGATGATCTTGAGTTAAATTAGTAAAAATAGCCGCCTCAAATTCGCATCCTGATATCCTGTTTTGAGCAATAGAATGAGAACTTACCTCTAATATCGCGAATTCAGATCCCGCCTCAACAGCAGCATTTAATTGCTTTTGAAGTTTATCGGCGAAATCAGTTGTATGAGAAGCCACTTCTGAGAAGCCAGGCCATCTATTGAGCAAGGTCCCAAATAATGCAGTCTTTTTTCCTAATTTTTTTAAAAGATATTCCAATAAAAAAGTAATTGTAGTTTTTCCATTTGTACCCGTAACACCAATAAGTTTAAGTTTTCTTGAAGGCCTATTCCAAAACTCAGCGACTATTTGACCAAAAATATAATCTAAATTATCCTCTATAACCAAAATCCTTTCTCGATCAATAGATCCAATTTTCTCTTTTGCAGTAGACCCAATAATGGCAGCCTCCGCGCCATTTTCAATTGCCTCAATACAATATTGTCCTCCATCAACATTTAAACCAGGCATACCTAAAAATAAAGTTCCTTTTTGTACTTCTTTTGAGTTAAAAGAAATATTATTGATTTCATGATCGATTAAATCTAATGAAGGAAAAATTCCTACCAAATCTAAAAGTTTATGTAATTTTATAGATCTCATATAAAAAATTATTTCTCCAGAATGGTATTAATATTTTTTTGAAACCAATTCTTTAATTGATCATCTTTTAATCTTGGAGAAATGCGAGGCAATTCTATAATCTCCCCGGACCTAATTCCTTCAACAGCGATAACTGGTACTTCATAATCATATTTTTTATATTTATGTTTATATAAATCGACCCTATCAATATCAATTTCTTTAAGCTCCTCTAGATTAGGTAATAACTCATTAAGATTTATTTTTGCCAGTTTATTTTTTAATGAATCACAAAGGCAACATCCCTGCCTAACAAAAATAAATATTTTCATTCATTTAGTCAGGCACAGGGTCACATCCACAGGGAGTTAAAGGATGACATCTACTTAATCTTCTTAAAGTTAACCACCCTCCCTTCCAAGGACCATGTCTAGTAATTGCTTCATATCCATAAGAGCTGCAACTTGGAATAAATCTACATCTTGGTCCAAAAAAAGGAGAAAACCACTTTTTATAAAACGAAATCATAAAAAGAAGTATAGAAGTAATTGATTGATTAATAATTTTGAACACTTTGATGATGTAAAATAATATTTCCAGTAGTAATTAGTTTAATTGAATTTAATCAATTATCCAATTTATTGCAAATTTCTATTTAATTTAAAATTATGTCAAGATACCGCGGCCCCAGATTAAGGGTTACGCGTCGCTTGGGAGAACTACCAGGTCTCACCAGGAAGGCTTCAAAGAAGTCTAATCCTCCAGGTCAGCACGGCCAAGCCCGTCGCAAGCGATCAGAATATGCAATTCGTCTAGAAGAAAAGCAGAAACTTAGGTTTAATTATGGAGTTTCTGAAAAACAACTAGTACGTTATGTAAAAAAAGCTAGAGCTCAAGAAGGATCTACAGGAACTAACCTACTAAGACTTTTAGAAAACAGGCTAGATAATGTTTGTTTTAGATTAGGTTTTGGAGGTACCATTCCAGGTTCAAGACAATTAGTAAATCATGGCCATGTAACTGTCAATGGAAAGGTTCTTGATATTGCTGGTTATCAATGCAAATCAGGCGATGTAATCGGAATTAAAGAAAACAAAGCAAGCAAAAAACTTGTAGAAGGTAATATAGAATTCCCTGGTTTAGCAAATGTCCCCCCACATCTTGATTTAGACAAACCCAAATTAACGGGGAAAATAAATGGAAAATGCGATAGAGAGTGGGTGGCTCTTGAAATAAACGAACTACTAGTTGTTGAATATTATTCAAGAAAAGTTTAATAAAACTTTTCTTTGGATTATTAAATCTCTCATTTTTTAAAAGAGAGATTTAATTTAATTCTTATTTGTAAAAATAATGGGAAATAAGGAAAATAATATAAAAAAGCCAGGTTTTAAGACCTTATCTATTCACCATGGGAAAACATTTGCAGAAGAAACTGGATGCGTTATGCCTCCTATTTTTTCTACATCTACTTTCAAACATGGAAATAAAGATAATTTCGACTACACAAGATCAGGCAATCCAAACTTTAGAATTCTAGAAAGCATCCTTAAATCAATAGAAGATTCTAAATACTGCACAGTTTTTGGATCTGGAATTAGCGCGGTAACTGCAATTTCATCAACACTAAAATCAGGTGACAAGATACTATGCGAGTCAAATCTCTATGGTTGTACAGTGAGGATGTTCGAAAAAGTTTTCAAGAAATTTGGACTAGAAGTTTTATACACAGATTTTACAAACGAAAATAATATCAAAAAGATTTCATACTTCGAGCCAACCTTGATATGGCTAGAAAGTCCAACGAATCCACTTTTGAAGGTACTTGATATTAAGGCGATTTGTGATGAAGCTAATAAACTACAAATCCCAGTAGTTGTGGATAACACCTTTTCAACGGCACTTATTCAAAAACCATTGGATCTTGGTGCAACACTATCACTCGTAAGCACAACAAAATTCATTAATGGACATAGTGATGCACTTGGTGGAGCAGTACTGACAAATAATGAGGGATGGAATAGTAAGATGCTTTTCTCTCAAAAAGCTCTAGGGCTTCAACCATCCCCTTTTGATAGTTGGCTCATTACGAGAGGAGTAAAAACTCTTCCTTTAAGAATCGAACAACAAACGCAAAGTGCAAAATTAATTTCTGAAGAATTAGAGAATCATAAAATAATTAGTAAAGTAATTTATCCTTTTAATCAAAAACATCCGCAATTTAATTTAGCAAAATCGCAAATGAGATCTGGAGGTTCGATGATCACCATAAAATTAAATCTTAAAAAAGAGGATACTTTTAAATTTTGCAAATCTCTCAAATATTTCTCTCTAGCAGAAAGTCTTGGAGGAGTTGAAAGTTTAATTTGTCACCCTGCAACGATGACTCATGCTTCTGTTGATGATGAAACAAAAAATCTTTTAGGGATAGATGATGCTCTTGTCAGATTATCGATTGGATGTGAAGAAACAAACGATTTAATCTCGGATATATTATTTGCTTTAAATAAATTTTGAAAATTGAGAGATTTACTTAAAAACCCTATATGGAAAAATTTAGAGTTGGGATATTCTATTCCTGATAGTATTCATGCTGTTTCTGTAGCATTACCAACTTGGAATGATGTAATAAATTACGAGGAAAAGAATCAAGAATGCATGAATTTGTTGAAGTCCATTTACCCAAGATTCGGGCTAAACCCCATAGTGAAAAGATTATGCGAAAAAGTAAAAAAGCAAAATTACTGCGACAATAAAAGTATCTGGCCATATCCGAATGAAAGCATAGCTTTTAAAGCTAAAAAATACATTGATAGAAATACTTCTGAACAATTCTCATTAATAGAAAAAAGAGATAATTTAGCTTTCTTAATAACTGAAAAAGAAGGAAGTATTTATGCAAAATATTTTTGGCAACATACTGGTCTCGGTCTATCTTCAAGGGCTGCTGCTATAGAACTAGGTCTTCAAGAATGCCCTCCAAAATCTTACGTAAATGAATGTTCTCAAAGAATAAAAAATAGAATTTCTAAATCTACAAAAATTAACTCTAATGATATTTACTTAACTTCATCTGGAATGTCTGCATTGCACACATCATTAGAAATCATATATAAATTATTTCCAGCTAAACCAACACTCCAAATTGGTTTTCCATATGTAGATGTACTTAAATTACCAATGAATATCTTTCATGGAGCCAAGTTAATTACAGAAGAAAATTGCGAGGATATTGAATTAGAAATCAAAAAAATAAATCCATCAGCATTAATTATTGAACTACCGAGTAATCCAATGCTCAAATGTGTAAACATTAAAAAAATTTCAAAAATAGGAAAAAAGTTAAATATTCCCTTAATTGTTGACGATACAATTGGTTCAAATTTAAATATAAATTCCCTAGAACATGCAGATATAGTTTTTACTTCACTTACAAAAATTTTTTCAGGTAGTGGTGATATTCTTGCCGGATCATTAATACTAAATCCAAAAAGCAAATGGATTGATCAATTTAGAAATGCATTAAAAGAGATTAATCTTCCAACACTCTCCGATGGAGATACAGTTTATCTAGAGAAAGTTAGTAGAGATGTAAATCAAAGAGTTTTTGAACAAAATAAAGCATGTTTGGAATTAAAAAAAAGATTAGAGACCCATAGTGAAATTAAAAATATTTTCCATCCTGAAAATTGTCCAAATTTTAATTCTTTGCTCACCTCTGATGGAGGATATGGTTGCTTATTATCGTTTGAATTAAATGGAGGATTGGAAAAAACTAAGAAATTTTATGATTCTCTAAAAGTATCTAAAGGACCTAGTTTAGGTACAAAATTTACTCTAGTTTGTCCTTATGTTTTACTAGCTCATTATGACGAGTTGGATTGGGCTGAAAGTTTTGGTATACCCTCGCATCTTATTAGAGTATCAGTTGGATTAGAAGACCAAGATCAATTATGGAAAACCTTTTCTGAAGCACTAAATAATTTCTAAATTCCTAGTATTTACCGTATAGAAACTTATATACTCTTTTTCTGAATAATAGTTAGTATTAATATATATTTTCTCAATGTATAAATGGCAAAAATTTATGAGGACAACAGTTTTGCTATTGGAAACACTCCATTAGTAAAATTAAAATCAGTTACTAAAAACGCGAAAGCTACAGTACTTGCAAAGATTGAAGGTAGAAACCCTGCTTATAGTGTCAAATGTAGGATTGGCGCAAACATGATCTGGGATGCAGAAAAAAGTGGGAAGCTTACAAAAGACAAAACTATTGTTGAGCCAACTTCTGGAAATACAGGAATTGCTCTAGCTTTTACTGCTTCAGCAAGAGGTTACAAACTCATCCTTACAATGCCAGAATCCATGTCAATTGAAAGAAGAAGAGTTATGGCAGTGTTGGGAGCTGAAATTGTTTTAACAGAGGCCTCTAAAGGTATGCCTGGAGCAATAGCTAAGGCTAAAGAAATTGCAGAAAGTAATCCTTCTCAATACTTCATGCCAGGTCAATTTGATAATCCAGCAAACCCTGAAATTCATTTCAAAACTACTGGACCAGAAATCTGGGATGATTGCGATGGTGAAATTGATGTCTTAGTTGCTGGGGTTGGAACTGGCGGAACTATTACAGGAGTTTCAAGATACATTAAGCAAGAGAAGGGCAAAAATATTACTTCTGTAGCGGTAGAACCATCACATAGTCCTGTTATTACACAGACAATGAATGGAGAAGAAGTTAAATCTGGACCACATAAAATTCAAGGAATTGGAGCAGGATTTATTCCTAAGAACCTTGACTTATCAATTGTTGATAAGGTTGAACAGGTAACAAATGACGAATCAATAGAGATGGCTCTTAGATTAGCTAAAGAGGAAGGTCTATTGGTAGGAATATCTTGTGGAGCTGCCGCTGCTGCTGCTGTTAGATTAGCTGAACAAGATGAATATGCTGGAAAGACAATTGTAGTTGTTCTACCTGATTTAGCAGAGAGGTATTTATCATCAGTTATGTTTACTGAAGTTCCAAGCGGAATCATTCAAGAACCAGTCAAAGCCTAAATCTATTTTTTCTCCAGTAATGAATCTGGTGAAATATACATAGCATCGCCATAAGAGAAAAATCTAAATTTTTCTTTTATGGCTTTTTTATACAAATCCAATAATCTTTCTCTACCAATCATTGCACTTACTAATAGTAATAATGAACTTTTAGGAAGATGAAAATTAGTTAATAATCCATCAACTACCTTAAATTTATAACCTGGCTTAATTACTAAATCGACGTACTTCGCTATGGGAATAAAGTCATTAATTTCGTGAGAATAACAACTTTCAAGAGCTCTTACGCTAGTTGTCCCAATAGCAATAATTCTTCTATCTGTTTTTTTTATTCTTTTAATTTCCTTAACTACTTCCTTATTAACACTTACCCATTCTTTATGAAGTTTTAAGTCACTTAGATCTTCTTGATCAATTGGTTTGAATGTTCCATAGCCCACGTGTAAGGTTATTGGTAAAATTATTACTCCTTTTTTTTTTAGATTGGTAATAAGATTTTTGCTTAAGTGTAAACCAGCAGTTGGCGCGGCAACTGCCCCTGGATTAGTTGCATACTCAGTTTGATAACTTTTCTCATGAAAAGATTCTTCTTCGGAATTTTTTATATAAGGCGGGAGAGGTATTTCCCCGTATTTATCAAGAAGGTCATTCATTGAATTGAGATCAGTTATATTTTTCGGAAATTTAATAAATCTCCCTCCAGTTTCTTCATCAATCCCATCAACCATCAAATTAATATCTTGTGCAGAAGGAGATTTTAATTTTAATTTTCTATTTATTTTTAACTTTTTCGCTGGCTTTGCCAAACATAACCAAATACATTCATGGGATCTTTCTAAGACTAATAATTCAACTAACGTTCTATTTTCTAATTCAACCTTTAGCCTTGCCTTCATTACTTTTGTGTTGTTTACAACTACAAGATCGCCTTTTCTAAATTCATCTAAAAGATTCTTGGTAAATTTATTAGTTAAGCAGTTCTCCTCTAAAACACTATTTCTAACTATCATCAATCTTGATTCATGTCTTATTGCAGAAGGTTTACTAGCAATTAATGAAGGATCAAGAAAGTAATCATAAGCTTCGAGCTTATAATCTCTTTCTTCATTATTAATTTGAGAAATCAATTAAATTTAAGATACAAGTGTCTCTGGCTCATTTTCAATCAGATAAGCCAAGTCTTTTAAGAATGAAGCACCATCAGCTCCATAGATCACTCTGTGATCAGCAGTTAGATTTACTTGCATTATTTTTTTAACAGATATTGAACCATCACTATTAGCTACAACAGTTGGTTTCGATGATGCTATCGCTAAGATTGCACCGGTCCCCGGAGGTAGTATTGCATCAAATCTATCAACACCAAACATGCCAAGGTTAGACAAGGTAAATGTTCCCGTTGAGTATTCATCAGGTTCTAATTGTTTTGATCTTGATCTTTTTACGAGATCTTTCCATTCCCTAGATAATTCAAATAAATCAGTATTGCATGGCTCTTTTAATACTGGAGTTATTAGTCCCCCATCTTCCATCGCAACAGCAACAGCAATATTTATATTTTCTGGATAAGAAATTCCATTTTCTGAAAAGCTTGAGTTAACTTGAGGATGTTTCTTTAGTGTCTTTGCAACTGCCTTTACAAGTAAAGCAGTCATAGTCACTCCGTTCTGTTTTACCTTTTTGTAGAAATTATTTAATTTATCTGTATTCATAGAGTAACCCACTCTAAAACATGGAACATCTAGACTAGATTCCATGTTTTTATTTACCGCTTTTTGAAGAGTATTAAATTGAACTGTTTCTCCAGGATTCCCAAAACTATTTCCTGAAGTTTCTGGTTTACTTTCAACTCCCAAATTTGCACCAGGAATACTTGCAGGAGAACCACCTTCTCCTATCCATGGTATAGAGACAGGTTGGCCATTAGCTTTTAAAATATCATCGGCTTGAATCCTTCCGTGAGGACCTGATCCATGAACCTTTGCTAAATCAACACCCATTTGAGAGGCTAGTTTTTTAGCTCTTGGAGATGCAATTACCCTCGAAGAGGCATTACTCGTAGCGGCATTAACTTGATCGGCATTAAAAGACGGTGCAGGCTTTTCATTCTTTAATACGACCTCTTTTTCTTGTTTTTCAACAGTTTCACTTTGGGCCGCTGGTTTTTCTTCAGTTTTATTACTTACCAATTCAAGCTGGTCTGAAGTAGAGACTTCGGGTTGAGTTCCTTTATTTTGTTCTTGAACAGAAGCTATCTCATCCTCATTTTCTACAATGAGACCAATAGTTTCTCCAACAGGAGCAGTGCTGCCGGCAGGCATTAAAACTGCTGCAAGATATCCATCTTGGAAAGATTCAACATCCATATCTGCCTTATCAGATTCAACAACCAAGACAGATTCACCTCTTTCAACCTTATCTCCCGGATTTTTCAACCATTCCACAATCTTGCCCTCCGTCATAGTAGAACTCAAGGCAGGCATGAATATTTCGTGAGACATAAGAAAATTGTTATTGCATAAGTTTTAAGGGATTTTTACCAAACTTTCAAAAGTTTTTATGATTAAGAACCCTTTTAACTCTTGCTCTAATTATACGAAATCATGTTCGGAGTGGGAACTCTTAAAACTTAAGAAAGTAATAATTTAGATCGATTAAAATCTAAAATTTTCGCAATTAATATCTTACTTATTTTTATCAAAAATACTAAAATCTTTTTATTTAGTTATTATCTATAGATTGAATAACTCCATCTTTAACAGTAATTGAGACCTGCATTTTTTCAATAAGATTGTCCCCCACATTAACATCACAGAAACTATCCACTTGTCCTTGATCAACAATTTCGTCCATTTTTAATTCGCGAACTTGACTTTGTTGTTGAAGTAAATTTCTTTTTTGTTCTTCGATTTCATTTCGTTTTGCTGCGACTTGTTGTTGCACCTGACTAACCTGTTCTTGAACCCTTGGATCTAGAGGATTAACCGATTGGGATCTAATATTACTTACTATTTGCTGCCCCTCCTGCTCAAGTTGAGATAATTGCTGATCAATATTTGAAATTGCTTTACTTAATTCTTTTTCAGCATCTTCCTTCCAAGTTGGTGTAACTACAGCTTTAATAGCTATTGAGCGCTTTATAGATATTGAGTTTTTTGTTTCCATAAAAAATTAAATTACCTTTTCAATATAGATAGAACAAATCAAATTTTCTTACTAAATTTGTTTTCATACATATTTTCTATTTGTAATGAATACTTTTTTTCTATTTCTTTTCTTTTTTGTTTAAGAGTTTGTGTTAACAAACCGTTTTCTAAAGTAAAGGCATCAACAAAATAACAATCTAATATTTGTTCTTCTGATCTTGCTCCTAATCGACTTTTAAGCAAATTATTGATTTGTGATTTAAAAAATGTACTAATATTTTTATTCAGGTTAAATTGCGAAAGGTCTTCTTCCAAAAACTTGTTTTTAACCAATTCGACATTTGGCACTACAAGGGCTGTTAAACATTTCTTATCTTGTCCTACTAGTTGAATTTGATTTATAAATTCAGAACTAAGGATTTCGGTCTCTAGGGGATTTGGTTCTATATTTTCACCACTTGATAGCACTATTGTATCCTTGGCCCTTCCTGTTATAAAAAGAGAACCATTTGGTATTAGAAAACCTAAATCGCCAGTATCAAACCAACCTTCTTTCGATAAAACATCTTTTGTAGCTAATTCATTATTAAGATAACCTTTCATTACTTGTGGTCCCTTAACCAGAATTTTTCCGACCTCTCTGAAATTCAATATCTTATTTTTATCATCATTTACTATTTTGATTTCAGTAAATGCTAGAGGCTGACCGGATGATCCTCTAACATTTAATTCTCTTCTCCTACAAGTTAATACTGGACTAGTTTCTGTAAGGCCATATCCCACCAAAACATCTACACCTAAAGATTCAAAAAAAAGATCCACATGTTCTGGCAATGCACCTCCGCCGTTAATGGGAAATTTCAGTTTTTCTCCGCATAGTTGTCTAAGAATATTCGGCCATAAAAAAATAGTAGACAATTTGTGTAAAGTATACCGACCAATAACAGAACCCAGTAGGGGGATTTTTGATTTAAAAGTTATTTGATTGATATCTAAATTTCTTATCTTTCTTAGACTTCTCTTGAAAGCTGAACTATTACTTATTAAAAACTTAATAAGTTTTTGCTTTTTGGAAGGCATCTTTTTCAACGCCTGAAAAAAACCATCATGTATTGCCTCCCATAGTCTTGGTACAGTAGCCATGACAACAGGTTTTACTTGTGTAATATCATCTTTCAAAAATTTTGGAATTGTATAGTATTGAGAACAACCACATGAAAAAAAGAAGTATTCAGCACTCCTCTCATAAGAATGCCAGATAGGTAACACGCTTAATACAGAGGTCCCAGGTGATGGATCAGCGATATAGGCTAAATTGATTATTTGATGCAAGAAATTTGCATGAGTCAAGGGGACACCTTTAGGTTTTCCTGTCGTCCCAGAAGTGTAAAGAATAGTAGCGACGTCATCAATTTCTGGATTAAATTTATCAAGATTATTTTTTTGAGAATCTTCTTTTTCTAGTAAACTTATAAATTTACTCCAACTTATTAAACTTTCAAATTTTTCATCTTCTAGATTAATTATAAATTTCAGTCTTTTTTTTAATTCTTCTTTGTTGTTTAACTTTAGCCAAATCTCTTTAGATTGAACTACTAGACCTACTGAATTAGAGTGCTCAATAATATAATCTAATTCTACTGAAGGAGAATTAATACCTCTAACTGCATTTATAGCTCCTAAACGCATTAAGCCTTGATCTACTACTAGCCATCTTGGAGAATTTTCAGAAATTACAGTAACTACATCTCCCTTTACCAAACCATAATTTCTAAAAGAAAAAGAGACTTTTGTTATTAAATCAGCCAGCTCAGAATAAGAAAATTTTTCTTTGTATTTCCCTCTTAAATCACAAACAGCTAAAGTATCACCACATTTAAATTTTAATTTTTCCCAAATTTGATCTACATGATTAAGGTTCTTAATAAAATCTCTATTTTTAGCAAATCTATCTTTTTTAAAAAGAGGTTTGGCTGAAGGCCAATATGCTAAATCACCCATATTGATTAAATTGATTTTAAAATTTAATTTCTATTTTGATACAAAATCAAAATTAAATTCTTCCTGAATGATTTTTTTAACAATTCTCTTGACTTCTTGAATATTTAAATTTTTGTTGTAATCAATCATATTTGCCATAAGACAATTTTCTATACCGCAAGGATTAATTCTATTAAAGTTTTCTAATTCGCAGTCAATATTAATTGAAAATCCATTTATTGTAATCCATCTTTTACACCCAATTCCAATTGATGCAATTTTCTTATTTCCTATCCAAACACCAGTAAACCCTTTTCTAGAGTGACATTCTATATTAAAATTCCCAAGAGTTTTTATAATAATTTCTTCAATTTTTCTCAAGTACCAATTTAAATCTTTATTAAAATTTTTCAAATCTAAAACCAAGTAAGTTACTAATTGGCCAGGCATATGACAAGTAACCTCACCACCTCTATTAATCTTAAAAACATCATATTTATAATCATCCAAAGAAAATAGCAAATTATCATAATTGGATCCTCTACCTAACGTATAACAGAGTTGATGCTCCCCTATCCAAATAAAGTCAGGGTTAGAATTATCTAAAATCAATGCCTCCTGATATTCTTTTTGTAATTTATAAACATCATTAAAAGAAGAAATATTATCAGGTTGTTTAATTATTGCTGTTCTATTATCCATATTTAAGTAGATTTAGAAAGTAAGTAAATATTTTTAGATTTGTTATGAAAATTTTAATCCATGGAAAGAATCTTGAGCTCACTGGAGCATTAAAAGAATATACTGAGGCAAAGATAGAAAAAGCAACGCATCACTATAAGGATATCGTTAAAGAAGCTGACATACACCTTTCAATTGAAAAGAACCCAAGAGTCTCGTTCCAAACGGCAGAAGTTACTATTTTTGCAAATGGGACCGTAATTAGAGCTGAAGAAAAAACTGAAAATCTATACTCAAGCATTGATTTAGTTTCAAATAAACTTTGTAGAAAATTACGTAAATACAAAGAAAGAAACAATAAAACAATTCATAATAAACAATTTAAAAATAAAGATTCTTTACCAATTGAAAGTATGGAATCAAGTTTTTTAGATAAAGCTTTATTTAAAGAAGGAACTGAAGCAAGTCTGCCTGAGCCATCTATTAAAAATAAATACTTTAAAATGACTCCAATTTCATCAGAAGAAGCAAGAAAACAATTAGATCTAATTGATCATGATTTTTATGTTTTTCGAAACAAGAAAAATAATGAACTTCAAGTTATATATAAAAGGAATCATGGAGGTTATGGACTAATTCAATCTAAATAAGCTTTAAATGCCTAATATTGAATATGAATTAAACGAGAAAATTCATGCGATTATTATTAACCCTTATCTATCCTGGGAAGATTTCTGTGTGAATTGCGACTTGATAAGAAAATACAATCTCAAAAATATTTCTACTTCACTAAATTATTTGACTGATCTTAAAAACTGTTTGGGTAATTACAGTGCGGATATAAACGCACTTATTTCTTACCCTTTAGCAGATTTACCAGTTTCATTTATTGAAGAATTAGTTTGTTTTGCAAAAGATAAGGGTGCAAAAGGAATTGAATATATCCCAAACTTTATCAATTTATCCAAAAGAAATTTAGAAACTTTCGCTGCTGAAATTGAGCAAGTTAAATTATCTGGATTACCAGTTTCAATAATCATAAATAAATCAAAACTACAAGAAGAAGTTTTTATTAATGCGATAGAAATATGTTTAGAATTAGGAATAAAAAATTTTCAATTCGGGGACGGGTTTGGGGCTCCTCTTACTTCTAATGATGTCCCCGAAATACTAAAAATAACAGGCTCACAAAATCAAATCAAAGTGGTAGGAGGCATAAAAAAGCTGGCGCAAGTAATTGATTTGTTTGATAATGGAATTAGTTGCGTGGGAACTTCCAATTTTTGTGAAATTTTTGAAGAAGTAAACATTATTTAAATGTCTGGTTCTGGTGAGTGCAGACTAAAAGGTCTCTGTATTAAAGCTTCTCCACTAGGCGAGAATGATAGATTAATAACTATCCTTTCCGATGAGCAAGGGATTGTTAGATTAGCGGTTCCTGGTGCTAGGCGTCCTAAAAGTAGTCTTGCCGCGGCTACTCCTTTAACATATTTAAGTCTGCAGATTTTTGGGAAAAGAAATCTTAAATCTGTACGTCAAATTAAAATATTAAAAAGCTATTCTGGTCTAGGGAAAAATATTGAATGTCTTGCAGCCGCACAAGCAATAACTGAATTAACATTTTTATTAGTAGGTAATAATGACAAGCAACAAGACTATTTATCTTGCGTTCTTGCACATCTTGATAGGATTTATTTATATGAAGAGTCTCAAGAAGAAGATATTAAAATGCTCTCAATGAGTATTCAATCTTTAATCCATCTACTAGCCATAGGAGGTATTAATTTACCAATTCATCATTGTTGTAAAACTGGAGAACCTATTATTCCACCTTTAGGAAATTGGGAATGGAGTTGTTATTTTTTACCAAGTGAAGGGTTTTCATCCATAGAAGATCCTCAAAATAATCTAAAAATAAATGCATCTGAAGTTGCTCTATTACAGAGACTTCTTTTCCCAGAATTACCAATAAAATCTAATGGAGAGTTGTTGGGTCCCAAAAAAGTCTGGCTTAAAATATTATTCATTATTGAGACATGGATCTCTACTCAATTAGAGAAGGATCTATCTTCACTAAAAATGTTGAGAGAAATATATAGTTAGCATTTTCATAAAGCATTAAAAATTTTAAAAAATATGATCATGGCGCCTTTGACTGTTAACTTAATAAATAGTTAATTCAATTAATGTGGTTCATATTGCCTGGTTGGGAAAAAAATCCCCTTTTTGTGGAAATGTTTCTTACGGTAATTCAACTACTAAGGAATTAAAGGCCAGAGGGCATAAAATTAGTTTTATTCATTTCGACAATCCCTCTAGTTCAAATTCATCAAACCCATTATTTCTTGCAAATGATCCTGATGTAAGTCTCCCATATTTAATTAAATCTCAAGTTTATACAATACCCTCGCCAAGGGCAGAAAAAGAGCTAAGGCTATCATTGGAAAGATTAAAACCTGATATAGTACATGCAAGCCTAACTTTATCTCCTTTAGACTTTAGACTGCCAGAGCTTTGTAATGAAATCAATGTTCCTCTTATAGGAACATTTCATCCACCATTTGATGCAAAAAATAGAAATCTAACTGCAAGTACTCAACAATTAACGTATCAACTTTATGCTCCCTCTTTAGCAAAGTTCGATAAAATAATTATTTTTTCTGAACCTCAAAAAAATGTTCTTGAGAAATTAGGAGTACCTAAAGAAAAACAAATAATTATCCCAAACGGTGTTAATGAAAATATTTGGAAACCTTTTTGCAAAAACAGTAAAAAATATGATCAGGTAAAAAACAAACTCGGAAATGAAAGAATCTTTTTATATATGGGAAGGATTGCAAATGAGAAAAATATCGAGGCACTTTTACGTTCTTGGCGCCAAACAAAAACTCAAAATTGCAAATTAGTTATTGTTGGGGATGGACCAATGAAGCCAACACTTGAGAATAGTTTTTCTAACCTTGGCAATGAGAAATTAATTTGGTGGGGTGCCGAATTAGATTTAGAGACTAGGATAGCAATAATGCAAATAGCAGAAGTATTTTTCTTACCAAGTTTAGTAGAAGGTTTATCATTATCACTTTTAGAGGCAATGTCTGCTGGTACTGCTTGTGTAGCTACAGATGCCGGAGCTGATGGTGAAGTTTTAGATAACGGAGCAGGAATAGTAATTTCAACTGATAATGTTACTGGACAATTAAAAACTATAATCCCAATTCTTGTAGAACACCCTTCATTTACAAAAGATCTTGGAGAAAAAGCTAGAGAACGTATAATTGAGAGATATACAATTGCTAAAAATATAAATTCACTTGAAAAAGTTTATATGAACATAAAAGATAATTCAAAAACCTAACGAAACTCTTTACTTCGATTACTAGCTGAAACTATTGATTCCATTAATGCTGACCTTACACTCTTTTTTTCTAAAACCCTCAAAGCAGAAATAGTTGTTCCACCTGGAGAGGTTACTAAATTTTTAAGCTCAGAAGTAGTAAGTTTATTTTCCTTTATTAGACAAATAGTTCCTAGTATCATTTCCATAACAAGTTCCTCTGAAATTATTTTTGGTAATCCGCCGCTTAATCCTCCATCACTTAATGCTTCTATAATTAAAGCAATAATTGCAGGACCTGATGAAGTTAAAGCTAAAAATATATCAAGGTAATCTTCAGCAAATTCATAAATTTTACTAGTATTTTCAAATAATTTTTTTGTAAATTGTTTCTGATCTTCTGTAATTTCTTCTCCCCAAGAAATCCCTGTTAAACCTTTTCCAATAGTTATTGGAATATTTGTAACCACTCTCACACATTTATGATTAGGAAACTTTTGAGTAAGTCTATTTATTGAAACCCCGGCAAGAATTGAAACTATTAAATTGTCCTTATTTTTTATATGATGGGCCTCACTTATATCATTTAATTGTTGGGGTTTTATCGAAAGAAGTTTATATTTACAATCCCAAATTATTTTTGACTCTTTAGAACCTGATTTATAAACATTTATATTATGTTTATAATTTTTTTTTTATATTTTCTAAACTTTTTTCTGTATTTACAATACAAAAAACATTCTCTGGCTGAACTAATTTGTTATCTAATAGAGGAGTTACTATAGCACTTGCAATATTTCCAAAACCAATAATCGCAATTTTATCTGTCACAGATTAATCATGAATAAGCACTTAATTTAGAATTACCCCATGCTGGTTCAGGAGTAGTATTTTTGCCCAAACTATATTGTGGTGTGTTTTCTGTAGACACAGAAGAAGGAGAAGCTTCTTCTGGGGAAGAACTAGTTACATTTACACAACTTGGAGCAAAAAGAAAAATACTTTCACCGACTCTCTCTTGATGTCCATCAATTGCATATGTGCCCCCAGCAATAAAATCAACCGCTCTTTGAGCTTGATCAGGATCCATCATAGTTAAATTGAGAATTACAGTTTTTCTCTCTCTTAATGCTTGTATAGCTTGAGGCATCTCATCAAAACTTCTTGGTTCCATTAAGCTTACTTCTGAGGATGAATTTGAGATTCCAGGCATACCAACTACTTTTGATGATCTGTTGTTATTCATGAAATCGAATGGATTTGAATTTGCGAGGGAATTTGAATTCTTTGGAGTTTGTTTGAAATTATTAATATCATTTAATTCATCCTCTGAAGCATAATCCAACTCATCAAAATCATCATCGAGATACTCATCCCCTGCAACAACTGCCTTTAATCTAGAAATAAGTGACACCTTTTAAATCCTCTTTAAATTGATTACTAAGGTTTAAGAACCTTAAGTAATAGATTCATTTTTTAAATGAATAAACTACCTATACTTAAATAACGTTAGTTGAACTTTACTGCAAGTTTATAGATAAGATTTTTATAAAAAAATAACTAATTAGGATCTACCTCCAAAAATCAATGATCCTAATCTTAACCAAGTTGATCCAGCGTCTATAGCTTCCTCCCAATCACCTGACATCCCCATGGAACAATCTGGTAGTTGCAGAGAATCAGCGAGAGCACGACATTTTTTGAACAATTCTGAATTTTCTTTAGAGCTAAGTCCTTTAGGATTGATAGTCATCAAACCGGTTAATGAAATATTTTTCAACTCTTGAATTTCTCTCCATTTCAAAATTAAAAATTTAGGATTAAAGCCTCCTTTAGTAGGGTCATCACTCAACTTAACCTGCAACATTATTAATGGATTTTTCTTCTCTTCACGTGAAATATTAGAAATCTTTTGCAACTTTTCAAATGAATCTACTGAATGAATATATTTAAAATTTTGAACTATTTTTCTTATTTTATTACTTTGTATTCTTCCAATAAAGTGCCAATTTATTTGTTTAAGATCTTTTAAGGACAATTGTTTTTCAAATGCCTCTTGAACCTTACTTTCACCAAAATCGTTCTGACCTATATTTTGAATAGTCTTGATTTCTTGACTTTTAAATCCTTTACTTACCGCAAGAATATTTACATTTGATGGTATTTTATTTTTTATTTTTAAATAATTTGCAGGGTTCACCTTTTATAAGAAAGTTTGCGTAAATAAATTCTCCCATTTAGATAGTTCTTCAGATCCTTTTCTTCTAGCTTTTTGAAGGTTTAATTCGGCCTGATTACGGGCATCTAAATAAGGTATAACCTCAAAAAAAACTTCTCTCTGTCGAACTTCTACTAAGAAAAACATTTTTTGAGCGTATAAAGTCGCATAAATATCTCTGCCATCGTTTCCAGGAGAAACTTGGTACAACATGCCAAATGTTGGATGGTTTAAATAACGCTCAGAACTCAAACCTAAAATATTGTGTTATTTATAATGCACCATACAGTTTTCTAAGAAAAATTGCTATGCAAATAAAACAAATCGATAATGTATTAACAATTACATTGAGAGATTTTGAAGGATAAAGAGTTCTAAATCTGTTGGTTTTTATAATAATTTTTTTCTTTGAAAGTAATGATTCTGCTCCATGATCAATTCTCAGAAATATATTTTGAAATAACCTTTCCACTAAGATTAATAAAACATTAAAGGATTTCTTTAGTCCTAAATTTCGAAAATTTATTGATCTAACTGACACTGATTTAATAATATTTTGCAGTTCTTCCTGCACTAGAGGAATAAAACGTAATGCAATTAACAACTGAAAAAGCCACTTACTAGTTGGCAATCCAATCTTTCTTAATGGATACATAAACCAACTTAATCCCCATACAATGTCTTCCTGCAATGTGGTTAAAAGCATCAAATTCACACTATGAATAACAGTAAATATCAATGTGGAGGTTTTTATTCCTAGTTCAAAAGCTTTTCTTGATAAGTTGTAGGGACCAAAATTAATAAACCATATCTTCTGCGAGGGAATTTGCATAATATTCCATTCCTTTTGGCTTTCCAGTACTACTTGCAACTCATTGGGATTTCTTAAGTAGCCATCAAGAGATTGAATATCAGATGAGGCAAGTATTGATATACATCCAATTAATAGGGACAAACATGAGAGAAAAAATAATGATCGCCACCATACCCTAGATGGCAATAAACTTAAAAAAGTAATCAATAGTAAAAAACCAACTAAACTCAATCTCCATATTGGACCTGCCCAAATTGGAGTGATTAAAAATATCATTACCATAATTATTTTTAATCTACTATCTATAATTCTTAGCCAACTTCTATTACCATGAACGTATTGACCAACAGAAAATTTGGTAAGCAAATTCATTAATCTTTTTGAATTAACTCAATATTTTCTCTTTCGACTTCTTTATTTAAAGCTCTTTGCTGTTTTCCTCTCCAAATTAAAATAAGGGGTGTGCCTTCAAAGCCTAAATTTACTCTTATTTGTTTTTCAATATATCTTCTATAAGTTATTCCGAATAATTTAGGGTCATTTACAAAAAGAGTAAAAGTGGGAGGTTTGTTCTTTACTTGAGTACCGTAATAAAGTCTACCTTGCTTGCCGCTTCTCTTCGTTGGAGGACTTTTCCAACTGATTGCTTCTTTAAGTACTTCATTAACTACAGATGTTGTAACTCTTCTTCTATGTTGATTTACAGCATTAAGAGCATGCTCAAAAATATTATCAACTCTTTGGCCAGTTAGGGCAGATATAAAAATCATTTTTGACCAGTGTAAAAAATAAAGTTTGGATCTAAGTTCTTTTTCTACTTGATAAATTGTTGAACTATTTTTTTCTACAAGATCCCATTTATTAACAACAATTATGCAAGCTCTGCCTTGTTCTTCTATGCGCCCAGCCAGCTTCTGGTCTTGATCAGTTACTCCATCTATAGCATCTATAACTAAAACACAAACATCACTTCTATCTATAGATTTAAAAGCCCTATTAATACCGAAGAATTCAGTACCATATTTAACATTTTTCTTTCTTCTAATCCCTGCAGTATCAATAATTTTCCAATAATTATCACCTTTTTGAATAAGCGTATCTATTGAATCAGTTGTTGTACCACTAATATCACTAACTATTGCTCTTTTTTCTCCACAGATTGAATTTAACAAACTAGATTTACCAACATTAGGTCTACCAATAATTGACATCATTATCTTTTCTTCATCATCCTGGATATTATTTTCAGGAAGTTCGCCAATAACGAGATCTAAAAGATCTCCAGTACCTGAACCATGAATAGCCGAAACAGGGTTAGGTTCGCCCAATCCTAATTTCCAGAACTCCGAAGCTAGGGATATTCCTAGAGTAGTCGATTCGCATTTATTAACAGCAACAATTGTTTTACAGCTAGAGTTTCTTAACCATTTTGCTATTGATAAATCACCATCAGTAATGCCTTGATTCCCATCTACCACCAGTAACGCGAGTGAAGCCTCTTCAAGAGCCAAGAAAACTTGTGTCCTTATCTCTGGGAGAAATTCACTATCATCATCAAAAACTAACCCTCCAGTATCAACTATTTGAAATTCCTTACCTCCCCATGAAGCATTTTGATAAGTTCTATCTCTTGTAACACCAGGCTTATCAAATACTATTGCATCATTACTTTGGCAAAGTCGATTAACTAAGGTAGATTTCCCAACATTCGGTCTTCCGATAATTGCTATTGTAGGAAGAATCAATTCTTCTCTCCAAAGAAAGTAGTATTCATTACAACTATACCTTTAATAGAATCATTTACCTTATTCAAAAAAACTTATTTAATTTCTGGATCGCCAAAATGTCCTTTAACTGGATTAGCCGGTGGTGAACTTGGACTTGGCATTAATCCATTATCTTCTGAAAAACAATCATTTTCAATCGCCCAATAAATTAACCAATTTACTACCGTCGCTCTTCTAGTTCTTCTTGGATAGAGTTCATTAATCTTATAACCTTTAAAATTAAGAAAATTTTTCAGTCCCTGTTTATAGTCTTTTGGAATTGATCGAGTCAAATGTACTGAGGCTGGTCGCTCTGAAATGATTTGAGGAGCTTTTTCAAATCTTTCTGACCAATAAGAAGGAGTTAATACGCTAAAGGACCAATCATTTATAGATAGTTCTTTAGTGTAAAAAAGTCTTTCCCAAACTAATTCACAAACAAATACATCACTAACCTTATCTTCAAGAATAAGAAATAATAGTTTTTTACATATTGGCCATGTAAATTGATTTTCAACTAATTTTTCTTTTTTATACATTAATCGAACCTTATCAAAATTAAAGAAAAATAAGGCATAAACTCCTTTTTATATTGTGATGCATATTGAATAATTTGATCAGGCATCCCAACACTTAAAGCTATTAATGTTGTATTGATGATATCCTCTTTTTTCAAAATTTCCCTGACTAAATTCCATCTTTTGCCAACTTTCATAATGGCCAAAACCGTTCTATTTGCCTTACTTTCCCTAATTAGGGTTGTTAATTCAGATTCTGAAGAAGAGCATTCTTTGATGATCAATGTCTCGCCTTTTTTTACCAAATCAAAATCATTCAAAGCTGCTGCTGCTGAGATAGAGGAAATACCAGGTATGGTTTTAGTAATAATTTCAGCATGATTATTTTTTATTAACCTCAAGATATTAGAAGAACTTGCAAATAGTGAAGTATCTCCAAGACAAAGTAAAACAACTGATTCGCCATTTTGTATAAATTTCACAATTATTTCTACAGCATTAGACCATATTTCATCTGGATCAAAATCCTTTCTAGCCATTGGAAAGATGATAGGGATATTTTTTTTAAATTTGGTGTATTTCTTGACTATTTCCGCAGCAAAACTCTTTTTATTATCATCTGATATTGGGAAAACTATAACTTTCGCTTTTTTTATTGCATCCAAAGCAGCAATTGTTAAAAGCGATGGATCTCCAGGGCCTACACCAACGATGGTGAATGTTGTTGAATCAGTTTTATATGGATTAAGTAAATTTAAGAACTTTTTTATTATCATTTTTATTTTATTAACTTTAGCTATGTACCCTTGGCAATATAAAAGTTTCAGCCAGTATTGCTGACTCAATTTCAGACAATTCCTCTAACCTTTTGAAAGTTTGATTTTTAGAGAATTTAGTTTGCGCTAGTTTCCAGTAAACTCCAAAATGTCTTGCCTCACTCTCTAGCAGAGACTCATAAAGGGATTTAAACGATTTATCTTCGGAATTCAGCGCAAGCAAGCTTAATCTTTCATGACTTCTTGCTTCAATAAGTCCTGCTATTAAGAAACTATCAAGCATTCTATTTGGCTCTTCCTTTCTTATATTCTTGGACAATTCAGCTCCATATGGAGGCGGTTTTAAGGTCTCAAGAGAATGTCCAAGATCCTTTAAAAAATAAAGTATTTTTTCAAAATGCTCTAATTCCTCTCTCGCTATTGGACTTAGAACTTCTGCCAGATTTGGTTCTGATGGATATCTAAACATCAATTGAATAGCTACTCCTGCTGCTTTTCTTTCACAATGAGCATGGTCAATAAGAATATCTATTGGATTAGATAATGCGAGTTTAATCCACTCATCTGAGGTAAATGATGATAAATATTTTATATGAGAAGTTGGCCTTTTAAAATCGACTAGCATTTAATCTTTAATACTCAAATATCCAATGATTCCTTCAAGTGCTAAGGAATAACTTGATATGCCGAATCCACTAATAATTCCTATAGCTTTATCTGTAAGAAAAGATTCTTTACGAAAATCTTCTCTACTGAAAATATTTGAAATATGTAACTCTACAAACGGAATTTTTGATCCAATTAAAGCATCACGAATAGAAATCGAAGTATGAGTAAAAGCGCCCGCATTTATAAGAATACCTTGGATACTTTTGACAGACTCTTGTATTTTATCTACTATTTCTCCTTCATGATTACTTTGAAAGCATTCAAGATTAATACTTTTTTCTTGAGCAACTTTGGTTAAATCTTTTTCTATATCACTCAATGTTTTATTACCATATATTTCAGGTTCTCGAGTGCCCAAAAGATTTAGATTTGGTCCATTTATCAATAAAATATTCATCATCAATAAAGTCTTTTCTTTACAAATGCTATCTACAAAGAAACAAAAAAACCAAAACAATTTCACACAAAGTGTCCATTAACTGATAAGTTCAAATAGTGGGGGTCGGTGCCCGAGTGGTTAAAGGGGGCGGACTGTAAATCCGCTGGCTCTGCCTACGTTGGTTCAAATCCAACCCGGCCCACTTTAAAATTGCCCTTGTAGCTCAGCGGTAGAGCACTCCCTTGGTAAGGGAGAGGTCTCGGGTTCAAGTCCCGACGAGGGCACTTGAGCATTTGATTAATATAACTGAGATCTCATAGATCAGCATTTTAAAAAGAATTCGAATATATTTAACATAGTTTGTCTTTAGTAATGGCACTATCGTCATACCGGATGCACAAAATATATATTGCAGCAACCATGAATTATGGTATTGGTTCTGATGATCCAGAGGAGTTGGCCTACTACAACAAAATCAGAAAAGAGATGGATGATATGAAAAAACAACCAATTAAAAAAGGGATTCCCCTCACTTGGGATACTCCCGAAGGAATGGTTAAATGAACCTAAATACTTTTTTATTAATTGATGGGAGTTTGATGCTTATTGGTCTACCTTTTTTGATGATTCTTAAAGGCAAAAATTGATCAAAAATTTTTTACATTTTACCCATATTTAAATTAAATCGTTGATCCTTTATCCGTATACTGGAGTACCTCAAACCGTACATATTTATTAGTCGAATGGCCTCTCTAACTAGTTAGAACATAGATGTAGTCGTCATGAGCAAATGTCTACCAAATCCACACTAAAAGAAGATTATAAATCTGAGACTGAAGAAAGATCAGAAGAAGAACTTCTTGAAGAAGAAATCAGGAATCAGCAAACATTGGATAGCTTTGTTAAATCTGATAAAAACTGGAGCTGATTAAATTTTATTTATTTAGTAGAAAGTTATGTACTTGAAAAGATCACCATTCTCAATTCTGGACAAAGAAAAAAGAGAAATGGACTATATCAAAGGAGTTTACAAGAGAAAAATTCAAGCTGAAATTGAATCTTATAAAGATCCCGAAGACGAAGATAAGAGAGATACAATCCAAGCTCAAGATGTATTGATGCTTGATAGGATCTCAATCTAGTGATTTTTTTTCTTCTTATCTTTCTTTTTCTTCTTGACCTTTTCATAAACCTCATCAGCCTTCTGTTCGATACTTTCCAGCTTATTTAGGATTTCTTTATAGCTTCTGCTTTTCCTTCTTTAACTACAGTTTCTTTTGTCTCTTCAGTTTTAATTCCAAACTTACCTTTAATAAAATTGGCTATAAAATAAGAACAGGTACATGAGCTAAACCGCCTATTACTATTCTTGTTTCTGAATAAGCCATTTAGTAGTTAAAAGTTCTGAAATATTTAAGCATAAATTTAATTTTTAAATTCGTTTTATTAAGCCAATAAATATTAGTAATCATTTCTTGATTCGTAGATCAAAAATCTTGCTATTAATTAAGTAGAGACTTTTTTATTAAATGCCATTAGACGTATTTCTAATGAACATGTGTGTTGTAGTTATAGCATTGCTTATTAGAAGAGAAATCAAACTTAAGAAGGCGAGATAAATTATTAAAACACAAATTTTAAAAGAGCATTACATTCCAAATATCCATGCTATTACTATTTTACTAATGCTTCTTCTATGTCTATGGTTCCCTCTAGCACTTAGATTCTTATTAATAATTTAGTCGAACTTATTAGTTAATACTCTTACCTTTAAACTATGGTATAACCTAATTTTGTTTTAAAAATCTTATGCGGAACTCCAGTTTCGCATTATTTGCATAGGTTTAAATAGTTAGTGTTTCGGCTACTCAGAAACCCAACTTGTAATTTTCGTTGTGCTATAAATATGCCCTCCAGATTCTATATTCTTGATGGTTTCTGGATCTGAAAAAACATGCTTAGCCACACCTTCTTCAGCTTGATGAATAACAATCACTTCATTTGGATCAATTAAACTTTTGCCACGATATAAAGGAGTAAGGCCTACCGTTTTATGAAATGCATCTATCTCTGGACTATCAAACATTTTTACCCACTCCTCAAATGTATTTGAAAGTTTAAATGTGAAAACAGTAGTTTCAAGAGACATTAATTTATAGATAATTCTCCTATCTTTTTAGCAACTAATCTTGATAAACAAGTTAAAAATATGGATTATCTAAAAATTAAGAAAGTCAATTTGGTATCACATGTACCGTTTATATGTTTTTTGAAAGCTACTAATTGGGTATGAGTTATTTTGCTGAACCAAACCATATTGAATATGATGCATGGTTCGATGAAAACATTGACCCAGTGGATCTTGTGAATTACTCAGATGAAAAGGAGTTCAGTGATTCGGTCCACTTTAAATTCCATAAGATGTCCACTAAAAATTTAACGATTGGTTCTTCTGATAATTTTCACTGGTAAGCAAAAGATTTTTCACTCCATAGTTATTTATGAATCTTACGCAGAGTATGTTCCATCACTTTCTCTTCTTGCCTTAGCTAATATAATTTCATCCACAACTTTTTCAATCATATAAGCACTTTTTTTACCAAAGCATTTTTCTTTTCTAATGCTCTCAAAATCATTTGGGATTAAATCATTATGTTCACAACAATCGCATTTAATATCAATTTTCATACCTCTGAAAACCTTTAAAGCCCTTGAGAAAATCCATTGCTGAACTGAAATACTTTCCCAACTATCAAAATTAGACCATTCATCAAAATCCCTATTAAGGACGCCTTTTAATCCATCAGCCTGATTTACATATACTAAGTGTGAATCTTTTCTTGGTTCATCATTTATACCAATTGTTTTGACAGAATTTTGATTCATCCCAAATACATTGATTAAGTAGCCCTATAAATCTAAAGGATAATTTCAAAAATATAAACAAAAAAATATCTCAAATAAGATCATTAATTGCTTTATCCAATCTAGAAGTATGATTTGAATTTCTGAGTAATTCAAAATCCTTAAAATCAAAGCCCGGGCCAACACAACAACTCACTAAAGTAAATTCGCCTGTACTTTTTGCGGCTTGCCAATATCCAGATGGGATCATTTCTACTGGATTATTGGAATCTAAAATTATATTTCTTATTAACTTATTTTCATTATCTAGGCACCATAAATGCAGAGGATCGCCCCTTAAATAAATCCAAATTTCATCAGCATTTTTTACTCTGTGCCATGCACTTTTTGCATTTTTCTCCAAAAGATAATAAATTCCCGTAATAAAGTTTCTACTTTGGCCATCTTCCCTTATTAGAGAATTCTCACTCCTTACTATCTCTCTAAACCATCCACCCTCAGGATGAGGAGATAAATTGAATTGTTTAATTATTTCTATGTTTTTTTTATTAGGATTCACATCACAAACATATCTTTTAAATTTCTCTTATATTTAAAAACTAACTGAAAATAAATCAAAATAAACTATATTTTCTAGAAAATTAAGCACAAATAACTGACAAATCTACAAAATTTTTATTTTCATCTGCCAGTTCAGTAATGATTCTATTGAGCCATTCAGAGGTCGTTTCACAATAGCCTACATTTAAAATAGTTTTTTGCTTTGCTGTTTCTTCTTTATCCATAGTTAAAGTATTTTTATATAAATTAGTCTTTAATTAAATCTATGTGAATAAGTCTTAATTACTATCTATTTTAAAAAGTTGTATTTAATACATATTTAAGAACTACTAGTAAACAAATAAAATTAAATCGTTGACAAGAAAATGTATACAAGTAAGAGTAGAAAAAATTTATTATTTAACCTATGAATAACATCAAGATTGAAGAATTGATGAAAGTAAGGTTCGATGGTATTGCTAATAGAATTGGGCAATTAAGCAAAAGGGAAAGTGAGTCTTTATTACTTGAGCATCTTGAGTGGCTGGAGGGAGGATGGGAGACTGAAGAAATCTTATTTTTAAAAAAGCCTTACAGAAAATGGTGGTTCTAACTCCACTTCTATAAATAATTAATGATGGCCTAAGGGACCAGGGCCAGATCCTATTTTATAAGAATTATCTAAAGATTTCTCAACAAATAATTTGGCTTTTTGTATGGAATCAAATAGATCAAAACCTAAAGCCTTGTAACCACAAATAGCAGCACTCAAAGTACAGCCGCTACCATGGGTATTTTTTGTATTTATAAAATTATTAAATAGCCACTCTTTTCTACCATTTAAGTCAAGGAAAAAATCCTTACCTTTCATATCTTTTAAACCGCCACCTTTTATAAGTACCGCTTTAGCTCCAAGACCAATAATTTTTCTTGCTGAATTTTCGATATCTTCTTTACCCCTTATTTCTAAACCAGAAAGTAGATTCGCTTCATAAATATTTGGAGTTACCAAATCAGCAATTGGTAATAAGAGTTTTTTATAAGCATTAATAGCAGAATCTTCCAGTAATTTAGAACCAGTTCTTGTGACCATTACTGGGTCAATAATTTTGGTTATTTTGTATGTATTTAATTTTGAAGCAGTATCATTAATTATCCTTTCATTTAATAACATGCCAGTTTTTAAGGCATCAATACCAAAATCAGCAAATAAAGTATCTAATTGATCTAATAAAGTATTCTTCTCTACTGGCTGAACGCATGTAACCTCTATACTATTTTGTGCGGTAATACATGTAATAACAGAACATCCATGTACTTTAAGGGCCATGAAAGTTCTCAAGTCAGCCTGAATGCCTGCTCCACCCCCGGAGTCACTACCGCCTATTGAAAGTGCAATTTTAGAATACATAATTTATTAACTCGTTTTTAAAAAGTACTATAAATAAATTTTAATTTAAATCAGAAATCTGAATATGCATTAAAAAAATCTAACTCCAATTCCATAGCTCTCCTGTATAAATATTTGGCCTGATTAATATCATATGTTTCTTTATTAGTCTCAATAAGATTTTCAAGTGAATCTGCTAGCTTTTCAAAGCTCTCATCAGAATAAGTAATTATCCATTCTTTATATTTAATGTCAAAATCCTCCTTATACAAACTTTTTCCTATCCAAGAATAAAGTCGCATACATGGAGTCATTGCAAACATTATTTCAACGGAGCTAAGTCTTTTGGAAGTATCATCAAGAAAATCTGTATAATTTTTAGTGGCTTTTTTTATATAGTTGTTAGACAAATCAATATCCCATTCTTTTGCATACGTTTCATGGAGTATTAACTCCTCTGAAACACCCATTAACAGTTCACTTAACTTCCTTATTGAATACTTATCTTTTGATTTGGAAACGGCAAGACCATAAGCCTTAGCGAAAGTCTCTAAAAAGAAATAATCTTGAGCTAAATATTCTTGAAATATATTTTTAGGGAGACTTCCATTCTTTAAACCTTGAACAAATTTTGTATTTAAACTAAGTAAAGCAATCTCATAATTATCCTCCCAAAGTATTTTTGTTATTTTCATTTTTTTGATTTTTAGTTATTCTAAAATTTTTTATATTTTTTACCTACAAACTTAATCTTAGTTTTCTAGGATTAAAACAAAAAATTATGAAAGAAATAAATATCTTATGGTTTAAGAAAGATTTAAGAATTTTTGATAACGAAGCTCTCTGTGAGGCTATAAAAGATAATGATATTTTACCTATTTATATTATTGAGTTAGATATTTGGAGCCAAAATACTCATTCAGATAGACAATGGCAATTTTGCAAAGAAAGTTTAATAGATTTAAGAAATGCACTTGCTGAGATTGGACAACCATTAATTATTAGGACTGGCAATGTTATTAATATTTTTGATGAAATTAGTACAAAATTTAAAATCAAAGGTATATATAGCCATCAAGAAACCGGAGATTGGCTTACTTATACAAGAGATCAAAAAGTAAGAGAATGGGCTTTAAGCAAAAATATTATTTGGAAGGAATTTCTACAATTTTCAGTTTTTAGAGGAAATTTAGATAGGAATAATTGGTCTAAAAAGTGGCAAGAAAATTCCGAAAAAAACTTGCTTAAAGCTCCATTAAGAATTAATTCTATTAACTTTAATATTGGAGAAATACCCTCAGACAAAATTTTTACCTTTAAAAAAGAAACTTGTCCAGGAAGAATGCAAGGTGGAAGAAAGAAAGGTTTAGAGAGAATGCAATACTTCTTTAGTAATAAATTAGATTCTTATTCAAAAGATATATCTAGCCCAGAAAAATCATTTGATAGTTGTACAAGACTATCACCATACATTTGTTGGGGATGCATTTCATTAAAAGAAATTTTTAAAAAGGCAAATATATCAAAAAACAATGATTCAAGGATGTTAAAAAGCAGATTAACTTGGCATTGTCATTTTATTCAGAAACTTGAAAGTGAACCAGAACTAGAGTTTAGGGAATACCATCCTTTTTTTAAAAATATTAGAGAAAAAAATAATGAATTACTTTATTCATGGAGTTCAGGTAATACGGGCTTTCCTTTTGTAGATGCATGTATGCGTTCATTAAATTTCAATGGATGGATTAACTTCAGGATGAGAGCGATGTTAATGTCTTTTGCTAGCTATAATTTATGGCTACCATGGCAAGATTCAGGTTCTGAATTAGCAAATAAATTTGTAGATTATGAGCCTGGAATACATTGGAACCAATGCCAAATGCAATCTGGAACTACTTCTATAAATACCAATAGAATTTATAATCCTATTAAGCAGGGAAAAGATCATGATCCTCAAGGAAAATTTATAAAAAAATGGATACCAGAATTAAAAGATATATCACTTAATTTCATTCATGAACCATGGCTATTATCTAGATTTAATCAAGAAGAATATAAACAAATTATTTACATAAGACCAATAATTGACATCCCAAATAGCACTAAAACTGCAAAGAAGAAAATCCAGGAAATCACTAAAAAGGATGGATATTGGGATATCTCAAAAGAAATTTATTTAAAGCATGGCTCTAGAAAAAGGCTTAGAAAAAATATAAATAATAAAAAAACTGTTTCTAAGGAAAAGGAAAAACAATACGAACTGAAATTAGATTTCTAAGTTTTATTGTCAGAAATTTCTAGATTCCTTTTAGCGCCTAGGAAAGCTTTTTAAATTTTGAAATTAAATATATAAATCCACGATGAACTAATGCAAGCTTTAATGTATTTATTAGATTTTATTAATTATGTCTGAAAGATTTGAATGGGACGATACCAATAGTTCAGGTATATGGTGGAGTACTAATGTAAGTATTAGAGACGAGTGCATTTTGCTCAAAAAAGATACTAAATGCAAAGATTCTGATATCGTCGAACTTCTTAGGAGTATTGCACAAAATATTGAAGATAATGGCCTTTAATTTTTAAAGGAATATTCTCTCTTTTAGAGATTTTGAATTCCTTTTACAGCTTTTATTAGTTCGATAGTAATTCCTTTTTCACTCATTGAATGACCAGCATCATCAACAATAATTAATTCAGAATTCTTTAATTTTTTATTTAGATCCCAAGCACTTCTAACAGGACATACTACGTCATACCTACCCTGAATTATTTGTGTTGGAATCGATTCTATTGTTTTTATATTTTTCAAAATAAAATCATCCTCTAAGAAAATATTATTAATAAAATAATGACATTCGATCCTTGCGAAGGCATCTGAAAAAGAATTAACTTCAGATTTATCAAAATCAAATTTTTTATTTATTAAATGACTTGTTGAGAGTTCCCATTTTGTCCAAGCTGCTGCTGCTTTTGATCTAAGATTTGCATCTGATGATGTTAGATATTTATAAAAACAACTTATTAAATCATTTCTTTCTTCTTTTGGTATTACAGAAATATATTCTTCAAATTCATCGGGGAATATCTCACTTGCACCATATTGATAGAACCACAATAATTCAAACTTTCTACATAAAAATATTCCTCGCAAAGTTAAGCTGATAACTCTTGAGGGATTTTTAATCGCATATATAAGTGAAAGTGTTGAGCCCCAAGATCCACCAAACAAATGCCAAGTATCTATTTCTAAAAGGATCCTTAATTTCTCAATATCATCAACTAAATGATTGGTCGTATTTTCTTTTAATTCGGAGAAAGGAGTTGAAGAACCGCAACCTCTTTGGTCAAATTGAATAATATCGAATTTATCTGGGTCAAAGTATCTTCTATATCTTGGTTGACTTCCTCCTCCTGGACCTCCATGAATAACAAGAATTTTTTTGCCTTTTGGATTGCCAGATCTTTCCCAATAAATAGTATGAATATCACTTACTTGTAAAAAACCCTTTTCACGTACTTCAATTTTCGGAAACAAGACTTGATCTTTCATTTTGAAATATTTTTAATCACTTTATTTATCCATATTATCCAAAAAGAAGTCTAGTTTAGAAGTATTTTGCTAAACAAAAAAAGGACTGCTTGTAGAGTCCTTTTTAATATTTGATTTCCTTCTTACAGGATATAAAATTACATATTTTAAAGTCTATTTACTCATAAACCTAGAATACGTGAATTCGGGGATTTTTCTCGATAATTTAAGTCCCTATTGTCGCTAGTAATTATAAAGCGAAGTCTTATCAGACTAATTGATTGAACTTTAATTTTCGAATAATCCCATTCTCAGGAATACGCTTCCTATATTTTGGAATTTGCTAAATTTCAGGCGGACTATCAATCATTTAGATTGCCTCCGAACTCAACATCTATAAATTACTCCTTTTTATATTCTCAGTAAATCCGTAAATATGCTGATTTACTTTTTTCTTAATTTGTAAGAGGATTTTAATGATCCTTTGTTTTTTATAGATAAATATAAAAATTAAAGTCTATAATCATTAGTTATTCAGATTCATAGAGCAAAATAGATTCAATTATTCTTTTATCACTATCAGAAAGTTTATAATCTTCTAATTTCCACTCAACAAATTTTACACACTCATCAATAGAAGGATTCTTATCCCGGCACTTACGCCACTCTCTAATCCAATCTGCCAAGGCAAAAGTTATTTTTGTAGTAAGCATATTTACCAATCAGGGTAATTAAAATCTCGGCCAGTAAGTTCTTCATAAAATTCCCCCTCTTTTATACCTTTATCATATTTTTCAATAATCTTTTTAGAAGAAGCTATTGAGGGAATTAAATCTCCTGAATATATTGGCTCCACTATAATTGATATAATGATTTTAAATTATTTATAACTCTATTTAAGAATTTAATAAATAGATTATTAATATTGATTATGGATTTCATCAAAAAAAACAAGATCTTGACACTAATGGCAGTAATTGCAGTTTTGTCATTTGTATTAGAAAAAGTAGGCATAATACACCCTTAAATTAATTAAGTTTATTTGATAAATACTTCCTAATGAAATAAGTAAACAGATACTATTACTGCAAAAATAAGTAATGGAGATAATAATGTAAAAATTAAAGTTGAAAGATTAATCAGCATAAATTTTAAATAAATACACAAATTTAATAAACATCACTTTTAAGCATTTGCAATAAGTAAAATTTAAATTATTACGATATAAAAAAACATTTGATTAAAGAGAGATATAAAGAAGAATATGAAGAGGGCTCAGACTTACTATGGCCTAGCAATAAAGAAGATAAAATAACTCAGCAATTTTATAAAGATTTATCTATTTATTCAAAAAACATAAACTATAGTAAAAAGAAAAAACTAAAACTTTTTGAACAAGTGGTTAGAATAATAAAAGTCAAAGGCTGGAGTTAATTAATATTCAAACTAAAATGAAAAATATAATGATATTAATTAGAAGTTTTTTTCTTTTAAGACCAAGATTTTTATCCACTATATTTTTTATTCCTATTCTTTATGGCATTGGCTGGGCTTTATCTCAGCCACTTTTATTGTTTAATTTTGAAAAAGAAAATTTATCCTTAATTGGTACTATTATAACTTTCTTACTTTTTATCCTTTTACTTCCATATTGGTTTTATATCAAACGAAACAAATCAAGTGCTTGGATACTTCTTGGGATAACAAAAGACAAATTCTTAAAAAACTTTGTCAATTTTTCTCAAGGTATTTTATTTGCTTTAGTTTTAATAATTCTAATTCTGGTACCACTATTGCAAAAAAATTATATTTCTTGGATAGGTGAATTCTCGCCAATAATATTGTTAAATTCTATTGTACTGGGATTAGGTGTTGGATTCGCAGAGGAAATAATTTTTAGAGGCTGGTTACTAGAAGAATTAAAATTTGAATATGGCACAAAAATATCAATAGCTTTGCAAGCTATAGTTTTTAGCTTCGTTCATAATTTATCAAATGAGATCTTTTGGAACATCGCAGGATTACGTTTGGGATTTATTTTACTTGGGATATTTCTATCATTAGTAAAAATTAGAGATAAAGGTTCTTTATGGAATTGCATAGGAATTCATGGAGGACTTGTGGGCATTTGGTTTTTATTAAATAACGGATTAATAGAATTCAAAGAAAATACACCTTCTTTTTTAGCAGGGCCTTTTACACAAAATGTTCCGAACCCAATCGGAAGCTTTAGTGCAGTTTTAATATTACTTTTATTATGTATTTTTTATACAGTAAAATCAAAAAAGATTTTTACTAGACGTTTTAATTAGATATAAATACGGATTGATTTTTGATTAGTAATTGTCAGATTAAAATAAAGCTTAATATTCATATGAACTTTGAGGCAGGAATAAGGTTTATTGTGTTTTTAATAATTTTTGGAGTTACAAACTATCTAATGATGTTGAGAAGATATGAAAACGACATCAAAAAAAAGAAATATTTACAGCAGAAAAAAATTTCCAGGCTATACCCTAAAGGTTCATTTATTTTCTTAAATTAAAAAAAGTTTTTGTAGCATTTTCTCACCATTTTTTATTAGTTTTTTGCCAACCTTCATTTAACAATTTTTGCCATAATATTCTTGCTTCTTCAATAACAATTTTTTTTCTAGTTTTCATTAATGGAGGATTTTCTCCATGAATTCCCATAATAATTCCTTCTTCAATAAACATATAATCAATAGATTTATCAGAATTATCTCTATCTTTGTAGAAACGTATCACTCCTACAGAATTGGAGTCAATTAACCAGAAATCATTAGTTGTATTCAAAAAGCCAAAATGAAATTAAATGAATAATATACTTTCATTACAATTTGCTAGGGAAATATTTATTTAGTTTATTCATATTTGATATGTTTTTTCTTTTTGTCTACTTTTTTTCAATTCGCCACGTTTTTTCTTAACCTCAACTCTTTTCTTTTGTGATGCTTTAGTGGGTTGTGTATATTTTCTTAATTTAAAAGGTTTATTTAAAGCATTTTTTATTATTGAACTAAATTTCATTAAAGCTAGCTGCCTATTTAATAATTGATTTCTATGTTCTTGAACCGCTAAACGTAAGCTATTATTCACTAATTTGTTTTTCAAGTTTCTCTTAAGAATTTCTTTCTGATAATCATTTAATACTTTGGAATCTTCTAAATTAAAAATAATCTCTACTCTGCTTTCAATTTTATTTACATTTTGCCCTCCAGGACCGGAGGATCTGGAAAATCGCCACTTAATTTCGTTGGATGGGATTACTAATGTTTTAGTAATTTTTAAATCCATTTTTAGTTCTTTTTGATTTAGATCTTTAGAATCATCTCCTTATTATTTTAAAACATACCTTAAAATTCGATCGGTAAATACTGGGCGGTTAAGTTAGGTAAACCGAAATTCGGTGTATTTGCCGTATCAATATCTTCGGTATTTATCCTTTCATATTTCAAAGAATTATCAGATATTGAGTTTGTACTAATTCAAAGGTCACTTATGTATTCAATGTTTGATCTTCTTTTTGAAACACCTACATATCGCCCTGTATATGTTATTTCCGATAGTGAAATAAAGGAGTTAAAGAAAAAACAACATCAAGTAGAGCTTGATGAAATTACAACACAAAAAGTAAGACTTGAAAATGCTTTTAAAGCTCAACTAAAACATCTCGAAGAGAGAGAAAAAGAAGTAAAAAAAGAACTTAAAGTACTCTCAGCCTCAAAAGATAAATAATTTATTTTTAGAGAAATTACTTTTTTCAAAGACGGTTAAAAACCGTCTTTTTTTAATTCTTATAGTTTTAAGGGATATATTAAATCCACAGATTTTAAAAATATTTTCCATAATTAATAGATGATTAAAAATAAAGAAAAGATAAGAATGTTCTTACCCTTTAGCTGGGTGATTTGTGCAGCAATATCTTTTGCTTATATAAATTCACATTTAATAAATACCTAATATAGATGTCTTATCCCTCGAGAGACGAAATACTTGCATCTTCTAAAGGGTGGGTAGCATCTTTTTTAAATTTTCTTCCTGGTTTAGGATCGGGTTACTTATATCAAAGAAGATGGAAATCCTACTTTTTTACCATCACTGCTAGTACTGCATGGATAGCTTTAGGTTTTTTTTTACAAGGAGATTCAGAACCCTCTCAAAGTGAACAAATAATTGGAATTTCTGGTCTTTTTTTTATATCAATAGTTACAGTTATAGAAGCCAACTTGGCTTTCAAAAAAGCAAGTAATGAAACAAAAGCTGAAAAAGAGAAAATAATTTCCTCTAAAAAAAAAGGATGGTTTAAATAATTCAAAAAATTAGATATAAAAAAATATTTAATTATTTCTCAGTTTCTTGATTTAAATAAATAATTACCATAGATGATTTTTAAGATAATTAAAAAATTTTTTTAATCATAAAAAAATAAAATTTCCTTTTCTTTAAGACCTTCCCATCCCGATTCTATTAATAATTGATTCAATGTTTCTTTATCAAAATGCTTAGAACCTGTTTTGACGCATCTATTTCTCATTGATTTTTTTACACCACTCCTTTGTCTTTTATTCTCCTCATCCATAATTCTATTGTATAGATCTAGCATTTTTTTAGGGATTGGAGTACCGTCAAGATCCACTCCATTTTGAATAGCAAGATCAACAGCCTGCATTCCCATTTTCTGCATAAATTAAAAAAAATCTGAAACCATAATAAAACAAAAGTTATTAATCTATAGTTCTTTGAATAATAATTTATTGATTTTGAATTTCTTTAAGCACTCTAATAGCCTCTTTAATGTGTTCAGGACCATTCAATAAATCTCTAAAAATATGCCTAACTGTCCCTTTGCGATCAATAACGTAAGTTACCCTACCATCCATAAAACCTAATACTTTAGGAACTTTAAAAGTTTTCCTAAGAGAGTCATTTGTGTCGCAAAGTAGTGGATATTGTAATTTATTTTTATTAGCAAATGCCAAATGACTTGAGGTACTTCCATTACTTACTCCCCAAACTTGCGCACCTAATACTTTAAATAAGTCATATTTATCTCTAAATCCGCAAACTTCTATAGTGCAACCAGGAGTATCATCTTTTGGATAAAAAAACAACACGAGGGGATTTTTTAATCCCTTATTTGATCTTTTAACTCCATTTTGATCCAGTAAAGAAAATTCTGGAATTTTATCTCCAATCTGCACAACAGTTCTTATAAAATTCCATATTAGAGGTTAATATGTTTTTTTTGTGGCCGTAAAGTTTATAACTGCTATTAAAGTCAGTTTTTTTGTTTTAAAAGATACTAAAAAATTATTGAAATAAACTAGGGTGAATTTATTAATTCAATAATATGGAATTAATAATTTATATTTCTTTATTTCTTATTCTTTTTTTGGGAGTTATTTTTAACTTAAAAATAACTAATTTTAAAAAAGTTAAAGAAATAAGAAACAAAGCTAAAGATTATTCAAAAAAGAATAATTAAATATGTATTGCTAAGATTAAAATTCAATTTTTTCATTTGGAGTAAATACTGAGCAATATTTTTTTACTAGGTCCTTTGGCTGACTAGTGGAAGAATTCGTTAATTTTAATTTTAGCTTTTCTATAGACTTATTAGCATCAATCTCACCGAGTCGATATCTTGCACACGTATCCAATACTTTAAACATTTTTGTGGTAACGGCTTCAGCTGGATAAATTAGAAAAAAAAGGTAAAAAACAACAAATAAGTACTTCATTTTTTTTAAATAATAAATATTTAGCGAATAGTTTCAATAATTTAGAAAAAATTAAAATTTAATAGAATGATCTATTTTGTGTTGAATCTAGGATTTCTATATAATAATAATAAAAGAAATTAAGATAAAATAAGTGATAGTAATAAATAATTTCGGTGAAAATAAAAAAATTAATAGACAAACATAAAACTCTCATAAATTGGTACCAAAAAAAATTCAAATTGAGTGATTATCAATTACTTTGGTTAGTTTTCTTTAAAGGAGTATTAATAACAATAATATTTTTCAAAATTTTTTAATATTAAAAAAGCTGTTCCAAGAATGAAATTTTCACATGATTTGACTATATTTAATAGTAGATTTCCTAATTAGTTAAATAGTTATCAGTTATGAATATTTTTGGTGTAGGTTTGCCTGAAGTTACTGTAATACTTATCTTAGCTCTTTTAATTTTTGGTCCAAAAAAGCTTCCAGAATTAGGAAAACAGCTTGGTAAAACTTTGAAAAGTCTTAAAAAAGCGTCGAATGAATTTCAAAATGAAATCGACCAAGTTATGAACGAAGAAGATAAAGATGAATCTCCAAAATCTATAGAGAGCAATCAATCCAATGAAATTAATCAAGAAAAAATAGATTCAGAAAACAGCAAAAAATAATATCTTGGATAGGCCAATAACCCCCATAGACGAATTTGAACGAGCATTAGATAAAGCAGCTCTTACTAAAGAAGAATATGAATTGATAGACTACATCCGCTATACAAGTGTTTTTACACAACCTAGTCTTATAAAAGATTTAAAAAGGCCATCAAAACCTCCTCTTTTGTCAGTTCTATGTCAAATTTGCAGAAAAATTGGTTCGGAGATGCCAGATCATTTCAAAAAAGTAATTGAGTGGTCAATTGAAATAAGTGATCACAATACAAAATGGGATGCTCATTTAATTTGCGCAGAAGCATTGAATATAGACAAAATCCCATTAAGTCCTATTCATGGAACAACTTTATTTGATGTTCTTGTTGTACATAAAGAATTATTTCTTGGATTTGATTAAATTATTCATCTAAAGGCACAGAATCAGTATCTATAACTTCCGAATCATCATACTTATTTATTTTATTTTCAATCCAGTTATTTATATAACTAACTAAAGGCAATGAACCTCTAAAAATAAAAATAGAGGTAGGCAAAGCGCTTAATAAACCGACTACAGGACTTTTAAAAAGTAATCTTCCTGCTTTTATGTTAAATAAAATAATAAGCGCTGAGGGGACTATAACTTTAACTACTGTTTTGAGCGCCTCAAGCCAACCGACACGATATATCCACCATATTAAAATTATGCCAACTATATAAAGGAATAAGTAAGTCATAAAAATAGTATAATAATTATCTATTTATCTTGTTCTTGATAAGAAAAAGATTTTATAAATTTCTTTAACATCGATCAATCAAATTCTAGAAATGAGTTTTTCTGAAATAAGAAAATTTTTAATTAAGATGCAATCTGATGAAGAATTAAAAAAGCAGGTTACCACATCCTCTACAGCAGATGATGTAGCCCTAATTGGTCAACGCTTAGGTTATGACTTTTCAGGAGATGATCTCTTAAGATTTAATGGACAAAAGGTTGATAAAGTTACCGTAAGAAAGGTAGATCATCCAGGAGAATACCACTAAATTAAGACTTAACCCATATTGCAAGCCCTCCGCCCCTGCCTCGAGCACATAACCAATTATCTTTAGTGCTAATTCCTACAAGTGAGAAAAAGGGCATTTTTTTATCTTCTGGTTTTTTTAATTCCTTATTAAATATAGGAAAACTACTAATACTAATTTTCAATTCTTCAAAATAGAAAGCCAATAAAGGTCTAATCCCTTTTAATTCTGCGCTGCCTATAAAAGTAATATTTAATAATCCGAAATTAATTGAATTTTTTATTTCATAATTTATTTGATCCTCTTTATTTTTACTTTTCAATTCGAGTCTTGCCGACAATACTTGAAGAATCGAACTGGGTATATTTTTGATTTCATCTGACTCCTTTCCCCATACATACTTAAACTTCCATATTCCCAACAATTCCTCATATACAATTCCGCTACCATTTTTTTGGGAATTTTTTTCCAATAGTTTTATCTCATTAATATCAGGAAAGTGTTTCATAATAGATTCTAAACTAAGAATTAAATACTAAGATAACTTCATAAATAATGTTCTTAGTTAAAAAATCTCTCAAAAAAGATTTCTTTGTTTCAATATATTTCCAAAAAAAATATTTTTTGGCACACATAAGGAACAAGATCTCGTTATTATATTTACATAAAGTAACTAAATTAATGGATTTCATCTCTAAAAGCCAAGGATACATACCCCTTAAAGCTGTTCCATACATATTTTTCCTTGCTGTTGTTCTAAGTATTACAACTTCAACTAATACATTTGTCTAAAACGCACTAGTTTTACGAGAGAAGTAAAGCAAATATTTAATGGAAAAGTACGATGTAGTAATAATCGGTAGTGGAATAGGAGGATTATGCTGTGGTTCAATCCTATCTTTATCAGGCAAAACAGTACTTATATGTGAAGCACATACCCAACCGGGAGGTGTTGCTCACAGTTTCAAAAGAAAAGGTTACACTTTCGAATCTGGTCCTTCATTGTGGAGTGGAATAGGTAAGTGGCCGACAACTAATCCCTTAGGGCAAATTCTTAAATTACTTGATGAAGAAGTTGAACTATTTCAATACAAAGGTTGGCAAGTAATTGTACCAGAAGGCAATTTTAATCTTGATGTGGGGGAAGAACCTTTTAAACAAACAATTAAAACTTTAAGAGGTGAGAAGTCTGTTAAAGAATGGGAATCATTTATTTCCGGAATAAAACCTCTTAGCCAAATAATAAATGAAATACCTTTACTCTCATTTTCTCCCGAATCAATAAATTTCTTAGATCTAATAAATTTAACCGCAAAATTTTTACCTAATATCAATCAAATACCAAAAATTAATAAAGGCTTTGGGAATTTAGTTAATAATCATCTAGAGGATCCTTTTCTCAGAAATTGGGTTGATTTATTGAGCTTTTTGATAAGTGGCATGTCAATGCATGATACAAATACAGCTGCGATGGCTACTTTATTTAACGAATGGTTTGAACCAAATTCATACCTTGAATACCCCAAGGGAGGTAGTGAATCTATCGTAAAAGCATTAATTAATGGATTTAAAAAAAATGGAGGAGAATTAATTCTTTCTTCGAGAGTAAAGACTATTAACTTCAAAAATAATTTAGCCACAGGTATAACTCTTAATAATGGTTCTAGTTATAGTTGTGAATCTGTTGTCACGAATACTGATGTTTGGAATTTAAAAAAGTTAATTCCAAATGAAATTTCAAAAAAATGGAATACAAAAGTTTTGAACCCTAATAAATGTGATTCTTTCCTTCATATACATCTAGGTTTTGATGCTGATGGTCTTGAAAATTTGCCAATACATGCGATACATGTTGATGAGTGGGAAAAAGGTATAACCGCAGAAAGAAATATAGCTGTATTTTCAATCCCATCTGTTTTAGATAAAAATATGGCCCCTGAAGGGAAACATGTTCTTCATGGATATACTCCCGCAAATGAACCTTGGGAAATTTGGGAAAACCTTAATCCAAAGGAACTAGAATATAGAAATTTGAAAGAAGAAAGATGTTCAATATTCCTTAATGCAGTGCGAAAATTCATCCCTGATATAGATGAAAGGATTGATTTAAAGATGCTAGGAACCCCAATCACTCATAAAAAATTCACCAATACCTATTGCGGTAGTTACGGCCCTGCATTATCTGCAGCAAAAGGTCTTTTCCCAGGCTGCAAAACTCCAGTGAAAAATTTATTTACTTGCGGTGCAAGTACATTTCCGGGTATTGGAATTCCTGCTGTTTCAGCAAGTGGCGCTTACGCAGCTGAAAAAATTATTGGTAAAAAAGAATTTAAAACTCTTCTTAAGAAAATAAATTTATGAATCAAGTTATTTTTTATAACTCTACAAATACTTAGTTAAGAAATAAGAATAAAGAAAGCAAAAGCTTTCAATAATGATAATCTTTATCTGAACATAAACTTAACTTATAGCTCTTATATGTTTTTCTTATCAATTCCTCAAGCCTGGCATTTAGTTGGCACTTGGTCAGAACAACTTCCAAACGAGTCAAATCTTATAGGAATGGGCCAAACAGAATTAATGATGACTTTACATTCAATATTCGTTCCTCTCTTAGTTGTAATTTCATATTACCTATTTAATAGACTAAATAAAAACGAATCAAAGAAAATTAAAGGATGATCATTTAAGGTTTATTTAGCTGAACTTCTTCTAACTACTTTTCTGCCTGTAGAAGTATCAACTCTGCTTGAATCTTTAGTTTGTGAATTAGTTTCAACATTATCAACATCACTTTTATCCATTTCTGCGCAAACACCTACTACCATGGCAGCTTGCATTTGATCTGGTAAATCTCCAATAGTTAGTAAGGCCTTTAAAACCAATTGAAGACGAGTTTGCCGATCTATTTCAGGTCTTAGTTTTTTTACGGTATTCCAAAGTTCTTGGGTAACTTCTTTTAAAAGTTCTCGATCAACAGCCAAATTAAATCCTTCTTGTATTTCTACTAATCTAACAAAAAATTGGATCTCGTAAAATAATATTCAATAAAAAGATTGTTAGTTAATATTTTTCTATCCGAATACAATTTGCATTTGTTGGTGCAATTCATTCTTCTCTTGCAAAAGTTTATCATTTTCAATCTTTTTTAGAATAAAAGTTCTATAAAATTTTTTTTGAATCTTTATTGGAGTATTTTCAAACTTTACATTTTTGCTTATTAGAGAATTCCACTCTTTTGAATTAAAAGCGGCATAAGGAGAAGATGAAATCACTTTCATGTCTTAACAATACATCTGTACCAATACTAGTACAGATTTACTATTATGCAACAACTGTGTCGACTTTTCTTAATTTTGAAGTGTCTTTTAGAATGGATTGATTTTTTTTATCTAATTTGCAGGAATTATAAGTTTGATAAATGAATAAAAGTATCATTAGTAACTTATTGATCCCTTTTTTTAGTGTCTTAAGACTTTTCTTGCTAAAAACCTCTTAAAATAGTCAATTTGTTGAAATTAACATTGACAAGATATCTTTAGTAATCCTTCCTATAAAAAGAATAATGAATTGATCAAAAATGCTTATTAGTAATGCAAAAAGACTAAAAATCCAAGGAATAATTAAAAGAATTGCTCAAGATAAATCAATTACATTAGATGAAAGGATATATGTTGAGAAATTTGCACACCATAATTCGACAATTTCTCTTTGGCTGAAAAAAGCTAACAGCTTCAGAAGGAATGGTACAAAAAATGATGGGGGGATTGATAACCTCTTACAATCATTTGGGATAGATGGACTAGATAAAGAAAATCATTTCAACCCAAATGAAGATGATATATCGGATTGGTTTGGCGGTGCTCCTGGTTGGCTAAGGAGGAGCTAAATCCATTAATTATTCAATTTACCCAGGCTATCTTACACAAATATATACTCATAAAAGATATAAATACCCAAAAAACCCATGGTATAAATTTAATCGGTACTAAATATTTTTTTGAAAAGGTTTTCATATTAATTTTTCTTTTAGATTATTTCTTCCTAACCGTTTTTGAGAATAGGTTTAATTGCTCTATTTATAAATTAAACAATATTCGAAACCTCAAAAATATTAAATCACCTTAAGTAGATAAAGTTAATCATCCTTAATTATCACAATCTAAGCAACTTTATTTTCAATATTCCTTGAAAAATTTACTATTTTTGCCTCATCTTGGTCTGAATCATTCCAATATTTTATAAGTCTTTCTAATTCATCAATCCTCTTTTTAGCATTTGCAATTTTTTCAGTAGTTGTCATATAAAATTTTTATCTATCCAATTAATGCATGAAAAAAAAATATTTCAATGAAAGTAACAATTTTTAGACTATAAAGATTAATTTTTGATTAAATACTCAATCCATTATAGCCATCGTGCGACTAAGTAATTATACTTAAGGAAAAACTAAATTTATGAAGAAATTAAATTCTTTGATTTTGAATAGTACAGTTAACTTCTTAGACTTCATATACTCTGGTAGATCTTTACAAAGATTTTGGGTTTTAGAAGTTATAGCAAGATCACCCTATTTTGCATTTCTTTCAGTTCTTCATTTTAAAGAATCCCTAGGAATTAAAAATGAGAAAACAATGATTTTAATGAAAGAACATTTTTATCAAGCTATTAACGAAACTGAGCATCTTAAAGAAATGGAGAAAAGAGGAGGAGATAGGTTCTGGATTGATAGATTTTTTGCGAGACACCTTGTGCTTGTCTATTACTGGATCATGGTTTTTTATTATTTCCTCTCTCCAGCTAATGCTTATGATGTCAACATAAAAATCGAAGAACATGCATTTGAAACTTATTCCAAATATTTAATAGATAATCCAAATGATCAAAAAATAAAAGAAATTGCTCAAGATGAATTAAATCATGTCCAAGAACTTAACCAAGCTTTGTCAATGCTTACAACGGTTTAGATTAGTGCTGAGAAATCTATTAGCAATATTGAGAGCATTAGTGAAGAAGAAATTAATCCTAGGCTAATCATTAATGAGACATAACCTTTTTTTCTAGGCAATTTATAAAAAGATATTCCAATAATTAATATCATTATTAATGAGAAAAAAATTATAATTTTTTCATTTACTAAATTGAGATGTATGACTAAATTTTTTTCTTCAAAAAATTTGAGAAATTCAGATAAAACTAATTCTTCTTCTATTTTCTTAAAATAGTTAAATGAGCTTATAAAAGCAGAACTCAATAAAGATAATGCAACCAGTGCAGTAACTGGTTTTGTTAACCTGTTGAGTGTTCTGTTAAAACTTACTAATAAAATAAGAATAAATAAAGAGGTTACTAAAGGTATTAAAGGTATAAGAGTTGTTGAATTTATGAAATTTCCCACGGAAATAATATGTATCTAACTTAAAATTTTATATTATTTCGACGCGTTATTTTGTTAAATAAGATTTTTTAAAATCTAAAATGTAATTAGTACCTATTGCGTTATGTGTAAATTGATACCAAAATTAAATTAGTATTGAAAAATAAAATGTTAGCCATTTCTGAAATTATTATTGCAAGTGCTATCTTCCTAGGACTTGTATATTGGGAAGTTAAATTCCTATATACCAAAACTACTGTAGCGAAATAAATTCAATCAAAACAGGAAAATTAAAAACGTAGAAAATTTAAATAAAATTTAAGAATTTAAGTTGACAAAAAAAGCTCTAAATATGAGAGAATAAACACAAATATTAAGTCCCACTAATGAGCGAAGTCCAAAATTCTAATACTAACTCAACTCAGCAGCAACAACAGCAACAGCAACAATCCTTTTCTGACAGCAAAATTAATGTTGCTGAGAGCGAGAAACTTTATCTTGAGATGAAAGAAGCTTGGCTTTAAATTTAATTCGTATTTGAAATAATATTTTTATAAATTTTTTAATTTTGAAGTAATCAATACTTTTTTATTTTTTATACCCTTTAAATTCTATTTAACAGCAAGGGTAATTTTTGAGAAAACTAAAGCAGTTAGAAAAAATTAACGGAAGACTCGCAATGGGAGGTTTGATATATTTAGTTTTTACAAAGTTAGTTTCCAACCGTGCCGACATATTAGACCAGCTTAAATCTTATTTAATTTAAAAAATGAATTGGAAATATTATCCAGGAATATTTCTTTCTATATAAGCGTCAGTTAAAGCTAGGATTAACCCCAATAATGTTGAAAATATAGCAATTTCAGTTGATTCCATTTTATTTTTGAATTACCCCTAGTTTGCTAAATAATTCAAAGTTCAGCAACAAAAATAATAACTTACTATAGTACGTATATACTATTAGTTATTTATTGTGAGCTCAGCAACTCCTGAGTTTCTTTTCGTTAGCCCTGGTGATTATGTCGCAATTAAAAAAGAAAATTGCGAAGATACTAAGGAAAAGGATGAAAATTATTGGGTCGGTCAAGTTATCAACTGTATTGGAGGAGCTAGAAATCCAAATTCATGGACCTTGTTTCAAGTTGCCAATATTGACAATGGAGAGATCACTATAATCAACGCTGATATTGTAGAAAAAATTTTGAAACCTTCTGGAAGTTAATCTTAATCAAACAAACTTCTTTCCGTATTACAGAAAAAAAGGGGGGATGAACGCTTTAAAGGAAATCACCCCAGCTCCAAGCAGGCAAGTCCATATACTTGATTCATAGGGCAGGAAGGTTGAATGCCTTTATACATTCTGTAAGTTTTTGATATTTCCTCAAATCCCAAACTTGATAAAAGATAATTTGCATAAGGGTTCAGATTAGAGCAATCCAATAAGATTTGAGCATCTAAATCTCCAGCCAACTCCCTTATTAATAATTCAGCAAGTGGTGGAGTATCCGCTAAAAGAGGGCCAATTCTCCAGCCTTGCTCATTATTCTCCAATACACAAGGTCTTATCCTGCCAAATCCATGGCACATCCCATTATTATCGACAATTGCACTGACATTACCATGAGAATTTTTCAACCAGTCATTTAGAAAATGTGGTCTAGGACTAGGTTCTCTTTGATCATCATAAATCAAGACTGCTTCAGAAGAAATTTTATTACCCGGGACAACTTTAAAAGAATGAAATTGATCTTTATAGAAATTTCTCAATGGCAAATCTTGAGAACCATTTAATTTCCATCGATTTGTAATGGAAGATTGTCTAAACCCCCACTTTGCGTAATCATTTAATCTATCTGGGGCAGCCTCAAGACCAATACAATCAACATTTTTCAAATATTCGAGGGCATGTTTCCATAATCTCACTCCATATCCATTATTCCGGAATTCTTTTTTAACGATAAATAAACCTATAAAACCATACGAGGAATTATATTTTATACACGCAATAGAGCCTATGGGATTATTGCCTAGACAAGCTACCCATACCCCTTGTTTATCTGTATTTCTATAAATTGATAAATCATCCATTCCAGGAGAAAATCCTTCTAACCTTGCCCAGTTTGTGACTTCTGGTATTTCATTTATAGATATCAATCTAATTGAAAATTTTTCCCTCATAGAAATATACTAACCAAGAAAAATTTGAATTTTTAAAAGCAATATTAATAAATTTGATTATTTCTCATAAATCATTCGCCTTGATTTAACTGCCTAAAAAGCTTAGTTATTTACAATTTATATTCTGATATATTTAATACTATTCAAAGGTAAAAAATGAAAATTTCTGATAAATTTCATTTAGAAGACATCTATAAATTAAAAAATACAGTTCTCACTGGTAAAACTGAAGATATAAAATGGCGAATCCATCATATCAATATAGTTTCTAAACTTTTGAATGAAAATAAAAAAGAGATAATAAAATCACTTTTTGTTGATCTAGGTAAATCTGAAATTGAAGGGCTTTCAGAAATCCTTTTAGTGAAAGAAGAAATTTCACTCATAAAAAAGAAACTCAACTCTTGGATGCGACCAAAAAAAATTGATACACCTTTTTATCTATTTCCATCATCCTCCAAAGTTATTTATGAACCTCTTGGGTGTGTCTTAATTCTTGGTCCTTATAATTATCCATTACTTTATATTTTAAAGCCATTGGTAAATATTTTCTCAGCAGGAAATACTGCAGTTATAAAACCATCAGAGAAATGTCCTGCAACCTCAAAACTGATAAAAAAGCTTACTTCCAAATATTTCCGTAAAGATGTCCTAATGACAGTAGAGGGTGATTATAAACAATCCATAAAGTTGATTGAACAAAATTTTGACCACATATTTTTTACAGGAAGTACTGAAACTGGAAAATCTATAATGAAATTAGCTTCAAAAAACTTAACTCCATTAACTCTTGAGTTAAGCGGAACAAATCCTGTAATTATTTTCAAAAATGCAAATTTAGAAGTGGCTGCTAAAAGAATAGTTTGGGGCAAATTTTTTAATTCTGGTCAATCCTGCATGGCTCCGAATCATATCTTTGTAGATAAAGAAATTGAAAGTATTTTTATTGAAAAATTAAAGAAATCCATAGTAAGTTTTTACGGAGATAATCCAATTATTTCCGAAAACTTATCAAAATTAGAGAGAAAGCAATTTACATCAACTTTAGAAATTCTCAAACAATATAAAAAAGAAAAAAGAATTTTATATGGGGGGACTTTTAGTAAAAAAAATTTAAAAATATCTCCTACAATTTTGAGGACTAAAATAAATGAAAAAGATATTTTGCAGAAAGAACTATTCAGTTCAATACTTCCAGTAATTGGAATTAATGATAAGGAATCAGCTTTAAAACAGATTAGTAAGACATCAAAACCATTAGCAATCTACTTATTTGGAGGCAATAAAAAAATCCATAATCATATTTCAAAAGTAACCAGCTCAGGAACAATTTGTATAAATGATGTGATGTTACCAGTCTTAATTCCAAATTTACCTTTTGGAGGCGTTGGGCAAAGTGGTATTGGTAAATTTCATGGAGAAGAAGGGTTTCGAAATTTTTCAAATCAAAAATCTATTACTTTTAAAGGTTTTTTATTTGATTCAAATCTGCGGTATCCTCCCTACGAAAGAGTAAAGAAATTTTTAAAGTTTATTTTTCAGGTTTAAATTACTTAAATTGTTTTCAAAAACCTAGCGAATTTAAATTTAAAGATTATCTTTAAATAAATAGTGCGTTTTATGAAATTTGCATTTTTAGTAATTGCCATATTTATTAATTTTTTTAATCACTCATTGACAAAATCAGAAGAAAAGACATTTCCAGCAAAAAATAAAATTGAGAATATTGCTAGAAAAAAATCAATTACTAAAGAAAAAACTGAAATAAAAAAAATTCATATTGTAAAAAGTGGAGATACAATTTCAAGTATTTCAAAATTGTATTCAATAAATAAAGATTTAATTATTAAATTGAATAACTTAAAAGATGAAAATTATATCTTTGTTGGCCAAAATCTTATCATCTCCGAATCTACTGAAAATCTTACAAAAAAATCTGATTTGATAAATAATTATCATATTGTTCAAACTGGTGAGAATCTTACTGAGATATCAAACAAATATCATTTAAAAGTAATCGATCTGATAGAGATTAATAATCTCAATAATCCTGATTCAATAAAAGTTGGTCAAAAGCTCATAATAAGAAAAAAGAACACAATTAATTCAGAAAATTATGAAACAACTGAAAATAAAAAAAATAATGACTCATTTGAGTTAGATAAAAAAGTTTATGGTCCTATAATAATTCAAAGTAAATCATATAAAGATATTAAAGGTAGAAAAGTTTTAAACGTACTAAATCAAGAAAATAAAAAACTTATTCTTTCAATCAATTGTGATAAAAATGAATTAGATGTAAGAATACCTGGTAGGAAATGGATGGGAAGTAAGCCTGCTAAAGAAGAATTCGAAAATAATTTAATAAATGATTTTTGTTAAAAACTTTTAATTAATATGTGTGAATAATTTGTCTTAGAATATTGATGATGAGTTATTCTACAAAAAGTTAAATTAATAGTAATGGCAATTTCAAGAGGAGATCTCGTAAGAGTAAAAAGACCAGAATCATATTGGTATAATGAAATAGGTAAAGTTGCTTCAGTTGATACCTCAGGTATTAAATATAACTGTGTAGTCAGATTCGATAAAGTAAATTACGCTGGGATAAGCGGAACTGATGGTGGAGCTAATACAAATAATTTCGCTGAAAGTGAATTAGAGAAAGCTTAAATAATTGCCTGAATTACCTGAAGTAGAAACTGTTCGCAGAGGTTTAGAGCAAAAACTTAATAACTTTATTATTAAAAAAGTAGAAGTCTGTAGGGATTCAACTGTTGCATACCCATCAAACAAAGAAGAATTCATTAAAGGACTTCGGAACTCACTTATTTATAAATGGGATAGAAGAGGAAAATATTTAATAGCTCAATTAAAAGAAGTTCAAAATGAGAATGCTCAATTTCCTTTAGATAATTCACAAAATAACGGATTTCTTGTAATTCATCTAAGAATGACTGGATATTTCAAATTCATTGAAAAATCAAGTCATCCTTGTAAACATACAAGAATAAGATTTTTCGATAAAAATAATAATGAGCTTAGGTACGTTGACGTAAGAAGTTTTGGTCAAATGTGGTGGATTAATAAAGGCCTATCGGTTAACAAAATAATTAAAGGATTAGGTTCATTAGGACCAGAACCATTTTCTGAAGACTTTGATGCAAATTATCTTAAGAAAGTTATTTCAAAAAGAACAAAATCTATAAAAGCTATCTTATTAGATCAAACAATAGTGGCAGGTATAGGTAATATTTATGCTGATGAAAGTTTATACTCTGCTGGGATCTCACCTTTTAGGGAAGCTCGAACAATCAAAAAAAACGAATTAATCAAGCTCAAAGAATCAATCGTAACTGTATTAAAAAAAAGTATTGGTTCTGGGGGAACGACATTTAGCGATTTTAGGGACTTGGAAGGAGAGAATGGGAATTTTGGTTTACAGACAAATGTTTATAGGAGAACTGGGAAAGAATGTCGTAAATGTGGATATTTAATTGAAAGACAAAAAATTACTGGAAGAAGTACCCATTGGTGTCCAAAATGCCAAAAATAAAAAAGGGCTTACTCAAGAAGAGTAAACCCTTTTAAATATTTTTACCTGGCATTGAGCTATTTTCTCAAGGGGCTACCCCCTAAATATTTTCGCCGCTGATGCGTTTCACAACCGAGTTCGAGATGGATCGGAGTGGTTCCACATCGCCATGAACACCAGGATAGGGTGAACCTTGAGAACTGCATAGAAAAATTATATAAATTAAAAACAATAAATTAAGTTTATTTGGTCAAGCCCTCGGTCTATTAGTACTCCTCCGCTGCACTTGTTACCAAGCTTCCACGTAGAGCCTATCAACGGGTGTTCTTCCCGTGACCTTACTGGCTTATGCCATGGCAATACTCATCTTGAGGTGGGCTTCCCACTTAGATGCTTTCAGCGGTTATCCACTCCGCACATGGCTACCCAGCGTTTACCGTTGGCACGATAACTGGCACACCAGAGGTGCGTTCCTCCCGGTCCTCTCGTACTAGGGAGAAATCCTCTCAATATTCCTGCGCATACACCGGATATGGACCGAACTGTCTCACGACGTTCTGAACCCAGCTCGCGTACCGCTTTAATGGGCGAACAGCCCAACCCTTGGGACCGACTTCAGCCCCAGGTTGCGATGAGCCGACATCGAGGTGCCAAACCTCCCCGTCGATGTGAACTCTTGGGGGAGATCAGCCTGTTATCCCTAGAGTAACTTTTATCCGTTGAGCGACGGCCCTTCCACGCAGAACCGTCGGATCACTAAAACCGACTTTCGTCCCTGTTCGACTTGTAGGTCTCACAGTCAAGCTCCCTTCTGCTTTTGCACTCAACGACTGATTTCCAACCAGCCTGAGGGAACCTTTGTGCGCCTCCGTTACCTTTTAGGAGGCGACCGCCCCAGTCAAACTGCCCATCAGATACTGTCCGCTTCCCGGATAACGGGTAAGCGTTAGAACCCTAGCTCTAAAAGAGTGGTATCTCACCGATGACTCAATAGTACCCACAAGCACTATTTCAACGTCTCCCACCTATTCTGCGCATTCAGAGCCCGAGCACAATATCAAACTACAGTAAAGCTTCATAGGGTCTTTCTGTCCGGGTGTATGTAGTCCGCATCTTCACAGACAATTCTATTTCGCCGAGCCTCTCTCCGAGACAGCGCGCAAATCGTTACACCTTTCGTGCGGGTCGGAACTTACCCGACAAGGAATTTCGCTACCTTAGGACCGTTATAGTTACGGCCGCCGTTCACCGGGGCTTCAGTCGCCAGCTTCACTAAAAGCTAACCGGCTTCCTTAACCTTCCGGCACTGGGCAGGTGTCAGCCCCCATACATCGTCTTGCGACTTAGCGGAGACCTGTGTTTTTGGTAAACAGTCGCTTGCGCCTCTTCACTGCGACCAGCTCTCGCTGGCACCCCTTCTCCCGAAGTTACGGGGCCATTTTGCCGAGTTCCTTAGAGAGAGTTATCTCGCGCCCCTCGGTATTCTCTACCACCCCACCTGTGTCGGTTTCGGGTACTGGCATTTGTGTCTTAACGAGTATAGGGCTTTTCTTGGAAGCATGACATCACCAACTTCGCTGCCGTAGCAGCTCGTACTCACGCCTTAGCTCAAGATGTTTTCTCCATCTCTCGAAGCCTCGAACGCTTGAACCAGTAACCAACATCTGGCCTGGTTAGCCTTCTCCGTCCCCCTTCTCAAAACACATCTGGTACAGGAATATTGACCTGTTATCCATCGACTACGCCTTTCGGCCTCGCCTTAGGTCCAGACTAACCCTCCGCGGACGAGCCTGCCGGAGGAACCCTTAGGGTTTCGGGGCATGGGATTCTCACCCATGTTTTCGCTACTCAAGCCGACATTCTCACTTCTATGCTGTCCACGTCCGCTTACGCTAACGCTTCACCCTACATAGAACGCTCCCCTACCATAAATAAATTTATCCGCAGCTTCGGTATAACGCTTAGCCCCGTTCATTTTCGGCGCAGGATCGCTCGACCAGTGAGCTATTACGCACTCCTTTGAGGATGGCTGCTTCTAGGCAAACCTCCTGGTTGTCTGGGCAATCCCACCTCCTTTATCACTTAGCGTTAATTTTGGGACCTTAGCTGGCGGTCTGGGCTGTTTCCCTCTTGACTATGGAGCTTATCCCCCACAGTCTGACTGCCTAGTTACACACAGGGTATTCAGAGTTCATATCGATTTGGTACCGCTTTCGCAGCCCGCACCGAAATGGTTGCTTTACCCCCCTGCTGGAGCACTAGACGCTACGCCTCAACGTATTTCGGGGAGAACCAGCTAGCTCCTGGTTCGATTGGCATTTCACCCCTAACCACAGCTCATCCGCTGAATTTTCAACTTCAGTCGGTTCGGACCTCCACTTGGTATCACCCAAGCTTCATCCTGGCCATGGTTAGATCACCAGGGTTCGGGTCTATAAACACTGACAAACGCCCTATTAAGACTCGCTTTCGCTGTGGCTCCACCATTTTCGGTTTAACCCGCCAGTGCCTATAAGTCGCCGGCTCATTCTTCAACAGGCACACGGTCACCCGATTAGTCGGGCTCCCATTGCTTGTAAGCTCACGGTTTCATGTTCTATTTCACTCCCCTCCCGGGGTTCTTTTCACCTTTCCCTCGCGGTACTGTTTCACTATCGGTCACACAGTAGTACTTAGCCTTACGAGGTGGTCCTCGCAGATTCACACGGAATTCCACGTGCTCCGTGCTACTCGGGATACAGCTAGGTCAATTTATCTTTCGATTACGGGGCTTTCACCCTCTGTGGCACGCCATTCAAACGTTTCTTCTAGACTTATTGATCCATATTGCTGTCCCACAACCCCGATAGTCAAGACTATCGGTTTGGGCTGTTCCCCGTTCGCTCGCCGCTACTGAGGGAGTCGTTATTTACTTTCTCTTCCTCCAGCTACTAAGATGTTTCAGTTCGCTGGGTTAGCTCGCACCAACCTATATATTCAGTTGGCCGTACATGGGGTTGCCCCATTCGGAAATTCCCGGATCAAAGTGTGCTTCCAACTCCCCGAGACTTATCGCAGGTAACCACGTCCTTCATCGCCTCTGTGTGCCTAGGTATCCTCCGTGAGCCCTTTGTAGCTTGACCAATAACTTCAAAAATGAAGCATCAGCTTAATAGAATTGTTATTTAATGCATTCGCACAAATAATAAATCTGCATCATTAAAGATGCTTATTGTCTTTAAAAAAATAATCTATGCAGTTGTCAAGGTTCTCTGAAAACAATGAAATTAATTCAATGAGTCCAGCATCTTAATAAGTTTGATTAGGAAGCTAGATTCGTTCAGAATTTGATCACAACTCAAAAAGTTTTCCCTTCTAAATATGGAAGAGGTGGTAATCAGTGGAGGTAAGCGGACTCGAACCGCTGACATCCTGCTTGCAAAGCAGGCGCTCTACCAACTGAGCTATACCCCCAACATAGAGATATGGGCCATCCTGGACTTGAACCAGGGACCTCACCCTTATCAGGGGTGCGCTCTAACCACCTGAGCTAATGGCCCAGGAAAAGTAATTGGGTGTGACCTAGAAAAACTTAGGAAATAAAATCCTTAAATATGATAAGGATGTGAGATACCGATCGACCTAAGGTGACAAAATTAATATTTAACATTTTGTTGTCTCCCTGTTAGGAGGTGATCCAGCCGCACCTTCCGGTACGGCTACCTTGTTACGACTTCACCCCAGTCATTAGCCCCACCTTCGGCGTCCTCCTCCACAAGGGTTGGAGTAACGACTTCGGGCATGGCCAACTTCCATGGTGTGACGGGCGGTGTGTACAAGGCCCGGGAACGTATTCACCGCAGTATGCTGACCTGCGATTACTAGCGATTCCTACTTCACGTAGGCGAGTTGCAGCCTACGATCTGAACTGAGCCACGGTTTATGGGATTTGCTAGCTCTCGCGAGTTTGCTGCCCTTTGTCCGTAGCATTGTAGTACGTGTGTAGCCCAGGGTGTAAGGGGCATGATGACTTGACGTCATCCACACCTTCCTCCGGTTTATCACCGGCGGTCTTTCTAGAGTGCCCAACTAAATGCTGGCAACTAAAAACGTGGGTTGCGCTCGTTGCGGGACTTAACCCAACATCTCACGACACGAGCTGACGACAGCCATGCACCACCTGTCACTGCATTCCCGAAGGCACCCTCAAATTTCTAAGAGGTTCGCAGGATGTCAAACCCTGGTAAGGTTCTTCGCGTTGCATCGAATTAAACCACATACTCCACCGCTTGTGCGGGCCCCCGTCAATTCCTTTGAGTTTCACACTTGCGTGCGTACTCCCCAGGCGGAACACTTAACGCGTTAGCTACGACACCGAAGGGGTCGATTCCCCCGACACCTAGTGTTCATCGTTTACGGCCAGGACTACAGGGGTATCTAATCCCTTTCGCTCCCCTGGCTTTCGTCCATGAGCGTCAGTAATGGCCCAGCAGAGCGCCTTCGCCACTGGTGTTCTTCCCGATATCTACGCATTTCACCGCTACACCGGGAATTCCCTCTGCCCCTACCATACTCAAGCCTTTCAGTTTCCACTGCCATGATGGAGTTAAGCTCCACGTTTTAACAGCAGACTTGAAAAGCCGCCTGCGGACGCTTTACGCCCAATAATTCCGGATAACGCTTGCCACTCCCGTATTACCGCGGCTGCTGGCACGGAATTAGCCGTGGCTTATTCCTCAAGTACCGTCATATCTTCTTCCTTGAGAAAAGAGGTTTACAGCCCAGAGGCCTTCGTCCCTCACGCGGCGTTGCTCCGTCAGGCTTTCGCCCATTGCGGAAAATTCCCCACTGCTGCCTCCCGTAGGAGTCTGGGCCGTGTCTCAGTCCCAGTGTGGCTGATCATCCTCTCAGACCAGCTACTGATCGAAGCCTTGGTGAGCCATTACCTCACCAACTAGCTAATCAGACGCGAGCTCATCCTCAGGCGAAATTCATTTCACCAATAGGCATATGGGGTATTAGCGGTCGTTTCCAACCGTTATCCCCCTCCTGAGGGCAGATTCTCACGCGTTACTCACCCGTCCGCCACTAACCCGAAGGTTCGTTCGACTTGCATGTGTTAAGCACGCCGCCAGCGTTCATCCTGAGCCAGGATCAAACTCTCCGTTGTGTTCAAATCCTTTTGTAGATAAATCTACTCAATATGAATTGCATTCTCTAAATAATAATAAGATTGACTTAAATTAATTAGATTCAGCCTCCTTAAAATTGTTAAGGATTACTTTGAGTGCACATTAAAAATATTTCAAAGTGACTTTCCAAGATCTCAGATCCGTTGGTTTTCAAAAAACTAAAAGTTAGCAATTGAAAACAATTTATATATTCTTGACGGGACCTCACACCTTTATTGCAAATACATCTCAAAAATACCAAATCTTAATTTGATAGAATCTTGACGCAATAAAAGCATCAGTTCCTAAGTTTTAAATTTTCTAGGTGCAGAGTTAAACAAAAAGTGAATAACTCAATTCGAAGGGAAAACCCTTCCTCTGGCTGAAAATACTGATCGAAATCAAATCTCCAAAATATTCAATAATTTACCAAAAATGAGATTTAAGATAAATCCTTAAATATTGCAAAAAGAATATTTTTGCCCAGAAGAAAATACTAAACCATTCGACAGTAATTGTGCAACCTTTTATACAAAAATTTTTTATTAATTTTTTATTTGTTCAAAGTCTCGTTAAACAACTAGGCTTAAATAAAGGGATATAAATGAAATGGCAGAAAGATTTAGTCAGAAAAATTTAAGAGTAAGACCGAGTTCCGATGAGGAAAAAATTGTAACAAATGCAAAAAAACACTTTGAAAAGACTTTAGTTGAAATATCAGGGGAGCTAGTAGGTAGTGTTGCTGCATTAGAACACCCAACAAAAAATAAGAAGTTGAATTATGGAGAAATATTTTTAAGGGACAACGTTCCCGTCATGATTTACCTAATTACTCAAAAACGGTACGAAATTGTCAAAAAGTTCCTAAGTGTTTGCCTTGAGTTACAGAGCACCAATTACCAAACACGTGGAGTTTTTCCTACTAGTTTCGTTGAAGAAAACGGAAAACTCATTGGAGACTATGGTCAGAGATCGATTGGGAGGATTACTTCAGCTGATGCAAGTTTATGGTGGCCTATTTTATGTTGGTATTACGTGAACAAAAGCGGTGATTATGCCTTCGGAAAAAGTCAAATCGTTCAAAGAGGGATTCAACTTTTACTGGATTTAGTTCTGCATCCAACATTTGAGGGTACTCCTGTACTTTTTGTTCCAGATTGCGCATTTATGATTGATAGACCCATGGATGTGTGGGGAGCACCTCTAGAAGTTGAAGTATTACTACATGGATGTTTAAAAAGCTGTATAAACTTGATGGAATTAAGCCGAGCAGATCATGTAAGTAGACTATTAGATCAAAGACTTATTCTCACAAATCAATGGGTTAAGGATTTAGGAAGCTTTCTCTTAAAACATTATTGGGTTACCAGTCAAACAATGCAAATTTTAAGGAGAAGGCCAACTGAGCAGTATGGTGATGATCAACACTTCAATGAATTTAACGTTCAACCTCAAGTAGTTCCTTCATGGCTTCAAGATTGGCTAGAGAATAGAGGTGGTTATTTAATTGGGAATATTAGAACGGGAAGGCCTGATTTTAGATTTTATAGTCTAGGGAATTCTTTAGCATGTATGTTCGGAGTGCTACCTCCATCTGAGCAAAGAGCTTTATTTAGATTAGTTTTACATAATAGACAGCATTTGATGGCTCAAATGCCTATGAGAATTTGTCATCCTCATATGGATGTTGAAGAATGGCAAAATAAAACTGGATCAGATCCAAAGAATTGGCCCTGGAGTTACCACAATGGTGGTCATTGGCCAAGTTTGCTTTGGTTTTTTGGTACAGCTGTTCTTTTACATCAAAAAAAATATGATTCTGATGATGTAATTCTTATGGAAGAGATGAAATCTCTAATAGAGGAATCTTATTGGTGTCAACTTAATCAATTGCCTAAGCAAGAATGGGCAGAATATTTTGATGGGCCTACAGGTACTTGGGTTGGGCAACAATCAAGAACTTATCAAACCTGGACGATTGTTGGTTTTTTGTTAATGCATCACTTTTTAAGAGTGGAAAATAACGATTTAGATATGTTTAAAATTTAATTTTAAAATAAACCTAAAGTAAGTGATTTATCAATAGGTAAGCATGCACCAATACCAAGATATATAGTTAGAAAAGTTCCAAACAAGAAAACAGACATTGCTACCGGTCTCCTAAATGGATTAGAGAATTTATTAACGTTTTCAATGAAAGGTAAAATCATCAATCCAAGAGGAATTAATGTTTGTAGTGCAATTCCCAAAAGTTTATTTGGAACTACCCTAAGTATTTGAAAAACTGGATATAAGTACCATTCAGGAAGAATTTCTAGCGGTGTTGCAAATGGATTTGCTTTGTCTCCCAACATTGCAGGATCAAGAACTGCTAGTCCAACTACGCACGCGATAGTTCCTAAAATAACTACTGGAAATATGTATAACAAATCGTTCGGCCAAGCGGGTTCACCATAATAATTATGGCCCATACCTTTAGCTAATTTTGCTCTTAATTTTGGATCAGATAAATCTGGTTTTTTTAAAGTAGACATTTAGGTATTTTTTTTAATTGTAATGGTTTATAAGGGACCTGAAATGCCCTGTTTACGAATCATTAAAAAGTGCATCAACATGAATACTGCTAGTGACCATGGCAATACAAAAGTATGAAGACTATAGAATCTGGTAAGAGTAGATTGACCAACACTTTCTCCTCCTCTAAGAAGTTCTACCATAAAATCACCAATTACTGGTATTGCTGCAGGTACGCCTGAAACAATTTTGACGGCCCAATATCCCACCTGATCCCAAGGTAAAGAATATCCTGTAACTCCAAAAGCCACTGTTATGACTGCCATTACAACACCTGTAACCCAAGTCAGTTCTCTTGGCCTTTTAAAGCCGCCGGTAAGATAAACTCTAAAGACGTGAAGGATTAACATCAAAACCATCATTGATGCGCTCCATCTATGAACAGACCTTATTAACCATCCAAAACTTACATCAGTCATCAAATAACTAACTGAATTATAAGCTTGTGTAACAGTTGGTTTATAGTAAAAAGTCATTGCAAAACCTGTTGCAAATTGAATTAGGAAGCATACTAAAGTTATGCCTCCTAAACAATAAAAAATATTTACGTGAGGGGGTACGTACTTGGAAGTTACGTCGTCAGTTATGTCTTGAATTTCAAGCCTCTCTTGAAACCAGTCATAAACAGATGAAGAATTCGCCATCCAAAAAAAAATTAGCTTTGATATAAAGAGCTTACTTAAAATTCTTATACTTGGTGTTAACACTTAACCCAATGAATTCATCTTTTAACAAATTTTTAACATTCAAAATATTGATCTTAGTATTGATGATTAGTATTTTTTCTACCAACTTTTTATTCATTGAAAGAGTTGATGCTCTCAGTGATAGCAGGCAATTAGTGCTTGACGCCTGGACTTTGGTAAATGAGGGTTTTTATGACCCAGATAAGTTTGATGAGATCCAATGGAAGAGAATTAGACAAAAAACATTACAGAAACAAATTGAAACAAGTGAAGAGGCTTATTCCGCAATTGAAGACATGTTAAGACCTTTAGAGGATCCCTATACCAGAGTTTTACGCCCAAAAGACTACGAACTTCTGAAATCAAGTAATTTTGGCAGTGAGATTAATGGTGTTGGCCTGCAATTAGGTATAGATGATGATAGCAATAAAGTTAAAGTTGTATCTACCCTTGGAGGTTCACCAGCCGAAGAAGCCGGAATAGTTGGTGGGGACTTCATAGAGAAAGTGGACGGGATTTCATCCGAAGAACTAGGACTTGCTAATACTGCCTCTAAGTTAAGAGGTGAATCAGGAACAAAAGTTTTGGTGGAAATCTCTTCGGAATCAGAAGAGAATAGAGAGATAGATTTAGAAAGAAGATCAGTGGATCTAAGACCAGTTAGAACAAAAAGATTAAGAGATGATTCTCATACGATAGGATATTTGAGGATAACTCAATTTAGCGAAAGTGTGCCCAAAAAAGTTGAAGAGGCACTACAAGAGTTAAAAGAGAAAGAGGTTGAGGGGTTAATCTTGGATCTTAGAAATAACTCAGGAGGATTAGTAAGCTCTGGAATAGCAGTTGCAGACTCATTATTAAGTGATAAACCTGTGGTTGAGACAAAAGATAGAAATGGAATCAAAGATGCAATAACTTCTCAAAAGGAGACATCTTTTGATGGCCCAATGGTGACTCTGGTAAATAAAGGCACTGCTAGTGCAAGTGAAATACTTGCTGGTTCTTTACAAGATAACGACAGATCAATTCTTATGGGGGAAAAAACTTATGGGAAAGGTTTAATTCAATCTCTAAAAAGTTTAGGAGAGAATAGTGGTATTGCCATAACGGTTGCTAGTTATTTAACTCCCAAAGGTAATAATATTCAAGGTCAAGGTATGACACCTGACAGATTACTTGATCTTCCGGATGCGACTGAATATGGAAGTACTGACGATAAATGGGTCCGGAATGCAGAATTGTTTCTAGAGTCGCTTTTAGAAAAAGGAGAAGTTTCAGTTCAACATAATGAATTAATTAGTGAAGAATTAACACCTTGAATCGCAAAAGTATTGAGAATAGAAAATTTTAGAAACTATGAGTATTAAAAGAACTTTTCATGATCCAATTCATAAAGAAATAGTATTTGATGCAGGGAAGCCAGAAGAATTAATGATTATGGAATTAATTGATACCATTGCCTTTCAAAGACTAAGAAGAATTAAACAATTAGGTGCGGCATCATTAATTTTTCATGGTGCAGAATCAAGTAGATTTACCCACTCAATTGGCGTTTTTTGTATTGCTAGGAAAATATATAAAAGATTAATAGAAATTAAATCTTCATTTTGTGAAAATAAATTTGTTTTATATGGAGCAGCTTTATTGCATGATTTAGGTCATGGACCTTTAAGCCATACAAGTGAAACAATCTTCGAGCATAACCACGAAAAATGGTCTCAAAACTTAGTTAGATATTATCATCCAATAAATTCAATACTTAAAAAGTATGACAACGAATTACCAACACTAATAGGGGAATTATTTGAATCAAAACAACTATTTTCAAAACCTTTAAAAACATTGATTAGCAGTGAAATAGATTGCGATCGATTAGATTATCTTTTACGCGATAGTTACAATACAGGGACTAAATATGGCTTAGTAGATTTAGAGAGAATTATTTCAGGTCTGACTTTTTCCCCTGGTGGAAATATTGCAATCAAACCCAAAGGAGTTATTGCTATTGAGCATTTCTTGGTCTTAAGAAACTTGATGTATAGAACCATCTACAATCACAAAATAAACGAAATATCAACATGGATTCTGGAAAAAATAATGTCCATAATTAAAAATAAATATGAAAATAAAATTTGGTTGGACGAACCTCTACATAAATGGATATTTTCGCCCGAAAATCTCGATTTTGATGATTTCATAAAAAATGATGATGTAACCTTTTACTACCATTTGATTAGATGGAAAGACGAATCCTTCGAGCCACTTTCAACTCTATGCAAAATGTTTATTGATAGAGATTTTTTAAAAGGATCTGACATAAGTTTCTTAAGTAAAGTTGATAGACTAGAAATTCTTGCATTTGCAAGAAAATTATGTGAAACAAATGATTATGATCCAGAAATATTCTGTGGAATTAAGGAAAGATCTTTTAAAGGTTTTGAATCTAACAAAGCATTAAAAATTTGGGACGGCTCATATCTAAGCTCATTAGAAAATAGTTCTTCATTAATAAAAACTTTGATGAAATCCGAGGAAACTGCCTTTATTGTTTACCCAGGGGTAATCAAAAATGATATTAAAAGAAAAATTTCATTTCTAAAAAATAATTCTTAAATTTCATTCAATGAAGATCGTTCTAAGTATTAATAACAAAAATCTAGAAATTATATCTTTTGAAAATCTTGATAAATTAAATGAAACTTTCAAACAATTGTCTTCGATAAAAGGACCTCTTGAAGCAAAAATTTTCGCAATAAATGAGTCAATAAATTCACATAAATTATCAAAATTCAGAAATTATTTTGACAAAATTAATTTTTGTTCTTTGTGCCTTTACTCAAATGACAGAGAGACAATATTAGCAGGAAAGTCCTTAAAAATAGATTCATTTTTTTTGAAAGAACAAGAGGTCAAGAATAAATTGCTTCTTCAAAATTCAAAAAAGGAAGACGATGTCTTACATGAAGGAACAGTGAGATCTGGAGACAGAATATCTTCGAATGGAAACCTATGCATCATTGGAGATGTTAATCCAGGAGCCATCGTTTCCGCAAAGAACAATATTTACGTTTGGGGCAAACTGCTGGGAATTGCCTTCGCAGGAAAGGGTGGAAATAAAAAGGCTTCTATTTCATCACTTTATTTAAACCCTTTGCAGTTAAGAATTGCTGATGTGATAGCTATTGGACCAAAGGATAAGCCCAAAAATTATTATCCTGAAATTGCCGTAGTAGATAAAGAAACAATAAATATCAAACCTTACCTAGTAGAAACCAAAAATTAATCAATCATTTGAAATAAATTAATTCAAAACTTATAAATTTAAGAATTACTTAATCTTTAAAATATTTAACTTTCAGAAAGTAGTCTTATTATTTAAAAAATTCTTAAATTCGTGGCGGAAAATACTCGCACCATCTTGATCTGTTCTGGTAAGGGAGGGGTTGGTAAGACAACTTTAACTGCAAATCTAGGCATAGCACTAGCCAACAGCGGAGCGACCACTGCTGTATTAGATGCTGATTTTGGCTTAAGAAATTTAGATCTTCTACTCGGATTAGAAAATCGCATTATTTATACTGCTCAAGATGTTTTAGACAAAAATTGTCGCCTTGACCAAGCATTGGTCAGACATAAAAAGGAACCTAATCTTGCTCTTTTACCTGCTGGAGATCCTAGAATGTTGGATTGGATGAAGCCAGAAGATATGAAAAAAATCAGTGGGCTACTCAGTGAAAAATTTGATTTTGTTTTAGTGGATTGTCCTGCAGGAGTAGAGGATGGTTTTAAAAATGCCCTTGCAGCTTGTAAAGAAGCAATTGTTGTTACCAACCCAGAATTATCTGCAGTACGTGATGCTGATAGGGTAATAGGGATTCTTAATACTTCCGATATTGAGCCTATCCAGCTTGTAATTAATAGAGTTCGTCCTAACATGATGGCTAGTCAAGAAATGCTTTCTATCGAAGATGTTCAAGGGATTCTTTCTTTGCCTTTACTTGGTATTGTTTTAGAGGATGAACAAGTAATAATTAGTACAAATAGAGGAGAGCCACTGACTCTCTCAGATGCTAGATCTCCAGCAAAAAAATGTTATTTAAATATATCTCATAGACTAACAGGTAAAGATGTACCAATTATTGACCCTAAGAAAGAAGGGAAAAGCCTTAAAGATAAATTCATGAGATTAATGCAAACAAAGGTTTTTTAAAAATGATGACTCTCAGAGATCTTATAAATAAATTACTCGGCAGAGAACCCGCTAGTGCAAATACTGCTAGAGAACGATTACAACTTGTTTTGGCACATGACAGGGTTGATATGAGTTCATTAACAACTGATCTTTTGGATAAAATGAGGAAAGAGATTCTTGATGTTGTTGCTAAATACGTCGAGATTGATTTTGAAGAAGTTGCAGTAAGTTTAGAGACTGAAGATAGAATGACTGCATTAGTTGCTAATTTACCAATCAAAAGAACTATTACTGGAGAAATCAAATTCAAAAAAAATGATAAAACTGATAAAGATCCAAAAAGTAATAAATTTAAAAAAAGCTAAAAAAATACTGAAATTTGACCCCCCATAATTGTAAGATATTTATAGAGCCGGCTTAGCTCAGCGGTAGAGCAGCGCTTTTGTAAAGCGAAGGTCATCAGTTCAAATCTGTTAGCCGGCATTTTGGTTTATTTAACTATATTTGATTTTTTTGCCGAGAATAACAAAATCAAACTTAGTAGAGCAATGAAAGGAAATAATCTTATTTCAAGAGCATTCTCTAAAAAATATGAAAGTGGTTCAAAAACCCAATAAGTAAAAAATTGAATTAATAAAACAAAAAATAACAATAAAAACATTAATGCAATTCCCTTACTAATAATTCTCCTTCTCTTACAAGCCTCCATTTGCCACTCTGCTTCCAAGATATTATCGTACTGGCTTTCCCACTACTTTTTTCCCATGGTATGGGTCCAAGAATTCCTATAGAAGGGAAATCCAAAGCAATACCTTTAGCTGTAATTGATCCGGTTTGTCCCGAAATATTCGCGCTTGAAGTTAATAATGGACCTGTTTCTCTCAAAAGAGATTGAGCCATGCATGAATTTGGGACTCTTAACCCAAGAGTGTGATCCTTACTTGTAAGGATTGGAGTCTTTTTCTCTGAAGAAGGAATAACCATTGTCAGAGCACCAGGCCAATATTTTGAAGCTATTTTTTCGTAATCTTCTTTAGCTGATTCATGAACGTACTCGATTAATTGTTTGTGTTCTGATCCCATAAGAATCAGAGGTTTATCCCTATTCCTTTTTTTAAACTCATAAATGATTTTTGAAAATTTTGGCAAACATCCAATTGCAGGTAATGTGTCTGTTGGGAAAATTATAGGTAAACCGCTTTTAAGCGTCTCCAGAGCTGATTTGCAGTTTATTAAATTCATTTAGATTGTTAACCAATAACAATTTATTTATATCTTCCAATAGTAAACCTACCAACACCTGAAAGATCATTCACAATTTCTACTGATTTAAATTTATTGTTAATAAGTAGTTGTTTTACTTTTTCACCTTGATCAAAATGATTCTCTAAAATTAACCAACCCCTCTCTCTTAAAAATAATGGTGCTTTTTGAATTATTTCATTGATATGTTTTAAACCATCTTCACCGCCTAATAAAGCAACTTTAGGTTCGTAATTTTTAACTTCTTTGGGTAATTTTTCATAAGTATGTCTAGGAATATATGGAGGGTTTGAAATAGCAAAGTCTAATTTTCCTTTAAAACTTTCAAGAGGTGTCCACCAATTTCCACAATAAAATTTCAAATTTGTTTGTTTAGAAGAATTTATATAATTTTTAGTGGCTATTTCTAATGCATCTTGATCAATATCAGTTGCTACTCCGTCGCTTAATGGATAAGCCAATGCCAAAGCAATACTAATAGCGCCTGATCCAGTTCCTAATTCAGCAAAAAATAATTTTTCTGACTTCTCTCGAAATATATTGAAGACAATATCAACTATGAGCTCTGTTTCTGGTCTAGGAATGAGTACTTTGTTTGTAACTTTTAATTTTAAGTCTCTCCAAAAAGTGATTTCACAAAGGTATTGAATTGGGCAAGATTTTAGTAAATGTTCGTTCCAAATAGATTCTAAAAATTCTAAGTTTTTTTTTAAATATAAGTTTCCTTCAGGATTTATATTAAGCGCGTTTAGATCGCTTTTTGATATACCGCCTACAGAATCAAGTAAAAGAGCAAGAGATTGATGATCTCCCCCCTTAGAAAGTTGTGTTTTTTTCCAAAATAAAAATTCTTTTACAGAAATGCTAAGCATTTATAAAAGCTTTAGCGTTTTGGTCCAAGCTTACCTTTACCAGATTCTGAATAGAAGCTTGATTTTTCCCCATCTTGAGTAGAAATAAATAAACCTATGAGGAATATTGTTGGCACCCCTACAAATAAAAGGCTAGCTACGAATCCGAAATTAGTTGTTTCCATTTAGTGGACAGTTCTATTAGGTATTAAGACTATAGACATATAACTTGAAATAAAGTGGAAAAATAAACAAATTTTTATCAACTAATTAACAGTCTTAAACAATTAGCGAGGTAATTTTTTATTTTCGCTATTTTTTTTAAGTTCTTCTAAATTCGAAGGTGGAGATTGTGGTTTTGTTAAAATGACAGTAGAGGATTTTACTAATGTTTGGCATGCAAGTCGCCAATTTTCAGGTCTATTTTTAAGTTTTTCTTCTTCAACTGATGTAAGAGGGCTTAAAGAATTTTTGCTTCCTCCCTCAACTGAAACAAAACAAGTACTGCATTGGCCTGCCCCGCCACAATTTCCTAAAATCCCTTTTAATCCATAAAGTTGTAAGTTCTCTTTCATTACTAGTTCCCTTAAATTTTCACCAGGATTACATTGAACCTCTAAATCCTCACGGATGAATCTAATAGTTGCCATTTTTTTAGTTATTTTTCTTATTTTGGCGTTTTACTTTGAGAATTGTGACCAAAATATTAACAATTTTTTGTCAAAAATTCCTTGAAAACTCAGTAATGCAAATTGATTTACCCAATTTTTGCAAGAAAATAAATTTATTTACAAAAATCCCTGAAAGACTAAAAAACCCTTACTATCGTGATGTTTAGCTGTTTATTCAGCATAGTTACTAGAAATTAACCGATGGGATTGCCTTGGTATCGAGTTCACACAGTAGTTATTAATGACCCAGGTCGACTACTTGCTGTGCATCTTATGCATACTGCATTATTAGCCGGCTGGGCCGGTTCTATGGCTCTTTATGAATTAGCCATTTTTGATCCTTCTGATGCTGTTCTCAATCCAATGTGGAGACAGGGAATGTACGTTATGCCATTCATGGCAAGGCTTGGTATTACAAGTAGTTGGAACGGATGGGATATTACGGGTGCTACAGGAGTTGACCCCGGATTCTGGAGTTTTGAAGGGGTTGCTGCAGCACACATAGTATTTAGTGGATTATTAATGTTGGCCTCAATTTGGCACTGGACATATTGGGACTTAGATTTATGGGAAGATTCAAGAACTGGTGAGCCTGCTCTTGATCTGCCAAGAATATTTGGAATTCATCTTCTTCTAGCTGGACTCACATGCTTTGGCTTTGGAGCTTTTCATTGCGCTAACGTAGGAATTTGGGTTTCTGATCCTTATGGTTTAACTGGCCATGTAGAGCCTGTTGCTCCTTCCTGGGGTGTAGATGGCTTTAATCCCTTTAATCCAGGAGGAATAGTTGCAAATCATATCGCAGCGGGACTAATGGGGATTATTGGTGGTATTTTTCACATCACTAATAGACCAGGGGAAAGACTTTATAGAGCATTAAAACTTGGAAGTCTTGAGGGAGTTCTGGCTAGTGCTCTTGCTGCAGTGCTATTTGTCTCTTTCGTTGTAGCAGGAACAATGTGGTACGGTTCAGCCACAACTCCAGTAGAGTTATTCGGTCCTACAAGATATCAATGGGACTCTGGCTATTTCAAAACTGAAATTAATAGAAGGGTTCAAGCTGCTATAGATAATGGTGCCTCTAAAGAAGAGGCATATGCATCTATTCCTGAGAAATTAGCATTCTACGACTATGTTGGAAATAGTCCTGCTAAAGGAGGATTATTCAGAGTTGGAGCTCTTGTTAATGGTGATGGTTTACCAACAGGTTGGCAAGGTCACATTGCTTTCCAAGACAAGGAAGGAAATGAATTAGAAGTTAGAAGAATACCTAATTTCTTTGAAAACTTCCCAGTTATACTTGAAGATAAAGAAGGTAATGTAAGAGCAGATATTCCATTTAGAAGAGCCGAAGCGAAGTATTCATTTGAGCAAACTGGCATTACAGCAACTATTTATGGAGGAGACTTAAATGGTCAAACATTTACTGATCCTGCAGTAGTAAAAAGATTAGCTAGAAAAGCTCAGCTTGGAGAAGCATTCAAGTTCGACAGAGAGACATATAAATCTGATGGTGTATTCCGAAGCTCCCCAAGAGCATGGTTTACATATGCACATCTATGTTTCGGATTGCTATTCTTGTTTGGCCACTGGTGGCATGCTTCAAGAACTCTTTACAGAAATTCATTCGCTGGAATTGATGCTGAGATTGGTGACCAAGTTGAATTTGGTTTATTCAAGAAACTTGGTGACGAATCCACAAGAAGAATCCCAGGAAGGGTTTAACCTAAACTTTATTACTTAATCTTATGGAAGCTTTTGCTTACGTTCTTATTTTAACTCTCGCAGTTGTTACCTTATTCTTTGCTGTCGCCTTTAGAGATCCTCCTAAATTCGATAAAAAATGAACTTATAAAAAGACCTCTTTAGCAAGAGGTCTTTTTATTTTACTTTTCATAATTAGCATATTACTCTACTATTAGAGTTACAGTTCATCTTATTTCACTACATGCAGTGTCCAACCTGTCAAAATACAGATAGCAGAGTTTTGGAGTCAAGATCTGCTGATAGTGGGAAGAGTGTTCGAAGAAGAAGAGAATGCTTAAATTGCAGCTTTAGATTTACTACTTATGAAAGAGTTGAAACAATGCCGGTTTCCGTTATTAAAAAAGATGGGAGCAGAGAATTATTTGATAAACAAAAATTATTTACTGGGATATCACGAGCTTGCGAAAAGACTACCTTCGGTAGCGAAGCAATAATTAATTTTGTAGATGGAATTGAGTCTCGAATTATACAAGATTTTAATAAAGATATTAAATCGTCCCAAATTGGAGAGTTGATACTTAAAAGCCTGCGGAGAGAAAATGAAGTCGCTTACATTAGATATGCCTCAGTTTACAGAAAATTTAATGGCGTAAAAGATTTCATCTCTACTCTTGAATCTCTAAAAGGGAATTCAAACAACCAATTAGCTTCAATTTTATAAAATTCAGCATCTTAAAGTGTAGAATACATAACACAATGTTTTTTGCTATTGGTTTGCAGGCTAGTAGCATTCCTTTCTAACTACCTTAGGTAGTCTGCGATGCAACAAATGAACGAAAATTCTTCCCAAACTATTAAAGAACTTTCTGAAGATCAAGAAATTAAAAATTCTTCTGAATTAGAAAATGATTCAGTATCCCAAAATGAGGAAGATTTATCATTCGAAAAGAACGATATACCTTCAGCAGATTCCTCCTCTAGCAGAGCAAATATTGATTTTGATAATGCAGGATTCACTCAAGAAGAATTTGCATCACTTTTAGGTAAATATGATTACAACTTTAAACCTGGCGATCTAGTGAAGGGGACCGTTTTTGCATTAGAGCCCAAAGGAGCCATGATAGATATAGGTGCGAAAACAGCTGCTTTTATGCCGGTTCAGGAGGTTTCAATTAATAGAGTTGAAGGACTAAATGATGTGTTACAACCTTCAGAAAGCCGAGAATTTTTCATAATGAGTGAAGAAAATGAAGATGGTCAATTAGCACTTTCTATTAGAAGAATTGAATATCAAAGAGCATGGGAAAGGGTTAGACAACTACAAAAAGAAGACGCCACTATATATTCCGAAGTTTTTGCAACTAACAGAGGAGGGGCTCTTGTTAGGGTCGAAGGATTAAGAGGATTTATTCCAGGTTCTCACATAAGTGCTCGAAAAATTAAAGATGACTTGGAAGGTGAATATCTACCCTTAAAATTTCTTGAGGTTGATGAAGAGAGAAATAGATTAGTACTAAGTCATAGAAGAGCTTTAGTAGAGAAAAAAATGAATAGGCTTGAGGTAGGAGAAGTTGTTGTGGGTTCTGTTAAAGGTATCAAACCTTATGGGGCTTTTATTGATATTGGAGGAGTTAGTGGTCTATTACATATTTCTGAGATTAGTCATGAACATATCGAGACTCCACATAATGTTTTAAATGTTAATAACCAAATGAAAGTAATGATAATTGACCTTGATTCAGAAAGAGGACGAATTTCTTTATCCACAAAGGCACTTGAACCTGAACCTGGAGATATGCTTACCGACCCTCAAAAAGTTTTTAATAAAGCTGAAGAAATGGCTGCTAAATATAAACAAATGTTATTTGAACAAACTGATGATAATGAAGAACTTTCAACAGCTTCAGCTGAAACAGTCTAAATTCATAGATTTTTATTGAGTAGGGTTATCCCAACGTCTAGTTTCTTAATTCTGAACAAGTATTTTTTTTTACAATTATTGATTAGTGACGACGGCCTAATTTAGGATAGTGTTTACTATTTAAAGTAAATATCTTAATGAGTGATTTTATCTTCACCTCTGAATCTGTAACTGAAGGACATCCTGACAAAATATGTGATCAAATAAGTGATGCTGTTTTAGATGCTTTATTGACAGAAGATCCTGAAAGTAGAGTTGCATGCGAAACTGTTGTAAATACTGGTCTTTGTTTACTTACTGGAGAAATCACTTCAAAGGCAAAAGTTGATTATATAAAACTCGTTAGGAATGTTATTAAAGAAATTGGATATGAAGGCTCTAAAGCAGGGGGGTTTGACGCAAATAGTTGTGCTGTTTTAGTAGCGCTAGATGAGCAATCTCCAGATATTTCACAAGGAGTGAACGAAGCCGATGATATTAACAATGATTTAGAAAACAATACCGGAGCTGGTGACCAAGGCATAATGTTCGGCTATGCGTGCGATGAAACTCCAGAATTGATGCCCTTACCAATTAGCCTTGCGCACAGATTAGCAATTCAACTTGCCAAAGTAAGACATGAAAAAGTCCTTAATTATCTCCTTCCTGATGGTAAAACTCAAGTAAGCATTGATTATGATAAAGGGCTACCAGTATCAATTAACACGATTTTAATTTCAACTCAACATAGTCCTGAGATTGATGGGATTAAAAATGAAGAAAAAATTCGACAAAAAATAAAAGAAGATTTGTGGATGAAAGTTGTAATCCCGGCAACAGAAGATTTAGAAATTAAACCAGATATTCATAAAACAAGATTCCTAGTCAATCCAACAGGTAAATTTGTCGTAGGTGGGCCTCAGGGAGATGCTGGGCTCACTGGCAGAAAAATTATAGTAGATACATATGGTGGTTATGCAAGACATGGAGGAGGGGCATTCTCAGGGAAAGATCCCACAAAAGTGGATAGATCAGCTGCTTATGCAGCACGTTATGTGGCTAAAAGTATTGTTAAAGCAAAATTAGCAAAAAAGGCTGAAGTACAATTAAGTTATGCGATTGGAGTTGCCAAACCTATTTCCATTCTCGTTGAAACTTTTAATACAGGTGTTATTTCACAGAATAATTTGACTGAGCTTATTAAAAAGCATTTTGATTTAAGGCCTGAAGCAATTATCAAAGAATTTAACTTAAGAAATCTACCAAAAAAAATGGGTGGTAAATTTTTTAGAAAAACTGCATCCTATGGACATTTTGGCAGAAGAGATCTCGACCTACCTTGGGAAAATGTAGAAGAAAAAGCAGCCCAATTAGTAGAAGCTTCCAAAGTATTTTTATAGAATATTCATTCTATGTCTGATAAATTTTATGGGGGGTTAGATTTTGGTACCAGTGGTGCAAGAATATCAATAGTTAATCTAAAGAAGGAATTAATATTTTCTCATTCATTTCCTTATAAATACAGCTTTAAGGATCCAAATTCTTGGATCAATTCTTGTGAAAAACTATTGGATGTTTTACCTATTGAAGTAAAAAGTAATCTTTCTAAATTAGCTATATCTGGCACGTCAGGAACCTTAATAGCATCCAATTTAAAAGGGGAGCCCATAGGACAAGCAATACCTTATTACGAAGCTTGTCATGAAAATGAGATGCTTATTAAATCTTTAACTTCTGGAGAAGATCATTTGCGAACCCCTTACAGTAGTCTTGCTAAAGCATTAAAACTAATTGATAAATATGGGACAAATATACTTTTAAGACATCAATCTGATTGGATAACTGGCTGGTTTTTGAAAGATTGGACTCATGGAGAAGAAGGCAATAATCTTAAACTTGGTTGGGATCTAATTAAAAAATCGTGGCCAAAAAGCTATTCAAATACTTCATGGCAAAAATGTTTACCTCAAATAATAAAAAGTGGAAAAATTATTAGCCAAGTCCATTCTGGTTTAGCAGACAGTTTTAAGTTGAATAAGAAATTAATTTTAGTTTCAGGTACGACTGATTCCAATGCGAGTTTAATAGCTGCGGGTTTAGCAAAAGAAGATGGTCTCACAGTTTTAGGAACAACTATTGTGATTAAAAAAGTTATTAATAAACCAATAAAACAAAAAGGAATTACCATTCATAAAGTGTTTGATAATTGGATCTGTGGAGGGGCATCAAACGCAGGATGCGGTATTTTATCAAAGTTTTTTTCTGATTTAGAAATAGAGGAACTCAGTCGACAAATAAATCCATCTAAAAACACTTCTTTAAATCTTTTACCTCTTAATAGTAAGGGAGAAAGATTTCCTATTAATAATTGTAATTTAGAACCGATTCTTGGCCCCAGGCCAGTAAGCGACTCGCTTTATTTACATGCATTATTCGAGGGGCTAGCCAATATTGAATTGAGAGGATGGGAAAAACTGCGCGAGCTTACAGGTTCACTTCCAAAAAAAATTATTACTGTTGGTGGAGGTTCAAAAAACCCACAATGGAGAAAAATAAGAGAAAAAACAATAAATATACCAATAGTTTCGTGTAATAAAACTACTTCATTTGGAACTGCTTTATTAGCCATTAATTCAAACTAATAATTTTTAAATATTTGATGAAGATATAAAATTTTTAATCAAAAGGGGTTTCACAAACTACACATCGTAATTTAAAGTAAATAAGTTAGAGCCGGGATAGCTCAGTTGGTAGAGCAGGCGACTGAAAATCGCCGTGTCCCCAGTTCAAATCTGGGTCCTGGCACCTTTAAAACCCTGTCTTTGACAGGGTTTTATATTTTCTAAGTATTTAGAAACATAATTTTTTTTGTTTTATTTTAATTCTACAATTCAAATTTTTCAGTTTTCCACTCTGCAGACTTGACCAATCACACCCAAAATCAGTTTATCTCCATTAGGATCTTGCCAATCAGCTAAATCATTAAAATTATTATTTACTTCATCTATAAAGACATCAACGTCTCTAAATGATTTTTCAAAACAATTTATATCCATTGTATAGAGAATATCCTTAGTAATTTCATTTTGTGTTTTGGGGATAAATTTACTCAATACTCTCACAGAACCATCCTCATTCCTTTTAATACTTTGTCTATCCCATAACTGTTCTCCATATTCACTTTTAGGACCTCCAACCCATTCATGAGGCAAAGCATTTGCATGTTTTATTGAAATACAAATGGAAACTATTATCGAAAGGACTAAACCAATGCTATTTCTAATAAATAGTGAATTAACTTTATTCTTAGAATCAATCATGACAAATTATGGGATGCAAAAATCTTTTATTGGGAGGAAATGTAAGATTAAAAATTTGTAAAAATTTTTATTGATTAGTATTTCTATTATAGATAGAATCAATTATTAAAATTAAGAATTTACTTCCAATAAATTTATTAGAAAAATAATGAATAAAATACAAAAATTTCTCTCAGTAGTTTTTTTTATAGCAATATTTGTTGTATTGATTTATTTAATCCAAAATTATGGGATTGAACCTCTCAGAAACAAAATAGAAAGTATGGGAATTTGGGCTCCTTTTGGAATTTTCATACTTAGAGGAGTAAGTATTATTTTACCTGCTCTTCCAAGTTCAGCTTATTCTCTACTCGCTGGTTCATTACTAGGATTTCAGAAAGGTTACATGACAATAATCTTTTCTGATATCATTTTTTGCCAAGCTGCTTTCTTTATTGCAAGAAATTATGGTCGGGTTCCTGTACGAAATTTAGTAGGCCTAAAGGCAATGAAAAGGATTGAAAGTTTTAATCAGAACCAACTAGAAGAAAATTTCTTTCTTATGACAGGGCTATTAATGACTGGCCTTTTTGATTTTCTAAGCTACGCAATTGGTATTGGAGGAACTCGGTGGAAAATATTTACTCCAGCATTATTAATAAGTCTTCTAATCAGTGACTCTATACTTGTAGCAGTAGGAGCTGGAGTTAGCCAGGGAGCAGGATTATTTCTAGGAATTGCGCTATTAGGAATGTTTGCTTTAGCAACTCTTTCAGGATTAGCAAAAAATAAAATGCCTAAATAACTAAACAGTTAATAATTCCATAATCAAATTAGAAAGATATGACATTTTTGCAAACAACAACTACATAAATCAGAATTCATGCAAGAATATAAGTCGATTAATTTTTAAAGTTATTAGATGAGTACATTTAGACCAACTTCATATGATCCCCCTGGAGAACAAATATCGACCACTCCTTCTGGATTAAAAGTAACTTCCGCAAAGAGATTAATGGTGGATTCAATGGTAAGAATGATTCAAAAAGCAGAAAATCATTCCGTAGAAGATAAGCTTGACGAAGAATCTAACAACAATTAATCAATTCATCGAAAAAAGTATAGGAGAATGGAAATCCATAAGAAGTACTCATACTTTAGCTTTTCAGGAATTTGAAAACTCAACTAGTAAAATATGTATAAGACATATCAACTCAAAAAATAAAAAAGTTATTAAAATTTTTAAAATTTATAAATTAAGTTTAAACTTACAGAGCATAGCCATTTCTATAAAATGGCAAGCGATTAGTGATTGGGAAGATGATGATATCAGTAAGGGAGAAGAAACTATTTTGATATTTTTACCCAAGGATGAGAATTCAGGCATTGTCTTAAGAAATAAAGGGTATACTGAATCAGTTATTTCATCTTCAAATTATTTTATAGATGAAAAAAATAATTTACATATTAAAACTATTTACAAATCGACAGTTTCCGAAGAAAGAATTTCCTTTTTATCAACTCACATAAGATCCAGATTTTCTGTTATTAGAAATCTGGAAAATAACTCAATAATACAGACTTCCCATACTTCAGAGATAAGGAACTTATCTAGTTTAAAAGATTAATTATCCTTTCAAATTGAAACTCTGTTTCAGATATTAATTTAGGAAGAAAGTCTTTATTTCCTTTCATATTATTAACTGTTGAATTTAAATCAGAGATTGTTGCTTCTCGCATTAATTCAATAACCCTTTTTGCATTTCTTAAAGGCACCCCTAGAGCAAGATAAGTATTTTTAAGATCCTTCAAACAACTTTTGTCTAAAACTGATTCGTCATTAGAAATTAAAAGATAAGCAACAATCCGCAGAATTATTTCTCCATCTCTTAAACAAACGGACATCTTGTTAGTTGTATTTAAAGAAATTTTTGAATTAACTGAATCTTGATTTTCGCAAATCATTGCTGTTACAGCATCTGCTGCAATTGCATGTGAATTATTGGTTATTGAAGTTATTGCATCTAATCTTGAGTTGGCACTATTAATAAATTCTTTTATATTACTTAAATCATTTAATTTCATATCGGCAGACAATATTTGATTATTCTTTAAAACTGACATTCCTGAAGTAAAAAATTTAAAGTTCGAGTTTTAGAATAGTACAAAGCTAGTAAAAACAATACAATTTCAAAATTAACGCAACGCTTCTTAATTAATAACTTTATTACAAAGTGATAGTTGAAATAATTCAAATAAAAAATTTTTTTTCCGCTAATATAAAACTATGTTCTTAATAAAGTTTTGGATCAACAAGATTTAAAATTATCAAAAAAACTTATTTCCTCATATAAAAAGAGATTGGAGAAAGAAATTCTTGACCGTA
>QCBX01000008.1 GCA_003281455.1 Prochlorococcus sp. AG-347-J21
TCAAAATATGAATCAACTCTCTAATTACCAGAATGTATTGAGTGATGTTAAGTGTTCACTTGATAATTTAATAAAGAATGCTGTAAAAAAAAATATATCTGAAAGAAATATAATAGTGGATCCTGGAATTGGTTTTTCAAAGGATATAATTCACAATTTGGAAATCTTGAGAAACTTAGATGTACTTAAAAAATGGAATTTACCAATTTTGATAGGTGCATCTAGGAAGAGATTTATAGGAGAAATTTTGAATGAGAAAAATCCCAAAGAAAGGGATATAGGAACACTTGCAATAAGTTGTCTTTGTTCTCAATTTAATATTGACATTGTGAGAGTTCACAACGTCAAACTAAATTATCAAATCCTGAAAGTAGCTGATAGGATTTATAGAAAATAGCAAATTTATTATTCTTTAACTCCTTCTATTTTATCCTCTACCTCTTGGTATAGTTCTTTCAACTGTTCTATATTCTCATCTGAAGTTTCCCAATACCCCCTACCATTGACTTCTAGCAAAGTTCCAACAATTCTTCTGAAACTATTAGGATTAAGATCCATTAATCTTTTCCTCATCTCTTCGTCATTTATAAATGTTTCATTAGTTTCTTCATATACAAAATTATCTACTTGGCCGCTTGTGGCACTCCAACCGAGAGTGTAATTAAGTCTGTTAGAAAGCTCTCTAACTCCTTCGTAGCCGGATTTGAGCATACCTTCATACCACTTAGGATTTAAAAGTTTTGTTCTTGAGTCTAATCTGATAGTTTCTCCAAGTGTTCTAACTTGAGCATTAGAAGTGGTTGTATCTGCTATGTAGCTACTTGGTTCTTTTCCATCATCTCTTAATGTCTTGATCAATTTTGTTGGATCCGAATCAAAATAATGACTAACATCTGTTAATGAAATCTCTGAAGAATCAAGGTTTTGAAATGTAACATCTGCTGTTTTCATTACTGACTCAAATACCTCTCTTTTTTGATTCATCTCTCCTGGATTATCAGCATTAAAAGCATATGTTTTTCGTGATAAATACATTTCTTGTAATTCATTTTCTTCCTCCCATGTTGAATTTTCTACGGCTAAATTAACATTTGAACTGTAACTTCCACTTGCATTAGAGAATACTCTCGCTGAAGCTTCTCTGATAGAAGTTCCTTCTTTTTCTGCTTGTTCAAGTGAATGTTTCCTTACAAAATTAGATTCCAATGGTTCATCGGCTTCAGCTGCTAATTTGACTGCCTGATCTATTAATGCCATTTGATTGATAAATAGATCTCTAAATACTCCTGAACAATTAACTACTACATCTATTCTTGGCCTACCTAATTCTTCTAAAGGAATTAGTTCTAGTTTGTTAATTCTTCCAACAGAATCTGGTTTTGGTTTTACCCCAACAAACCATAAGATTTGTGCAAGTGATTCTCCGTAAGTTTTGATGTTATCAGTACCCCATAAAACACAAGCTATTGTTTCAGGCCAGGTTCCTTGCTCTTCCTTTTGTCTTTCAATTAATTTGTCAACAACAGACTTTGCTGCAGCTACTGCAGCTGTAGTTGGGATTGATTGAGGATCAAGTGCATGGATATTTTTACCACTGGGCAAAACACCTGGATTTCTTATTGGATCTCCTCCTGGTCCAGGTAAAACATAATTTCCATCTAGTGCTTTAATGAGGCTATCCATTTCTTTGTCTGCGCAGACCTGTTCCAGACAGAAAAGTAAATAATCAAATAATTTATTTAATTCCTTCTGATTAACTTCATTAAATCCATTTAATCTGCAAACTCTTAGCCAAGGGGTAGGTAGATTTAGACCAAAAACTTTAAGTAAATCGAAAAGTTTGGAAAGAAGTGATTTTTCTAAATAAACTCTGCCATCAACAATTTTTAAAGAGTTGACCATCGCAAAAATCGACTCTCTTGCTATCTTTATGATTTTTTCATTTAACTCGACAAATTTAAGATCACCTTTATTATTACCATCATAAATTTGTTCAATAGTTAGACCAATGGATTCAGCGAGTAATCCAGGAAGAGATCTTAATCCTTCTTGTTCTCTCTCTAAAGATGCAATATTTACAAGTGTTGCAACAGCTTCTTCTGCTGTTGGAGCTTCTCCAATAGTATGAAGACCGCAAGGTAACAATCTACTTTCAATTTCCATCAACTGTTTATAGACATTACCAACAAATAAATCTCTTTCATCGATTGATAGTTCTTCTACGTCTTTTGAAGGAAGCTCTACATCTTTGTCAAGGTTGCATTGTTTAGAAGTCTCAACTATTGCATTAACAATTTGAATACCCCTGCTATTTTCTCTTAATTGTTGATATGAACCAACGAGCTCACTTAGTTCTTTAAGACCTTTGTAGAGTCCTGCATTTTCCGCTGGAGGAGTCAGATAACTAATAGTTGAGGCATATCCTCTTCTCTTCGCAATTGTTGCTTCAGATGGATTATTCGCAGCATAGTAATACAAATTAGGCAATGATCCAATTAGAGAATCCGGATAGCAAGTTTCACTCATGCCCATCTGCTTCCCAGGCATAAATTCAAGTGAGCCGTGAGTACCAAAATGAAGAACAGCATCAGCACCCCAGATTTTTTCTACATACGTATAGTAAGCAGCAAAACCATGATGAGGACTAGCACTTCTTGAATAAAGTAATCTCATGGGGTCACCTTCATAACCGAATGTAGGTTGAACTCCTATAAAAACATTTCCAAAATGTTTTCCATAGATAAGAAGGTTTTGTCCGTCACTATTAAGGTTCCCAGGAGGTTTACCCCAATTCTCTTCGAGTCTTTGTGAATATGGCGTGAACTCTTCGTATTCTTTTACTGACATTTTATGAGCAATATTTAACTCTGGAGAGCCATCCATCGCTTCAGGGTTGTTAATTACTTTTTCCATTAATTCTTTTGAATTACTTGGAAGTTCATCTATTTGATATCCTTTCGATTTCATTTCAAGAAGTACTCTATAAATTGAACCAAAAACATTCAAGTATGCTGCCGTACCTACATTTCCTTTGTCTGGTGGAAAACTAAATACTGTTATGGCTAATTTTTTATCCTTTCTCTGTTTAACTCTTAAAGTTGACCATTTGATTGCTCTTTCAGCTATTACATCAACTCGATCTTGGAGGGTATGCGCCTTACCTGTAGCATCGTCACGACCTGAGAGAATAATAGGTTCAATAGCACCATCAAGCTCTGGAATTGCAATTTGAAGTGCTACCTGAACAGGGTGTAAACCTAGATCACTATCTTCCCATTCTTTTGTGGTTTGGAAGACTAATGGAAGTGCAACCATATAGGGTCTGTTTAACCTTTTTAGGGCTTCAATGGCTTTAGGATGATCTTGTCTCGCTGGCCCACCAACTAGTGCAAAACCTGTTAGAGATACAACTCCATCTACTATAGGTTGATCCTTATTTATGGAATCATAATAAAATTCATTAACTGGCTTAGAAAAATCTAGACCCCCACAGAAGATAGGTAGTACTCTCGCTCCTCTGTATTCCAATTCTTGAATAACAGCAACGTAATGAGCATCATCTCCCGTAACGATATGACTCCTTTGAAGCACTAATCCTATTGTTGGAGTTTTGTCATCTTTAGGGTTTATATCTTTCCTATTATTTTCCCAATTTTGATATTCTTTAAGACTTTCAAACATGCAAGGAGCAAGAGGATGCCAAATTCCTAAATCTGGGAATGTTTCAGGGTCTTGAATTTTGAATTCTTCTATTTGATCTTTGATGATCTCTGATACAGCGTACTTTTCAGAAATCATTAACAAGAAGTTTTTTAAGTTCTCAGTGGTACCACCTAACCAGTATTGAAAACTCAGAATAAATGTTCTAGCATCTTGAGCTTTTTCTACTGGTAGATATTTAAGTATTGAAGGTAATGTATTTAATAACTTCAACATTGAATCTTGGAAACTTGCACCATCAGATTCTTTTTTCTTTTTTATTAAATCTCCTATAATACTTTTTGATTGACCAAGTTGGGCCATACTAAATGAACCCAGCTTATTTAATCTCATTACCTCTGGCATGGAGGGGAAAACAATTGATGCTTTAAGTTTGTCTTTAAATGGAGATACTGCATCTACCACTTTTTGAGCAAGGTCTTCAATGAAAATTAGAGAAGCAACGAATATATCTGCATTAGCTATATCTTCTTTAAAATCTTCAAAATTACTATCATTCCTAAGTTCTTCGATAAGATAGCCGCTTAGGTCTATACCTATTGGCCCATCCATCTGATTTATCGACTTTGCAGCTTCCGTTAAGGAATTTTGGTATTGTGGCTCAAGGACAACATAAACTGCTTTTATTACAACTTTGTGTTTGTTATCCTCAACAGGAGATACTCTGCGGTTTGCTGAGCGGACCTGCGTAAACATTGATTTTCTTTAAGTATTTCTACCAGACTACGAATGAAAAGACGTTATTGTGTGCAATATAAATAGCGTGTAACAACCTTTAAAAAAAAAATTTTTAAAAAAATGATTGAAAATTCTAAAAAACCTATACCAGTACTAGTATCCGGAGCTTTAGGCAGAATGGGTAGCGAAGTTGTTAATACTGTATTAAATTCAACAGAATGTGAACTTGTTGCAGCAATCGACATAAACGAAAAGAACAATGGCTCAAATATTTCTGAATTATTGAAGGTAAAAAATTGTGATGTTTTTGTTTCAAATGATTTTGAGGGAACTTTATGTTCTATTAGTCAAAATTATAGAAATGAAAAAACCAAACCTGTGCTGGTTGATTTTACTCATCCTGATTCTGTATATGAAAATACTAGATCAGCTATTGCATATGGTGTATCACCAGTAGTAGGAACTACAGGTCTAAGCCCTTCGCAAATACAAGATTTGTCTGTTTTTGCTCAGAAAGCATCGGTTGGTTGTGCAATAATTCCTAATTTTTCAGTAGGTATGGTTCTTCTTCAGCAGGCGGCATCTGTAGCTGCAAGGTTTTATGACAATATTGAATTAATAGAGATGCATCATAATCAAAAAGCTGATTCTCCAAGTGGGACGTGTATAAAAACTGCAGAAATGATTGAAGAATATCCAAAGAAATTTAATCAGAATTTAGTAAAAGAGTCTGAGTCATTGAAAGGTGTACGGGGTGGGCTTAGAGATTCAGGAATTAATATACATTCTGTACGATTACCAGGATTGCTCGCTCATCAGTTAGTAATTATGGGATCTCCAGGTGAAACTTACACAATTAAGCATGACACTATTGATAGAAAAGCCTATATGCCAGGGGTTTTACAGGCTATTAAAAAAATTGGAAATTATGAAACTTTAGTTTACGGACTTGAAAAATTGATTTTTTAAAATGTTAATCCCAATTAATTCAAGTCAAATTTCAAAACTTATTCCTGCAGTTGGTACAGGAAGTCAATTTAAGTACGCTTTAGGGAATCCGAGAAAAATTCTTCAAAGAGTAATAGTTTCTTCAATTGGTGGATTTATCACATTAATTATTAGTTCGACTGGAGATCAAACTAATAATTTCTGGTTATTCCTCTGTGTAGGTTTCTTTTTGTATATCATCTGGGGCCCAATTCTTGAATCAAGTAGAAAAAATTTGCAATTAAGAAAATATAAATTTTTTTCTATTTTTGATGGCTACATATCAGATATCTATAAAACAGAAAAAATTGAAAGTTCAAGAGAACAATCTAATAGGCAAGGTCGATTAGAAGTTATCGAAAACAAAAGGACTTGGTTAGTACTTGAATTAGAAGATGAAGATGGTTATTTAGAAAAATTAAGTTTTCCTATGGAAAATAAGCACAGTCAAATTAAGGTGGGTTCGAGTATTAGATGTTTAGTAACATCTGATAACCGTAATTTTGACAGAGATTTTTATTTGACCGATGCTTGGCTTCCTGAAATTAACTTATGGGTTGGAGAGTACCCTTATTTATTAAGACCAGCATTTGAGGAAATTTGCTATATTTATTTGAATAGATAGTTGATGATTATATAATCTGATGAAAAATAAATTCAATTTTAAAATTGTTGGATCAGGTCCCACTGGTTTATTACTTTCAATTGCACTTTCAAAATTTGATTGCAATATTTTTTTAACAGATTTATTAACAAAAGATAGATTAATTGATAAAGATAAAACTTATGCTATTACTCACTCAACAAGAAAAATCTTATCTAAATTCAGACTTTGGGAAAAATTAGAACCATTTTTATTTGGCTTTGATACCCTTTCAATTTCAGATAGCGTAACTTCTTCTTTGACCAGCTTATCAATTTCTGACTTAGATGATGATATAAGTTCTGCTAAAAATATTGGCTGGGTAGTTAAACACTCCGATCTTATGAACGTATTTTTTCAAGAGATTGATAATTATGAAAATATTTTTTTTGTGACGCCACAAAGATTGTTAAGTCAAAAAATATCATTTGATTATCAATTCTTTTCAACAGGCGCAAACTCACTTGATAAGAAATTGTTAGATTTTTTAAATATAAAAAAATCTTATAGCCAATCTTGTTTAACTTTTAAAGTTTCTCTTAGAGGTCATTGTGAAAAACGAGCTTATGAAATTTTTAGAAAAGAAGGCCCACTCGCATTATTGCCTTTAGAAAAAAATTTATATCAAGTAATTTGGACATCTAGTACTTTAAAATCTATTGAAAGATTAAATTCTGATAAGAATTTTTTGATGGATAATTTATCAACTATCTTGCCCGATGAATTTAAGTTAGATCAAATAATTGGTGAATTTAATATATTTCCTGTTTCATTATCCTTGAATTTACCAGTTCTAAATTTAAAAAAATTTGTTTTTGTAGGTGATGCATTTCATACATTTCATCCTGTGGGTGGTCAAGGTCTAAATAGTTGTTGGAGAGACGTTAATACTATTTTTGATCTTTTCAATGAAAATATTCCAATTACTAAAATTCATTTGATTTTATTTAAATTTAAGTATCTTTCTAGCAGGATCCTAGATATTATTTTTACAATTTTTATAACGGACTCTTTGATATCAATTTTTGCAAATAGAAACCTTTTTTTATTACCATTAAGAAGACTTGCATTTTTACTTTTAAATAATTTTGTCTTTATAAGAAAATTAGTTCTTAACCAAATGACTAAATCTCTCATTTACTCAAGAATTAAATAAAACTTATGAATAATTTCCTTTCTAGAGAGATGATAAATTTTTTGTCAGATGAAATAGGTTTAGATGAGTCATCTATAGAACTTGGTCTAAAATTATCTAAAAAAAATAACATTCCATTACCAATCTCATTGTGGAGTTATGGATTGCTAACTATTAAAGAACTTGATAAGTTATATTCATTTTTATTTCAAAAAATGGAATAATAATACTGTTATAATTGAGTTATATTTTAATCAAGAAAAATTACAGTTTTTACTAAAGGAAATAAGATATCAAGGCAATCTATCGAGAAGCTTGACTTATTATTATTAATCTTAGAAACAATTGATCTAAATGGTATGCATTCCCTTTATGCAATATCAAAAAGACTTAATTTAAATGAGGTTTTGCCAAATAAAGTTACTATTTGGAAATTGAGGAATAACAATCCATTGAGAAAATCTTATGTGAATAATAATATTAAACTAGAAGAATTTGATGCATTAATTAAAATCACCGTTGAATTGTCTAGATATTTGTATCCTTACATAAGAGAAATACTTCAATCTAAAGAAGATCTTGAAAAGAATTTAGTTATTTGGAATGATTTTAATAATAGATTTATCGAGTTGATTAAAGATAGATTTAATATAGATAGTATGAGAGTAAAAAAGCTTCTAAATCATACTGAGAATGATGAATTTATTATTAAGTCTTTGCTAACTTTATCCCTTTGTATTTCAAATCAAGGTTCCCAAAAGTTAAAGAATTTTTTATTCGATTTTTAATATGATTCAAAATAAATTATCATTTCATCAATCTTCGGTGAGTCTTGAAATAATTGGATTGCCAGATTATTCAAATAATGAAAATAAAGATCAAATTTCAATAATTTCACAATGGAAATTAACCATAATTGATAAACCTCTTATTGAAGGCAAAATTGAACATTTAGGGCCTATTATGGACGCTTTTTATATTTATTCAAATCTTTTAATTAGTAACGAAATGCCAATATATGAGTCTAAATTAATTGATATAAAAACTGACAATCTCAAAATACATAATATTGTTCTGAAAAGCTCTAAACCGAATGTAAAACCATTGACCTTAAAGATTGGTAATGCATTGTTATCTGATATCATAAATTGTTTTGATCAGTTAAATGAATCATCAAAAGTTAGAAAAATAGAAACTGGTGTATCTAAAAATTTTCCTAAAAAAGTAATATTTTGTTTTAATAACAAAGTTAAATTTTTCAATTTTATTATTCCGCCTTTTATTGCAATTTTCTCTTTAATTCTATTCTCCTCTACTTTTATTTATTTTTATAATCCTGTTGAAGATAAAGAAAAAAATATCCTTATAAATCCAAACTAAAAACCCATTAGCATCCTTAATACAAACACGATAGTATAGGTTAATTTATTTTGTGAATAATTACTAATTTATTCTTTGACCTTTGATGTATGTCAGATTTAAAAATACCCAATTTGAATATGAATTCTAATAAGTATATTTTTAAAAAAAAATTAAGTTTAAGAAGAAAATCTAAGAGAAGACTATTAATTGAATCGGCTTTTATGTTTATTTTGAGTCTTTTTTTAGTTTATATAAATTATTTAATACCCAATAAAAATTTGCTTCTGCAAAATCTACCTAATAACCTAAATAAATCATTTTTATTAATTATTGATCTTTTTTCAAATCTCTATGAAATATTTTTAGTTCTCTTTATCTTTATTTCAACAGTTATTACTTTGGTGTTACTATTTGGAACTTTTTTTAGAATATTTAGGATTGTCAAGAGAAAGACAAGACAAATAAGTTATAAATAATTTCAAATTGGTTGCATTAATCCACCGCTACCTGAATCTGAGTCATCATCATCATTTTCTGTTTCTTCTCCTAATAATGCGTATATGCCAAGTACGATTGATGACAAAATTATTGATAGGGGTAAAATTGCACTTTGGACTCCAATGTCTATATATTCACCCATGAATTTAAAAAAATTTTTTTAAACCTAACCGAAATTAAACTATTTTGCGGATTTTATATAATTATTTAATAATTTGCTCTTTTTTAATTAAAAAGTCTTTGTCAAAATTATTTATTTCTTTTGCAAATATTCTAAACCAAAACATTAATTGATCTATTTGATTTTGAATTTCAGTAATTCCTAAACCCCTAATAGTTATTATTGAATATTGTTCGCCTTCATCAAAATCAAATTTGTTTTGAACACTACTTGGTAATGAATTTTGAAATAATTTATATGTAGATTTCTTTAATTTTGTTTCTATAAGAATGTTTGGTTTTTTGAGTTTAACTTTATTAAAACCACATTTTTTTGCAAGTAACTTTAGTCTCATCAACATAATTAATGACTCAACAGCTTTGGGCAAGGTTCCATATCTGTTTACCCAGTCTGTGGCTAATTCAGTTAATTCATTATCATTTGAGCATTCAGTAGCAGACTTATAAGCTTCAAGCTTTTCTTCCCTGTTTAATATCCATGTTGCTGGTATAAATGCATTTATTGGTAAATCTATTTGCGTATCGCTAACTTCTGGTATTTCTTGTCCACTTATCTCTGAGATAGCCTCGTGCAGCATTTCAATGTACAAATCATACCCAATAGCATTTACCTTCCCACTTTGTTCTTCTCCTAGTAAACTTCCAACACCTCTTATTTCCATATCTTTCATGGCAAGTTGGTACCCACTTCCAAGTTCCGAAAAATCTTTTATAGCTCTCAATCTTTGCTTGGCTGAATCATTGATCTTATTTATATTTGGATAAAATAACCATGCATGAGCTTGAACTCCGCTTCTCCCCACCCTTCCTCTTAGTTGATAAAGTTGAGAAAGTCCAAATTTATGAGAATCTTCAATAATAATTGTATTTACTCTTGGGATGTCTAATCCACTTTCAATTATGGTTGTACATATCATAAGATCTACTTCGCCGTTATTGAAGGCAATCATTGCATTTTCAAGATCCGTTTCGTTCATTTGTCCATGAGCAACAATAAATTTCAAGTTAGGAAACATATTTTTTAATTTGTTTACAGCTTGATCAATATCAGAAATCCTTGGAACAACATAAAATATTTGACCTCCTCTATCAAGTTCTTGACTTATTGCGGTTCTTATTACGTCAATATCTATTTCAGATAAATATGTTTTTATTGATCTTCTAGAGGGAGGAGGTGTATTTAGTAAGCTCATTTGTCTTATTCCAGATAAACTCATATATAGAGTTCTTGGAATAGGAGTTGCAGAAAGTGTTAATACGTCTATATTGTTTTTAATTTTTTTAATTTTCTCCTTTTGTTTTACTCCAAATCTTTGTTCTTCATCTATAACGAGTAGACCTAAATTTTTTATTTCTATTTCTTTCCCCAAAATTTGGTGTGTTGCTACTACTAAATCAATCTTATTATTTTTTAAACCGGTATAAATTTCTTTTCTCTCATTAACAGTTTTGAATCTATTGAGTAATGAAACTTTTATTGGGTAAGGTGAAAATCTATTATTTATTGTTCTCCAATGTTGCTGAGCTAGGATTGTAGTAGGAGCTAATAATATTACTTGCTTTCCTGATGTAATTGCCTTGAAAATAGCCCTTATAGCTACCTCTGTTTTACCAAAACCTACATCTCCACAAACCAGTCTATCCATTGGCTTGTCGCTTTCCATATCTGATTTTATTTCTTTTACTGCAGTAATTTGATCTGGTGTTGGTTGGTAAGGGAATGATTCCTCTAGTTCATTTTGCCATGGACCATCTTCTGGATATATATGACCCGTAAGTTTCTCTCTCTTTGCATAAAGTTTTAAAATATCTATAGCAACTTTTTTGATTAGTTTCTTATTTTTCTCTTTTATTCTTTCCCATTCTGTTCCCCCTAATCTGTTTATTTTAGGTTTTATTTTTCCGCTTGATCGGTATCTGTTAACGCTACCAAGTTGATCAGCGGCAACACTTATCTTCCCATCTTGATACTGAATAACTAAATAATCTCTTGAATCCCCAGTTATATTAATTTTTTCTATTTTTAAAAATTTACCTATTCCATGATTTTTATGAACTATAAAATCACCGGGACTAATCTTATTTACATTTATATTTGAATTGATACTTCTTTTTTTTCTTCTTATGAATACATTATTAAAAAGAGATTGTTGTGAAAATAATTCTTTATCTGTTATCAGGACAACCTTCCATATCGGAAGATAAAAACCCTCGATTTCATAATTGTTTTTATTTTTTAAAATTAAAGGAGTTGAATTGTTAATTGACTTTAATGCTTCATAAATATCATTAGGATTGTTTAAGAAGTTTGCATTACATTCGTGCTCAAAAAGTAAAGTCCTAGTTCTCAATGGCTGTGCTGATAATATCCATACTTTTTCATTATTTTTTATATTTTTATTTATATCATTGGATAATTTTCCTATATTTTTAGAGTATGAATTTAATCTTTTATCGTTTAATAAAAACCTATTATCAATATTGACTTTAGATTCAAATTCATAAAATTTTATTAAATTAAAAATTTCTAGTGATTTTAATATTTCGTCAAAACTTAAATGCAAATTAGGTTTTGCCACTAAATTAATGTCATTTCTTTTAAGGTTTTCATTTAATTCATAAGCACAATTATCAAAATTACTTTCTGAATCTAGACACCAATTTTTCGCAAATTTTTTACAATCTTCTAATTCATCAATAACAAGAATTGTTTCACTATTTAAAAAATCTATTATATTTGAGGGTTCTTTTTCAATTATTCCTAAATAACGATCAAGATTATTTTTATTTGTATCTTCTGAATTAAAAATACTGTTCTTAGATAAATTATTTAACTTATCTTTTATTAGCAAATCAAATCCAGCCTGTATTATTTCAATATTATTGATACTTTCAAAAGTTTTCTGTGAATTGGGATCATATTCTCTTATTTTTTCAATTACATTATCAAAAAATTCTAATCTTACAGGAAACTCATTATTGACAGGATAAATATCTATTATTTCCCCTCTCCTGCTCCAGAATCCTTCTGTTGTAGTCACATTTTCTTTTTTATAACCCAGCAAAGTAAGTTTATTTGCTAATTCCTGAATCTCGATTTGACCCCCTTTTTGCAAATCTAATTTATTTTCAATTAAGGAGTTTTTATTTATTAGATGAGGTTGTAATGATCTCTCTGTTGATATAACAATATTAAGTTCATTATTCTCTTTTTTTATCAATTTGGATAAAACAGTAAGCTGACTAAATTCAACCTCTTTGGATTTATTAATTGATGCGTATGGTAGATGTTCTGTTGGAGGATAATATAAAACTCCTTTATCATTTATACTTTCAAAATATCCAATCCATTTATAGGCAATTTCTACATTAGGACAAATTAATAATATATTTTTCCCCTCTTTTTTTGCGATGCTATCTATGATTATTGATTTTGCATATCTACTTGAACCAACAATATTCAATTCATTATTTTTTGAAATTCTTTTTATTAATTCAGAAGTAATTTTTGAGTTAGAAATATAATCAACTAAAGTATTTAAACTCATTTATAGCTATCAATCTTGATTACAAATATCCGATACATTATATTAGATTTTATACTGATTGTGAATAATATTTAATGGATTCAGCAGCAATAAACTCTTTTATACCCACACTAGATCAGGTAGACAGTTGGTACGAAATCTTTACTCTTTTACCAATATTAATTGCTCTAGAATTATTATTATCAGCAGATAATGCTGTTGCACTAGCTTCTCTTACTAAATCTCTCGACACTTCAGAATTAAGGTCTAGAGCCTTAAATATTGGTATAACAATATCTTTATTATTTAGAATTATTCTGATCATATTATCTAATGTTCTTCTAAAGTTTATTCTTATTAGAGTTTTTGCCGGTTTTTATTTAATATACTTATTCTTCTCTAATGTTTTTTTAAATTCAGATATAGAAAATGCTGAAAATGGTACAGATAATAATGAAAATAATTTTAGGTTCTTAAAGGTTGTAGCGCTTCTCTCAATTACTGATTTTGCTTTTTCCATAGACAGTATTACTACTGCAGTAGCTATCAGTGATCAATACATATTAATTATATTTGGAGCAGTTATTGGTGTATTAGCCTTAAGATTTACATCGGGGATTTTTCTAAAACTTCTGGATATATTTTCTAGATTAGAAACAGCCGGTTACGTAGCAATTTTAATTGTTGGGATTAAACTTTTACTAAATACTTTAATTAGAGAATCTATTCTTCCAGACTATTATTTTTATTTTTTGATTCTTTTTGCTTTCATTTGGGGATTCTCTAAAAAAGAATCTAATACTTAATCTGAGAGATATTCACCTACTGATGGCTTTAACTGTTGTATCAATTGCATTTGGCTAGAAATGTTTTTGCCTTCAAGTTTTGCTTCTAACAAAATAATCGGATCAGTTTTAGTTGAAATTATTATTCCTTTATTTTCTATTACAGCAAGAATAATACCTGGTCTTGAATAATTGCTCATTAAAAGGTATTTTTCATGTTTAATATCATCACTACTCAAAATTTTAATTTTAAGTATTTTTAGGTTCTTACCTCTAAAAGTTGTATTTGCTCGTGGGTATAATGCTTTTATTTTTTGAGAAATTTTAATTGCCTCATTACCCCAATCAACTTTAAAGTCTGATTTTTCAATCATTCTTGCGTAAGTGATTTCCTTCTCAAGGGTATTTTGTTTTGTTAATTGATGATTAGTATTTTTATTAATATTTTCTTCGATTAAAGATGTAGCATTTAAAAATAATTTTGCCGATAAAATACTAAGTTTTTCCGATAGTGTATTTAAATTATCGTCATTATCGATTTTAATTTTTTCTTCCAACAATATGTCGCCAGTATCTAGCCCCTCATTCATTTTCATAATTCCTACACCAGTAAATTCATCCCCTTTTATTAGGGACCATTGAATTGGGGCGGCACCACGCCATCTTGGAAGTAATGAAGCATGTGCGTTCCAACAACCAAATTTTGGGATTTCCAATATCTCTTTGGGTAAAATTTTCCCGTAAGCTATAACAATAAATAAATCACAAGAAAGTGATTTAAGTTCATTTATAAAATGTTTATTGTCCTTGATTTTTGCTGGAGTATAAATTTTTATAAATTCTTTCTCGGCAATACTTTTTACAGGCGAGGCTATTAATTTATTTCCCCTAGATCTCTTCTTGTCCGGTTGGCTAACTACTGCAATTACCTCGTGCTTAGATTTAATAAAAATATCTAGACTAGGAATCGAATATTCAGGTGTTCCCCAGAATATAATTCTCACGCGTCACCAGTTATTGATAATTCATCTACCCATATATGTGGAGAAATTCCAGTTGTCGTTACCTCCTGGCTTGATTCAATATTTATTATATTTTTTAAAAGATATTTGATATCCCCTGCCACAGTGGCGGATTCTATTGAGATTTTTTTTCCGTTTTTATAGAGCCATCCATCAAATGGAAGAGAGAATGAACCTTGACTTGCTCTGACGCCTGCATGGATTGCATTTAATTCTTCGATATAAACAAATTCTCCCTCATAGATAGAGTGATCTAATGTTGTTTTTAGATCAGAGTTTTCCTCTGATTTCTCAACTACTATCCAATCAGGAGATACTGAAACTTTTGATCCTAGTCCAGCGTGGCCTGTGGGGATTGTTTTAAATATTCTTGCAGTTGATTCAGAATGTATAAAATTTTCAATTCTCCCTTTGTTAATCAGACATAGTCTTTTGGTTGGGGTTCCTTCTCCATCAAATGGTGTAGAAGAAATATTCTTTTCGTGAAGGCCATCATCATAAATATTAAGTGCTTCTGTAGATAGTTTCTCTCCGATTGAATTTATATTAGATAAGCTCACTCCATCTATGATGCTTCTAGCATTAAACATTGAGCTAAAGGCGTTAATGATAGTTAAAAAAGACTCTGGTGAAAAACATATTAGATACTTATCAGTTTTAATAGATGCATAATTTAAATGAGAAATTGTTTTATTTGAAGCCTCTTTAATACACGACTCTATATCTATATCATCAGCTCCATATCCAAGTTTTACGGAACCTGAACTACGAGGCTTCTTGTTTTTCTCTTCTGCTCTTGCATATAAATATAGTGCTGCTTGACTTTTGGAATAACTTCGAAAGGCACCCTCACTATTTGCATATACTCTCTCAAAGAAACTCTCAGATAAACCATTATATGGAACAGATTTTATGGATTCATGACTTTCTATTAGTTTTACTTCCGCTCCTCTTAAAAGTGTAAGTAATTTTTTTATTCCAACAGGATTTCTTTTTTTAACTTCCTTAACTTTAATAGGATCCTTCGCTAGTGGTGAAAATTCTGTGGTTTCATTCTTATTGCCGAAATCAGAAGCTATATTTGCTTGCTTAAGAGCATTTTTAATACCAGATTCACTAATATCACTTGTTGTAGTAATACCAACTAGATTAGATTGATTCCAAACTCTTATAGTTAAAATTTGCTTTTGTGATGCCTTAAGTTGTTTAGCCTCCCCTTTATCTACTTGCACAGAATAATCATTAGAAAAGCTTGCTCCATAATCCCATTTTTTAAGATTTAGGAAATCTGCAGCTTTAGATATTTCAGTTGTAATTTCTTTTGAATTCATATCCTATCTTCCGCCAACAGTGATTGAATCAACCTTAATATGAGGTTGGCCAACAGTTACGTTGACACTGCCACTAATGGATCCACAGAATCCAGGAGCCAATTCGAGATCATTTCCGCACATTGATATTTTTGGCATAACTTCTTTAGCCTCACCGATCAATGTTGCTCCCTTTACTGGACTAGTTAATTTTCCATTTTTAATAAGATATCCTTCTTCTACCGCAAAATTAAATTGTCCTGTAGCACCTACACTGCCACCACCCATTGATTTGCAGTAAAGACCTTCACTGATACTATTGATTAAATCCTCTTTCGAGTGCTCACCTTTAGCTATATAAGTATTTCTCATTCTTGAAGCTGCAGCAAAAGAATAATTTTGTCTTCTTCCACTTCCTGTTCTTTTATGGCCAGTTCTTAATTCACCTGCCCTGTCGGATATGAATTTTTTTAAAATTCCATCTTTTATAAGAACTGATTTTTCTGGTTCCATACCTTCATCATCTACTGATAATGAACCGAAGGATCCTTCTGATATCCCTTCATCTATCGCTGTTACAGATTCATGTGCAATTTTTTCATTCAATTTATTCTTAAATGGTGTTGTTCCTCTCTCTATTTGAGTAGTTTCAAGTAAATGACCGCAGGCTTCATGGAATATAACGCCCCCAAATTTATTAGCTAATACAACAGGCATTTGTCCTGCATCAACATAATCTGCATACAACATGTTCATTGAACTTTCAAACACATCATTAGCTGCTTTTTCGTGATCCCATAATCTGAATTCATTAGGCATTCCTGACGATCCAAATCTTCTACTTCCACTAGATCTATATTGGGCATCACTTGCAATTACGTTGAGTCCAACTGTTTGATGCAATCTAATATCTGAGACATAGGTTCCGTCACTGGAGGCTATAATTACTTCTTGAAGATTTCTTGAGTAACTTCCTTTTCTAGTTATTATTTTATTATTTTTTTTTAAAGACTTTGTGCTGACAAGTAGTTTTTCACTTATCTCAAGAATAGATGGGACTTCATTAATCCATTTTTTCTTGGATAAACTATAGTCCCTATGTTTATTTAAACCGTTAAATACTTCTCTTTTGTTGTCTGTTATGTCTAACATCTCAATAGCCTGAGATATCGATCTCATCAAGCCATGCTTTGTTAAGTCATTTGTACTTACAAATCCATCTTTATTTCCCTTGAAGATTCTAATGCCAGCACCCCTTCCAAATGAAGGACTTACACTTGTAATAAAATCTTCTTCAGCTAAAACGCTTGAGTTGTCAGTATTCTCTATAAATATTTCTACAAAATCAGCACCAAGTCCAATGCCGTAGAAAATAATTTCTTCTAATAAATCTTTATTGCAACCACCAAAAACGATTTCATTTGATTTGATTTGTGACGAAAGCATATGAGTCTATATATCTTATGTGTATTAAAGATTATCTAATAGAAGGTTGGAAATCTTTGCTATCAAGGGGTTTTAATAAGTATAGTCTTAATAACTGGTAACCGTTTGATAAATATTTAGGTAATTTTTTAAAAGTTTTAGATACTTTATTTGCATCACTGTTTGCAATATCGGAAAGAACCTTATTATTATCTACTATTTTATCTAATCTTCCATAAAAAGATTTATCATAAACGTCCATTACTACAGGGAAAACTCTAGCTGCAGTTTCATTTGTTTTATTAATAACAAACTGGTCGTAATTTCTTGCATCTAAACCTAAAGAACTGTAGAAATCTTTTTTAATTCCTAAATCCCTTGCATACATAGTTGCAAATACAGCTAATAGAAAGAACCTAGACCATAACTTGGATGTCAATGGAAGATTATTCAAAAAATATCTAAACCTATGGAAGTAGTCAAATAATGGGTGTGTAAAAGTAGAGCCGCCAATGGTAATTTTTTTGCTTAAAGATTTAACAGTACGTGGCTGTGCTTTCATTAATGCGTCAAAGAAATCCCCATGTCTATTTTCATCTTGACACCAATTTTCAAAGTAATTAAATAGTGGGAAAATTTTGCTATCAGGGTTCTTTTCGAGATGCCTATAAATTGCTATGTATCTCCAATAACCTATTTTTTCTGATAAATAAGTAGCGTAAAAAATACTTCTTGGAGGGAAATAAGTGTAATCTTTATTGGCTGTTAAAAAACCTAAATCTAATTGAAGTCCAAAGTCACTCATTGATTTATTTAAAAAACCTGCATGTCTTGCTTCATCTCTGGCCATATGAGCAAAACATTCAGCAAGCAGAGGGTTTTTGACTTTAATTCTCTTACTAAGTTCCTTATAAAGTAAAAAACCTGAAAATTCTGAAGTACAACTTCCCTCGAGAAAATCAACGAAAAGCTCTCTTGTCTCAGGATCTAATTTTTCTGCAGCGCCTTCAAATTCACTATTTCTTACAAAATGATGTCTATTGTAATCTTTCCTAAATTCCTCACATATAGCTTCCAATTCCTCCTCGTTTATTGATAAATCCATATTTTCCATGGCCTCAAAGTCTGTTGTATAGAATCTTGGGGACAAAATTGTTTCTTTTGCTGGGATCTTTCCATTATTAATATCTTTTTTATTTTTTGATTCAACAGTTGATTGAGCCATTTTATTATTCGGTTTATTAATACTATTATTTACTATGATTTGTATTTTCGAGGGAAAAGTTAACTTGGTGTTATTGTTTTTCTAATTAACTCCTATTAACTTTTGCCCATTCAATCTTTGAAGTACTCTTGAAATAATTAATTTTAGGGTAATTCTTTTTTCGTCAATAAGAAATGATTCAATAATACTTGGTTTTTGATTAGGTTTTGATAAAGAAATACTTTTTAATGAACTAATGTCATCCTTCTCAAAGGATAACCAAAAGTTACATGTATCTTTAATTTCACAATTAATTACCCAACATTTATCTCCAGCAATAGGTCTATTTGTGTTAGAGAGGTTAATATTGTTTATTTCTAATCCTCTTTGATTAATTTCCTCCGTAAGTGAGGGAATTAGGTGTATGTTAATAAATTCTTGGAAAGGCTTTTTCTCTACTGGGAGTTCTTTTTTGGGTTTTGTTACAGGTGTTTCGGGAGTATTAATTTCATTTTTTATAACAACTTTAGTAGCAGAATCACCATTATTTGTATCCATATTGATAACTTTTTCTGATTTAGGTCCTTTAATTTCCTCAGGGTTTGATTTAGTAGTGTTGTCAGATATTTCTTTATTTATTTCGATATTTTTGTCTAAATTTTCTTCCATAAAAAAAACTATTTATTTCATTATAAATTAAAAAAACATTTTTTAATTAATTTATTTTTCTACCAATCATTATCAGCATTATCCCAGTCATCTTTTATATCTTGATTTGAATAACTTTGATCTTTTTTTAAATTATTATCATTCATATTTTTGACTACTCTGTAATTAACAGAAATTGTTGGTTGAGTTTCTCTAATATCCCTTTGTGGCGGCATCTCAACATTTGGTTCCATTTCTTCCTCATTATTATTAGATACAAAATCATCTTCCACATTTTCGAAAGTATTTTTTCTGAAACTGGTATTAGTAATTGTGGTATTCAATAAAGTACTTATAAATAATCCAGAAAAAAATGAAATACTGATTAACTTACCTATACTTATTTCTTGGAAAGTCCATTTAAAATATCTAAATGAAGTCTTATGGTTATTATTTGTAAACAATAATGTTTGCAAAATTATTATTAAAAAAAGATTTAATAATAAAAACTTTTTCTTAAAAATCATTCTAAAAAGTCATCTTGATTTTTTTTTATTTCCATATTATTTTTTAAATAATTTATTTAAGTTAATTCCAAATCAATTTGATATTTAAGAATATCAACTTTTATAATTTTAACTTCTATTTCATCACCAACTTTATATGATTTCTTAGATTTCCTTCCGATTAATATATTTTGTCTAGATCTATATTCAAACCAATCATTATTTAGGGTGCTCACATGGACAAGTCCCTCTACATTTAGTTCTGATATCTCAACAAAAAAACCATAACTTTGTACTGATAGGATAAATCCACTGTAAATGTTGCCTAATAATTTTTCTGCCTTTCTTACTTTTTTTATACTTATCATATTAGATTTATATTGATTCACTTTGTACTTATATTCATTAAGTTTATCTATTACAAACTGGTTTAATAATGTATCTATATTCCTTGAAATTGATGAATTAAATATTTCCCAATTTACTAAATTCAATGAATTACTCTCTAATATATTTATCTCGTTAATATTATTTTTTTTTGATTTCTTACCATTTATTATCATATTAAAGATACAATACTGATTGATAAGATGCGTGAATTCATATCCAGGAATTGTCCATGGAGAAATAAATTGTTTTTCTGATTCATCATCATCTACATTTTTAGTAATAAGGCGTAGTTCATTTTCCTTAAATTCATTAATTAATAGTTTATGAAAGATTCTTTTTTTATTATCATTGCTGCCGCACATATTAATTAATTGACTAAATGATAAATTTCCATCTTCATTTAGCTCAATATCATTATCGATAAATTCTGAATATTTGATGATTTCATTTGCATTAATGTAATCTAATCCCTCTGAGAGATATCCTGCACTTTTTAAGCAAAATTGATTTGAATGTTTGAACCATATTAAGTTAGCTTCATGTAGTAGTGGAGAAATGAATGTTTGACAATCTTCCTTTTTTAATGGTTCAAAATATCCTTTTGAACATTCACCTGGATTGTGAATAAAGAATTCATCTAATTCTTCAATTTTATTTAGTGGATTAGGGATTTCAACCTTACCTTCCAAAAGATGTTTTTGTCTGAATGAAGTTGCAATATCCAGTATTTTATCTAGATCTTCGATATGTTCCTTTATAGGTTTTAATAATCTCGAGGTTATTCTCGTTTTACTTTTTCTTGAGATTAGCGCCTCAGTATGATCACTTCCCACAACAAGAGAGCACTTTACTAAAGTGAGGTGAAATGACCACGCAATTATTTCATTATCGCTATTCAAATTTAAACAGAGGCTAATTGCTTCATTCTTTTCACCTAATTTAAATTTAGAGGCATTTCTTATAGCTTCACTAAGATAGTTTTGCCAATTATTCAATAAGGGTAATGATTCAAAGCCTTTAAAGAATATTCCTAAGGATTTTTTACTGTTAAAATCAATTCTTTCTGCAAGATTATTTGTATGTATCCATAATTTAGTACTCATATTTTTCCCCTGCTCTATTTGAATCATTGGTAGCGTTGGAGAATTATCAGAATTCCAACTTTTGAACAGATAAGAGTTTTTATCTGTTAAGTCTATCCTTTCCCTTTTCTCAATCTTTTTGGATGCAATAAGATTTTCATTAATTAAATTCACGATATTGCTTTTTGATAAAACAAAATCTGTATCTAATTCTTCATTTTCATTCAGTTGTAGTTCTTGTATCACGTGGCCTAATCCTTCATCTTGACCTATGGGAAATCTATCAATCTCAACTTTAACTATATTTTTATCTTCAGGTTTGTAAGTGTATTTCTTATCCTCTTTGGGAAGTTTTATTTTAGATAGAATCCTATCATCTATTGGAATGGCATATATGTCATCATTTATTATTTCAACTTTAGAAAGAAGTATTTGATTTGATCTTTCGAGAATACAATCAACTATTCCCTCCGGAGATCTTCTCCTATATCCCTCTTTTATTATCCTTATTAAAACTTTATCTCCATTCCAAGCATAATTAAGAAGATTTTCTTTAATGTAAATATCTTCTTTGTTTTTTCCCCTTACTGCAAAGCAATAACCTTTGCTACTACACCTAATTTTTGCGACAATATGATCATTATCTTTCCTGCAGGTATATATGTTGTCTGCATTTTTATTTATTATTTCAAGTTTTTCTAAGGCTGTTAAAGCAATATCTAATTTATCCTTATCAGATTTCTTAGTTATTTTTAAAGTTCTGCATAATTTTTTATATTCTAACCCCTCTGATTGATTAAGATTATCAATTATTGAAGAGGATGTGAACATGGTTAAAAGGAATTATAAATACATTAATAATGTATTTACTCCATTATTACACCTTTTATCCAAGGTTAAAACTAATTATTTTCTTTAACTTCTTTTTCTTCTTCATCGATAGTGAATGAGCTTATAAAAAGCCTAATGCCAATAATAAAAAATGTTATTGAGGCTATTGATTTGAGGACTACTTCGGGTAAAAAACTTGAGAAAGAACCTCCCGTTAAAGCTCCTAGTAAACTAGCAAAAACTAGTGCAGAAGATGATCCTAAAAAAACTGCTAATGGTTTCTTTGAAGTTCCGCTTATTGTTAATGTGGCTAGCTGGGTTTTGTCACCTAATTCAGCTATAAAAACTGTTAGAAATGTAGATAGTAGTAAACTTAAAACCATTTATAAATAATTCTTGAGAGTATCGTAGGCTAGAAATATACTTATTATTATCATTAAAGCACCAGCAGACAAGTTAAATTTGCTTGGAGATATTTTCTTTGATAACCATTTGCCAATTAGGACTCCTACTACACTAGAGCTTATTAGAGCTAGAGAACTTCCAAGAAAAACAATTATTGGCTTTCCTGATTCAGCGGAAAGCATTAATGTAGCAATCTGGGTTTTATCGCCTAGTTCAGCAATAAAAATTGTTGTAAAAGTCGTTATAAATATAGATAGGAAACTTTTTTCTAAATTATTTTCTTTTTTTTCAAATTTGATATTCATTTTCCTGAAACAGCCATTTTAAAAGTTTTCATTTCTTTACTTTCGCATCCATAATTTGATGAAATATGTTGTTTGCAGCAATCTATTAGAAATTTATCACCAGATTTTAAATATCCTTTAAATGCTTTAGAAAATTCATTAACTCGGCAAAAGTGAGGCCTTGTTTCATAAATTAAGCATTTTTTATTGTTTCTGTCTAAATTTTTACACCAACCGTCTTTAGCCGTCATTGAATTTATCAATGCGATATCTTCTTTGTTGAGTTTATCAGCCAGATCGCTTCTTTCGTCCAAGTCGAATTTACAACAAGCTCCACAATTTTCTATACATATCCATGATTTCATAATTTAATTCAATCTTGTAACGTATCAGTACAGTTCTATCATTTATTTGTAAAAATAGTATCACAAAACATATTCATTAATCATGGCAACACTTATTCCTTTAGCTGTAGTTGCGCTAGCAGGACCAGCAATTATAGCTCTTGTATTTTACCGTAAATAAAAGAATTTCTTCTTGGTGACTTCTCTTGAGGGTGTTTATTGGGATTTAGATGGTACTATTGCAAATACTGAATTAGAGGCTCATTTACCTGCTTTTAATTATGCCTTTAGAGATCTTGGGATTAATTGGTATTGGGATTCAAATAAATATATAGAGCTTTTGAAAATAAATGGTGGTAAAAATAGGATCGCTTATTACTCTAAATCAAATAATGACGAATTTTCTGAAGATTTAATTATCAAAATTCATGAAAAAAAACAGGAACATTACTTAGAAATAATAAAAGAAAATTGTGTTGAATTTAAAACTGGTGTTTTTAGATTAATAAATGAATTACATAGAAAAAAAATAAGGCAATTTATTGTTACTTCAAGTTCAAGAAAACAAGTTGATCTAATTGTTAAATATCTTTTTAATGGCTTTAATCCTTTTGATTTCATTATTTCAAGTGAAGACGTTGAATTAAAGAAACCAAATCCATTACCTTATTTAAAGGCAATTCAATTAAGCGGAATAAACAAAAATAACTCAATTGTTTTCGAAGACTCAAATCCAGGATTGAAATCTTCCTTAGCAGCTAACTTACCCACAATTTTTGTTCCTTCTAATATCCCAATTGTTCTTGAGGAAAATATTAAATTAAATTGCATTTTAGACAGTCTTGGTGATGAGAATAATGTGGCAAATGTAATTAAAGGGCCTAAACTAAAAAAATCATATGTTGACTACAGTTTTCTAAGTGATTTTTTAGTCTCTTGTAATAATGCAAAAAACTAATTTTTCAAGAATTACCTACCAGTTAAATAATTTATTTTTTGGGTTTCTAAGTGATACTTGGAAGACAAAATCTATTGGTCTAATTTCTGTTTTGTCAGGTTATTTTTTATTTGCTAATTTTCTTACAAAATTTATATCTGAGGGTAAAAATGAGTTAATTATGGTTCCAATAATTATCGTTATTATTGAAATTATTATAAGAATTAAGCCTTCCTCTAATTCAAAACTTTATTATATATGGACTGTAGTTGATAAATTAAGAATTGGTGCCATTTATGCCGTTATTCTTGAGGCATTTAAATTAGGATCTTAAAAGCTATTCTTCTTCTTCTTCTTCGTCAATAGGATAAACAAATCCTTGAGCTTTCCCAGTTAAAACTGATTTACCTAATGATATAGCTTTTTGAGCTGCTACTGCTGCTTTCCCTTTCCAGACAGCGTGCCTTTGGTTTCTTTTGCTCTTTGATTTTTTCTTCTTTGGTACAGCCATTCTGTTTCTTTATTTCCATATATTAATATAACTCTTAACTGGTTATCTCCCAAACTTTTGAGTATATTTTGTTTAAATACGTCAATTTTTTAAATAAGCATATATGCTTTATTAATCACTTATGAAGATTAGTGTTTAGATCAAAATTCTCATATTCAAATTCTAAATCAAGTTATTCGGATCTTTTAGAAGATATAGAGACGGGAAAAATAGAATCAATATTTTTTTATCCTAGACAAAGAGAAATTGATGTTCTGTACAAAAATGGCGATAAATTTAAAATACCTATTCTTTTCAACGATCAGTTAATTCTTGAAAAGGCTACTGAAAATAAAGTTGATCTAACTATTAATAATAGTAGAAAAGAAGCTTCAGCTGCTAATTCGTTCGCTTCAATAAGTCTTTTCCTGATTTTTGTATTAGCCATAGTCTTAATATTGAGGAGTACATCAAAATTGGCTTCCAGAGCCTTTGGTTTTACCAAAAATCAAGCAAAATTTTTAACTATTGATGATGTAGAAACGAGATTTGATGATGTAGCTGGTGTTCCTGAAGCCGCTGAAGAATTAAAAGAGGTAATAACTTTCTTAAAGGAACCAAAAAAATTTGAAAATCTTGGAGCAAAAGTTCCTAAGGGAGTTCTTTTAATTGGCCCTCCGGGAACAGGTAAAACATTATTGGCTAAAGCAATTGCCGGTGAATCAGGAGTCCCTTTCCTTTCAATATCAGCATCAGAGTTTGTAGAACTTTTTGTTGGAGTTGGTGCAAGCCGAGTGCGGGATCTATTCTCTAAGGCCAAGGAAAAATCTCCTTGTATAATTTTTATTGATGAAATTGATTCTATTGGTAGGCAAAGAGGTTCTGGGATCGGAGGTGGAAATGATGAAAGAGAACAAACCCTTAATCAGCTTTTAACTGAATTAGATGGTTTTGCTGATAATTCTGGCATTATTGTTTTGGCAGCAACAAATAGACCAGATATTTTGGATGCAGCATTATTAAGACCTGGAAGATTTGATAGAAAAATAGAAGTAATGCTTCCAGATTTAGATGGAAGAAAAAAAATTCTTTCAGTTCACTCACTTTCAAAACCACTCTCAAGCGAAGTTGACTTAGGATATTGGGCTTCTAGAACAGTTGGATTTTCAGGGGCAGATCTAGCAAATTTGATGAATGAGAGTGCTATTCACTGCGCAAGGGATGACTCTAAATTAATCAGTGATATTCATATAGAAAATGCTCTTGATAAAATTACCATCGGCCTGAGAAGTTCGTTAACAACTTCTCCAAATATGAAGAAGATTATTGCTTATAACGAAGTAGGTAGAGCTATTGTATCTGCTGTAAGAAATGGAATTGAATCAGTTGATAAAATTACAATTTTACCTAGATCTGGATCTCTAGGAGGATATACAAAAATATGCCCTGACGAAGATGTGATTTCTAGTGGCTTGATTTCAAAAAAATTATTATTTTCAAAAATAGAAATTGCTCTAGGTGGAAGAGCAGCAGAAACGATAGTTTTTGGAGAAAGTGAAATCACACAATGTTCCATAAACGATATTTCCTATGCGACAAACATCGTGAGAGAAATGGTTACAAAATATGGATTTTCAATTATTGGCCCAATTTCAATGAATTCAGATAATAATGAAATGCTTTTGGGAGATGGATTATTTAGAAGAAAGCCTTTAATAGCAGAAAATACTTCTTCCAAAATAGATAATGAAATAATAAAGATTTCTAGAATTTCATTAAATAATTCAATAAAAATATTGAAAAAAAATAGAGTCTTATTAGATAAATTAGTTGATATACTTTTAAATCAAGAAACTATAGATAAAAAAGTTTTTAAATTAACAACTTCTAAATTGTTGAAAGTTTGATTTTATTGTTTTAAATTAAATAAAATATATATTATTTTCTTGATAATTAAAAAAAATAATACAAATTTATTCCTTGCGCTTTCATTTCTTCTTATTCTCCCATTTGTACAAAAACAATGGTTTAATTTGTATTTATTTGATATTAATAATTTCTCCTTTTATTCAATTCTTTACTATTTGAGCGGTACAATATGTCCATCTTTTATATGTTTAAACTCCTTAAAAAACTATACATACTATAATTTTAATAAGAATAAAATATATAGTAAAAATATCATTAAAGGTAAAAGATTATTAATTTTAGTAGCAATAAACTTGATATTTATCTCATACTTTATAGCTGATTATATATATATAAATTTTGATCTTATATTTAATTTATTTCTTGAAGAAATTAGTTTACCAAAACCGGGTTTTATTCAGTTAAGTACTTTCATCTTTCTAATTTCTATTTTGTTAATTTTTAAGAAATCTAAGATTTTATTAAAGAAATTAATTTTGGTAAATTTTATTTTTAATTCTTTTTATCTATGGCATCTTCAAATTAATAATATTAATGTTGATGATCAGTTTCATATTTATAGATATTTTGGATTAAACGATTTAAATTTAATTAATATTTTTATCTTAGTCGTTATAGAAATTTCATTTTTTACGTGGTCTTACTTATCATATAAAACTAATTTAAGCGATTGGATCGTACACCAACCTCAAAAAGGGGATATTACCCCCTTTTTGAATATGTTTATTTTTTATTTTTTTATAATTATTTACTATTCAATACTTACTTAAAAGTTTCTAATTCTTCTATAGAGCGGCAAAATATTCCTTACTACCTTTGGGGTCCTCTAACATTGTTTTCTCCCCTGGGGTCCAGTTTGCTGGACATACTTCATCGGGGTTTGCTGCAACGTATTGATAACCTTGAAGAATCCTTAGTGTTTCATCAACATTTCTGCCTACAGGAGCCTTGTTAACCGTCATATGCATGACTACCCCTTCTGGATTGATAAGAAATAAACCTCTATCCGCTTCTCCATCATCATTAAGAACATTGTACGCCTGACAAATTTCTCTTTTTAAATCAGAAACTATCGGGTAGTTAATATCACCTATTCCACCTTCATTTCTTGGAGTTTGTATCCATGCTAAATGACAATGTTTGCTATCAACTGATACCCCAAGTATTTCAGTATTTAGTGCTGAGAAATCTTGATATCTATCACTAAATGCAGTAATTTCCGTTGGACATACAAATGTAAAATCTAGTGGGTAAAAGAATAAAACAACCCATTTACCTCTTAGACCTGAAAGTGTAATCTCCTTAAACTCTTGATCATATACTGCTGTAGCACTAAAGTCTGGTGCTTCTTGGCCAACTCTTAAGCTCATGAAAAAATTTGTCCTTTTTAAAATTATTTATGGTCTGAATGACCGTATTAACCATTATAATTTTATTAATAATGAATTAGCAAGTTTTTTTTAAATTCAATGAAATGGCATTATTCTTTTACTAGGAAATTTACAATTTTGAATCATAATAAACTTTTAAAAAATCTCAAAAAAGAGTTAATTAAATATCCTATTAACAGGCTTGACAAAAAAAATTCTAATTAAAAGAAATTTAGTTTCATTTAAGATTCCTTTAAATTCAACTCTCTATAATTAGCATTATTCTTTTTAATATTTTTTTTATGGCTAAATATATTGAAAGATTAAAAGATAAAGTTAAATTAAAAAAAATTGATTCTAATCAGCCAATTGGAGCTTGGATTTTCGTTATAATATTAAATATAGTGGGATTTGCGGGTTATTTTTACTTAAAAGTAAATCATATACAACTCGGTAGTTAAAAAATTATCTAATTTCCTTTTTAATTGAGCGGCAAAAATTTTTTAGTCTTTCATTTCTCGTTAAGTCAGGCAAAGTCCATATTGATTCTGTTTCGGGTAATGGATCTTTGCTCCATTCTTTGAATTCTTCCATTATTGATGCCTTATTTAATTTTGATGTAGACTCTTTTCTTTTTTTTATATATTTTCTTATTACTGTTAGATTTGCCTCAATATATTCCCTCATAATAATTAATTAGACTTACATTAATTTATCATCCAGTACGTTCTGCTTTATAAAAAGATTAATTAGACGTTTTGTACTGCTTGAAAAAGTCCAAACGAATAACCACCTATTAGAATCCAGCCAAGCACACTTGATATTATTGTAGATCTTCTATTGTGTCTCCTAATAGCTGATTCAATCATCTCATTAACTTCATCTCTATTAAGGAATTCTTTGTTAGAGCATTTTTTCATTTTTTCATTTTTTTTTTTTTTTTTACGATAAACGAATTTATAAAAAAGTGAGCTTAAGATTTTTAATTACTAGCAGGAGTTTTATATTTGATGATTTTATAAATATTTCTTATTTAGTATTAAATATATTATGAAATTTTAAGAGTAATTTTTAAAATTTTAAGATAAAGTATTTGAATTGAAGGACCATAATTTTTTCTAGACAAACAATGAATATTAATGATAAATCTGTTTTGGAAATGCTTAATAAACTTATTGCTATTAATAGGCTAAATAAAACTCAAATTCTTCAAATGGTTAATTTAGTATCAATATCAAATGATATCAATGATTTAAAGGATAATTTGAAATGGGAGTCTCAATCATTTCGTCAAAATATTAAAACGACTAAACTCATGGTTTGATAATTATGAATCCTTGAAATTTAAATAAGAGATAAATAATAATTAAATTAATTAATTAAGAGATTTATTAATAATTTACATGAGTTTTTATATTAAGTATTGATAATAATTTTTCTTATATGAAACTTCCTCTTGATTAATATAATTAATTGTTGTTTTCTTATCCTTGCCAAAGGATTTAATTAATACTGTAGATGTGATGATTATTATTAATAGGATTAGTAAGTCTCCAACTGTAATCCCTCTCTCCTTAATATTCATAATAAAGAAAATAGTTTGCTTAAATATAGCTTTTTTTTATTTAATAAAATAATATTTTTTACAAACAAGCTAAAAATACATATTAAGGAAATATAAAAAAAATATAAAAATATTAAGACTATAGTCTTTTGAATCATATAAAAAAAATAGATGAATTACTTATATGGAAGTCAAAAAAAAAATTAGTAGTTCTAACACTCCTGATTTTTTCTCTAAAGAGATGATTATCACAAAAAAATCTCTTAACGAAAATCAACTCAAATTTACTTATCAAAAACAGTTAATCTCAGATCTAGATAACAAGCACAAAGAATGGTCAAAATCTATTGATAGTAATTTTTAAAAACCTTCGTTGATTATATTTAAAAGCTTATTTCTTTTATTTGTATTTTTCTTTTCCCAATCAAGTTTTACTTCATCATTAATTATAGGCTTGGCTTCATAAGCTAGATACCAAAGAATAAATCCGGCAGGAAAGATTAAAATATGCATAGCAGAAATAAGTTGACTTAAATCAAATATAGTGCAACACTTGTAATGTGCAAGTGTGACACTATTTTTTTTTAATTATGCCCTCTCCGAGGAAAAGAATTGGGTTTCTGCCTAGTGAAGAAGTTCATGAAATTATTGAAAAATTGTGTACAGCTAATGAATTAAGTCAGTCAAAAGTCACAGGCTTATTGGTCGAAGAAGCATTGAGGTCTCGAGGAGCGTTAAAAGAATCAATTTTTTCAAATAAAAATAATAGAGAAGATTTTATAAATTTTTCTTTTGAGCAAGAATCTGACTCTAGAAATAATAAATCTCCAGCTAATGGAGATAATTATAAAGTTAATAAAAAAGCGTTATCTGACGATATCAAAATGATGCATGAATTTATTGAGTTTAAATATTTTAAGAAAGTTATGACGCGAAATAACAATATTTTTGAATAAACAGTGTCACACTCTTAATGTTTTATAAAATTACTTTTTAATGGAATTTAGAAATTAATCAATAATAAATATTTCTGAAACTATTTCTAATCAACTTCTAAAAGAGGAATCCAAAAATAAATTGAATCTTTAAAATTCAGCGGACTAAATCCTCGTGGAGATATGAACCTTAGCCCGCTTTAAAAAAATAGCAATAAATAAATAGAAATACAATAAATATGTAAAATTTACTTTTGATTTAAAATTGGAATATAAAAACTCTAAATATAAATGGCAGTATACGAATTAAATGCAGTTACACAGGATCAAGTAGATGATCTTCTTGAATATCTTCAGCAAATAGATAAACTAAAAGAATTAATTATATGCCAATTTTTCTTGATAAGATAGTTAGAAAATATTTAGGAAAGTAGTTTATAAATGAAACGCTTATTAACCCCACTATTATCTTTTCTTACTTTATCAAATGTTGTGCATAGCTCCCATTTGTATAATCAAAGAGAACTTATAGTCACTTCAGAAAGCAATAAGGACTCTATCGAGTTAGCAAAGTATCTTACTGATAATGGTGTAGTTAAATATTCAGCATATTGGTGTCCTAATTGCCTTAATCAAAGTGAACTATTTGGTAAACAAGCTTATAAGGAGCTTAATGTAGTTGAATGTGCTAGAGATGGCATAAACAGTCAAACTCAATTATGCATTGATAAAAAAATCCAAGGGTTTCCGACATGGGAAATAAATGGAAAACTAATTTTAGGTGTACTTTCATTAAAAGAGTTATCTAACTTAACTGGATTTAAGAAATAAGGCAAAATTATGAAGATCAAAGGTTAGATATTAAAGGTTATTTCATGAGTCCCTTCCATACAATCTCTGGCTGGATAATTAATTATTTTTTTTGATATTAATCCAATAGTGATAGCAACTATAGCAATACCAAATAAAGCTCTTGATCTTTTGCTTGAGATGAGATATTTCATAGAGTATTTATAATTATCAAATAGTAGGTATTATAAGATTATTACGTGGTTTTTTCGTTTTTAAGATGAAAAAACAAGTGAACCTAATTCTATAATTTTTTAAAATACTTTTAAATATAAGAATCATGAATCCTTAACTAATAAATTCTTATATTCCCTTCTCTCATGATTTTTGTTTGTATTTGACAGTCATTTTATAATAGAGATGAGTCAAATTTTTTTTTTATGAAAGATAAGGAATTTAACGTGACTCAAGGAATGTCTTTGCTACTTCTGAAGCCATTAAATTTACCCGCTAATTACGTACTTAATCTCATAATTTACATAACTAACCCTAGCAACAATATTGGTTACTAAGAATCTTCCCAAACTGGTTTGGTTCTTCTCCACCCTTTAGCTATTAACTTTTTTTCATTCAATTCTAGCTTTATCAACTTTAAGTTCTTTTCTAGTTTTCATAAGAGTATGTTCTTCTACTAAAACTCCAAGAATTCTTACAGAGTAATCAACATTCATTCAAAAATTTATCTTTATTTTTGTTTATTCTCTGAAAATCTTTTAACTCTTGAAAGATTCAAATTTATAAGCCAGAAATGTTCGGTCAAACTTATATATTTTATGTTTTCTCAATCGGAGCCATTGTTAATCCTTTGCTGAAGAGTTGCTCATGATATAGCTCTGCCTGTTCAAGATTACCTCTCCATACTTCAGCTGATCCTGTCTTATCAACCTTGATGGTTAGATCCCATGCTTTTTTTTCACTCATGTCTGGGATTATTTTCAGAAGACAATTTGCGACATGTTGAAAAGTATTAAAACTATCATCAAGAACTATTACTCTAACTTCTGGATATTTTACTCTAGATTTCTTTTGATCTAAGACCGTACTGAGTGAATTAAACATTATCGTCTGTATAAGTATATGTTAATTATAAATTTTACCTAAGTTCTTCAATCGATAAGTATTGAAAATGTCTCGAGCGTGACTTGAACACGCGACCTGCGGGCTATGAATCCGCCGCTCTAACCAGCTGAGCTACCGAGACATGGAAATATTGTAAGGCATTGGTTGTACTTAATAAGCATTTTTAAAATTTATTTGTTTGTTGAACTCATAAATAGCAATTCCGCATGCTACAGAGAGGTTTAGACTCCTAACACCTTTTTGATCATTGTTCCCAGATTGTAAATTCGGCATAAAGATTGATATTAAAAAGTCACTTTTATCAATAATGCAATCTGGCAATCCTGAATCTTCTCTCCCAAATAGTAAAATATCATTTTTCTTAAATTTAAAATCCTTCAAATATATTCCATTTTTTTTACTAAAAGAAATTATTCTTTTTTTTGCTTTTGAAGCTAAAAATTTATCAAAATTCTCATAATTATTAACAGTAACTAGAGGCCAATAGTCTAATCCTGCTCTTTTCAAATATTTATCTTCTAGTTTAAAACCCAAGGGCTCTATAAGATTTAAAGGAATATTAAATGCAGCACATGTTCTGGCAATATTACCAGTATTTTGTGGGATTCTAGGTTCAAAAAGAGCGACTTCCAATTTTAAGAAGGTATTTCAATGCTTATTTTATCTATTTTGATAGCTCTGCCATTTATTGTCAGCCAATTATCCTTTGATATTTTGGTGATTCTCTTTTGAAGCTCGCCGATTCTTTCAATATAAGTATTACCAACTTTATATTCAGAGACAAGACTCCAACCTACTTGTTCTCCAACAATAAAAGTTATGCTTTTTCTTTTAATTAAGTGACCTATAAGTGAATTCATTTTAGTAGCCCATACATTATTTTCCTTTTCAAGACTTTCCATAACGAATCCACCAATCGAATCTATTAATAATGGACCTTCGTCATGCCTCAATGTATTTAATAGATCTGTCGTTTCTATTAATTTCCAATCTTTTGGCCTCCTTTTTCGATGTGAATCAATTTTATCTTGCCATTCTTTATCATCCAAATTCTTTTCAGATAAGGCTACATATGATAAATTTTTTACCTTCTTTGCAAGATACTCTGCGAATTCACTTTTACCACTTTTTGTACCACCTGTAATAAAAATTATATGAGATGAATAATCACTAATACTTAAATCATTTGCATTCATAAATTCTCTATTATTTAGAGAAATACCACCATGTTGCTAAAGGAATAATTGTGGCGGCAATTAATAAACCAATAACTATATAAGTAGCAGTTGAACTCTCAGTATCTTTTGATCTCATAGTGTTAAAATTTGGATCAACTACAGGATTGTCAATAGATGAAGGCTGACTCTTTTCGTAATTTACAGTAACCTTCTGTTGAGTAACACCAAAAAATTTATTAATACTACTTATTTCTTTTGCGAATGTAGTCGAGGGGGTAAGAATAAAAATTAAGCTAGAAACTATAAGCGAAAGTATATATTTATTGAATTTAAGATTCATTTTCAAAGGTTTTGGTTAATTATATATTAAAAACCATATGTTTGAGTAATTTTAAATGTACAAAATAATATTATAATTGCATTATTTAATTAGAAATAACATATTTAATATATGGGATTCAATGGGAAATCATTAATATTAATTGGTGCAATACTCTTTGTTTTTCAGATAGTAAATTTCATTTCAATAGAAACAATTACTCCTGAGCTTGAAAGAGCTCAAGTATTAGCAGCAATAGCTTCATTAATTATTATTTTGATAGGTTTTTTATTTAAACAATTCGAACCTTTAGCTGGTGAGAAAGCTGATTTAAAAGGAGAAAATAAATTTATCTTCGATAGAAACATGCCCGATGAAGTTATTAATGAACTTGCATGGGGTTCTGAAGCAATATTAACTTCTACAGCAGCAGCAGTAATATTAATCCACAATGATGGCGCAAATATACTGAGAAGAGGAATCACTTCAAGTAATGAATTTAATCCTGGAGAAACATGCCTGAGATCAATAAAAGATATGAAATTAATATCATTAGCAAATACAAAATTTTACCCAGGCAGAGATGAATTTTTTAATTTTTGTGCAAATGTTCCCTCAGTTTTAATTGTTCCAATAAATAGAAAGGCTTTTATCTTGATAGGAGGTTGGAGTTCAAAATGCTTTACTAAGTCTGACGAAAAATGGATTAGTAATTGGTCTGTCAAAATTAATAATATTTTTTTAAAAAATGATATTTAAAATATTTAAAAGTAAATTATTGAACGAACTCTTTTATCTTTTGCTTTAAAGGTTACGGATTCCGTTTTGAGATCATAGTAGGCATTTTCTGAGTTTATTTCATATTTATTCTTATTATTATCTTTAATGATGTATTTTACAGGATTAAAAAATTCAATTATTTGATCAGAACCTAACTTGGCTTTTTCTGAATATAAAATGATATTTTTATTTTCAAATCTTATATTTCCTTTTAATAGATAGTTAGTCTCGTCTATATTCCAGATAAAATTATCTGCATATAAGATTTCATCATCTTCATCAAGAGTTTTTAATTTTACATTACCTATTAATTTAAGGAGTTTGTTGTTGTCTGATAATGTAGATTTATCAGAATTAATAATGTATTTAATATCTTTTCCGCTAAATACATTTATAGTTGTTTCTTTTAATTGGAATTTAAGGCCATTATTGTCGTAACTAGAATATGGACTCGTTATTGAATATATTTTATCTCCTGTCTTAGAGAAGATATTCATATCTAAACTATCAATTCTTTGTATTATATTTTCTTCAATTAAATTAGGTGTACATCCAAAACTAAAAACTGAAAGAAAAATTATTAATCTATATATCTTATTCATACTCAAGTTTATTTATTATTGGAGAAGGTATTGGAAGCTTTGAATTACTGATTAATAGTCCCCATCTTAATTGTTCTTCCCAAGGAAGTTCTTCCTTATATATTGAACCAAGTTGTTTATTTATTTTTGAGGATAATTCTGGCAACAAAGGTAGTAATAATAATCCTATTATTCGAGTACTTTCTAAAACGTTGTAAATAATTTCTTTAACAAGAGGCAAATTATCTTTCTCTTTTATTAACAACCATGGTTGATTATTGTTCAAATACAAATTTGTATTAATTGCCAGACTAAGCACCTCATTAGCGGCCAAATCTAATTTGTATTTATCGAAGTTGTTAATATAATTTTCTACTGCTATTTTGGCAGAATTCTCTAATACATTTTCACTTGATATCTTTTCATTATTTGGCACTTTATTATCAAACCATTTTCTAGACATAGATGTTGTTCTATTTAGTAAATTACCAATTGTATTAGCCAAATCATTATTGATAATGTCAACAAATCTTTTATCTTGAAAATCTCCATCATTGCCTAGTGATATATCTTTGATTAGGTACCACCTCACAGGATCATTTCCATATTTAGAGAGTAAAAGGTCAGGATCGAGTACATTTCCCAAACTTTTACCCATCTTTTGACCTTCCCTTGTGAGAAAGCCATGTCCAAAAACTTTTTTGGGAACCTTCATACCAGCTGAAATAAGCATTGCAGGCCAATAGACAGCGTGAAACCTTAGTATATCTTTACCAATTAAATGAATATCAGCGGGCCATCCTCCTTTAATTGATTTTTCCAATGAAATATTTGATGCGTCAGAACTAATAGCACTTACATAACCAAGTAAAGCATCAAACCATACGTAAAAAGTATGATTTTCGTATTTAGGTACAGGAATTCCCCATGAGACATTTGTTCTTGATATTGAGAAATCCTTTAAACCTCTGGAAATAAAATTTACAATTTCATTCTTTCTTTCAATTGGCTCTATGAAGGAAGGTTCGTTGATTATTTTCTCGATTTGTTTTTGATATTTCGAAAGCCTAAAAAAGAGATTCTCTTCATTTTTCCATTCTAGATTTTTTTGATGTATGGGACACTTGTATGTTGATGAGTTTTCAGGATTATCTTTAAATTCTTCACAACCGACACAATACCAACCTTTTTGTACTCCCATATAGATATCATCTGATGCTTTTACTCTTTCATAAAATTCATTAACAACCAATTCATGATTTTTTGAGCTTGTTCTTATAAATTTATCAAAGGATATATTCCATTTTTTCCAATTATTATTAAAGACTTCTGAGATTTCATCACAATGTGATTTTGGTTCAATACCCTTTTCATTAGCTGTTCTTTGTATTTTTAAACCATGTTCATCAACACCAGTGATAAAAATAACATCTTCACCTGAAAGCCTTTTATACCTTGCTATTGAGTCACAAATTATTGTTGTATATACACTTCCTAAATGAGGTTTATCATTAACATAGTATAAAGGTGTAGTAATGACAAAAGTCATAAAGCTTTTTTATTAATACTAACAGATTTTCTTTAAACTAATAACAACATATTATATTTATTATCTTATTAATAAATAAACTCTAAATGATTACTATCATTTATTATATATTTAACTTTATATATTTTATTACTATATAATTCTATTGATACAAAAAGAGTAATAAGTATTTCTAGTGAATAATCTGGAAAATAAACCAAAGCAATATTTTTTTTATGATTAATCCACTTAACGAATATTATTTTATAAAAAGCTTTTCTTTCATTCTTAAAAAATAATGTTAAAAACTTATATTTATCATTTTTAAATATATTGTTATTCTCTGATTGTCTATTTTTTGAATAGTCTATAATCTTAGAGACTGAATCTTTACTTAGAACATCGTAATTATTAATTTTATTATAGACTTGCCTTTGTATAATTAAATCAAGATATCTTCGCAGTGGTGATGTGCATTGTACATACATTTTAAGGCCTAAGGATTCATGGATTCCTGGCTTAGTATTTATGTAACTTTTTCCCATATATTGTTTTAATATTATATATTTAATATCACTATCAATGTATCTATTAAGAATTTCAGATGGATTACAGTTTAATTTTTGAATCCTAAATGCAGCAGCTAAATTATATTTATCTAAAAATAAACTTGTTACATAACCCATTAATATCATTGATTCTGCAACTATAATTTGTGATATTGTTTTCTCTAATTTAGTTAGTATAATCTTATCCTCATATAATTTAATTTTACTATTAGGACTTTCAAAAATAATAGCTCCTTGTTTCTTTCTGAATTTAATACTTTTTTCTAATAAATTTTTAATCTCAATTAATTCTATTTCTTCTTTAGGTTCTATGTCTAATATTTCATTTGCATCTTCATATGTTATTTGATATTTTGGTTTTATTATTGCTTCAGTTATTTCATATTTATTTATTGATCCATCGTCATTGAATTCTATTGCTGCACTAATAGTTTCTGAAACTTTATTTTGAGCTAGATTTGCCTTTTCAAGAATATCTTTAGGCAGCATTGGGACATATTGATCAATTAAATATAAACTGCTATTTCTCTTTCTTGCATTTAAATCAATATTAGAATCATGCAAAAAGTGTTTGCATGGATTACTAATATGTATCCATAAAATTTTTTTATTTACTTCTTTTATTTCTAATGAAACAGCGTCATCAACCTCATGTGGATCATCAGAGTCAATAATATATGTTTTTAAATTAGTTAGATCTTTCAAATATTTGAAATATTAATTATAGTGCCAACTATATTAAATATGAAATTATCCTTCAGGATTTACGAAGGGTAAAAGAGCTACAATTCTGGCTCTCTTTACAGCTAATGTAAGATCTCTTTGTTGCTTAGAGGTTAAACCTGTCATCCTTCTTGGTAGGATTTTGCCCCTCTCAGTTATGAATTTTTTTAGTAGTTCTACATCTTTATAGTCAATAGGATCTCCAGGTTTGATAGGTGATAATTGTTTTTTAAAAATTGAATTACTCATGATTTAATTTGATTTGATTACTTAATTTCTTTGTGAATTGTCATTCTATTTAAATGAGGATTAAACTTTTTTAGTTCTAATCTTTCAGTTGTATTTCTACGATTTTTTTCAGTAGTATATCTTGAGACACCATTTGATCTCTTAGGATCTGTGCTTGTCCTAGCTTCAGTACATTCCAGGGTTACTACAACTCTTGTCCCTTTTTTAGCCATTTTAATTAATACTTTATTGTATAATTTTCTATTGTACATCTTCAACAAACTTTTTTGAAGATATACTCAATTCTATTATTATCATTGATTAAAAAATATATATGAAAGTTTCTCAAAATTGGTTGAATAATTTAGTAGAAATTACTTCTACTCCTGATGATCTCTCTGAGAAATTGTCTATTGGTGGATTTGAGGTTGAATCATTAGAAGATTGTTCAAAAAATGTAAATGGTGTTGTTTTAGGTAAGGTATTATCTGTTTCAAAACACGAAGGATCTGACAAACTTTCAATTTGTAAAGTCGATATTGGTAATTCAAAGAATTTACAAATTATCTGTGGTGCGAACAATATTAAACCAAATATTTATGTTTATGTTGCTACTGTCGGCGCGAATTTAAATGCTGTTGATTTAACTATTAAAAGAAGTGAAATTAGAGGTGTCATTAGTGAAGGAATGATATGTTCACTACAGGAACTGGGTTTAGAAGACTCTAGCGAAGGGATAGAGATCATCAATGAAGATTTAGCCTTAAAACATGAATTGGGCACTCCAGGTTCTGACTTGCTTCAATTAAATGATTATATATATGATTTAGCTATTACAGCTAATAGACCTGATGGAATGTCTGTTATAGGTATAGCTCGTGAAATTTCTGCCCTTTTAGAATCCACCTTAAATTTTCCAGAATTAAACCATAAATATAATATTCATTTACTTAAGGGAATTAAACTTTGTCCAGAGGCTATACAATCTAATTGCATTTATACAATAAGTTGCATTGATGGAGTAAATGGAGAGAAATTATCGCCAAATTGGCTTAAAGACCGTATAGAAAAATCAGGTATAAAATCTATAAACCTTCTAGTTGATTTGACTAATTATATTCTTTTAGAACAAGGTCAACCTTTGCATGCGTTTGATAAAGATAAACTATCAAACTTAATTGGCAATGAAGTTTCTCCAGAAGATTTCTCTATTAGAAAAGGTAAGGATAACGAAAGCCTTATTTGCTTAGATGGTAAAAAATATGATTTAAATGACAATATCACAGTTATTACTTGTTGTGATAAACCAGTAGCAATTGCAGGGGTGATAGGTGGTTTAGAGACTTCTGTTACTAATACTACCTCATCTATTTACCTTGAAGGCGCTGTTTTTAATCCAGTTACTATAAGAAAATCTTCAAAGGCGGTTGGCATAAGAACAGAATCTAGCAGCAGGTATGAAAAAGGGATTTCATCAAAAAATACAATAAGTGCAGTAACAAGGGCAATTAATCTTTTAGAAGAATATTTTTCTATTAATTCACCAATCATCAATACTTCCAATTTAATAAGTAATGAGGATTTATTTATTAAACTACGGAGAAATCGAATACATAAAATTCTTGGCCCATTAATAATTAACGATCAATTTGAAAAAAGAAATTTATCTGATAATGAAATAGTTGATAAATTAAAACTCATAGGTTGTACTTTAAAGAATAAGGAATATGGCTGGGATGTAGCAGTAATTCCTAATAGATCACATGATTTAATAAGAGAAATAGATTTAATTGAAGAAATAGCGAGATTAATAGGGTATGACAGATTTGACTTAAAACTTCCTAATCCAATTAAGCCTGGAAAATTGTCATCAGAACAGTTGGCATTGAGAAAAGTAAAAAATGGTTTTATAGAAAACGGTTTTAACGAGGTACTAAGCTACTCTCTTGTTCCTGAAGATAATGAAAAACTTATAAAGATTTCTAATCCTTTGTTATTAGAAACAAGCTGTCTTAGAGATAATATCTGGAAAGAACATTTGGAGATAGTGAACCGTAATATAAAATCTGGACAAGCAAGTTGTTATATATTTGAAATTGGAAATGTTTTTCATAAAAAAACTGAGTTCATTCAAGAAGAAGTTCTGAATGGTGCAATTTATGGACATAGAAAATTTGGAAAATGGATAAATTCGGGTAAGGATATTGATCTTAATTATTACGAGGCCAGAGGAAAGTTAAAGGAGGCTTTATCATCTTTGAACATAAAAATTGAGGATAAACCTACTGATTCAATTGATTTTCTTCATCCAGGAAGAACAGCGAAATTAGTTATTGAAGGGAAAGATGCAGGATATTTTGGTGAAATTCATCCTAAATTAACATTAGAAAAGAAGTCACTAAAAAAAGTTTACTTATTTAGTCTAAATGTTGCTAACCTCTTAAGTGCTAGTACAAGAAAAAATAAATGGATTCCAATATTTAAGCAATACCCAATTGTTCCAAAAATGGAAAGAGATATAAATTTTGTTTTCAATAAGAAATTTTTAATTAGTGAAATAACATCACAAATAAGAAAAACAGGAAAAAATCTTTTAGAGGATGTATATCTAATTGATGTTTTTGAAGATATAAAACTTGGGGATGACCAGGTAAGTTATACATTTAGATTATCTTATAGAGATGAAGATAAAACATTACTTGACTCAGACATTACATCAATACATTCAAATATCATTTCAAAAGTTGAGAAATGTTTTAATACAAAATTGAGAAATTAGCTGTATTATAAATCTAATATGAGACTTATTCTTAGTCTTATATAATTCCTATATAAGACAAATAATAATCCTATAAAACTGATTAATGTTGTATTATAAATTACATGATGAATTTAATTTCTCTATTACTATCATCCGTACTTTGGGTCCAGGTTCCCCAGTGGTCAGACGATTGGTCTAAATGTTCCGTAGATGTACCTGATGCTTCATGTCATTGGTACATAGCTGCACCCGATAACACTTTTGGAGAAGGTTTTGATTGGGCTAGTGCCCCTTGGTTTGACGCAAATGGATTAAGTGATGTACCCAGCATTGATAAGCAAACTGCCATTCAAAAGCTTCAGTCTAAGTAGTACTGTCTTTAAGGCAGTACGGAAGCGCATAAATGGCCCTTGTAACAATACTTTCTAGCCCGTATTAATTTCTTGGACATTGAAAGGACATAATTTATTGATTTATTATTCAATTTTTAAATTTTCCCAGGCATTAAGCAGTTTGGACATGATTCATTAAAATCGATTAATTTATTTATCTTACTTATCTATTTTGAGACTATATAATAGACCAATAATAAGTCTTATTTAAGAAGTTCTATACAGAGAAATTTTTATAATTTAAAAGTAAATTTTATCTTAATTATATTTATACATAATTTTTGTTTTCATAAATTTGAATAATAATAATAATTAATTAAAATTAGAAATTATAAACTTAACAGTTATCTTATATGAGACTATTAATTAGACTTATAATTAGTCTTATTTGAGAATTGCTATACTAATCTCTATATAGATTTTTTAGCAATTGATACGCTTCATTTAATTTTCTCATTTGATCTGTTGATCCTCCAGCATCTGGATGTGTCTCTAAGGCTATTGATTTATAGGCCTCCCTAATTTTACGGAATGTATGAGCTGATCCTGCTGATGTTGATAAATTCAATAATTTAAGTGCTCCATGTACTGTCATTGTTGAGTCCAAAGTTTCAAATGAATTTGATCTATTATTTCGCTTAAATCTACTTACAAACCTTCTCATAAGTGTTGGTATTCTATTTATCAGATCTGATGTAGCAAAAGGGTCTTCTAAAACGCCAATCATTAATAAAACAATTTCAAGGGATGGATTTTTCTTTATCCAAAATGGGCATAATTCTGACATTAATTTATTGGCTGCACTCCAAGTAAAGGGTAGATTTTCAGTTCCATCAAGATTTGGCCATATATCCCTTTCAAACCAATCCATTGAAGCTTCTACTACATGGTCATTAGGAACTGATCCATATAAAGTTTTCCAATGACTAATTAACGCAATTCGACATTTTATTAATTCAGTTTCTTTGATTGTATTAATTTGAATATCATTAATATTCTCCTTTAATTTTTCACTATTAATACTTCTTCTTAGATTCTTTACTTTTTTTTCAACAAAATTGGGGAGGCTTATATTTGAGTTGGCTTTTTCTTTATATTGATTGTTATTTGTTGATCTTTTATTCAAAGATATCTCATTAACTTCTTTTTTTACGTCTGATTTAATTAATACCAATGCAGTATCTTCATCAATATTTAAATTTTCATTATTATTCTTATCGTTAAAGTCTATTTCTTGCTGTTGGTTCTTAGGTAGTAAATCATCTTCTTGAAGAAGTTCTTTAAGTATCTTTTCTATTACAGGTCCTCTTGCTCTAAATCCCCACTCTTTTCGTAATTGATCAAACCTGGAAATTAGTTCCTCAGGTAAATCAATTGAAATTCTTTTTGTATTTGAATTTTCAGGAATATTCAATAATATTTTCTTGAAGAGTTTGGAATTTATTTAATTTTATTCAAAAAAAATTGAAAGTCCATAAGGAATATTGTTTTTAAATTAAAACCAATTTATTTTTATGTCACAAGTCAATTAAGTATCTTTTTATAATGGATACAAAAAATGTTTAATTGTTATTTCAAGTCATCTAAAGAAAAAAAGAGTTTTTATCAACACAAGAAATTAGAAATGCTCAATTATATTAAGGATTCACTTGAACGTAAAATTGCATCTGTAACAGCTTCCATAGAAGTTCTTGAAAGCCAAATAAGCAGGGATAAGGAAGTTGAGGTAACTAATTAGTATTCAAACAAAACTTTCTAGAAGTTTCTCAGGGCCAAATTTCTTTAAATAATTAATATTTGAATTTTCAGTTACTAGTAGATATCCTGCAAATCCTAAACCGTTAATACTGAAACCATGAATATAATCATTTTTTCTTTTTATAATAGCGATCCATTTATTAGTTATTAAAATATTGTGGGAACATATCGGTTTCTTATCACTAATAGGATCCCCAAGTCCCAATTTCTTGCATAATTCTAAGTAAAACTCAAAAAGACATGATGGATTTTCTAAAAAATTAAATTTGGATACAATAATATTTTTTTTAAGCTTACTATCTAGATCTTGATATGAGTTCATCTCTAAAAACCACTTTTCTCTAGGGCATGATATCTCACCTTTAGATCTACGCAGAAGTTGAAAATGCCTGTGAGGTTGACTTGCTCCCGCAATTGGAGAACTATTGAAAAACCATAATCCACTAGTATCATTATTAACTTGTTGGATCGCTCTCCAATCTTTAATATCTAACCATCCATTTTGAGGTTTCCATTCACTTGTAATAAGTAAAATATGACCTTTTTGTACAGGGTACTTATTTAATATTAGTTGATGATTATCACCTATTTTATCAATTTCTAGTATCTTTTCCCAAGGACAAAACGGATTTTGCTTAGGACCATAAATTTTTTTTTTAATAAATTTTGAAGTATCTAGTTTCCTAATTATGAAGTCGTCTTTTTCATATAAATCTCTTGTAATAATATCAGTTTTGAGAGGATATAAAGATTCATCATCAATTGATAATCGAGTTTGTTCTAATGCTTTTTTCCAATATATTTCTAAACTCATTTAAAAAAATTTATCATAACCATTTTAAAAAAAAAAATAAACTTGTAATTACTTTTTATTAAATTGATATTCTTTCAATTTTTCAAGAGGTACTGATTCTAAGACTACAATATTAGTTGATTCTAATATGACTTTTGGTGCAAGACCGTCTAATAATGCTTGCTTCCACCTATCAAGACAAATACACCAATGATCACCATCCTTTAGTCCTGGGAAGGAATAAATAGGCATGGGAGTAATTAAATCATTACCTTGTGATTTACTATATTTCAGGAAATTATCATCCATCACACAACATATAGAATGATTGCCTCCATCATTCTTGTCATAATTGCAAAATCCATCCCTGAACCACCCTGTCATAGGTGTGCAACTACAAATCTCAATTTTTTCGCCAAGCACATTTAACTGATTTTGATTATTTATGGTCATAGATTTTTTTAATAATAATAAAACACCAACATTTCTTTAAAAAAGGTTGACGAGTATGGGGGGTAAGGAGGTAATAATTCTAATAAGGTTTTTTTCATTATGGATTGGGACTTTACTGAAAACATAGCATTTAAAGCTCTTTATGAAGCTTTTAAAGATAGTGATGAAACTTCTGCATTAGAATTTTTATCTAGTGAAGGCGCTTCATATTATCTTGAGTTAACACAGGACGCGGCGGGAGAGGGACTTGATTTAGGTGATAATGAAACGATGGAAGAACTTCAAGAAGAAATTATTGAATATTTAGAAAACAACTAAAGATTTAGATTAAGCGCTGAAATATTTAGCTTTTGAGTGCAGTGAAATGATAGCTGTAGTACTTTGTTCTGGATGAAGTTGTTCAGATTCATCCATGGTCAAGCTTATTCTTTTAGTATCCAACAATGATAATTGTATTTTTGAATCAGATACTTTTGGACATGCAGGATAACCAAAAGAATATCTAGCTCCTCTATATTTTTGAGCTAGTATTTCTCTATTTTTGTCTGGTTCTTCAGTCCTAAAACCACATTCAATACGAATTAATGCATGGACATACTCAGCTAGAGCTTCTGCTAATTGCACTGTAAGTCCATGGAATAATAAATAATCGCTATATTTATCTTCTTTAAATAATTTTTGAGAATATTCACTAGCAATATCGCCCATCGTTACTGCCTGCATAGGAAATATATCTATCGGTTTATCCTTTTTCAAATCACAATAAAAATCAGCTATGCAAAAATTATTCCCAGATTTTTGTCTTGGGAAATTAAATTCGGAAATTTTATTTAATGATTTATCATCAAATAAGAAAATACTATTATCTTTTCTACCGCATCTGAAATATCCATAAACTGCTTTGGGTGAAATAAGTTTTTTTTCTACAATTGTTTCTAACCATCTATCTAGCAATGGTTTAGCATATGAATCCAAATAGTTATTGTATTCATCTACGCTTTGGTTTTTTCCTTTTTTTATTTGCCATTGTCCGCTAAATAGAGCTTTTGTATCTAAATAAAAAATTAACTTATTTAAATCTATATCAACCTCGTTCAAGACTTTCGTTCCCAAGAAAGGGGATTGAATTGGTTCTTCCTCATTTATAAATTTAGATCTTATAAAATTTTCTTTTAAATTTAATTTAGAAGTCTCTATATCTATAGATATTGATTTTTTAACAGCTTGAGAGTTGGATTTTGATGAGGCTAAATTAATATTTATACCTTCATTGTTAATGAAACCCTCCGTATTTGACCAATTACCCTTTTTTTTATTATCCATATATTCATTCATAAATTTAAGATCAGTGAACGCATCTTTTCCGTACAATATTTTCCCTTTATATATTTTGCTGCAGTCCTCATTTACAAATTTTGGGGTTAAGGCTGCGCCACCTAATATTACTGGTACACTAATATTTTCATTGTTAAATGCTTCTAAATTATCTTTCATAAAAGCAGTTGATTTAACAAGTAATCCACTCATAGCGATGCAATCTGCTTTGTGCTTTTTTTGTGCATCTATAATTGCTGAAACATCTTGCTTTATTCCAAGATTTATTACGTCATAACCATTATTTGTAAGTATTATATCTACTAAATTTTTTCCAATATCATGAACATCGCCTTTGACAGTTGCAATTAATAGTTTTCCATTTGATATGCTTTCATCTACAGTTTCCATATATGGTTCTAAGATTGAAACAGCAAATTTCATTGTTTCTGCTGATTGGAGTACAAATGGCAATTGCATTTGACCTGAACCAAATAAATCTCCTACAACTTTCATCCCATCAAGTAAAAAAGTATTAATTATTTCAAGAGGTTTATATTTTTTTAACGCTTTATTTAATTGATCCTCTAAACCTATTTTTTCTCCATCAATAATATGATTTTTTAGACTTTCTTCCAGAGTTAGATTTTTATTTTCTATAGATGCTTTTTTGAAATCTTGAATAGATAAATCTTGAAAAGCTTTTGTTAGTTCTACTAATGGATCATAAATACAAATATCATCTTCAAATTGTCTTTTGTCATATATCAAATCTAAGCAAAGCTTTTTAGTTTCTTTAGAAATTTTTGATAATGGCAAAATTTTATTTGGTGCGATGATAGCAGAATCCAATCCTGCTTTAATGCATTCATCTAAAAATATTGAATTTAGATTAATTCTTGATAATGGTGAAAGACCAAAACTAATGTTTGATATCCCCAGTATGATATGAATATCTGGGAAATTTTCACGAATTTTTGATATAGCAGTAATTGTTTCTTTAGCGTTTAATCTATCTTCTTCTATCCCAGTAGATATTGGCAGAGCTAATGGATCAAAAAATAGCTCATAATCTGACAAGCCACATTCTCTAGTTCTATTAAGCGCTCGTTTAACAATTTTATATTTTTTATCTGCATTCCTTGCCATTCCATCTTCATCAATAGTTCCTACAACAAGACCTGAACCATACCCTAAGGCTAAATTTAGTACTTGATCAAATCTTTCATTGCCATCTTCGTAATTGGTTGAATTTATAATACATTTACCACCTGCTGACTTTAATCCACTTTCCATTTTGTCAGCATCTGTAGAGTCAATCATTAATGGCAAATTTATATTGGTGACTAGTCTTGAAGTTATTTCTTTCATATCTTTCACTCCGTCTCTCCCCACATAATCAACATTCACATCAAGAACGTGTGCATTTTCTTTTTGTTGTTGCTTGGCAATTGAAACTAGTCCATCCCAATCGTCGTTATTTAATAACTCCCTTACCTTTTTAGATCCACTTGCATTTAATCTTTCTCCTACAATCAAGATAGAATTATCTTGTTTGTATGGTACAGAATTATATATTGATGATGCAGAAGGAATATAACCACTTAAATTGTTATTACCAATTTTGTTAGACCTTTCGTTATAAGTAATATCATCGATTATTGAAGAAAGATATTTAATATGTTCAGGTGTTGTCCCACAACATCCACCTATTAATTGAACTTTAAAGTCATATATAAAATTCATTAACTGCATCTTCAATTCTATTGGCTTTAATCTGTAATGAGCAACACCACCAATATTTTCAGGAAGTCCTGCATTGGGAATACAGCTTATAGCGAAAGGAGAATTTTCAGATAAATATTTAATATGTTCTTTCATTTGTTCTGGACCAGTTGCACAATTCAGTCCAAGGATATCTATGTTAAATGGTTCTAATATTGTTAATGCAGAGGCGATGTCAGATCCAACAAGCATAGTACCTGTTGTTTCCATTGTTATTGATACCATTATAGGTATATCTATATTTTTACTATCAAGTACTTCTTTAGAAGCTAATAAGGCAGATTTAATTTGTAATACATCTTGACAAGTTTCAATTAAAAGAAGATCAACTCCTCCATCTGTAAGACCATATATTTGTTCTTTATATGATTGCTTTAATTCATCAAAATCTATATGCCCTAACGTGGGTAATTTAGTCGTTGGTCCAATTGAGCCAGCAACAAACCTTGGCTTATCTACTGATGCATATTTGGCAGCAGCCTTTTTGGCTATTAATGCAGCATTTTTATTTATCTCATATGCCTTATCCGCAATATCATATTCATCAAGAACTATTGATGAGGCTCCAAAAGTATTAGTTTCTATAACATGACAACCTGCTGCTAAGAATGAATTATGAACCTTTTCAACGACCTTTGGTGATGATAAAACAAGGTTTTCATTACAACCCTCTAATTCTTTTCCTCCAAAGTCCTCGGCAGTAAGATTTAAGTTCTGAAAAGATGTTCCAGTCCCCCCGTCAAAAATTATTAATGGCTTTTCATCTCTATTTAAATAGGTTCTGAAAGATTCCATTTTTAGGTAAAAATTAATTTATTTTAGAGAAATTCTTGTTACCCAATTATCATAGTCTTGAGAACGACCTTCTGTTATTTCTATAAGCTTACTTTTTAATTTATTCATTATTGGTCTTTCTGCATTTAATTCACTTGATTCAATTTTTTTAACTGGTGTAATTTTTGCTGCTGTACCAGTTAGAAAAACTTCATCTGCTATTAATAATTCTGTTTTATCAACAGGCCTTTCAATTACATTTATTCCAAAAGATTTTGCTAATTCAATTACACTAGCTCTAGTAATCCCCTCAAGGATATCTTGATCAACACCAGGAGTGATTAAGTCCCCATTTCTTACAATAAATAAATTCATACCACTAGCTTCGCTTACCTTACCACTTGAATTTAATAACAAAGCTTCATCAAAACCCGATAAACTAGCTTCTGTTTTAGCTAAAGAACTAGTAATATAAGCCCCACTTATTTTTCCTCTTAATGGGAGAGATCTATCTTCTTGTCTAGTCCAACTACTCATTCTACAAGAAACTCCATCTGGGGATAGATAATCTCCTAGTTCAATACAATACATAAAGAAATCTGTTTCAATATTGTGTAACCTAGGAGCTATACCTAAATCGCTTGTATATACGAATGGTCTAATATAAATAGGTTTTTCTGGCTTATTTCTTTTTATAACTTCCTCTAAGGCTTTAAAAATATATTCTTCAGAAATATCAGTTAAGAGTAATTTTGCACTTTGAGATAATCTTTTTATGTGTTTATCTGTTCTAAATAAAAGGAATTCTTCTTTATTTGTAGGGTTAGGTATCGCTCGCATTCCTCCAAATGCAGCAGTACCATAATGTAATGCATGAGTAGCTATTGATATTTTTGCTTCTTTAAATGGAATACATTTACCTTCGAACCAGGCGTATGGAAGAAATTCATGCATATTCAATTTATTTAATTAAGGTAAACTTGTTTTATCCTACTTACGTATTCTAAACCTTATTTATATATAAAAATGCACAGGATATTAAATATAGCAGGAAATGAAAAGAATAAGGATGATTTAATTGAGCAACCAGCGGCAGATTTTATTTTTTTAACAAGTGTCAAAGCTGATTTAAATCTCATATCAAACTTATTGTTAGAAAAGGAATTTGCTTCATTAAAGAATAATATAAGAGCTTTAGAAATTTCTAATTTAAATTCCTCAGCTCAAATAGATAATTATTTATTAAAAACAATTAATTATGCAAAAGTTGTCATACTAAGAATTTTTGGAGATAAAGGTACATGGAACTATGGAATTGAACAACTTTTAAATTGGCAAGCAGTCAATAAAAAAAGGAAGTTAGTAATCCTATCAGGTACCGTTGATCAGGAAGTTTCCTTAAGTGAAATAAGTAGTATAGATAAAAATATTGCATTAAATATTTCTAGATTACTAAGATCGGGAGGAATGGACAATTATAGAAAATTTCTTAATTGTTTAAATTATCTAAAGGAAAATGAAACATTAATTCCTGATGAGTTTTTGAATATTAGTTTTTATGCAGATCCTTATTTATATGATTGGAAAATTGAAAAAGGCGAAAAAATAGGAATAATATCCTATAAATCACTTTTTTTGGCTAATGAAATTGAAGTAAACGAAAAACTTAACTTGCAGTTACGAAGATGCGGACTATCGCCTAAAACGTTATTTATTTCCACACTAAAAGATCATATTATTCAAAAGAAATTAATAGATATTTTTAAAAAGGAAGATATTAAATTAATAATTACCACAACTTCATTTTCTTCATCTCAAATCAAAAAAAACGAATTAATTGAAAATTCTACAAATATTTTTACTTCTCTTAAAATTCCAATTTTACAGCTTCTCTCTTCAAATAGATCAAGAAAAAATTGGTTAAATTCCTCCATTGGAATGAATTCATCTGATTTATTAATGCAAATAATTATTCCTGAATTTGATGGAAGGATTACTACCTGTCCTTCAGCATTTAAAGAAATAATTTCTGAAAAAAATACACTCTACAGTGAAATAACCAGTTACAAAGCTGATCAAGTAGGTATTAAATGGATTTCAAGATTTGCAACAAATTATGTGAAACTTCAAAAACTTAATAATTTTGATAAAAAAATTTGCTTAATAATAAGTAATTATCCAGTAAAGAATGGAAGAATCGGTAATGGTGTTGGTCTTAATACACCATCTTCGATAATAAATATTCTTAACTGGTTAAAAGAAGAAGGTTATGATCTTGGATCTTGTAATTATCCTCAAGATTCTTCTGAATTAATGTCAATACTTATAAAAACTAGAACTAATGATCTTGAATCTCAAAATAATAAACCATTAGATTACTTACCACTTAGTGAATATTTAAAATATTGGAATTATTTAGAATTTGAACCAAAAAATATTATTGTTAACCGTTGGGGCAAACCATCAGAAGCGATTGATCTAGATAATGAAGGCTTCTCAATAAATGGTATTAGATTTGGAAAAATAACATTATTGATTCAACCTCAACGAGGTTATGACGCTTTCACTGATAGAGATATTCATTCTCCCGATCTTCCACCTCCCCATAGATATTTAGCACAATATTTTTGGATTGATAAAGTTTTTAACGCAAATGCTATTTGCCATATTGGTAAACATGGGACTGTTGAATGGTTACCTGGCAAATCTATAGGTCTCAGTAATAAATGTTTTCCAAATATTATTTGTCCAGCAATACCAAACATATATCCTTTTATCGTAAATGATCCTGGAGAAGGATCCCAAGCTAAAAGAAGAACTGCTGCAACAATTATTGATCATTTAACCCCTCCTTTAGATAGGTCAGAATTATATGGAAAATATTCAAAATTAGAAAATTATTTAGACGAATATTTTGAAGCAAAATTATTAAATTCTAATCGGATAGAAATTATAGAAAAATCCATTTTTGAATTAATTAAAAAAGATTTTAACGAAATCACTTTAAATAATAAAAATAATAAAATTGAAGAGATTGATTCTTTTCTTTGCAAAATTAAGGAATCTCAAATTAGGACAGGTTTGCATATTTTTGGTAATAGGCAGAATGACATTAATGAAATAAATTTATTCTTGTGTATCGCTAGAGTGCCAAATGCCAATCGAATTGGGATTGTTCAATACATAGCAAAACATTTAAAACTAGATTTGGATCCTTGGACAAATAAATATGATCAAAAGTTAAGTGAAAAGGATAAAAATATATTATTGACTTTTTCCAACAAAAACATTTTAAACCTTAGAATGGCCATTGATTTTTTGGAACAACAAGCAAAGTATTTAATATATTTGTTTTTTTACAAAAAGAATACCAATATAAAAAATCTAGAAAAAAATAAAAATCAGAAAATAATTGACTATTTCTTTAATGAAAAAAAACATATTAAGTATTTTTTATTATTAAAAAAAGAGATTCTATATCCAATCATTAATTCTTCATATAATGAGAAATTATCATTTATTAATTCATTAAATGGACAATATGTAAACAGTGGTCCATCTGGTGCCCCTACGAGAGGTAAAACTGAAGCTTTACCAACTGGTAAAAATTTCTTTTCAGTTGATTCGAGAGGATTGCCAACTGAATCAGCATGGAGTGTTGGTTGTCAATCCGCTTCACAAATACTTGATTTATACAAACAAGATAATGGAGAAGATTTAAAAAATATAGCAATATCTGTATGGGCAACATCCACAATGAGAAATGGTGGTGAAGACATTTGTCAAATACTATATTTATTAGGCGTACAACCTATTTGGGATGGTCCTTCAAGAAGAGTAGTAGATCTTGAAATCATTCCTTTATCTGTTCTCGAAAGACCAAGGGTTGATGTAACTTTAAGGATTTCGGGAATGTTTAGAGATGCATTTCCACAGTTAGTTAAATTAACTTCTAAAGCAATAAATCTTGTTTCTAATCTTAATGAGGATGATAAATCTAACCCTCTTGCTGGGGCATCAAGGGATGGTGATTCAATTAATCGTATATTTGGGTCAGCGCCAGGTTCATATGGAGCTGGTCTGCAAGAACTAATTTCTAATTCTAATTGGGAAAATATTGATGATTTTGGACAATCTTTTCTTAATTGGAGTAAGTGGATTTATAATGATAATCTTGAACCTGTAGAGGATAAAAAATCATTAGAAAATGCTCTTAAAAATGTACAGTTAGTTGTTCATAACCAAGATAATAAGGAACATGATATTTTAGATTCTGATGATTATTATCAGTTTCAGGGTGGATTATCTTCAGCAGTAAAAAAATTGAGCGGTAAATTACCTGAAATGTATCATGGTGATTTATCAAAATTTGGATTATCTAAAATTTCAAAATTACAAGATGAAATTAATAAAGTTGTTATATCAAGAATACTTAACCCTAAATGGATAAATGGAATGAAGGATAATGGTTATAAAGGAGCGTTTGAATTTTCAGCTACACTAGATTACTTATATGCTTTTGATGCTTCTACTGAAGTAGTCTCAGATTGGTGTTATGAGGAAGTTTATAAATCATGGTTATGTGATCTAGATCTTAGGAATTTCTTTCTAGAGAATAATCCATGGGCTTTAAGAGATATTGCACAAAGATTACTTGAAATTGTCAATAGAAAAATGTGGAATAATTGTTCATCAGATGTCATTGAAAATTTAAAGAACATAATTATTAATACTGATTCAATAATTGAAAAAAACGAATTCTGAATTATCTACCTAATAGCGAAAGTCCATGACTATCTGTTCCGCATGTTTTTAGCATTGAATATTTATCTGCTAATTTATCTATTTCTGAACAAACAAATAAACTAGGATTCCATACTTCATTAAGTTCATAATCGTACCAAACCTCTATTCCATCAATACCTTGTATTTTGGCCTCTGGAATTAATTTATAAAAGGGAATCCTGTATCTCGCTGGGTGTGCAAGAAATGATAAACCACCAGCTAAATTTATTGCATTAATAACTGATTTAATATTTAAATCATTACCTATTGGAGACTCTCCAAGGATGTAAGGATTTAGGTATTTACTTTTTATATCTATTCCCAATCCAATTACATGTACTAAACATCCCAGAATCAAACAATTAATTTCTATTCCCGTAATTAATGTAAAAGAATCTTTAGGATAACTTTTGAGTATATTATTTTTTTTTATATATTCATGAGCTTTAATTGTATGGTGATCGGTTATTGATAAAAATTTCAAGTTATTTTTATAAGCTTGTTCTAAAAGTTCATATGGTTCAAGACTTCCATCACTAAATTTTGTATGACAGTGAAAATTAATATTTTTAGGACAACTATTTTTATTAATATTGGAGGTTAATTTTACTAAGTCTTCCCTATTCATTACTTAATGAATTCTCATTTTTCTTTCTAATCTTTGCATATAATTGTATTGAAGCCAACATGAGAATAATTAGTCCAACTACGCTCCATGTAGCAACACTAGTTGGAAAATTATTTTTAAAAATAACTAAAAGTACAATTATAAATAATAATAAAGTAGGCAATTCATTTAATAATCTAAGGTTTTTAGCTGAAATGGTTGAAGTACCATTTTGTAATGAATACATTATTTTGTAACAGTAAGAATGATAAATTACTAATCCTAAAACAAAAGAAATTTTAATTTGTAACCACTTCTCACTTAACCAACTTGGTTGCATAATAACCATGCATATAGCCATACTTAAAGCTAATATCATCCCAGGTGTTGTGATTATATTCGCCAGCCTTTTTTCCATCAAGGTGTATTGTTTATTAAAGGCAATTTTTAATTCATTATCCATATTTTTAGATTCTTCATGATATATGAAAAGTCTTACTAAATAAAAAAGGCCAGCAAACCAAACGATTACACCAATAATGTGAAGTGACTTAAACCAGAGATATGCTTCAGCTGCCAAATTACTAGATTAATTTAAAAATATATATTTTTAATATAGTTATATTTAACAATATCAAGAAATCTATTTTTCAAAAATTAATTAATATTTATAACTCGTTAAAATATTCATATATATCATTTACTGAATTTTTTCCAAGTCCTTTAACTTTTGATAAATCCTCTTTACTAGCTATTCTTATCGCGTCTATTGATTTAAAATGCTCAAGCAATTCTCTTATTCTTGATGGTCCTAATCCACTAATTTGGGACAATTGAGATCTATTCATTCTTTTAGATCTTTTGTCTCTATGAAAAGATAATGCAAATCTATGTGCTTCATCTCTTACCCTTCTTAATAGAAGAACTCCTTTTTGATTTTCGTCAGTATCAAGAGACTTAGTAAAGCCTGGAATAAATATTTCTTCTTGTTTTTTTGCTAATGAACATATAGTTACTTCTTCCTCAAGATTTAATTCTTTTAATGCTTTAATAGCTGCATTTAACTGTCCTTTTCCTCCATCAATCATTATTAAATCAGGCCAGTCTGAAAGAATTTCATTGTCTAGTTTACTATTCGTTTTATCATTTAATATTGAAAAATCCCCTCCGTTTTCTTTAAATCTTGACCATTTTTTAAACCTTCTATGTATTACTTCATATATCGAAGCAAAATCATCACTATGCCCTAAAACAACGTTTGGATCTTTAATTTTATATTTCCTATAATGCTGTTTAGAAGGAATCCCATCAATAAAAACGACTTGTGATGCTACAGGGTCACTACCTTGAATATGGCTTATATCATAACCTTCAATTCTTTTAGGTTGTTCGCTTAATTCAAGTATTTGGGCAAGATCTTCAATTGATGATTCATTATCTTGTATCCCATTAATTATTCTATCTAATTCCAATTTCGCATTTTTTAAAACCATTTCTACAGTTTCATGTTTTTTATTTCTTTTTGGGATTAAGATTTTTACTTTCTTTTTTCTTAGATCCGTTAACCAATCCTCTATTGTTGCTTGTTTTGGCAGGTTATATTGAATAAGAATTTCTGATGGTATTTCTACAGCTTCAACATTCATATAATGCTCTTCTAATATCTTTTGTAGAATGAGATTTTCATCTTCATTATTTAATTTTTGACTATAGCCAATTCTCCCAATGAGCTTACCAGATCTCATTTGGAAAATTTGTATACTAGCTACATTTTTGTCTGAAACTATTCCAAAGATATCTCTATTAATTGAAGAATCTGGTATTGATATTTTTTGTGATTCAGTTAATAATTTTAAACCTGAAATTTGGTCTCTTATTTTTGCTGCATTCTCATAATCTAAATCATTTGAAAATTGCAGCATTTTTTTTTGTAAAAATATTTCTAAGTCATCATTTCTTCCCTGAAATATCATAGATACTTGTTTCATTATTTTTTTATAATCGTCAGATGATATAACTTCTTGGCAAACACCTGGACATCTTCCTATTGAATAATTCAAACAAGTTCTATCTTTATAAACTGGCCTTGGTCTTTGTCTAAGTGGAAATATTTTTTTTATCGTAAATAGTGTTCTCCTTAATAATCCGACATCAACATAAGGTCCATAATATCTATCTAAATTATTTCTATTTCTTCTTCTTCTTGTAATAAATATTCGAGGATATTTTTCACTCCAAGTTATACAAAGATATGGATATTTCTTATCATCCTTTAAAAGAATATTAAAGTAAGGTTTGTTTGTTTTAATTAAATTTGATTCTAAATTTAATGCTTCATATTCGCTATCTGTTACTATTATTTCTATTTCAGTTATTTGACGAACCATCAAACTTAATCTGGGCGTTAAATCTGAATAATTATTGAAATAACTACTTACTCTACTACGTAGTTTTTTAGATTTACCGATATAAAGTAAGTTACTATCAATATCTTTAAAAAGATAACAACCAGATGACTTTGGAATTTCGGATAATCTTGATTTTAATAACTTCTTATTATTAATTAATTTATATTCAATTTTAAAATTATATTTGTTATCTATTTTTTCGATAGAGGAATTACTCATTTATGATAATTACCCTCCATAATTCCAGCCAGTTGAAGATAAATTTAGTGAGTCAACATCATTATTCAGATAAGCAGATTTAACCTCTCCTACAAAAACGGTATGGTCTCCATGCATAACACTTCCAACAACATTACATTCAACTCCACCAACACTATCAACTAAAATAGGCAATCCAAGCTCACCTAAATTAAATTCAACAGATTCAAATCTACCTCCTAATGCTTTTTGAGGTTTAAAGAAAACAGCAGCTAGATCCTTTTGATCACTTTTGAGCACATTTAATGAGAACTTATTGGTGGACTTTATTATTTCATGACTAGAACCCTCTGCTCTAACAGCCATTACAACTAATGGTGGGGTGAAGGAACCTTGAGTCACCCAACTTGCAGTAAATCCATTCACTTCATTTTTATCTTCGTCTCTAACACCACAAATAAATAATCCGTGAGGTATTTTTCTTAATAAGATTTTTTTTGCTTCTAGATTTAATGTCATAATTGATTTATCTAATAATCTTATTTTAACTAAATTTCTTATTCGATCATAATAAATTCATGAAAATTCTTTATCCAGGTACTTTTGATCCTTTAACAAACGGGCATCTTGATTTAATAGAAAGGGCTGAAAAAATATTTGGCAATTTAGTAGTTGCTGTTTTAGAAAATACTTCTAAAACACCAACATTTAATCTTGAAAGAAGAATAATACAAATAAAAAATTCTCTTTCTCATTTACCTAATATTGAAGTTATTTCTTATTCAGGACTCACTGTGGATTGTGCAAATGATCTAAAAGCTAATCTTATTCTTAGAGGCTTAAGAGCAATGAGTGATTTTGAGTATGAACTTCAGATTGCTCATACAAATAAATCTCTTAATAATGATGTTGAAACTATATTTTTATCCACAAATACAAATTATAGTTTTCTTAGTAGTTCTTTAGTAAAAGAAGTTGCAAAATTTGGTGGTGAAATTAATCACATGGTACCTCCCTCAGTTGAGAGGGATTTAAAAGAATATTTTAAATAATATTTTTATTAACAAGATTTCAAGTAATAAAGATCACGCAATAATTTATATGCTTTTTCTTTATCAATTTTATTAGAATTTTGGATAATACTTATAATTATTGGCTTTTCATTTTTATATAAAAAGCCAGATAATGCAAAGACATTTGAAAGAGTTCCAGTTTTCCCAAAAAACTTTCCAGATAATTCACTATTTACAAATCTTTTAGCTAATGTTCCTCTTACTCCTGTAATTGAAAGTGTAGATTGATAAGCTTGAAAATTATTAGAATATCTCATTTTATCTAAAAACAATACAACTAACTTTGTTGTAATTCTATTTTTTCGAGACAATCCACTAGCATCTGCAAAGTAAGTCTTAGTTGCTGGGAGGCCTTTATTCTCAAGCCATCTTTTCAATTTTATATAGTCATTATCGTTCCATGTATTTGAGACATTTTTAAAGAGTGATTCAGCTGTAAAATTATGGCTTTCAGAATTCGTAAGAGTTAATAATGAAAGAATTGGAGTTGAATATATTTTACTTATCTCTGTAATATCTTTTAAATAAAATATTTTTTCTGAATCAAAAAAATCTATATTTACTTTTGAATTAGGAAATTTACTTTTTAAATAGTTTTTAATAAAATTTCTTAAAGCATAAATATCTTCATATTTATTGTGATTACTTTCAATAGCTAGAGATGTAATTGGAGATCCATATTCGTAAAGTTTATCAGTATTTGTCCAACCATTAGGCCAATATAATTTTGAATCAATTTCTACTATATTAAAGTTAATAATTTTATTTTCTTTAACATTTGAAATTAGTTCGATTATATTTGCATAATTCAGATCTGGATCACCTTGACCTTGCAAATAATAATCTTTTTTATTTTTTAATAAGGAAGTTTTTAAATTATTATTTAACTTATATTTACTTAAAACATAAGCTGATGAGAATAATTTTTGATTAGATGCTGGCAACCTTGGGACATCCTCATTGTAGGAACTTATTATTTCCCCTTTATTATTAATAATTGATACACTAAAAGAATTATCAAGAGTTTGATTCAATAAAGCATCATAAGTTGGACATCTTTTATATTTAGTAAATATTCCTGGGAAATTAAAATAAATATTATTTAAAATATTTATTTTTTGATTTACTAGTAAATATCTTATTAAGAAAGGAGATGTTACTAATACAAGAACAATTAAAAAAAATGAATAAATTTTTTTTATCACTTTCAATCTATAAATTTACAAAAATAGATTCATTGTCGGGTTTAATTTCAAATTCTTTTTTAAAAAAATATCTTTTATTTTCTTCTTTGAATAGCAACCAGTTATTTGGATAAATATGCATAAGAGCAGCTTTATTTAAAGGCTGAAGAAAATAAATATTATTCCAAGTTTTGACAAAGTTTTTACGTCGCTCTCTAATAACACTTCCTATACCAATATTGGCATCTTCAAATTTTGGATTTAATGAATAATGCTTTCCTTTATAATTATCAGACATTGGTTCAAATGAATCGAAATCATATGGCTGAGGTAGTATTGATATCATTGCACTATCAATATTATTTATATTATTTGATTCATTAAATGATTTAAAAGTAAAGATTTTATCTTTGATATCTGGATAGTCTCTTTGAGCCAAAGCAACAGCACCTTGATCAGCATATGTTATGAATACATTATTATTTTTAGATAATATCTTGTAGATAGTTATTCCAATTCTGTTAAACTTCAATCCTTCAAAATTAAATTCTATAGTAAATCTTTTATTTGAATCTAATAAACTTGGAATAATTGCATCCTCCATATTCTTAAGAGATTCATTTAAATCCTTAGGTAGTATGTAATTCGTTTCCATTAAAATTTGTCAATACATATATGAATAAGTTCTAAAAATTTATCTATTTCTGACTTATTGTTTATTGAACCTAAAGTAACACGAATATTTGAATATAGTTCATCTTCTTTTAAACCAATATTTTTAAGTGTTGAGCTAGGTTTCCCAGATGAGCTTGAACAAGCACTTCCACTACTTATGGCTATTCTATTTTCTGACATGAAATTAACAATCTTATAGGCCCTTATAGGCTCAAAAACATTATTTAATAGTAGAAACGAGATATGATTGGGAAGCCTATGGTTAATACTTCCCGTAATCTTTATGTGATTATTATCCTTAATTTTTTGAAAAAAATAATTTTTAAGTTTATTAATATTATTAGAAGGAAATTCTGTTCTGTAATCATATAATTTTATTTTCCCCTTAATATTCTTTAGTGATTCATACATTCCAGCGATTAATGGCAAAGCTTGTGTACCTTGTCTAATTGAAAATTCCTGAGTAAGTGATATATCTTTATTTTTTAAAATTTGTCTAGACTTTTCTTTTGTTAAAAGGATGCCAATACCCTTTGGACCTCCAAATTTATGAGCAGATAAACTTAAAAAATCACATTTAAGATCTTTCCAACTGAATATTCCATTACTTAATATTTGAGTTCCATCTAAATGAAACATTATATTTAATTCTTCACATTTGGTACCTATAAATTGAACAGGTTGTATTGTTCCAATTTCACTTTGTCCCCAAATAATTGATACAAGTTTAGTTTCTTTAGTTAAAATTTTATCGATATTAGCAATATTTAAAATCCCATCATTTTTTACTGTCCATTCGTAAATATCCCAATTTTGTTTTCTTAGTTTATTAGCACAAATATTTGTTGCTTGATGTTCAACATTCGAAATAACAACTTTACCATTTTTAAAGGTCTCATAAATATTATTAAATACAATATTTGTTGATTCCGAAGAACCAGATGTAAAAATTATATCCTCTGGATCTGCTTCAAATATATAAGCAATATTTGATCTAATTTTTTCAAGATATGTAGAACATTTTATTCCTAGCTCATATGTAGATGATGGGTTATGCCAATAATTCCTATAAGTTGAATTTATTATATTTAAAACATTCTCTGATAATGGAGTTGTGGATGCATTATCTAAATAGATAAAATTATTTTCCATTAATTTACTAACATTGATCCTGAGAAAACCTTTTTAGCATTACCGGTCATCATGACTTCGCAATCGTCTTTTGACCAATCAATTTTAAGATTTCCTCCTGGTAAAGTTACTATGGTTTGTGAATTACAAAGGCCTAATTTATAGGCTGCTACATGAATAGCACAAGCTCCTGTCCCACAGGCTAAGGTTGGACCTGCTCCTCTTTCCCATACTTTTACCTTGATATTATCTCTATTTAGGATTTGGCAAAAATGCACATTAGTTTTTTCTGGAAATAATTCATTATTTTCAAATTTTGGCCCAAGTGTAGAAAGAGCAATGGAATCTAAATCTTGTACAAAGAATATTAAATGAGGATTTCCCATCCCTACTGCATAACCTTTATTATTAAAATTTTCCTCAATAAATTCATGTAAAGGAATTGAATTGATTTTTTTTTCAATTGTTGTTGGAATATTTTGACTTTCTAAAATTGGAACTCCCATTTTTACTGTAATTTCATCATTTATGTATTTTGCAATTTTTAAACCTGCTTTAGTCTCAATTTTATATTCTATATTTTTATTATTCATTGAATCATTTACGTGGAGATATTCAACTAAACACCTAATTCCGTTTCCGCACATTTGTGCTTCAGAACCATCAGAATTAAAGATTATCATTTTTGCATAATTATCTTCTTTAGGTTCTTCTATAAAAATCACTCCATCTGCTCCAATACCAAATTGCCTGTTGCAAATTTGTTTTATATCAAATATTTTATTTGTCTTGTAATTTTTATATAAATCATTTCCTCTAGAATCAATTACTACGAAATCATTTCCGTTACCTTGATATTTTTCAAAAGTTATATTTTTCATTTGTAGGTAATATATTTTAAATTTTAATTATAAATTATTCCTTTTAACAATCTATTTCTATTTTATACAATGGATATTAAAATAATAATTTAACAAATAAAAATTAAGTGATTTCTCCCGATAAACAATATGAGACTGATACCAATTTATATAATCCATCTAAAATAGAAAAAAAATGGCAGTCAATATGGACAGAAAACAATTTATACAAAACCGAAGAATTAACTGAGAATAGCGATAAATTTTATGCCTTATCAATGTTTCCCTACCCTTCAGGTAATCTTCATATGGGGCATGTTAGGAATTATGTTATTACAGACTTAATAGCTCGGTTCCAAAGGTTTAAAGGAAAATCTGTTTTACATCCAATGGGTTGGGACGCTTTTGGTTTGCCTGCTGAGAATGCAGCGATTGAAAGAGGAATTAGTCCAAGTGCCTGGACTAAAAAAAATATTTCTCATATGAAGTCACAATTAAAGCTTTTGGGACTATCAGTTGATTGGGATAGAGAATTTGCAACTTGTGATGAAAATTACTATGTTTGGACACAATATCTATTTTTAGAGTTATACAAGGCAGGTCTTGTATATCAAAAGGAATCTGAAGTTAATTGGGATCCTATAGATAATACAGTCTTAGCGAATGAACAAGTTGACTCAGATGGTAAATCTTGGAGATCTGGGGCACTAGTTGAAAAAAAATTATTAAAGCAATGGTTTTTAAGGATTACTAATTATGCGGATGAATTATTAAAGGATTTAGAAAAATTAGATAACTGGCCAGAAAGAGTAAAAATAATGCAAGATAATTGGATTGGAAAGTCAATTGGTACAAATATTAATTTCAATATCAAAACCAATCCAGAAAAGAAAATAACTGTATTTACAACAAGGCCAGATACTTTATTTGGAGTTACTTATTTAGCAATTTCTGTTAATCATTCATTAATTAAAAATATTTCTGATCAAGAAACCATACAAGATATACAAAATCTTAAACAATATTTGAAAAATAATAAAAATAATGAACTTGAAAAAATTGGAATAAAAACTAGCTTAGTAGCCATAAATCCAGTTAATTCTGCACATATTCCTATTTGGGTGGCAAGTTATGTTCTTGATGAATATGGTACAGGCGCTGTTATGGGCGTGCCTGCTCATGATCTAAGAGACTTTGAATTTGCTAAGAAAAATAATATTGATATTAAACAGGTAATAATAAAGGATAAAAATGAACAAACTAAAGTGCTTGATGAAGCTTATGTGGAAAATGGACATCTTATTAATTCAAATCAATACAATGGTATAGCAAATACTATTGCTAAATTAAAAATTTCAGAGGAGGGCGTAAATAATGGATGGGCCGAAAATAAGATTCAATATCGTTTAAGAGATTGGCTAATATCTAGACAAAGATATTGGGGATGTCCGATTCCTATCGTTAATTGCAAAAAATGTGGATCTGTTCCTTTAAACCAATCTGAATTACCTGTTACATTACCAAAAGATATAGATATCTCGGCTAACAAGATTAATGCTTTAGGTGATAATAATAATTGGATAAATACAACATGTCCAAAATGTGGAATAGCGGCAAAAAAAGAAACTGATACTATGGACACTTTTATGTGTTCATCATGGTATTTTTTAAGATATCCATCTTCCAAATGTTCAAATAAGCCATTTGAAAAGGTTGAAATTAATAAGTGGTTACCTGTAGATCAATATGTTGGGGGAGTAGAGCATGCAATATTGCATTTGTTATATGCAAGATTTTTCACTAAAGCTTTGCGGGATAATAAACTATTTGAAATTGATGAACCTTTCAAAAAACTATTAACCCAAGGAATGGTTCAGGCAGCAGCCTATAAAAACAATAAAACTGGTAAATATGTTTCTCCTTCAGATATTACTGACCTATCAAATCCTAAAGATCCAATTGACAATTCTAAACTCGAAGTTCTTTTCGAGAAGATGTCTAAGTCAAAATATAATGGAATTGACCCTGAATCAGTTATTAAAAAATATGGAGCAGATACAGCAAGAATGTTTATATTATTTAAAGCACCACCAGAAAAAGATTTGGAATGGGGAGATACAGATGTTGAAGGACAATTTAGATTTTTAAGCAGGATTTGGAAGCTATATATAAATTGTGCAAAAGATATAAATAAAAATAGTAAATCCTATCTAGATAAGGAAAAATCTTTAATAAAGTCAATGAACATTGCTATAAAAGAAATTTCAAATGACATATTAAATAACCAATTTAATACTGCGATTTCAGAACTAATGAAGTTTTATAATGCATTATCAAATTCAATTAATGACGTAAACAATAATTTAAAAATAGAAGCTTTAAAAACATTTTGTATATTGCTTGCTCCATTTGCACCTCATATTTCAGAAGAAATATGGCATCTTATTGGATTTAATAAATCTGTGCATATAGAAGACTGGCCTTCATTTAATGCCGAAGCACTAAAGGAAGATTCATATGAACTTGTAATACAAGTTAATGGAAAAGTTAGAGACAAAGTAAATATTAATAATGATATGAATGAAAATCAAATTAAAGAATTTACTCTTAATAGACCTAACATATTAAAATGGACTCTAGATAAGGAAATAAGAAAAATAATTATTGTTAAAGGAAAAATTATGAATATTGTTGTTTAAGACTTTGTTTTTTGAATAACTAATGAATTTGGATTTGACCAATCCCCCTTAACTAAATAATCATCGTTACCGAAGCACATTTCACGGAGTATGAAAAATATAGGTTCACTCACTGAATTATCAAATAATGATGTTATGTCATTTATAGAATATTCTCCTCCTTCATCTAATAAATTACTTACTTTTTGTTGATACTCAATAATATTTGCGGCTGCTTTCTTTCCAGCTTCAACTCCTGGTTGATCATATGCATTTATATTTACTAATTCAGCGTAGAAAGATACAGCCCTCTCAAATAAAGCGATTAAGGCCCCTAGTGAAAAACAATTTAATTTTTCTAATGTGATAGTGATACTTTGTCTGCTTTCACTAGAGAGTGCTGATCTTGTCCCTTGCAAAAAACCAGAAAGATATTCTTTAGGATTCTCTTTATCATCAAAAATATTAGTAGATGGAGAATCTAATAATTCAATAAAAATACAAAAGAAATTATCAATACCATCTCTCAGTTGCTGAACATAAGCATGTTGATCTGTGGATCCTTTATTACCAAAAACGGAAATACCTTGATTAACTATTTCACCATTCCTATTAAATTTCTTACCTAATGATTCCATTACTAATTGCTGGAGATATTTACTAAATACCTGTAACCTATCTCTGTAAGGTAATACGACCATATCTCTCTTTCCAACGCCATCGCCAGTTAGATACCAAGCAGATGATAATAATGCTGCTGGATTATTTTTAAAATCACATAAACGTGTAGCCTCATCCATTAATGATGCGCCTCTAATAAATTCAAATATATTTTCATTAATAAGAGCTAATGGAAGTAATCCCACAGAGCTTGTAATACTTGTTCTTCCTCCAACCCAATCTTGTAAATTAAATATTTTTAACCAATTTTCAGATGTGGCTTTATTAAATAACTTACTCTCTTTCATAGTTATTGCTATAGCATTTGAATTCCATTCAAGAGCATTATTTTCGCAATAACTTTTAATAATTTCCATAGCAATTCGAGGTTCAGGCGTACCACCTGATTTGCTTACTACTACAAATAATGTTGTGGCTAATTTTTCAGATAACTCCTCTAACTTTTCGCTAATTAAAAAAGGATCAATATTATCGATATAAGAAAAATTTAAACCTTTTGAGCACTTCTGCAGTGACTCTGTAATGAGTAATGGTCCTAAACCACTTCCGCCAATTCCTATCCATAGAACATCAGTATAGGTTTGATTATTCTTATTCTTAATATCTCCATTTAAAATTTGTTTTCCAAATTCAGAGATTGCATTAATATCTTCGCTAATTTCCTCTCCTATTTTTGAAGAGGGTGAAATTGATGGATTTCTAAGCCAATAATGTCCAACTTGTCTATTTTCATCAATATTTGAGATTGCTCCATTTTCTAATTCTTTTATTGATGAATAAACTTCTATAAATTTTTCTTCTAAATTTTTTAGCTCTTTACTTGTGAAATTAATTTTGCTTATGTCTAACCAAATTTTTAATTTTTTATCAAACCAAAGATAATTACAAAATTTATCCCAAGAGTTTAAATCTCCATTCATTTTATATATTTGTTTCTTTTATTTATTATTTAATTATATCTATACGAATCGTACATAGATTTGAATCATTTAAATTTGTTTAAATTTTTATCTTAAAATAAATATGTTTTTGAATATAAACAATTAAAATAGATTGTTTATTTTATTTCATATGAATTTATCATTGGATAAAGTAAAAAACTTTGGATAAATCATTTAATTACATAATTTCCCCTGAGATATCTGAATTTAGAAAATTTTCACCAAAATTAAAAATAGGTGTACTTGCTTCTGGGAAAGGATCAAACTTTCAGGAGTTAATTAATCTCTCAGAAAAAGGAGAATTAGATATAGATATAAAAGTTCTTATAACTAACAAAGAAGATGCAGGTTGTATAAAAAGAGCTGAAAGTGTAAAAATACCTCACAAAATTATAAGAGATAAGGACTTTCTGCAAAAAGAGTTATTTGAATTAGAAATTGTAAATACTTTAATGCATTACGATGTTGAACTTGTTGTTATGGCAGGCTGGATGAAAATTGTTACTCCATTTTTTATTAATAAATTTAAGAATAAAATTATAAATATTCACCCTTCATTACTTCCTGCATATAAAGGTGGTTCTGCAATAAAAGACTCTATATTAAATGGTTCGAAAATTACTGGTTGTTCTGTACATTTTGTTGAAGAGGAAGTAGATAGTGGCTCTTTGATAATGCAAGCCGCATTGTCAATTAGAGATGATGATGATATTGAATCACTTTCCAAAAGAATACATATGCTTGAGCATAAAATTTTACCTCACTCAATCTCTCATGCTGGTTTTTTGATACGAAGTAATTTTATGGAAAATTATTAGTTAGCTCAAGACCTTCATCCATTGAAAACCCACTCATAATATTTAAATTTTGAATTGCTTGACCAGTCTGTCCTTTTAATAAATTATCAATTACAGATAAAATAATAATCCTTCCATTTCGAATATCAACTTTAACAGAAAGGAAAATTTGGTTTGTATTTTTAACCCATTTTGTTGATGGGAATGTATCTACAGGTAAAACTTTAATATTTTTGAAATTTCTATAATAATTATCCAAAAGAATTCTGCAATCATCTGATGTTAATCCTGGATCTCTTAATCTCCCATATATTGTCGAGTACATACCCCTTGAAATTGGAACCAAATGAGGGGTAAAAAGAAGTTCAATTTTATTTCCAGAAATTAAAGATGCTACTTGCTCTATCTCTGAGGTATGTCTATGGTTTATTAATCCATATGCTGATAAACCTTCTCCACATTCTGATAAGAGTAGCTTTTGGTTTGGTTCTCGACCACCTCCAGAGGTACCGCTTTTGGAATCTATTACTATCCCTTCATTTTCAATAATACCTTGCGATAGATAAGGAACTAATGGAATAAGAGCAGATGTAGGATAACATCCTGGACATGCAATTAATCTTGCTTTTGAAATGGCTTCTTTATTTATTTCAGGAAGACCATAAACTGCCTCTTTACATAAATCATCATCATTCCTTTTGTATATAGCAGCTTCTTTAGAATATACTTTTTTCCATTCATCTAAGGACTTATATCTGTAATCGGCTGATAAATCAATAACTTTAACTCCTCTATCTAATAATTTTCTTGTCAAGGTTGAAGATAAGCCATTTGGTAAGCAAAGCAAAGCAAAATCTGCATTTTTTGAAATATTATCTACTGAAATTTCCTCAATAGATGGATCATTATCTAAATAAATAAAAGGGAAATTATCATTCCACTTTGATCCAGATGTTTTATTACCTCCTAAAAATGAAATTTTGTAGTTTTTATTTTTCTTTAAAAGATTTACCGCTTGTATACCGCCGTAACCTGTAGCACCTACTATTGCAACATTCATTTCTTAGAATTGGCAGACTTTGAGATAGGATTATAAAGTGTTGAATTTAAGATAACTTAAACACTATTTTTCTATATTGATAGGAATAATGAAAGAAACAAGTCCCAAATCAAATAATGGAACAATTTTGGATATAAATGAATCTTTTAAAATTGAATTTGATCCTATAAGTGATGCGTTGGCTGCTATAAGAAATGGTGAATGCATAATTGTTGTAGATGATGAAAGAAGAGAAAATGAAGGAGATTTAATATGTGCGGCTCAGTTTGCAACTCCACAGCAAATTAATTTTATGGCAACTGAGGGACGTGGACTTATATGCCTAGCTATGCAAGGTGAAAAACTTGACTCTTTGGATTTACCATTAATGGTAGATAGAAATACAGATGAAAATCAAACAGCTTTTACGATATCAATTGATGCTGGACCTGAAAATAATGTTACCACAGGAATTTCTGCTGAAGACAGGGCAAAGACAATTCAAGTTGCTATAAACCCAAATACAAAACCCGATGATTTAAGAAGGCCAGGACATATTTTCCCATTAAGAGCTAAGAAAGGTGGAGTATTAAAAAGAGCAGGTCATACCGAAGCGGCAGTAGATATTGCCGCGATGTCAGGACTTTATCCCGCTGGAGTGATTTGTGAAATACAAAATCCTGACGGTTCTATGTCAAGACTTCCACAACTTAAAGAGTATGCAAAACAGTGGGGAATGAAATTAATATCTATAGCTGACCTAATAAGTTATCGATTTCAAACTGAGAGATTTGTATTTAGAAAATCTGATGCTGTTCTTCCAAGTATTTTTGGTAATTTCAAAGCATATGGATATGTAAATGAACTTGATGGTTCAGAGCACGTTGCATTAGTTAAACAAAAATCATCAAAACTATGCGAACCTGTACTAGTAAGAATGCATTCTGAGTGCTTAACTGGTGATGCTTTTGGATCATTACGTTGCGATTGTAGACCTCAGTTAGAGGCTGCATTATCAAGGATAGAAAAGGAGGAGGAAGGAGTTGTCGTTTACTTAAGACAGGAAGGAAGAGGTATTGGTCTAATAAATAAATTAAGAGCTTATAGCTTGCAGGATGGTGGATTAGACACTGTAGAAGCTAATGAAAGATTAGGTTTTCCAGCTGATCTCAGAAATTATGGTGTTGGAGCACAGATATTATCCGATCTAGGGATAAAAAAACTAAAATTACTTACAAATAATCCTAGAAAGATTGCTGGATTAGGTGGTTATGGAATAGAGGTTATCGAGAGAGTTCCATTAGTAATTTGTCCAAACGATAATAATGCAGAATATTTGAGTGTTAAAAAAACGAAGCTAGGTCACATGATTGATGAAGATAACTCTAATTCCAGGAATGTTGATCCCTTTATATCCATTTTTCTAGACGGAAAATATAAATCTATTGATCTAGTTCCAATAAAAAATAATGTTATAAAATTCTGTAGTGAACAAAACATTAATATTAAACTCGAAAGTAGTCCTAGATTATTGGCTTTTTGGAATCGACCAAAATTAGTTTGGCGAATTTTACATGATCAGAACAGAACCAATTCAAGCATTACTGATGAAGAAATAAAAAATATAGAATTATTTATTCAATATTTATCTAATTATGAAAAAAGTACAAAGATTGGAATTATTGTTTCTAGAAATATTGAACAAGCATTACACCCGAAAAGTAGCATAAAATTAATAAATACTAAATTTACTATCAATAATGAATTACTATATTCATCTACAAGAAAATTTAATCTAGATAAAGAGACTTTTAGTATTGTTTTTGAGGACTAATTTACTATTTTAGGGTTGCTTTTAATATTTTTGAACCATTAGTAAGCTTTAGCACTATATCCATATCATCTGTCTTACCAAAAACAGTATGAACTCCATCTAGATGAGGCTGTGGTTCATAAACTATGAAAAACTGACTTCCACCTGTATCCTTTCCTGCATGAGCCATAGAAAGTGAGCCTTTTAGATGTTTATTAGAATTAATTTCACATTTAATATTATAACCAGGGCCTCCAGTTCCATGCATCCCAGATGCTCCATCACGAGTATTTGGACATCCACCCTGAGCCATAAATCCTGGAATAACTCTGTGAAATGCTAGACCATCATAAAAACCATCACTGATAAGGTTTGTAAAGTTCTTAACCGTATTAGGTGCGTCTTCAGAGAAAAATTCAATATTAATGTTCCCAACTTCTGTTTCAAATAATGCGGATGTCATGTTTTATTTGTTAAATAACTCATAAATATTTTAGTAGTTAAAGCAACTTTTCAAGGTTTTCCTTAATGGTATTTATATCAATGTTATCTTTATTATTATTTTTGTTTTCCTCCCAATTTTCAACTTCTAGGTTTTTCTGGGGTGGTGAAATTAATAACCTATCTTCTGGGGTTTTAGGTATAAAATTTTTTTCTACTAATTTGCATTCATAATCTAATTTATTACAGAAATCTTTTATTTCATCTATGTCGATCATTTCAACTGTTGGCAAAGGAAAATCTTGAGCTTCTAATAAACCACAATATCTTGTCGCATCATCCTTATCCTCAAACATAAGAACTATGGTCCTACCTTTAAGTTCGATAGAATGTATTCCTTCCTTATCTGTTCCTGAATTATATAAAAGAACAAATATGTTCATAAGTATTTATTTTTCTACTTATATGATATTTGATTAGGAATCAGAAAGTGATAATTCTTGTAATCTTGTATATAAAGCAATTTCTTCATCATTAATATCAGCAGGTATAACTACCAGGATTTCAACATATTGATCACCTACATTATCTTCGAAAGTTAAACCTCTACCTTTCAAACGTAACATTCTTCCTGTAGATGACTTAGGAGGCACTTGAAGGGTAACATTTCCATCAAGAGTAGGTACCTCCACAGCGCAGCCAAGAAGGGCATCATGAGGAAATAATTCCAATTTATAAAGTACTCTTAAACCATCAATTCTTAAACCACTTTCAGTTTGAACTTTTAACTGTAGATAATGATCTTTTCCTCCCCTAGCAATATTTTCAAGTCTTAATCTCCAGCCATCTCCAGCGAAAGGAGGTGTATCAACTTCAACTACAGTTTTATCTTCAAGTTCTATTAATATTGAAGCTCCCCTTAAGGCCTCTTCAGGAGTTAATTCAATGATAGTCTCAATATCTTGATCAACTTTAACTAGGGGTGGTTCTTCCGGAGAGGTCGTAGGATATTGATGATTATTAAATTCTTCATTATCTAAATTTACGGATTCATCCTCAAATGGTTCATTATGGATTTCCTCATAATTCTCAGTACTGTATTCATACCCAAATAATGAATCAAGATAATCTTCAAAATCAGGAAAACCTGTCTTGTAATTAATATTATTGTCATCATCCTGAATATTTATATCCGAACTTTCAATTCTTTTATTTGGATCACGAAGGTATTCATAAGCTTCATTAATTAATTTAAACCTTTCTTCTGCATTTAGATCATTTTTATTTAAATCTGGATGCCATTTTCTTGCCTCTCTCCGAAATGACTTTTTAAGTTCTTTATCATCGAAATCATGGGATAAACCCAAAATCGACAAATAATCTTTTTTAGAGGAAATAGTCATTGTCCCATGGATCATCATCCCTAGAATTACCATACCTCGAATTTCTATAATTACTATTCATTTGATTATCCCAAGGATCATCGTCCCAATAATCATCAGAAAAAAGTTCGTCCTTTAATGATCCAAATGTATTTTTAATACTTTGTAATGGATTATTATCAGTTTTCCTTTCTGCTGCAAATCTTCTGTTTAAACCAAATAATGCTTCTTGGAGAGCACTAACAGATATTTCTAATTCTTGAGGATCTTCATTATCTATATATTCTTCAACATCTTGAATCGCCAATTCAACAGCTCTTTGTTGTCTTTCAGCTCCATAAGGTCCAAATTCTAAGGAAGCATCCCTAAGCCTTCTCTCAGCTTGCGCAATAAGAGTTAATGCTCTATTTTTTCTATCAATTACTGATCTTCTCTTTCTATCTTCATTAGCTTTAGATTTGGCTTCTTCTATTATCGAATTAATTTCTTGTTCATTTAAATTTGAGCCTCCAGAAATTGAAACTGTTTGCTTTCTACCTGTAGTTCTATCAGTGGCACTAACTTCTAGAAGACCATTAGCATCAATATCAAATGCTACCTGGACTTGAGGTATTCCTCTAGGAGCTGGAGGTATTCCTGATAACCTAAATTTACCAAGTGACTTATTTTCAGCAGCTAATGGTCTCTCACCTTGCCTTACTTGAACAACGACTGACGATTGATTAGCTTCAGATGTACTAAAAACATCAGATTGTCTAACTGGTATTGGAGTATTACGAGGTATAAGTACCTTCATAAGACCACCAATTGTTTCTAGACCTAATGATAATGGCGTTACATCATTTAGAAGTAAATCTTGTAAATCTCCATTAATGATCCCCGATTGTATAGCAGCACCAATTGCAACTACTTCATCTGGATTAACAGATTGACATGGGTCATTAGGAACAAGAGTCTTAACTAATTGCTGAACCATTGGGATTCTTGTGCTACCACCTACAAGAACAACCTCATCAATATCTTCTGCATTCCATCCAGAGTCATCTAAGGCTATTTGGACAGGCTCTAATAATCTGTCTAATAGATCTTGAGATAATGATTCAAATAGCTTTCTATCTAAAGTCTCTTCAATATGCAATGGTCCATCTTTACTTGTGGTGATAAATGGTAATGATATTTTTGTTTTTAGCAATCCTGATAATTCACATTTTGCTTTTTCAGCAGCTTCAGTTAATCTCTGTAAAGCTTGTCTATCCCTTCTTAGATCAATTTCATGTTTAGCAAGAAATTTTTCAGCAAGCCAATCTACAATTTTTGAATCAAAATTGTTGCCTCCTAGTTGGGTATCTCCACAAGTAGATTTAACATCAAATACACCATTTGAAATTTTTAATAACGAGACATCAAATGTTCCTCCACCCAAATCAAAAACCAATACATTATTAGACGAACTTTTTTCAAAGCCATAAGCTAGAGCTGCTGCAGTAGGTTCATTTAGGATTCTATCTACTTTTATGCCAGCTAATATTGCAGAATCTTTTGTAGCTTGCCTTTGAGATTCATTAAAATAAGCAGGGACAGTAATTACAGCAGAATCAACAGTATCTCCAAGATATGTTTCAGCATCATTAATTAATTTTCTAATCAAAGAGCTAACTAATTCCTCTGGTGCATACTCTCTTTCTGTATTTGTACTAAGAACTCTGACGCTTCCAGTGGTATTAGCCTTTACGTTATAAGGAACAGAAATACTATTTTCATCTAATTCATCCCAGTCACTACCAATAAATCTTTTTAGGTTATAAAAGGTATTCTTTGGATTTAGAACAAGTTGTCTTCTCGCTTGGTCTCCTATAACTATTTCCTTGTCTTTCGTAAATCCAACTATTGAAGGTGTAGTTCTAGAACCTTCAGAATTAGCAATAACAATTGGACGACCAGCTTCTATAACTCCTACAACAGAGTTAGTAGTACCTAAATCAATTCCAACTATTTGCCCCATGATTTTAGATCGCTAAATTAAAGCAAAATTTACTATTAATTTAATTAATTTTTATCTTAGATATCTACATATAATAGTAAAAATCAAATATTTTCAACTTAATTTAAATAAATAAGATTATTTATAACTTGTCAAAAAGATTACTATCTATTTTAAAAAAAATACTATATAGAAAAGGTTGTTGATGTTGTTAACTAAAATAAACTAATATAAAACGGAGAGAGAGGGATTCGAACCCTCGATAAAGTTGCCCCTATACAGCATTTCCAGTGCTGCGCCTTCAACCACTCGGCCACCTCTCCCAAGATCATCATTTTAACCCTTTATCATCCCATTTTTGAGTAAAGTTATTTGAAAAAGACTTTCACAGTTACTATTAAAAATAAGGAAACCGGTAAGGTATACCAAGAGCAGGTTAATAGTGATGAATACATACTTAAGGAATTTGAAAAAAAAGGTTTCAAGCTTTCATTTTCTTGTAGAAATGGTTGCTGTACAAGTTGTGCAGTTAAAATTAAGTCTGGTACCTTGCAACAACCTGAAGCAATGGGTGTATCTCAGGCTTTAAAAGACAAAGGATATGCACTTCTTTGTGTTGCCAAAGCAACTTCAGATCTTGAGGTTGAAACTACATATGAAGATGAAGTATACGATTTACAATTTGGGCAATATTTTGGGAGGGGGAATACAAGAGTAGCTCCACCTTGGGAATTTGAGGAAGATTAACTATCATGTTTGAATTAAGTGAAATAGAAGAACTTGCAAATCAAGAAAACTTATCCATTTTGTATGAGGTAGCAAAGAATTCCGCTCAAATTGGTAATGAAATTTTAAAAGTTAATTACAATAAAATTCAGAAAATATCATCGAAGGGTAGGAAGGGTGATCTAGTTACCAATGTAGATTTGGAAGTTGAAAATAAAATAAAAGAATATTTATTAGAAGAGACACCAAACATATCTATAAATGCAGAGGAATCAGGTAAATTAACAAAATCCTCGGATTTAACGTGGTGTATAGACCCATTAGACGGTACAACAAATTATTCCCATGGATATCCTTTTTTTGGGACATCTATTGGTCTTGTATACAAAAATAAGCCAATTATAGGCGCTATATCAGTACCTTATTTAAATGAACTATATTCAGCCTGTATTGGTTTAGGCTCATTCTGCAATGATAGTGAACTTAAAGTATCGAATCCATCTAATCTTTCTGATAGTCTACTGGTAACTGGTTTCTCTTATGACAGATTTGAGACAGAAGATAATAATTATGCTGAATTTTGTTATTTAACACATAAAACTAGAGGTGTTAGAAGAGGCGGTGCAGCAGCAATTGATCTAGCATTTGTTGCTGCAGGTAAGGTAGATGGATACTGGGAAAGAGGACTAGAAGTATGGGACCTAGCGGCCGGTGCTATTATTGTTAAAGAGGCTGGTGGTATTATTTCTGATTACCCATCAGGCGAATTTAATTTAAGTTCAGGAAGAATTTTAGCTTGTTCTCCCAGCCTTGAGAATGAATTAAAAAATGAACTAGATAAAGTCTCACCATTAAAAAAAAATCTCTATACCTAAAATTAGTTAAATATTAAAATGACAGATATAAAGGAAATTAAATTAGTCGATGTAAAAAATAATTCGAATATCATAAATAATTTAAATAGTATTTATAAACTATGGGGATATGAAGAGGTTTCACCCTCATTTATAAATACTTTAGAGACGATAAAAGGACGTGGCGTAATTGACGAAAATCAGGTTGTAGGAATAGTAAGTAATAATTCATTATGTCTTAGGCCAGAAATGACAACATCAATTGTTAAATTGTCATCTACTAGATTAATAAATAAGAAAAGACCTATAAGGTTATTCACAAATGGAATGGTCTTTGATAAAAAACAAAATAATAAAAATTCATTTAAGTTACAAGAAAAATTGCAGAGTGGAATTGAATTAATTGGATATGATACAAAATGCCCAGAAATTGAAGTTATTAATATTTTGTTTGATGCAATCGATAGTATTAATTTGAAAGATGGTTGTAATTTATGTCTACTAGTCAGTACCACAAAAATAATGGACTTGATAATGAACAAATATAAGAATAATAATTTTGAAGAAATTAAGAAAAGTCTGGTTAATTTTGATCAAGATAATTTATCTAAAATAGGAATAGATGAGGATGATAAATATATTCTTAAAGATCTTTTATTCACACGAGGAGAACCAATTACAATATTAAAAAAATTAAAAACCATATATGGCACTAGTAAAACTTTAGATGACTTAAATTTTTTATTTGAAACATTATCAAAAATATCAAATAAATATGGTGTTAAATTACAACTTGATCCCACTTTTCAACCTCACTTGAATTTATATGAAGGAATAGTCTTTCAACTAATAGGTGATAATGGTAAAAATAAAAGTGTCATCGCAAAAGGAGGAAGATATGACGAGTTAGTAAGAAACTTTAACCCTAATGAGAAAATATTTAATGGGATTGGATTTACAATTTCAGTAGACATTTTAAGAAATTTAATCAAGGAAGAAAAGAGAGATAAAAAAAAGATTTTATTGATGTTTAAAGATTCTTATTTGTTAGAAAAAGGTATGAATGAACAAAAAGTACAACAGAAAAAAGGAAATATTGCTGTCTTACATTTAAATCCATGTGATGACTTGGCTAAAGCCAATCAAATTATGAAAGAAAATAACTGTAGTGAGATTTTGTGGGTTAAATAAAGCCTTTCAAAAATTTATTTAACTCTAAATACATATATTGTTCGGACAATACTCCTAATTAAACTTGATTAACTAGTTTTTACGAAATAGGATTTAATATATTTGATTTTTTTTAAATGGAAAAAGGCGAAATTCGTATTAATACCGAAAATATTTTCCCAATTATCAAGAAGGCAGTATATTCTGACCATGAAATCTTTTTAAGAGAACTTGTTAGTAATGGTGTTGACGCAATTAGTAAAAGAAGAATGGCCTCTATGGCAGGTGATTGCGAGAATACTGAGGAGGCTCAAGTAAAAATAACAATTAACCGTGAAAAAAATATGTTAACAATTTCCGATAATGGAATTGGAATGAATGATGAAGAAATTAAGAAGTACATAAATCAAGTTGCATTTTCTAGTGCTGAAGAATTCCTAACAAAATACAAAAAAGA
>QCBX01000009.1 GCA_003281455.1 Prochlorococcus sp. AG-347-J21
GTAGGAGGACTATTAAAATTATTCTTTATTTTTAATCCTTTAACAATACTCATAATTAATAATCAAATACAAAATGAGATAACTCTTACTTCCAAAAACTTAAACATACCTTGAATAATATTAAATTCTTAAGCGAATTCCAAATTTTTATAAAATTAGTATCACTTTTTGTAAGATTACAATCACGAAAATTAGGTTGTATATTCGCTATTGATTTCAACATATTTTTTTGAAAGATCACATCCCCAAGCTGTACCTTTCGATTTACCAGTATTTAAATTGATCATAATTTGTACAATATCATTTTCTAAATATGTACTATTCATTTTAGATTTAATATAGTCTTTGACTTTTTGAGAATCATATTGATTTAACTTGCCCTTTTTCAAAATATGATCGTTACCTATATATAAGTCAACATCATCAAGGTTAAATTTAACCCCAGAATTTCCTGCAGCAGAAATTATTCTTCCCCAATTAGGATCACAGCCATGTATCGCAGTTTTTACTAATGCAGAATTACATATAGATTTAGCAACCATAATTGCATCATCACTATTGTTTGCTCCTTGAACTAAAACTTCTAATAAACAATTTGCTCCTTCCCCATCTCTTGCAATATTTTTAGCCAAATTTTGACATACAATATCAATTCCTTGTTGGATAATTGGGAAAAATATTTTATCAATTTTATCTCCTGCATTTATTGCAACGAAAGAATCATTTGTGCTTGTCTCTCCATCAACTGATATTGCATTAAAAGATTTTTTAACGGCATTAGAAATCATTTTGTCCCATTCTTTTTTTTCTATACCTGCATCACAGGTTAGAAAAGCGAGCATTGTAGCCATATTTGGATAAATCATTCCTGAACCTTTTGCCAATCCTGCTATTTTTATCTTTCTACCTTTAATAATCGTCTCTATTAACACTTTTTTTAAAGTCAAATCAGTAGTTAAAATTGCTTCTGCTGCATTTTGAAAATTATTAACTTTTAAATCACTCACTAAATTCGGTAAATTTTTTACTAATTTTTTTATTTCTAAAGGCACACCAATTACACCGGTTGAGCACATTAAAACTTCTTCTTCTTTTATTCCTAAAAGTTCTGCAATCTTTGCTGTAGCTATTTGAAAATGTTTAAGTCCTAGATTTCCTGTACATGCATTTGCTTGACCTGAATTAATTAGTATTGCTCTAAGAAAACCCGATGATTTTTTAATCCTTTTCTCACAAATATCCACGCAAGAGGCACGAACTATTGATTGAGTAAACATCCCACTAAAAATACTTCCTTTTGGCGCAAGAATAAGTGCTAAATCTTTCTTATTAGAAGCTTTCAAGCCTGCAGAAATTCCAGCAAAATGAAAACCGTTGGGAATAACGTTACTTTCATCAACTAATGACCATTTGAAATCAGACTGGCTCAATCTTTCTTTATTTTTAACTCATACTAACTCTTCCTTAATAGTAAAGAAACATATAATTGGATTATTATTAAATATATGGATATTCTTCAAAAATTAAATAATAACCAAAGAAGAATTGGTTTAACTGGAGGTATTGCTAGTGGAAAATCAACCATAACAAATTTCATTAAAGAAAATAAGAACATTCCAATACTAGATGCGGATAATTTTTCAAGAGAATTAACAGAACCAAACACATATGGATACAAGAAAATTTTAAATTATTTTGGAAATAAAATTATTGATCATAAGAACAATTCAGAAAGGGTAATTAACAGAAACCTTTTAAGAAAAATTATTTTCAATAATTTAGAAAGTAGAGAATGGATTGAAAAACTACTTCACCCCTTAATTAAAGAAAAAATGATAGAAGAATGCAGTAAATACAAAAATAACCAAACTATATTACTAGTTATTCCTCTATTATTTGAAGCAAAATTTGAAGATATTTGCACTGAAATATGGTTAGTTAAATGTCCTAAAGAACTACAAAAAAAAAGACTTATCACAAGAGATAAAATTAGCGAAAAAGAAGCCTATGAATCTATAAATCTTCAAATAAGTTTTGAAGAAAAAAGAAAATTTTCAGACATTATTTTAGATAATTCAGATGATCAAAATAAATGGATCAAAACAATTAGAGAGCTTCTTTAAAGATTTAGCTTTTTAATTTTTCTGTAAGAAGTTTATTTGCAAGTTTAGGGTCAGCTTTACCTTTTGTTCTTTTCATTAATTGACCTACAAAAAAACCAAGTAATTTAGTTTTTCCATTTCTAAAAGCTTGAACCTCATCTGGATGTTCAGTTATCAGTTCATCAATTATTGGCAAAATACTAGAAGCATCAGATATCATTGCCAACCCTTTTTCTTCAACTAATTTTTTCGGAGAAATATTTTTTTGAATTAGTTCAGGTAAAATTTCTTTTGCAATTTTTCCACTGATAGTATTTTTTGAAATCATATTAATCATTTCAGCAAGATTTTTAGCGCTAAGCTTTAATTCACTAAAACTAAGTTTATTTCCTTTTAAATAGCCCACAATATCACTTGTTATCCAATTTGAAGCTAATTTGGCCTCAGAACCATTAGATACTGTTTCCTCAAAAAAGGTTGCTATGTTAATGTCATCAGAAATTACCCTTGCATCATATGCAGATAAACCAAATTCATTTACATATTTATTTCTTTTCTTAGAAGGTAATTCTGGTAGTTCTTTGAACCAAATTTCTTTTTGCGATTTTGTTATTTCAATAGGCCCTAAGTCAGGATCAGGAAAATATCTATAATCACTGCTACCCTCTTTTAATCTCATACTTTTTGTTAACTGCTTTGATTCATCCCATAACCTTGTTTCTTGGAAAATTTGTCCTCCATTTTCATAAGCTTCTATTTGTCTAGCTATTTCATAATCGCAAGCCTTTTGAATTGCAGAAAATGAATTCATATTCTTAATTTCGACTTTGGTGCCAAAAGGAGCATTAGGTCCTTTTCTAACTGAAATATTGACATCGCATCTTAACGAGCCCTCCTGCATATTTCCATCTGACACTCCAAGATATCTTACTGTTCTTCTAATCTCGGAAGCATATTCAGATGCCTCTTTACCTGTTCTAATATCTGGTTTACTTACAATCTCACAAAGTGCTATTCCAGCACGATTATAATCAACCAAGGAATACTTAGAACCAGCTAATCTGTCACTACCTGAATGGACTAGTTTTCCGGCGTCTTCTTCCATATGTAGCCTTTCTATACCAATTTTTTTGATATAAGGTTCTTTGTCCTTTTCAATTATTTCAACCTCTAACCAGCCATTTTCAGCTAAGGGCTCATCAAATTGTGAAATTTGATAATTTTTAGGCAAATCAGGATAAAAATATTGTTTTCTATCAAATTTACAATGTTCTGCAACATTTAAATTTAATGCTAAAGAAGTTTTGACAGCATACTCAAGAACCGTTTCATTCAACACTGGAAGAGTTCCTGGTAATCCACAAACTACAGGATCTATGTGCGTATTAGGAGCATCACCAAAAGTTGTTGACGCAGATGTGAATATTTTACTTTTCGTATTAAGCTGTACATGAGTTTCCAAACCAATCACAGCTTCCCAAGATTCTAAATTGTTCATTATTAAAAGTCTCTTTATTAATATTATTGGATATAAATGAAAAGAGGACCAAAACACAAATAAAAATATTAATTATTAAATGACACAAGAAACAAAAAATTCAATAGTAATTATTGGCGGAGGTCTTTTAGGTTTATCTATTGCTTATGAATTTTCTAGAAATAACTTCAAAGTTTTAGTTTTAAGCAAAAACAGAAATGAATCAGCTGGATTTGTTGCTGCAGGAATGTTAGCTACTCATGCAGAAGGTCTCGAAGATGAACTACTAAAATTTGGCCAAGAAAGTCAAAGTTTAATTCCAAAGTGGATAAAAAGTATTGAACAAGATAGTAATATTAAATGCGGTTTAAAAAAATGTGGCATAGTAGTTCCTTTTAAAAATAAAGAAGATGTTGAAAAGTTTCCTACTTATAACTTTGGAAAGTATTTAAATCACAAAGATCTTCAAACAGAAATAAATGGAATTAATTCTATTTGGAAACATGGTTTACTTTTTGAACAAGATGGTCAAATAGATAACCGAAGAAGACTAATGCGTGCTCTTGAGAGAGCATGCTCCTTGCATGGAGTCGAATTTCAAGAAGGATCAGAAGTAAAGGATTTGACAATAGAAAAAAACAAAATTTTAGGTGCAACAGTTTTATGTGCTACTGGGGAACTAAAAAAAATTAACTGCGAAAAAGCAATTATATGCAGTGGTGCCTGGAGTAAAAAAATTTTTAGTAAGATTCCAGTATTTCCTGTAAAGGGACAAATGCTATCAATACAAGGTCCAACAAATTTTTTGAAAAGGGTTATTTTTGGTCCAAAAACTTATTTAGTTCCTCGTGATGATGGCCTTATTATAGTTGGAGCGACAGTTGAAAAAGATTCAAAATTTAATCAGGGTAATACTCCTAATGGAATAAAACAATTACAAGAAGGCATTCGTTCTTTATTACCAGATGCTATGAATTGGCCACAAATGGAACATTGGTGGGGATTTAGACCATGCACTCCAGATCTTAAACCAATAATTGGAAAATCAAAAATTGAAAACCTTTTTATAGCTACAGGACATTACAGAAATGGAGTTTTATTTTCTGCAATAACAAGTGATCTTCTTTTGAAAATAGTTCAAAATAAAAGTCTTAAAAAAATAGAAAAAAGCTTTTTAGAAAAATTTAGTTTAGATAGATTTAAGATTTAAATTTTAATTTTCAGATCGCCATTTCGAATCAGAAGTTTCCCACTCACATAATTCCTCCTCGTTAAACCATAGATCAATTTCAAATTTTGCTGTATCATCTCCATCAGAACCATGAATAATATTTCTCCCAATATCAATAGCTAAATCACCTCTAATTGTTCCAGGCTCTGCTTCCAGAGGTTTTGTTGCACCTATTAGTTTTCTAGCACTCAAAATAACTCCTTCGCCTTCCCACACCATTGCTACAACAGGACCACTTGAAATAAAGTCTACTAAATCACCAAAAAAGGGTCTTTCTCTATGTACTCCATAATGATTTTGAGCAAGATCTTTTGAGGGAATTAATTGCTTTAATCCAATCAATTTAAATCCTTTTTTTTCAAATCTGCCAATAATCTCAGCAACATATCCTCTTTGAACTCCATCTGGTTTAATTGCAATAAAAGTTCTCTCTTTGGTCATTTAGTTAATAATCACTCTATGTATATTCAACTTTTGGGTGGTAACTTGGCAAGTAATCATTAAAATATAAGATATTGTTTTGAATTATTTTCAAAAACATTTATTAATCACTAAGACATAAATTGACCAATTTTGAGCCAAAAAAATCACAAAATAATTGGACTATCAAAGATAGTATTTCGACTTACAACATAGACAAATGGGGAGATAAATATTTTTCTATAAATTCCAAAGGAAATATATCAGTAACTAAAGATATAAAATCTGGAAATAAGATTGATCTTTTTAAGCTTGTCAAAGAACTTAAAAGTAGAGAAATAAATCCTCCATTAATCATAAAATTTAATGACATCTTAAAAGATCGCATAGATTCATTACATGACTCTTTTTTAAAAGCAATAAAAACGTATAAATATAAGAACATTTATCAAGGCGTTTTTCCTGTCAAATGTAATCAACAAAAAAATGTCCTAGAAAAGATAATAGAGTTTGGTAGCCAATGGAATTTTGGTTTAGAAGTAGGAAGTAAATCAGAACTATTAATTGGCCTTGCACTTCTTGAAAACCAAAATTCATTATTAATATGCAACGGATATAAAGATAAGAAATATATTGAGATTGCTACTTTGGCCAGAAAACTAGGCAAGAATCCAATAATAGTTATTGAACAACGAGATGAGGTAAAAAGAATTATTCAAGCAGTTCAAGAACTTAATGCGACTCCATTGATAGGAATTAGAGCAAAGTTATCAAGTAAAAGTAGTGGAAGGTGGGGCAAATCTATTGGAGATAATTCCAAATTTGGATTATCAATCCCAGAAATTATGTCGACAATAAAAGAACTTAAAGCAGCAAATCTTATCAACGAAATGAAATTGCTCCATTTTCATATAGGAAGTCAAATAAGTGATATTGCTGTGATCAAAGACGCATTACAAGAAGCGAGTCAAATATATGTTGAACTATGCAAACTAGGAGCCCCAATGCAATATATCGACGTTGGGGGAGGATTAGGGATAGATTTTGATGGAACGAAAACCTCCTCCAACACTTCTACTAATTATTCTCTTCAAAATTATGCTAACGATGTAATTGCAACTATTAAGGATTCATGTGAATTAAATAATATCAAGCATCCAACCATAATCTCAGAAAGTGGAAGAGCAATAATTAGTCACTGTTCAGTTTTAATTTTTAATGTCTTAGGAACAAGCCATGTCAGTTCCAAAATACAAATTTTTGATAAAAAAAATAAACAATTAATAATTTCAAATTTACTTGAAACTTTCTATGAATTAAATAAACTTAAAAATAAAAAAATAAATTTATCTCAAATAATTGAACTATGGAATGATGCAAAAAAGTTTAAAGAAGATTGCTTAGTTGCTTTTAGATTAGGATTTTTAAGTTTGGCTGAAAGAGCTTATGCCGAAGAACTTACTTGGGCTTGCGCAAAAGAAATTGCTAATAGCCTGAATAATGATGAAATCAATCACCCTGATTTATCTGAAATTACAGAAACTCTTGCATCAACTTATTATGCAAATTTATCTATCTTTAAATCTATTCCCGATAGCTGGGCAATAAATCAGATTTTCCCAATAGTACCGATACATAGGCACTTAGAGGAACCGTTCTGCAAAGGCAACTTTGCAGATTTAACTTGTGATTCAGATGGGAAACTAAATAATTTTATTGATGATGGAAAAACTAAATCATTACTAAATTTACATAAGCCAGAAGAAGATAAAGATTATCTAATTGGAATTTTTATGACTGGAGCATATCAAGAAGCATTAGGAAACTTGCACAATTTATTTGGGAGTACAAACGTTGTTCATATAGATATAAATCAAGATAATTCATATAAGGTCAAAAATATTATTAGAGAGGAAAGTAAATCTGAAATTTTACAATTATTAGATTACAGTTCATCTTCTTTGGTTGAATCTATAAGAGCAAATACTGAATTTGCAATTGATCAAAAAAAATTAACTATTGAAGAAGCAAGGAAATTAATGGATCAAATCGAAATTAGTCTCAGAAAAAGCAGTTATTTATCAGAATGATTATCTAATGTTTTTTGCAAATGATTTTTAGCATAATTTAAAGCATCACTTAACTTATCAATATCTTTAGCACCTGCTTGAGCAAAATTAGATTTTCCTCCTCCACCTCCAGAACAAATTCTTGCAATCTCATTAATTAATTGACCTGCATGCAATCCTATTTTTACTGCATCATCACCTAAAGAAACTACAAATAACAACTTTCTATTTTCTGGAATTGGTATTCCACCAAGAATCACGATTGCTTTATTTCCCAAATGAGAAGTTAAATTAAGTGCTGCAGATTGCAAAGAATTCCCATCTAGGCCATCAATCTGATTTACTAAAATTGAAAAAGAATTTACCATTTCTGCGGATGATTTTATAGAAGAGTATTTAAAATATGCAATTTCATCTTTCATTTTTTGTATCTCTTTATTCTTATTAATAACTTCTGCTTGCAAATTATTAACCCTTTCAAAAAGTTGAGTAGGATTTGCTTTTAACAAATCACTTAGTTGATTGACTAAAGCATTTCTATCATTGAAATAGTCTAATGCTGATTGACCTGATAATGCTTCGATTCTTCTTACTCCGGCTGAGATTCCTTCCTCACTAATTATTTTGAAAGAACCTAATTCGGATGTACTTTTAACATGTGTTCCACCACAAAGTTCCATTGAAACTCCTGGCACATTAACAACGCGCACTTCATCATCATATTTTTCTCCAAACATAGCGACTGCCCCCTTTTCAAGGGCCTCACTCTTAGACATATTTTTTATTTCTAGGGTATGATTTTCGATAATCCAAGAATTAACAAGATCCTCAATCTTAGAAATTTCATCTTTAGAGATAGGTTTAGAAGAATTAAAGTCAAATCGTAATTTATTAAAGGCTACTAATGAACCTTTTTGTCCAACACTTTCATTAACAACTGATTTTAGAGCAGATTGTAATAGATGTGTAGCTGTATGGTTTGCCGCAGCCTTGGCCCTATTAGAGGAAGTAACATGAGTCTTAACTTTTTGTCCAATAGTTAATATTCCTTTTTTGATGGTTCCATAATGTAAAAATACATTTTTCTTTCGAATGACATTATGAACTAAGACCTCTAAATCTTTTGAAAATATCGTTCCAATATCACCAACTTGACCGCCAGATTCTCCATAAAAAGTTGTCTGATCAAGAACAATTAAAACTTCCTGACCTTCACTTGCTTGCTGAACTAATGTTGAATCCAAAAAAATACCCTTTATTTCAGCTTCCGCAAGAAGTAAATCATAACCATTAAAAACAGTTTTTTTAAATAGATCTATTTCCCGCTCTAATGATCCCTCTAAGGTCAAATCAATATTACTTGAAGCCGCTTTAGCTCTCTCTTTTTGTGCATTCATTTCTTCCTCAAACCCCTTTACATCTACACTGATATTATTTTCTTCTGCAATTTCTACAGTAAGTTCTAAAGGAAATCCATAAGTATCATAAAGTTCAAAAGCTTTAAAACCAGAAATTAATTTCTGCCCTGAAGAAATTAACTCATCTAGCAATTTCTCTCCTCTTTCAAGAGTTTCCCTAAATCTTATTTCTTCAATTTTTATCTCATTCAAAATTAAATCATTATTATTTTTTAAATCAGGATAATTATTTTGCATTAAATTGATCCCGACAGTAGCAATATGAGGTAAAAATTCATTTTTTATACCTAATAATCTCCCATGTCTGACCATTCTTCTAATAAGCCTTCTTAAGATATATCCCCTGCCGAGATTACTTGCTTCTACTCCATCAGAAATTAAATGAATAACAGCTCTTGTGTGATCTCCAATGATTTTTAAAGAAATTTTGTTTTTATCATCTGAAGAAAAATAATCAATATTTGCAATCTCACAAATTTTTTGAATGATAGGAAAAATTAAATCTGTCTCATAATTATTTTGCTTTTTTTGTAGTATTTGAGCCATTCTTTCGAGACCCATTCCTGTATCAATATTTTTAAATTTTAAATCTGTCAATTTTCCATTAGGATCACGATTATATTGCATAAAAACAAGATTATAAAATTCAATAAAACGATCTCCATCTTCTAAATCAATATTCTGCAGACCCTTTTCAGGATGAAAATCATAATAAAGTTCTGAACAAGGTCCACATGGACCTGTTTTGCCAGATGACCAAAAATTATCTTTCTCACCTAGTTTCACTATCCTATCTGGATGAATACCAATTTCGTCTCTCCAAATTTCTGCAGACTCTACGTCTTCGTGAAAAACACTTACAATTATATTTTCCACAGAAAGTTGATAAATACTAGTAACTAATTCCCAAGCCCATTGAATAGCCTCCCGTTTAAAATAATCACCAAAAGAGAAATTACCAAGCATTTCAAAAAAAGTGTGATGTCTAGCTGTAACTCCAACGTTTTCTATATCATTTGTTCTGATGCACTTTTGGCTAGATGTAGCCCTTTTTGATGGTCTTTCTTTTAAACCTAAAAAAACTGGTTTGAAAGGTAGCATTCCAGCAATTGTGAGCATAACTGTAGGATCATCTGGAATCAAAGATGCACTTGGAATGATTTTATGTGATTTTTCACTGTAAAATTTTAAAAAAGCATTTCTTATCTGATCTCCAGTAACTATTTTTTTAATTAGTTGAGATGACATTTATCCAGAATAAGAATGATAAAAATTAAAGAAAAGCGTAATTTCGGTTATTTCGCAAAAATGATCACGCGGATCTATATTCTATATAACTAAAGTTATTTTATAAAGCGAATTATTCTATGATAGCCTCTGCTCAAACAAGTAATTCTAAATTGGCACAAATAAATAACAAGTTGACAGTCCAATCTCAAAACTTTACTGATGATTCTTGTGCCATAAGATCTTTGGATTGGGATCGCAGTAGATTTGATATTGAATTTGGTTTAAGAAATGGAACTACTTACAATAGTTTTATTATTAAAGGCGAAAAAATAGCGATTATTGATACTAGTCACGCAAAGTTCGAACAATTATGGTTTGAAGAATTACTGAAAAAGGTAAATCCGCAAGAAGTTGATTATCTAATTACAAGCCATACAGAACCTGATCATTCTGGTTTAATAGGGAATCTTTTAGAATTAAACCAAAATATCACAGTTGTTGGATCAAAATTAGCTCTTAAATTTATTGAAGACCAAATACATATTCCCTTTAAGCGTCTAGAGGTTAAGAGTGGAGAGTTTTTAAATTTAGGAACTAATTCTAATAGCGGTTTAGAACATAATATTGAATTTATAAGTGCACCAAATTTACATTGGCCAGATACCATATTTTCCTATGATCACAGTACACATGTTCTCTATACATGTGATGCATTTGGACTCCATTATTGTTCTGACGAATTTTTTGACACTGATCAAAAAGAAATATACGATGATTTCCGTTTTTATTACGAATGCCTTATGGGTCCAAACGCTAGAAGCGTTCTACAGGCAATTAAAAGAATAGATAAGCTACCTGAATTAAAAACAATAGCTGTTGGTCATGGGCCTTTGCTCCATAATCAGGTAAATTTTTGGAAAGGAAAATATCTAGAATGGAGTAGCAATAAAAGCAAAGGTAATGATTTTGTGTCAGTCTGCTATATCAGCGACTATGGTTATTGTGATCGACTAAGTCAAGCGATATCTCATGGAATAAGTAAAGCGGATGCACAGGTACAATTAATTGATTTGAGATCTTCTGACCCGCAAGAATTAACAAGTTTGATTTCCGAATCAAAAGCAGTAGTCATTCCCACATGGCCAGTAGACTCAGATAATGAATTAAAAGAATCTCTCGGTACTTTATTTGCAGCACTAAAAACGAAACAATTTACTGCTGTCTATGATGCATTTGGTGGAAATGATGAACCAATAGATTCCTTAGCAAATAAATTAAGAGAACTTGGACAAAAAGAAGCCTTTTCACCTTTAAGAGTTAAAAATATTCCAGATCCCATTGTTTATCAACAATTCGAAGAAGCTGGAACTGATTTAGGTCAATTGATCAATAAAAAGAAGAATATTGCCTCTATGAAGAGCCTTGATTCAAATTTAGATAAAGCGTTAGGTAGATTAAGTGGAGGATTATATGTAGTTACAGCGAGCCAAGGGGAAGGTTCGACATTTAGACAAAGTGCAATGGTTGCAAGTTGGGTTAGTCAAGCAAGCTTTTCTCCACCAGGTATTACAGTTGCAGTAGCAAAAGATAGAGCTATTGAATCATATATGCAAGTTGGGGAAGGTTTTGTTGTGAATATCTTGAGAGAAGATAACTATCAAAAAATGTTCAGGCATTTTTTAAAGAGATTTGCCCCTGGAGCTGATAGATTTGCAGATGTAGATGTAATTAGCAACATCGCTGAAGGAGGACCAGTTCTCTCAGATTCTCTCGCCTTTTTAGATTGTAAAGTTTGTTCCAGACTTGAGACTCCAGACCATTGGATCATTTACGGAATTGTTGAAAATGGTAATGTTTCTGATTTATCATGTAAGACAGCAGTTCATCACAGAAAAGTTGCTAATCATTATTAGAAAATAAGTCTTAAAATGTCAGATATTAATATAGGCTTACTTGCAGAAAATCAAAACTTATCAGAATTTGAAATTACAGAAAATTTTTCTTGTGTAAGATTCTTAGATCAAAATAAAGAAAGATTTGAACTTGAATTTAACCTTGAAAAAGGAACCTCCTTTAATACTTTTTTTATAAGAAGTCATGAAGAACTTTTTATTATTCATCCACCTGAGAAACAATATTTAAATTCATTTAATAAAGTTATTTCTAGGTTTTGCGATCAATTTAAATTAGATAAAATCAACTTCATTTCTGGTCATATTAATCCCCAAATTATTGAAACTATAAAAAATATAAGTACCCAATTTCAAAGCACAACTATTACTTGCTCTAATCCGGGTTATAAACTTATTAGCGATCTTTGGAATCAAAGAAATCCTAACTTAGAAAACTTTATTGAAATTCAATTACCTGAAATTAACATAGTTAAAAAAGAACTTAATTTAGAATTAGATAACATTTCACTAGATTTAATTCCTATTCCAACAGCACGTTGGCCTGGTGGCCTGATAATTTATGAACGTAATCAAGAAATACTTCTTAGTGAAAAAATTTTCTCTGCACACATTGCATCTAAATACTGGTCTGAAGCAAATCGAGTTAGTACAGAAATTGATAGGAAACACTTTTATGATTGCTTAATGGCACCAATGTCTAATCAAGTAGTATCAATAACTGAAAAAATTGCAGATTATGACATAAAAACTATTGCACCATTACACGGTCCCGCGATCGAATATAGCTTAAAAAGCTTTTTGAATGACTATATTAGATGGGGAGAAAATTTCTCAACAAATAATCCTAAGATCGCTCTGATATATGCAAGTGCATATGGAAATACAGCTTCAATAGGTGATGCATTAGCTAAAGGAATAAATAGAACCTCAGTAGAAGTTGAAAGTATTAATTGTGAATTTACATCTAATGATGTACTTGTAAAATCTATCCAAAATGCTGATGGCTATTTAATTGGCTCACCAACATTGGGTGGTCACGCCCCAACTCCAATAGTTAGCGCACTAGGAACATTGTTAGCAGAAGGTAATAGAGATAAGCCAGTGGGTATTTTTGGCAGTTTTGGCTGGAGCGGCGAAGCGATAGATTTACTTGAAACAAAATTAAAAGACGGTGGTTTTAAGTTTAGTTTTGACCCTATAAGGATTAAATTCAGTCCAAACAAACCAAAGATTAAAGAGTTAGAAGAAATAGGAACTCACTTTGGAAGAAAAATTATAAAAAAAGCTAAGAAAAAACCCAGAAAATCAGATACTGGAATGATTACAAGCAAAACGGATCCAAAGCTACAAGCTCTTGGAAGAGTAATTGGTTCACTTTGTATCCTGACAGCCTCTAAAGGTAAAGATGAGAATAATATTAAAGGAGCTATGCTTGCATCTTGGGTGAGTCAAGCAAGTTTTTCTCCGCCCGGTTTAAGTATTGCAGTTGCAAAAGATAGATCGGTAGAGTCTCTTCTTCAAATAGGAGATTCATTTGCTTTAAATATTTTAAGTGAAAAAGATTTTAAAGAACCTTTGAAAAGATTCACAAAGCCCTTTGCACCCGGAGAAGATAGATTTGAAGGAATAAATATTGAACTAACTCCTAATGAACAGATAATCATTCCTGAATCGCTCGCATGGTTAGATGCTTCTGTAAAAGAGAGAATGGAATGTGGAGATCATTGGGTAATTTACGCCGAAGTGCTACACGGTAATATACTAAAATCCGATAGTCTCACAGCAGTTCATCACCGCAAAACAGGTGCTAACTATTAAATTTATTTATCTAATTTATGACTGAAACAAAAGATCTAATAATCATTACAGCTAGTTGCGGTAAAAATCTAGAACTTTCTGAGAAATTCCTTGAAAAAAGTAATGAACTTAAAATAAGTTCTGAAATTTTAGATCTTACCACTCTCGATATTCCATTATTTAATCCAAGAATTCACAGCAAAGAAAATATTCCAAATGAAATAGAAGAATTAAAAAAAAAGCTTTTCGAGATTGAAAGGTGGATAATTTGTGCGCCTGAATATAATGGATCTATACCACCCATTCTCTCCAACTTCATAGCATGGCTTTCTATTTCGGGGGATGACTTTAGGAATTTATTTAATGGTCAACCGATTGCAATTGCAACATTTTCTGGTGGCATAGGGTTAGAACTTCTGACCTCATTACGAATTCAATTAGTGCATTTAGGAAGTCAAGTATTAGGGAGACAACTTTTGTCCTCATATAGTAAACCTATAGATACAAAAACTATAGAAGATATTATTCAAAGACTTTTACAAATGAAAAAATTAAAAACATCAACATTTAAAACCTAATAAATCTTATTCTTTTTCATTCCAAACTTTCAAAATTTCTCTAGCCATAGGTAATGCATGAACAGATCCCCCACCAGGAGTATTTTGTGCAAAAGCAACTACTAGTAATTCGCTTTTTTCAGAGGGAGTAAAGCAAACAAACCAAGCGTGATCTAATCCACCTTCACCGTCTTCAGCAGTTCCAGTTTTGCCTGAAACTGGAGGTAAATTTGAAACTCCATAATTAATTGATACTCCTGTGCCAGACTCAACTACTTTCCTGAGACCACTTTTTATCAACTGAATATTCTTTGAATCGATATCGATTTTAATAATATTTTTATCTGGAAAATTTTCTTCATCTTTGTTAACCAAATAGGGCGTAACTAGATAACCTCCATTTGCAATTACAGCATATGCTCTAGCTATTTGAATAGGGGTAACTTGAACAACAAATTGTCCAATAGACATACTTGCAATATCTTCTGGAACCCAAGGTGTTCTTCCTGGTTGCCCCCATCCTCTACCTTCTTTAGCCCATTCACTACTAGCTACTAATCCTATATTTTCTTGTTCAGAAATTTCAATTCCAGATAAAGAATTAAAACCAAGCTTTCTGGAGACCTTATGAATTTCATCAACTCCTACTCCGTAACCTACTTGATAAAAAAATGTATTACTAGAGACTCTTAAAGCATCTTCATAACCTATTAGCCCAAAGCCTAAATCATTGTGCTCCCTAAAACATTGGCTCCCATAAGTTATACATGGTTTGGTATCTAATAAGGTATCAGAAGGGAATTTTCCACTTTCCAAGCCCGCTAAAGCAGTTACAATTTTCCAAACACTTCCTGGATCATAAGCATTTAATGCTCTATTAAATAAAGGTTTTTCAGGAGAATTAAATATCTTATTGTATTCTTTTGCAGGCTTAAAGTCCTTTGAAAAAAAATTTAAATCAAAATTAGGCTTACTTGTCAACGCTCTTATTGCACCATCTCTTGGATCCATAACTATTATTGCTCCAGCTTTTTTATCTTTAAGAACTTCCTCAGCAACTAATTGCAGCTTAAGGTCGATTGTTAATTCAATATCATTACCTTGTACTGGAGGTCTTACACCCAATGATCTTTGAAATCTCCCTAACGAATTTACTTCAACCATTTCTCCACCCCATTCGCCTCTTATAAAATCTTCGTAAACATATTCAATTCCTGTTCTTCCTATTAAGTCATTTAATTTATAACCCTTCTTAGATAGGAATTTATATTCTGATTCAGTAATCGGCTGAGTATAACCAATTACATGGGCAGCAAGAGATTTATAAGGATAATTTCTAATTAATTTAGTAGCAATTTCAAAACTAGTGAAATCACCTTCATTTTCCTTGAATTTTATTAATTGATCTACATTTAAATCATCAAGAATGGTTACTGAAAGTTTCTGATTTTTTAGACCATCAGAGTATTTTTTTTGAATTACATTACTATCAATATTTAACAAGCTAGAAATACTTGATTTATGTTTTTCCCAATTAATTTTATTAACAGATTGGGGCTTGATTATTAAAGAATATTTAACTCTACTGTCTGCTAACACATAACCATTTTTATCTAGTATTCTTCCGCGTATTGGCTGTGAAGCAATAAGTCTGATCCTATTCTCATCTGACATCTTCTTAAAAGATTCATAATTTAAAAGTTGTAAAAAAATTAACCTACATAAAATCAATAAAAATGATATGGAAGAAAAAATAAGTAAGACTAAAGGTTGTCTCTTTAATGAAATAAGTTTTTTATTAGGACTTGTTTTTATCAAAAATATAAATTTATTTAAATATTGTTTTTTCTAATAAGGCAATAGTTGATTTTATCTCATTAAGTTTATTGATTAAATCTTTATAGTCAATGTCTTCATTGATGAGATTAAAATCATCATTATCAATATTATTTGAATTTAAATTTTCACTCATAAAACTTATACTTATTAAGCAATTATTTCAATTAATAGAATTCTAAATAGTAAATTTATTTTTTCAAAATTTTATTAACTTTGATACTTAAAAAGATTAAAAAGAAATTAATTTAATTGTTCTATATTTTGTTCAAAGTAAGGATTACAACTATTTTTAGATATGCCTACAGACCAACCAATGAATGATGAAATAAATACAATGACGATCAAGGGCAAAATAGCTTGCTGAGTATTTTCAAGACTAAACCATTCCCTCCAGTTACTAAAAAACCTTTCTCTTTGATATTTTCTTTTTTCATTTTCTAATAATTTAGCTTTTTTAGCGAAAGATTTTGTGACCCACTTTTCAAAAGGAATTTTTTTTATGATCGTCATTTTTCTCTCAACTTCTAATAGCTGTCCGGCACTAAGGTACGGATGAAATGTACTTATCAATTCAAGAGTTTTTAGAAACATCTCTACGGTTGCATCTTTTATCAGCTTTTGCTCATAGCTTAAATCAGTCCACTCTATTTCTGGATAAAAACGATTCCTGTTTGGATTAATTTGATCCTCTAACATTTGACCAGGTTCTCTAAGCCATCTATTTGTATTTTCGTCAAACCTTCGCCAATACAAAAAAGGATTAATAAAAATTGTTTTACCAGATACCTTTACTACGTCCTGTTGAAGATGATTAGTTATCTTTCTTTCAGAAGTTTTCGAATTTATCAAAAGTCTAAAAAAATTATCTAATTAAAGATTATCTTTTATTTACTATTTTTCCAGAGACACCCAAACATTTTCCATGAAAATTAATTTATTAATAATTGCCAACGCTTTTTTAAATAATTACAGTATTCACAATTTAAAGAGGGTTTGGGGAAATTATCCGAACGTAATAAATTTACAGTATCAATTATCTTATTTTCTACCCATGAAGTAGAACAATCTAATTTAATTAGATGTACATCGAAATTTAATTGGTTATTAAAAAACTCTTCATTTTTCTTACCATTAAAATATAAAAGATAAGCTTCTTTAGCTACTTGAAAACCGTTTTTCTTAAACAACCACTGATACATTTCTAACTGTCTTTTATAAGCTTTTGCATATTCGTATTTATTAAAAGTCTCAAACCAATCAAAATTATTTCTAGATGTTGCTTTTACATCAACGATAATCAGTTGACCATTTTTTTTCTGCCAAATATCATCTACAGCTCCACCAAAGTCATAGTTGTGTGCAATTGACTTATATCTTATCCCTTGAAAATTACTTCTCCATCGTTCTAAATCTTTGTGTTTGAAAGGCACAGCATCAATGCCATATTCAATAAATAAAGGATGCGGCTCCTGAATTTTTCTATAATAATCAAATTCATTTTTACATAAATTATCTACAGCTATATTTAAGGTAAATGGTAATGATGGCGGTTTTATGTGATATTTTTTGTCCAGCACACAACATCTTGGACAACTAAGATATTTCTCAACTGTAGATCGACTTAATTTAATAATATCAGGCATTATGTTTTAAATCTCATTTAAAAATTTCTTGCTTAAATAAAAAACTTTAAATTTTTTAAAATTTGAGGACTTACTCCCACTCAATAGTTCCAGGAGGTTTGCTTGTAATATCATAAACAACTCTATTAACTGAACTTACTTCGTTTACGATTCTATTTGCAATCCTCTCCAAAATCTGAAAAGGAATTTTTGACCAATCGGCTGTCATACCATCTTCACTAGATACACAACGTAAAACTATTGGCCATGCATAAGTCCTTTTATCACCCATAACTCCTACTGTTTTTACAGGTAGCAATACTGCAAAAGCTTGCCAAATGTCATTGTAAAGACCCGCTTTTTTAATTTCATCTCTTACTATCCAGTCTGCATCTCTTAAACAATCAAGTTTTTCATTATTCACCTCTCCCAAAATTCTTATAGCTAATCCTGGTCCTGGGAATGGATGCCTTTTTATAATTTCATCCGGCAAACCTAAAGCAGCACCCACTTTTCGGACTTCATCCTTAAAAAGTTTTCTTAATGGCTCAACTAATTTAAATTGTAAATCTTTTGGCAATCCACCAACATTATGATGACTCTTTATTTTTACAGCTATTCTTTCTCCTGTTTTAGGATCAATATTTGTCCCAGCACTTTCAATAACATCAGGATAAAGAGTACCTTGGGCTAAATACTGAAAAGGTCCCAATCTATTACTTTCTTCCTCAAATACTCTAATAAATTCTTCACCTATAATTTTTCTTTTTTGTTCTGGATCAGTAATACCTTTTAATTTGGCAAGAAACCTTTCCCTTGCATTAATATATTCAACTTTTATGTGAAATTTCTTATCAAAAAAATTCATTAAAAATTCTGGTTCACCTTTTCTCATGAAACCTTGGTCTATAAACATGCATGTAAGCTGATTTCCAATAGCTTTATTGAGAAGAAAAGCAAGAGTTGAGGAATCAACTCCTCCAGATAAGGCAAGCAAAACTTTTTTATTACCAACTTGCTCTCTTATCCTGGGAATAGTTTCCTCTATATAAGTTTCGGTTGTCCAATCAGCCGTACAACATGAAATTTTATAAACAAAATTTTTAATTACCGTCATCCCAAACTCTGAATGAATAACTTCAGGATGAAATTGTACGCCAAATAATTTCTTTACATCATTTGAAATTGCTGCATGGTGTGTATTCTCGGTATGAGCAATTTTATTAAATCCATCAGGCAAACAATTAATAGAATCGCCATGACTCATCCACATAATAGATTTATCTTCTACATCGGAAAGGAGGTCTGATTCTTGGTCTATATTTATTGGTGCTCTGCCATATTCAGCTCTTTTGATTGCTGAAATAACAGATCCTCCAAGTTCTTTGACCATTAATTGCATTCCATAGCATATGCCAAGAATAGGAATTCCTAAATTAAAAATTTTCTCATCACACTTAGGCGCATTTTGTTCATATACAGAATTTGGGCCTCCACTCAAAATAATCCCTTTAGGATTAATATTTTTAATTTCCTCAATTGAAATGTAGTTACTAACTACAAGAGAAAAAACATTAGTTTCTCTAATTCTTCTTGCAATCAATTCAGAATATTGAGATCCGAAATCCAAAATTAATATTGAAGGACCTCGCTCTTTTTTTAAAGTTATTTGACTCATGTATAAAAGTTAACTCAATTTATTTACAAAAGCATAATGAATCATAAATTAATCTCATTGAAAATAAGAAATATAATTATTGCCGTTAATTCCAGCCCACCTAATTTTCCTTTTTCTATCAAAAATGATTGATGCGATTTCCATATCGGTTTTTACATACCTATTTACATAAGTAAAAGAACGCTTTTCGATAGTATTTGATATATTCTTGAATAATTTATCAGCTAAAGATTTATTAAATTTTTCGAGAAGTTGTAATGCATTCTCAAGATTATCTAGCTGGGATAATTCAACTATTATTTCAGATGGTAACTTTTCTTGAACAGCTAAATAAACAAGAATCTCAATTCTTGCATCAGCCAAATGATTATGTGTATGAAAAATACCGCCGGCTAATTTAATTAATTTCCCGTGATAACCAAAAAGAATTACAGTTTTAACTTTTTTTATTGCTGCATCAACTAATAATGGTCCTATCCAATTTCCAATTTTGATAATTGGCAAATTAACATTATGAGTTTTGGCCAAATTTAACCCATTTTCACCGATAACAAACATAACTTCCCCTTTAAAATCATTTTTAATTAACTTTTCTAGATTATTTTTAGCATCTTCTAATTGTTCAGGTGAAGCACTCGAATAAGTCTCAGCAGAAGTCCCAATAATCGATAATCCATTAACAATGCCAAATGACTTATTACTAGTTCTTTCTGATAAAAACTCCCCATTTGGGAAAATAATTTCTAATTTCAAACTAAAGCCGGCAGGAATGCTATCTAATAAATTTTCATATAAAACTTCTTTAGCAAAATTAGAAATGCATATCTCTGATGTATCTTCTTTTATGCCTACACCAGATCCTGCAATAATATTTATTGGGATTGTTTGAACAGGATTATTAAAAGAAATTTTTTCTAAAGAAGCTATTGTCCATATCTCTAAGTTTTGTGTAATGTCAAGATCTAAGCCAGACTTTGCAAAGGTAATTCCTAATGCATGCGAGTCATCTTTAAGTAAACCAACAGAATGAATCTCGATTTTTATTTCTTTTTTTTCATTAGGAATTTTTATTAGTTCATAATTCTTAAATGGTAACCCTACTAGTTTATTTAATGCTGACCTAGCAGCTCCAGCAACCCACAAAGGTAAAGAAAATCCTTTTTTCAAATCAAGTAATTGAAAAATATATAATGAGAACTAATCTAAGAATGACCTATTTAATAAAAAGTGGCCATACAACAAAAATTATCATTGATGATTCCTGGACCCACACCAGTTCCAGAAAAAGTTTTACAAGCATTAAGTAAGCATCCAATAGGCCATCGCAGTAAAGAATTTCAAGATCTCGTAGAAAGTACAACTAAAAATTTACAGTGGCTTCATCAAACTCAAAATGATGTTCTCACAATCACTGGTAGTGGTACTGCCGCAATGGAGGCTGGAATAATAAATACCTTAAGTAGAGGAGATAAAGTAATTTGTGGAGAAAATGGAAAATTTGGCGAAAGATGGGTAAAAGTTGCTGAGGAATTTGGTCTGGAAGTAATAAAAATTGATTCGGAATGGGGTACTCCACTTGATCCAGAAGAATTCAAAAAAGTATTAGAGGAAGACAAACAAAAAGAAATAAAGGCGGTTATTTTGACTCATTCTGAAACCTCAACAGGCGTAATTAATGATTTAGAAACTATTAGTTCATATATTCATGCACACAACACAGCTTTATCAATTGTTGACTGCGTTACAAGTCTTGGAGCTTGCAATGTACCAGTAGATGAATGGAAATTAGATATCGTTGCTTCAGGATCACAAAAGGGATATATGATCCCTCCAGGGCTTAGTTTTATAGCAATGAGCCAAAAAGCATGGGAATCTGCAGAAAAATCTAATTTACCAAAATTTTATTTAAATTTAAAATCCTACAGAAAAAGTCTTTTAACTAACAGTAATCCATACACCCCAGCAGTTAATTTAGTGTTTGCTTTAGATGAAGCTTTAAAAATGATGAGAGAAGAAGGCTTAGATAATATTTTCCTTAGACATAATAAACATAAATTAGCAATGAGCAATGCTGTAAAGGCTTTAAATTTAAAATTATTTGCTGATGAAAAACATTTAAGTCCTTCAATTACTGCAATAAAAACCGAAGGAATAGATGCTGAAGAATTTAGAAGAATGATAAAAAATAATTTTGATATTTTACTTGCTGGTGGACAAGATCATTTGAAGGGGAAAATATTTAGAGTCGGACATTTAGGATATGTGAACGATAGAGATATCATTACGGTAGTTTCTGCTATAAGTAATACACTGCTGGAGCTCGGGAAAATTTCATCCCAACAAGCTGGTGAAGCATTAGTTGTAGTATCTAAATATCTTGATGGAAATTAAGTTAAGTGCCTGGCTCCTCAACATTTCCGCCTAATTCAACAATCTTCTTTCTAAGAGAGACTGATTTTTTTTCATCACCGTTAGTTTGAGCTATTGCAAGAGCGAACTCTAATTTTTCGAGCTGATGGCCACCCTCAAAAAAAGATAATTTTTTCTTTATGCGGTTTTTATTATCTTTGTAAGAAATTTGTGAAGACATAAAAATTCATGCTTTAAATAATATTATGCCAATAAAAAGGGACATTATGAGAGAAAACAAAAATATTAATTGACTATTAGCGCGAGAAAAAAAAAATTTTTCTATTATTATGTCCAAGCATCTTATAAATTCATGTCAAACATAAGTCTTATTTATTATCTCATTGCTGGTGGAATTTTTGGAGCGTTAGCTCTACTAACTGGTATACCTGCGGCACCTCTTGCAGGAGCTTTAATAGGTGCAAGCATCCTTAGCATAAGCGGCAAAGTAGATGTAGCAGAATGGCCAAATGGCACAAGAACACTGTTAGAAATTGGAATTGGAACAGTTATCGGGACTTCATTAACAAAAGACTCATTAGTTGACCTGCAAAGCTTATGGAGACCTGCTATTTTAATAACTTTTACTTTAGTTCTTACAGGACTAGCAATTGGATTATGGACAAGCAAATTACTTAATATAGATGTCATTACAACGATCTTAGGAGCGGCCCCAGGAGGTATTAGCGGTATGAGTCTTGTAGGTTCAGAATATGGAGTAGGAGCTGCGGTGGCAACTCTACACGCTGTCAGGTTAATTACTGTGCTTTTAATTCTCCCTTTGGTTGTCAAATGCTTGAACTTATTTGGAGTAATTAAATCTTAAATTTCTATAGACATATTCTTAATAAAAGATATTTTAAATAAAAGAATATATTTTAATGCAAATTTTTAAGCAGAAAAAATTAATATTACTGATTTTAGGAATATTTAGTCCTCTAACTCTGACCACACCAAAGGTTAATGCAAGCTCATTTGGAGCAGAAATTTTTTGTACCATGAGAGATGGTGGCAATGATCATGAAAGTAGTTGGGAGGCTGCATATACTTATATAAAAAAACAAAAAGGGGGGATTTTCAAAGTATCGCCTAAACAAGCAGCATCCCTAATTACAGAAACAGTTATAAGAGAAAGTGAAAAATTTAGCTTTTGCATTGCATACTTAGATAATCTTCATCCAAATAGAAAGCTACAGCAAGAATTAAAAAATAAAGAAAGAAGAAGAAAAAAATTGGAGAAAGAATTGGAAGAGGCTAATGAAGAATTTACAGATGAAACAATAGAAAGATATAGCTATTAATACAGTTATAAAAAATAAAAATTAAGAGTAGTAAAATTTATTAAATATTATTTTGTATCTAAGTACACGAAATTATATTTTGCGGGTTAAATTCGGCTAAAAAATGATTAATGAATATTGACTTTTAAAATATTCAAGCCATCATTTATTTAATTAAATAGTCTGAATGCATATTAATGATGCGGTTTTTTTAGAGGATTTATGTCCTAAGTTCAGATTTAGACAATGGCGAAAGTCAATACATCGGTTTACAGGAAAAAGTTGTATATATTGCGGCAAACCATCTGAATCAATTGACCACGTTTTACCACGCAGTCAAGGAGGCTTAAGTACAACAGAAAACTGTGTGCCTGCATGTCTGTCTTGCAATGGAGATAAATCAGATGAAAATGCTTTGTATTGGTATAGAAGACAAAAGTTTTATGACCCTAGAAGAGCTATGGCCATAAGAGCTTGGTTAGAGGGAGATTTAAGATTAGCCTTAAGATTATTACAATGGGCTAATCCAAATTTTAAAGTAAGTAATAAAAATCATGAAAAAGATAAATCAGAATATAAAGCAGCTTGACTACCAAACATTACATATTTTTCTAGAGTTATAGCTTTCACAAATATTTCCTAATTGTCTTGGTGTTTCTGGGAATATTAAAATTGTCGAAAATGAAATAATAAGGACAAATAATTTTTGGTAGAATTTAAAATTGAATAAACTAAATCCATTTTCTAGCGAACGCATACGACTTTTGCTAATAAAAAAAGTTTTTGGTTCCAAATTAGATTTAACAGCTATCTTCATCAAGAATTAATACATATGTACTACTATAATGCCGTATGAAGAAACTCGCAAGTTCATTAAATAAAAAAAATAAATTTTTAATCTTAGGATGTGGTTTTAGCGGCAATTTCTTTGCAAAAACGATACGAAAATTAGGATGTACTGCTTTAACAAGTGCAAGATCGCAAAGCAAAGATCCATATAGCTTTGTTTTTAACAGTGATAGCAATGTAGTTCCAAATGAAAAAATTTTTAATGGTGTAACACATATCCTTAGCTGCATACCTCCCGACAAAAATGGTGAGGATCCAGTTTTAAAAAGACTTAAAAGTAAGTTACAAAATTTATCTCTTGAATGGGCTGGATATTTATCAACCACAGGAGTATATGGGAACACAAAAGGTGATTGGGTATCTGAGATTGATCAACCTAACCCTTTTCATAAAAGAAGTCATAAAAGATTGAATTGCGAAAAAGAATGGATTGAATCTGGTTTACCAGTACAAATTTTTAGGTTGCCAGGTATTTATGGACCTGGAAGATCCACTTTTGAAGCGATAAAAAATAAAAAAATTCGGGTTATCTCTAAAAAAAATCAGGTATTTTCAAGAATTCATGTCGCAGACATTACAAATGCAATTATCTATCTATTACAGAATAAAAATTCCTTAAAGTTTCACCAGATTATTAATATTGCAGATGATGAACCATGTTCTCAAATAGAAGTTATTCAATATTGCTACGATTTACTTGGTTTAAAAATGCCAAAACCAATATTATTTGAGTATGCAAAAGAAGAGTTATCCCCTATCGCTCAATCTTTTTGGATGGAAAATAGAAGAGTTTCTAATAAGCTATTATGCCAAACACTTGGTTATGAACTAATTTATAAAAACTATAAACAAGGCTTAAAAAACTGCTTTTTAAATAGTTAAAAACTTCTGATGAATATAAAAAATTCAAACAATCCTTCAAAAATTGTATTGAGCGTTGGAGATGAGTCTGGTGTAGGACCAGAAATAATTTTAAAAGCTCTTTATTCCGATGAGATACCAGACAATATTGAGTTTATATTGGTTGGTTCCAAAAAAAATCTTCAAAATACATATAAACATCTTAAAAATCTAGGATTGGAAAATCTGGCAAATCCTAATAATTTAAAAATTCATGACCTCGAAATTTCAAATACTAATAATGAATCTAAATCAAGTTATGGTGATTCAAGTTTCCATTACCTAACAAAAGCAATTGAAATTGTAAAAAAAAATCCTAACTCTGCACTTGTGACTGGCCCTATTTGCAAGAAGTCATGGTCGCTAGCAGGTCATTATTTCTCTGGGCAGACTGAAGTTTTAGCAAAATTATGTAGAGTGAAAAATATTGGAATGTTATTCACGGCTAAATCACCAATTACCGGTTGGAGATTTAATACCTTATTAGCTACAACCCACATAGCACTTTGTGAGGTACCTAAGAGATTAAATACAGAATTAATTCATTCTAAATTAGATCTTCTAAAAGAATTTTGTATTAAATATAATAAAAAACCCACTTTAAAGGTTGCCGGATTAAACCCTCATGCTGGTGAAGAAGGTATTTTGGGCAATGAAGAAAAAGATTGGCTTAAAGATTCATTAATTACCTGGAATGAAAAAAATAGAGATATTAAGTTATTAGGCCCTTTATCTCCAGACAGTTGCTGGAATACATCCGCAAAAGCTTGGAGACACACAGATACAGAAAGACATGATGGCATTCTTGCTATGTATCATGATCAAGGTTTAATTCCCATGAAAGTTATAGCTCTTAATTACTCAGTAAACACCACAATAGGTTTACCTTTTATAAGAACATCTCCAGATCATGGAACTGGATTTGATATTGCTGGCAAAGGGATAGCTCAATCTCAAAGCATGCTTGAAGCTATAAAGACTGCCATCGAAATGAATAAAAATTCAAGACTGCTTAACACGCATTAGAACTTGACCAAACTCAACTGGTGTTCCATTTTCAACGAGAATCTCTACTATTTCAGCATTAAATTCAGATTCAATTTCATTCATTAACTTCATAGCTTCCAAAATACAAATAGTTTGTCCGACCTTAATATTATTTCCGACTTCTACGAATGGATCCTCTCCAGGGGCCGCAGCTCTGTAGAATGTCCCAACCATAGGAGAAGTGATTTCAGTTAGGTCAGAACGGCCAGGAGGGGCTACTTGGGTTACCTCAGGCCCATTAACTAGTGAAGCATTGTCATTTATGGATTCTTGATTTGCAATTGTTTTTCTATCAATTGAGGTATTAGAAACTAAATTATTAGTAACTTGGTTCTGATCAGATAAATTTCTTTTTATTTCGAGTTTAAAATCTTCTCCCTCCAGAGAGAATTCTTGAATATCGCCCGTAGAGATCTTATCAATTAAGCGATTTAAGTCTTCATGATCTAATTTCATAGCCATTAATTGTCACGTCCAAGATAACTATCATTACGAGTATCAACTTTAATCATTTCTCCCACAGAAATAAATAAAGGAACCATAACTTGAGCACCTGTTTCTAGGATAGCTGGTTTTGTGCCCCCACTAGCAGTATCACCTTTAACTCCAGGATCAGTCTCTGTAACTTTCAAAGTAATAGATATAGGAAGTTCAACCTCTAGAACTTTACCATTATGAAAAATTACATTTACTTCCATTCCTTCTTTCAAATACTTTGCCCCTTTCCCAATTTGTTCAGAGGAAAGTCTTGTCTCTTCAAAACTTGTCATATCCATAAAAACATAATCTCCAGACTCCACATAAGTATGTTGCAGGTTAGACTTCTCAAGGATAGCCTGCTGTACTGATTCTCCGGCTCGAAAAGTTTTTTCAACAACATTGCCGCTTTGAACTGATTTTAATTTTGTTCGCACGAAAGCAGAACCCTTACCAGGCTTGACATGTAGAAATTCTACAACACGCCAAACTTGTCCATCCAATTCGATGGTGGTACCTGTGCGAAAATCGTTACTGGAAATCATTCCTGTATTACATCCCCAAGGATCATAAACCTGCAAGAGTGCTATGCAAAAATTCTTATCAAATCAGAACAAACTTTTCTTTATTTTATCGATCATAATTTTACAGGTTTTTCTCTTTAAACCGATCCAAGTATTAGCTGACTTACCTACTGGAAATGCAGTAAAAGATCCTAATGCAATCCTTAGAAACGCACTCCCTATCAAGCAAGTTGAGTTGCAAGAAATTCAACATAAGTTGGAAGAAACTAGTGACCTTGTAAGAGGAGGCAGATGGCCAGCTCTTACAAAAACTGTTACAAAATGTCAATCTTTACTAAAAAAATACCAAAATCTAATTATCCAAGAATTGCCAAATAATAAAAAGGAAATTGCTGAAAAAACATTTTTAGAACTTAAAGAAAATTTTGATATTCTTCAAGATAATGCTAAGTCAAAGGATAAGTACTCATTTATAGCGACGAGAAAAGAAGCTTTAGATAAGATAGGTGGATTAGAAGAATATTTTCTACCAAAACAATTTCCTTACGATATACCAAAGGAGTTTGATAAATTACCAAGGTTACTAGGCCGAGCAAAAGTCAATATAAAAACATCTAAAGGGGACATGAAGGCTATCGTTGACGGATTTAACGCACCCCTTACAGCAGGCGCATTTATAGATTTATCTTCAAAAAATTTCTATAAAGATTTACCTATCAATAGAGCAGAAGAATTTTTTGTACTACAAACAGGTGATCCGATTGGTGAAGCAATTGGATATATAGATCCGGACACAAATGAAGAACGTCATGTTCCTCTCGAAATTAGGATTCCTGATGAAAAGGAAACTTTTTATAATCAAACTTTTGAAGATTTAGGATTTTACACAGAGACACCAACATTACCTTTCGCAACACTTGGAACTCTAGGATGGTCTCACTCAAATACCGGAGTTGATGATGGTTCATCGCAATTTTTCTTTTTTTTATATGAAGCAGAATTAAACCCAGCAGGTCGAAATTTGATTGATGGCAGGAATGCTGCCTTTGGTTATGTTGTAGATGGTTTTGATGTATTAGAAGAGCTAACTAAAGATGACACAATAATCTCAATCGATGTTTTAGAAGGGATCGAAAACCTCAAATTAAATGCATAAAGAAATTTTAGAACATATTGGAGAAAAAGAATTAATAAATAGGCTTGGAAGATTTATGCCTAAAAATCAAATTTCAGATGATTGTGCTTTAATCAAAACTAAAAATGATAACTTACTTGTTAACAATGATTCTTTGGTAGAAAATGTTCACTTCAATGACTTTGCTATTTGTCCTCAAGACCTTGGATGGAAAGCAGTTGTCAGCAACATTTCCGATTTATTATCCAGTGGAAGCAAGAAAACTTTAGGAATCACAATAAGCCTAATTCTACCTGCTAAAACTGAATGGGTTTGGGTTGAAGAGTTGTATAAAGGTATAAATAAAGCTTTAAAAAAATATGGAGGGATAATTCTTGGAGGAGATTGCTCAAAGGGTAATCAAAAAACCATATCAATTACAGCCTTTGGGATTCAAGGTGAACTTAAATTGCGAAGAAACGCATGTGAGCCAGGAGATATTATCTTAACTACAGGAATTCATGGTCTAAGCAAATTAGGATTTATGATACAGAGTAAAGAAAATTTCGGTAATAATGTTTTTCTTAATCAAAGATTAATCAATAAGTCCATCAAACATTTTTGTCGGCCTGAAGTTTACCCATTTTTTCTTAAAAATCTCCTTAAAAGCCGCTCCAATAAAAAAAGGAGACGAATAGGATGTACTGATAGCAGTGATGGTCTATTTCAAGCCTTACAAGATTTAACAATCTCTAGCAAATGCAAAGCAATTATAAACTATGAAAAAATACCCAAAGATAAGGATTGGCCAAAAGGTGATATATGGGATGAATATTATTTTTTTGGAGGTGAAGATTATGAATTAGTTTTTTCTTTGCCCAAAAAATGGGCTAAGAATTTAACTAAAGTTGATAAGAATATAAACGAAATTGGTTATTTCTCTAAAGGTGAACCTTCAATAGAATTTATAGATAAGGGTAAAAATAAAATATTGAAAAACGCACCTTTTAGACATTTTTAATTACTCCCATTTTTTAGCAACAATCTCGGCTAAATCCACAACTCTCTGACTATAACCCCACTCATTGTCATACCATGCAAGCACCTTTACAAGGTTATCTCCGATACACATAGTAAGGTCACTATCCACAATTGATGATTCATTGGTACCTGCATAATCGCTTGATACTAATGGTTCATCTCCATACTTAATAATGCCTTTCATTGAACTTAGAGATGCTTCCTTGAGAGCATTATTGACTTCTTCAGCTCTGACAGCTTTAGATGATTCAAAAACAAAATCTACTGCTGAAACGTTAGGAGTTGGAACTCTCATGGCAATTCCTGTTAATTTGCCTTTCATTTCTGGGTATACCAGAGCTACTGCTTTTGCAGCTCCTGTAGAAGTAGGAACAATGTTTGTAGCAGCGGCTCTAGCCCTTCTTAGATCTCTATGACTATTATCTAAAATTCTTTGATCCCCTGTATAACTATGAATTGTAGTCATCAAACCTTTGTTAATCCCAAAAGTTTGGTCTAAAACTTTAACTACTGGAGCTAAACAGTTTGTTGTACAACTAGCATTACTCAAAATATCATAATCTTTATGTTTATATGTATCAGCATTGACTCCAACCACAAAAGTACCAACGCCGTCGCCTTTTCCAGGAGCAGTTAAGATGACTTTTTTTGCTCCTACCTCTAAGTGCTTACTTGCACCTACATCAGTATTAAATACTCCAGTTGATTCAATAACCAAATCTACACCCCAATCTTTCCAAGGGAGATTCAGTGGGTTTCGATCAGAGAAGCATTTAATTGTCTTATTATTGATTACAAAAGTATCATCAGTATATTGAATATCAACACCATCAAGTTGGCCAAGGACTGAGTCATACTTTAATAGATGAGCATTAGTCTTAGGATCTGAGGTAACATTAATTCCAACTACTTCAATATTAGTGTAAGCTCCTCTACTAAGCCAACAACGCATAAAGTTTCGACCAATTCTACCAAAGCCGTTAATTGCAACACGCAAAGTCATAATTAATAATTTCTAAATGTTTAACCTAAGTTGCTGATCATACTGAATTTTGTGCAATAAAGTAAGGTTTTTTTGATTTATTAAGCAAATAAGTCTTGTTTTGTATTAATTCAAGAAAAAATAACATTTTTTTTTAAGAAAAAATAGCAAAATTTCACCCAGAAGTTATTTTGATTTAAGTAAAAGATAAACATTGGATAAAAAATTACTGTTGAAAAGTCATTATCATTTTATTGGAATTGGAGGTATTGGGATGTCAGCATTAGCAATAGGTTTACTTAAAAAAGGTTGTTCAGTTTCAGGATCTGATTTAGTTAAAAACGATGAAACTAAAAAATTAGAGGAATTAGGTGCAGTAATCTTTACTTCTCAAATTCGACAAAATATTAAATTTGTTATTTCAAAATTTACCAACAAATTGATTAATTTTGTTGTAAGCTCCGCGATCAAGCCAAAAAATGAAGAATTTTCATACTGCAGAGAAAAAAATTTATCAATAAAACATCGTTCAGAAATACTTGCAATGCTAATGCGCACTTATACTTCATTAGCGGTAGCCGGCAGCCACGGAAAAACATCAACCAGTACATTTCTGTCTACAATACTTGAGTTATGTACACGTAATTCTTCTTCAATAACCGGAGGAATAATTCCTATTTACAACTCTAATTGTCATTTAGAAAATACAAAATACTTAGTAGCTGAAATTGATGAATCTGATGGGACAATTAACAAATATAAGTCTGATATCGGAATAATCAATAACATTGATTTTGATCATTGCGATCACTTTTCTGATTTAAGTGAAGTCATATCTTCTTTTAAAAGTTTCGCTAAAAACTCTAAAAAATTACTACTTAATTTTGATTGTGAAACCTCAAGAAATAATTTTTATTCTAAATATAAGTGGTCAAACGCTACGGCTGAAAACGTAGCTTATGCAATAATTCCGACTGAAATTAATTCAAAGTATACAACTGGCAAATATTATGAAAATGGGAATTTTATTAGTAGTTTAAATATTCCAATTCCAGGATTACACAATCTATCTAATATCACCGCAGCAATAGCAGCTTCAAGAATGATTGGAGTAGATTTTATAGAAATTAAGAAAAATATAAAATATCTGAAACTCCCAAAAAAAAGATTTGAATTCAGAGGCAAAATAGATGAAAGAATTTTATATGATGATTATGCACATCACCCAAACGAAATAAAAGAGACGATTAAATTAGGAAGATTATTGATTCAGCAAAAACATCATAATGAATGTCATCAAAGTAGATTAATAGCTGTATTTCAACCTCATAGATATTCTCGAGTAAAGCAATTTACTAAAGAATTGGCTGAAGAATTATCAAAAGCAGATGTTATTTATGTAACCAGTATTTATGGAGCAGGAGAAGAAAACAAAGATAAACTTACTTCGAAAATTATCACTGATCTGATTTATAAAAAAAATAAAAATGTCAGTTACATAAATAATTATTATGAAGTTACAAAAAAGTTTTACAAATTAACTCAAAAAGGGGATTTAATTTTGAATATGGGAGCTGGTGATTGTCATAATTTCTGGTCAATTTTAAATAAAAAACAATTAAAAAAGATAACTAATTTATGAATAAAAAAATTTTTTCTGAAAACTGTAATTTAAGTAGTTATACAACTATAAAAGTGGGAGGAATAGCTGAATATTTTGCTGAGCCAAGAAGCATTAATGAATTTTCATATCTAATAAAATGGGCTAAATTAAACAAACAAAGATTTCAAATAATAGGTGCAGGTTCAAATCTTTTAATAAATAATATTTTCATAAAAGGCTTAGTTATTTGTACAAAAAAAATGAAATCACTAAAGATAGAACCATATTCAGGAATTGTTGAAGCGGAAGCAGGTGTAATGCTCCCAACATTATCTAATTTACTTGCTAAAAATGGATTGCAAGGAGGGGAATGGGCTGTCGGAATTCCAGGAACATTAGGAGGAGCAATTTATATGAATGCTGGCACAGGTAATTTATCGCTAGCAAATAATCTTATTTCGGTAAAAGTTATAAATAACAAAACTCATGAAAAACTAGAAATTGAAAAAAAAGATATCAATTTTGAGTATAGATTTAGCTCTTTTCAAAGCAATGATTTAACAATTATTAGTGCAAAATTACATTTTGAACCTAATGGAAATCTAGAGCAATTAATTCAAACAACCAAAAATAACCTTAAATTAAAAACAGAAACACAACCATATCATCAACCAAGTTTTGGTAGTGTTTTTAAAAATCCTGAAAATAATTATGCAGCAAAATTAATTGATGAATTAGGTTTAAAGGGATTTAAAATTGGCGGTGCTGAAATTTCTACAATGCATTCAAATTTTATAATTAACACTTCTTCAGCAAGTTCAAAAGATATTTATGAATTAATAACAGTAATTCAACAAAAAGTACTACAAAACAAAGGTATTTCTTTGAAACCGGAAGTAAGAATGATTGGTTTTGACTATCCTAACTAAAGAAACGTTTTTACAAAATGGCGGGTTTTGGACTTCCTAACTTTGGACAACTTACAGAAGCTTTTAAAAAAGCTAAACAAATTCAGCAAGATGCTCAAAAATTACAAGATGAGCTGGAAAAAATGGAGATTGAAGGCAAAAGTGATGATGAAATGATAAAAGTTTGGATAAGTGGAAACCAACTTCCTTTAAAGGTCGAAGTACAAGAAAATATCTTAAATTCAAATAAAGACCAAATAGAGCAAAATATTCTACAAGCGATTCAAAAAGCTCATGAATTATCAACTACAACTATGAAAGAAAGGATGAATGATTTGACTGGCGGATTAAATCTTAATCTTCCTGGTTTTGATAATAGTGACTCTTAGAAGACTCAATCATTTCTTTATAAAAAGGATACCTTTCGAAGGATTTATCTAAATTACATCCCTCATCCATTAAATGTAAACAGTTACGAAATTTACACTTAATTCCTTCTTCTATTACCTGTTTATATATTTCTGAATAAAGATTTGGTAACAACTTAATATCAACTTCTAGAGGTTGCATATTAAAACCAGGAGTATCAACAATGTAACTTTGATTCGATATAGAAAATAACTCAACATTTCGAGTAGTATTTTTTCCTCTCTTAATTTTATTAGAAACTGGAGCAGTACTATTTTGAAGACCTGGAATAATCATATTTAGCAAAGTAGTTTTACCAACTCCTGATGGGCCCATAAAAATTGAACATTCTTTTTGCTTTAACTCAGCTAATAAATTTTTAAAGCGATCAGCTTTCTGTAAATTTAAAGTTATTACTTGGTACCCCCATTTCTCAAACTTATCAAGTAAATATGATCTTCTTTTATCAGAAATTAAATCACACTTTGTCAAAACTAATGAGACTTCAACTCCCATTGATTCTGCTGATATCAAAAACCTATTAACTTGTGATAAATTTAACTCTGGTTCTTCAACAGAAAAAGTAACGTAAATGTTAGAAATATTTGCAACTGAAGGTCTAACTAAAAGATTTTTTCTTTTTTTTAGACTTGTTATTACTGCGCGTTTACTTTTAAAATCAATTTTTTCAATCGCTACTTCATCTCCAACATAAATTAATTGATCCTTGAAATTTATAGACTTCTTAACTTTACATAAAAATTTCTCGCTATTTCGAGAGTTTTCTTGATTTTTTAAATCAACTAAAAAAAAATCATTAAATTTTTTCGTAACTAAACCTAAATATTTTCTATTAGTTTTCATTCAATATTTTTATTTTTACAAATTTTTTATTTTCTTTAATTTGTTTAAAGAAACATCCCATCTCTTTTAAATTATTTAATACCATTTCTTCTGGTTCACCTTTATCTAATTCAACAATAAGTTGTTCATTTTTGGCTAACTTCTCCAAAGCCAATTTAATTTTGACAACATTTAAAGGACATGGAACAGATTTAAGATCCAAATGCTTTAAGGAAGTCATTAAGATTCTTTACCAAATAATTTACTAAAAAGTCCACTACTAGAATTAATATTTTTATCTGAATATTGAGAGGCTAAACCCTCTAAAAGCTCTCGTTCTCCATCGGTTATGCGAGTTGGTAATTTTACTTTTACTAAAACTTCATGATTTCCTCTCGCAACCGGATTACCAAGTCTAGGAACCCCTTTATTCTCAAGTGAAAGAGTTGTATTTGGCTGCGTACCACTTGGAATTTTTAAATTAACATCTCCATCAACTGTAGTAATTTTAACCGTATCGCCTAAAATAGCCTGTAAATAACTCACTGCTATTTCTGAGTAAATAGTCACACCATCTCTTTTAAGTTTTGAATCATTTTTAACCTTTATAAAAACATAAAGATCTCCAGGGGGACCCCCTTTCAAACCAACATTTCCCTCTCCGGAAACTCTTAATTTAGTCCCAGTATCAACACCTGCAGGAATATTAATTCTTAATTTTTTTCTGACTTGTTTTACTCCATTACCTCCGCAACTTATACATGGATCCGCAATTATCTGACCAGCCCCATTACATGAAGGACATTCAGCTACTTGTGTGAAATTTCCAAAAGGTGTTCTAGTAGCTCTTCTAACTTGTCCACTACCTCCACATGTTGAACAAGTTTTTGGTCCGGTTCCTGGTTTAGCACCTGTTCCCCTACAGACTTCACATGTCTCAAGATGAGGTATTTTAATTTCTCTTTGTTGGCCAAATATTGCATCTTTAAAGTCAACATTAAGGTCATACCTTAAATCATCTCCTTGTTGAGGACCTCTTCTTTGAGTTCTTCCTCCCTGTGGATTTTGTCCACCGAAGCCATTAAAAAAAGTTTCAAATAAATCTGCAAAACCACCCATATCCCCCATATCCCCCATATCAGGCATACCAGCAGCACCTCCAAGGCCAGCCTCTCCAAACTGATCATATCGAGCTCTTTTTTCAGGATCGGCTAATGCTTCATAAGCCTTGCCAATTTCTTTAAATTTATCTTCAGCCCCTGGCTCTTTATTTACATCAGGATGGTATTGCCTTGCTAACTTTCTATAGGCCCTTTTTAAGGTATCCGCATCAGCATCTCTTGAAACTCCAAGTATCTGGTAAAAATCAGCCATTAGAAAATACTCAAATAAAAAGTTGGAATTTATACATCTTCAGAAGTATTTTCCTCTGAATCAATATCCTCTTCAACTTTATCCTTTTCTACTTCCTCTTGTGAATTTTGTTTGCCAGGTCCCATGGAAACTTTAACTAAAGCATGTCTCAAAACCTTACCCTCTAAATGATATCCTCGCTGCAATTCTTCTACAATAAAGTCTTCTTTAAACTCTTCACTAGGCTCTCTTAATACAGCTTCATGTAAATTAGGATCAAATTGTTGGCCAACAACCCTCATCGGTGCAACACCTTGTTGTTTTAAAACCTCTACTAATTGTTTATATAATCCTTGATAACTTCTATGGAGAGCTTGAGCTTCTTCACTTTCTGGTTTAAGTTGTTGTCTTGCTCTTTCAAAATTATCAACAATAGGAAGTATTGAAGTTATAGTCTTAGAAACAAGCTGAATTTTTAAATCATCCTGATCTCTAGACTGCCTTTTTCTAAAATTATCAAAATCTGCTGAAATTCTTACATATTGATTTTTTAAAGTTTCATGCTCTTTTTCTAACTGTTCTAACCTCGCATCGTTATTAGAAATAGTATTTTTTAAATCTTCAGTATTTATATCTTCTCTTTTTTGAGATGATGATTCAACATTGTCAATTACTGTATCTTCTGATATTTGTGAATCCTCAGGAACATTATCCTGATCAGAAATATCATTTTCTTTATTATCAATATTGTCTGATTGATTTTCAATCATTTTTCTAAAAATTAAATAAAACTATTTTCCTTTAAAATGATGCACATAACAAGTTGCGGAAGGCCGCACAAATATTTAATCAGGAACAAAACTCAATGCTAAGCCGTTATTGCAGTATCTTTTTCCTGTGGGAGGTGGACCATCATTAAAAACATGCCCTTGATGACCTCCACATCTAGAACAATGATATTCGGTTCTTGGGACAATTAACTTGAAATCAACCTTTGTTTCAACTGATCCTTGAATTGAATCCCAAAAACTTGGCCATCCTGTACCACTATCATACTTTTTATCTGAGAGAAAAAGCGGCAAATCACATCCTGCGCAATGAAAAACTCCTTTTCTTTTCTCATTATTTAGTTGGCTACTGAAAGCTCTTTCAGTTCCTTCCTCCCTCAAGATATAATAAGATTCTGGACTGAGCTTGGACTGCCATTCTTCTTTTGATAAATTCCAATCTTCTTTAGAATTAAGTGAAGAAGCTAAAACTTTCATAGGATTAAAGATTATTTTTAAGATTGACACAATAGGAATTAGAATAAAAGATCTTCTTGTTAGATATTGATTCATATATTTAAATCACATAAAAAATAATGAGTTTTAATCAATCCAATTCTAATAAAAATATTCATAAATTAAGTATTGCTCCAATGATGGATTGTACTGATAAACATTTCAGGATGATAATGAGAAAAATAAGCTCTAAAGCTCTCTTATATACAGAAATGATTGTGGCCCAGAGTTTAGCTTATACGAATAAAAAAGAAAATTTTCTAGATTTTAATGATGAAGAACACCCGATATCCATTCAATTTGGTGGCGACGAACCTCAAATCCTTAAAGAGGCTGCACGAATGGCGGTGGACTGGGGTTATGACGAAATAAACTTTAATGTAGGCTGTCCAAGTCCAAGAGTCTGTTCTGGAAATTTTGGCGCTTCACTTATGAAAGATCCTGAGAAAGTAGCGAAATGCATAGAATCCTTAAAAAATAACTGCGACTTACCGGTTACTATTAAACACAGAATAGGCGTAGACAACGACGATAGTTTGATAAATTTGAATAATTTCGTAAGGTGCGTAGCAAATGCAGGTGCAGACAGATTTACAGTTCATGCAAGAAAAGCAATATTAAAAGGTCTAAATCCAAAACAAAATAGAACCATACCTCCGCTTAAGTATGATGTAGTAAAGAAATTAAAAGAACTAAATCCAAATTTATTAATAGAAATCAATGGAGGTTTTACAAATATAGATGAATCGTTGAAAGCCCTAAATGATTTTGATGGTGTAATGATTGGAAGATCAGTATATAAACATCCCTTAAGATGGTCAGAAATTGATCAAAAAGTTTATGGAATCAATAAAAAAACTAAATCTGCTTCAGATATTATCTTCTCTTTAATTCCATACATAGAAAATCATTTAAAAAATGGAGGAAAATCTTGGGATATTTGTAAACATCTTATAAATTTAGTTGAAGGAATTCCAAAAGCAAAAATTTGGAGAAATCAAATTTCAATTAAATCTATAAAAAAGGAATTAGATATTGAGTATCTTCTTAAGTTAACTTCAAAACTCAAAGAAATGGATTACTAATTTCACTCATTTGAGGTATTGCCCTCATTGGAAACACTTCTTTTTCGCCTGGTTCTACCACTTTCATATTCTGAGTTTTCAGAAGAATTGCCATAACTTCTATCTTCCCAACCTTCTGCACCGGATGGTTTATGAGTATAAGAAGTATTAGGCTCTGAATTACCTCCACCATAGCCGCCGTTATTTCCTCCACCATAACCGCCGTTATTTCCTCCACCATAGCCGCCGTTATTTCCTCCACCATAACCGCCTCTTCCTCCTCTGCGAGGTCCACCGGATCCTCTTGGCTCAGCCTTATTAATTCTTAGTGGCCTACCCATAAGCTCCGTTCCTTGTAAGCCATCAATAGCTGTTGACTCAATTGCTTCATCTGCCATCTCAACAAATGCGAATCCTCTTTTTCTTCCAGTGTCTCTCTCAATAGGAAGAGAACAATTTAAAACCTCGCCAAAAGGTGCAAACAACTGTAGAACATCTTCACGCTCTGCACGGAACGGCAAATTGCCAACAAAAATACTCACTTTAAACTCAACAAAGAAAATTTACCTTATTAAAAAAACTACAATAGGTAGTCCCATAACATTACTCTAATATTCTACTTCAAAGCATACCCTTGTTGTAGAAAAATAATTTAGATTAAAGAAACAATTTTTTTTGCCAATTATTTATCTCCTTTTCTACTTGAGTAAAACCTGTTCCACCTTCACTAGTCCTTGAACTGACAACATTATGAGGTTCAAGATCTACAAAAACATCTTCATCAAATTCGGGATGGAATTTTTTAAATTCATCAATTTTGAGATTTTTTAATAACATTTTTCTCTCCAAACAATATTTGACAATTTCACCAACAACTTGATAAGCCGTCCTAAAAGGAACATCTTTACCAACTAAGTAATCTGCAAGATCAGTAGCATTAGAAAAGTCATTTTCTACCGAATCAGATAAATTTTTAATATTAAATTCTATGCCCTCATTGATAAGAATAGTCATTGCTTTAATGCAGGAAGATATTGTCTCTGCCGTATCAAATATTGGCTCTTTATCCTCTTGAAAATCCTTATTGTAAGCAAGTGGCACCCCTTTGACCATTGTTAACAACGCCTGAAGATGACCATACACTCTTCCCGTTTTACCTCTAATCAATTCCGGTACATCAGGATTTTTTTTCTGAGGCATTAAGCTGCTTCCTGTAGCACATTTATCTGTTAATTTTGCAAAAGAAAATTCATCAGTGACCCATAAAATTATTTCTTCTGAAATTTTGCTTAAATGAGACATTATCAGAGCAGAGGCGGAAACAAACTCTATACAAAAATCTCTATCACTAACAGCATCAACACTATTTTTATAAATTTTCTCAAAACCCAATTCTGCGGCTGTAAAGTCCCTATCTATTTTTATTTTTGTGCCAGCTAACGCTGCAGCACCTAATGGAGACGTATTGACTCTTGATCGTACCTGTTTAAACCTTTCCCGATCTCTTTGAAGCATTTCTAAATATGCTAATAAATGATGAGCTAAAGATAATGGCTGGGCCCTTTGCATATGTGTATATCCAGGAATTAAGGTGTAAATATTAGATTTCGCAAGATTTAAAAAAGATTTTTGCAGATCAGTGATTAAAATTTCAATGTTATCAATCTCTTTTCTTAGCCATAATCTTAAATCAGTACCAACTTGATCATTTCTGCTTCTACCTGTATGTAATTTTTTTCCAGTTTCACCAATTAAACTAATTAGTTTTTCTTCTATGCAATAGTGAATATCCTCAGAAGGAGGACTCGGCAAAAATTTACCCTCCAAGTACTCAACTTTTATTGTCTCTAAACCATTAATAATTTGCAAAGCTTCAGAAGAGGATAAAACTTGAGTTTTACCGAGCATTTTTGCATGAGCAATCGAACAATCTAAATCTTCTAAAATAAGCTTTCTATCAAAACCAATTGAAGCATTAAACTTTTCAATAAAAGGGTTAAGTGAATTGTCAAACCTTTTACTCCAAACTTTTGACATATAAATTAGTAACTTTAGATATCTCTAATAAAGCATTTTTTTATATAGGTGACAAAAAATATCTATTTCAATTGAAAAATAACCATAGATGCATCATCCTCCAGATGTCTATTTTGGCCTGTAAAGTCATCTAATTTTTTAAATATTTTATTTAAGATTTCTTGGGATGTGTAGGACTGCTTGCATAATTTTGTGACGGTTTTCATTAACCTTTCCTCATCAAATCTTTCCCCTAAAGAATTAGAAGCATCAATTACTCCGTCTGTGTAATAAAGAACTAAATCATTTTCATTAAGCTTGACTTCACAACAACTATATTCAGCATCTTTTTGTAGTCCAAGAACAAAACCTTCTGCATCTAATTTTATAATTTTCTGCTCTGAACTTCTCCAAAGCAAAGGGGGATTATGTGCTGCATTAGCAAATCTTAATTTTCTAGTTCTAGGGTCATAATCTGAATAGAACAATGTCACAAATCTATGCGATTGATTTAAATCATTTATTGCTAATTGATTTAAATCATGCAAAATTCTATCTGGTGGTAAGCCTGTAAGAACTTCTGCACGCAGCATTCCTCGAAGCATAGTCATTAAGAGACCCGCTGGAATTCCTTTGCCCATGACATCACCTATTACCAGTGCCCATCTAGATTTTTCTTTTCTTTTTTGCGAGATATTAGTCTTTAAAGACATAAAGTCATAGTAGTCTCCTCCTAGCTGGAGAGCTGGCCTACAGTGAGCAGCAAGATCCACACCATGAATAATTGGACAATAATCTGGTAGTAATTGAGATTGTATTTCGGCTCCAGTAGAAATTTCTCGATCTACATTTTCATGCTTTTTCTTTGTTTTTATTAAGCAATAATTTTCTAATCCAACAGCTAGACAATTTTGAATAAAATTAAAATTACTATTTTTACTAATTGATTGACTAAATTTACCTCTACTAAAAATATAGATAAATCCTCTACATTTACCTCTAGAAGAAATTTTTTCTGTTTCTATTGTAAATTCTTTAAAATTACTTTTTAGAGAGTTTTCAAATAATAAAATTTCTTTTATTTTAAAGTTCTTTGAAAAATTAAATTTATTAAAAAAAGTATTTATTTCCTCTTTAATTTTTAAAAAATCATTATGAGCCGAAATTTTTATATTTTCTTGCCAAATTTCTCCATCATAATTTATGGGAATAATTAATATTATTTTTTCATTAAAAATATGTTTGAAAATTAAGCATATATAATCCAAAAATTTATCTATGTTGGAAAAAGATTTTAAATAATATGCTAATGAAGATGCAATTTCTGCAAATTTGTAATTAGTTGTTAAAGATACTTTAGATTCATTATCTACAAAATTTTGAATAAATTTATTTGATAATAATTTTCCTTTTTGATTATTTGTCACATCAAATCACATAGATAAATATGTTTTAACATTAAATGCAAATTTTTAAAAAAATTTAATTAAATATTTATTTATCTGCAAGCAAAGCCTCCACAAATTCATAACTATTAAAGGGTCTTAAATCTTTTATACCTTCTCCAGCTCCAATAAATCTTATAGGGAGATTAACTTCTTCAGATACAGCTAAAGAGACGCCTCCTCTGGAAGTACCATCTAATTTAGTAATAATTGCCCCACTTAAATTTGCTGATTTAGCAAAACTTTTTGCCTGTTTTAAACCATTTTGACCCTGACTTGCATCTAATACTAATAATGATTCAACAATTGCATCTGGAGCCTTTTTATCAATAATTTTTTTTATTTTTGCTAATTCATCCATCAAATTATTTTTTGTTTGCAATCTACCTGCCGTATCAACTAGTAATAAGTCAACATTTCTTTTTTTTGCAGAATTGATTGCATCAAAAACTACAGCCGCTGGATCTGCATTTTTTGATTGATTAGATATAACATCAACATTACTCCTCTGACCCCATACTTTTAGTTGTTCTACTGCCGCGGCTCTAAAAGTATCTGCAGCAGCTATCAAAGTTTTATAGTTACTCCTTGAAGACAAAAATGCTAATTTTCCTAAAGTAGTAGTCTTACCTACCCCATTGACTCCTACTAATAACCAGACATTTAACTTACCCTTTTGAGGCACTAAAAGATCGGTACCTGAATTTTTTATTGGTTTATCAATAATTAATTTTAATTCATTCTTTAAAAATTTTATTCCTTCTTCTCCCCCAACCACTTCTTCGTTTAATTTTTTTCTCAGTGAACGTATAACTTTATCAGTTGAATCAATACCGACATCAGCTCTGATTAAAAGAGTCTCTAAATCATCAAGAGATTCAGGTGTAAGTGGATCATCTCCCAATTTATCCAATAAATCAGTAACAAATCCTTTTCGTGTTTCTTCTAACCCTCTTCTTAATTTAGTTAACCAATCAATTTCATCTATCGATATTTGATTTATATTTTTTCCTTGAGCAGCTAATACCATTGCAGACCAAGTAAAATTATCATCAAATTCTCCTAATTCCGTTTCAGGAATAGTTTGAGGAGGCTCAGGAAGATTATTACTGTTAATTAAAGCTTGCTTTTGCTCTTCTTGTTTCTGTAATTCTTGCTTTTGCTCTTCTTGTTTCTGTAATTCTTGCTTTTGCTCTTCTTGTTTCTGTAATTCTTGCTTTTGCTCTTCTTGTTTCTGTAATTCTTGCTTTTGCTCTTCTTGTCGTTTTTTTAAAAGCGCATAAGCTTGTGCCGCCCACTCTTTAGAATTATCAGAATCAGTATTTGACATTAATATTTTGATTTGTATTTAATAAATTCTAAAATACTATTTATTTATATCAAATATTCATAGGAATTTGACTGTTTGTAATCTCCTTAAAACTCCATTAATAAATTTTCTTCCTTGCATATCACTATATTTATTGGCTAAATTTACGGCCTCATCACAAGCAACTGCAACAGGAGTGCTTAAAAATTTTATATCTACATAAGCTAAGCGCAAAATATCTCTATCAATTCTTGGTAATCTTTTCAATCTCCAGCCATCCATTGCTTCATCAATATCAGAATCAATAAGTGTGAGGTTATTCATAATATTACTAATCCTTTGATTCACATCCTCTCTAATATCAAATTGTCCACTAGATACTATTAATTTTGGAAAATCTAAAATTACTGAGAGTGTATTCATTACGGTCTCAATTCTTTCTATAGATTTTTTTAACTCATCCCTAACCTTTAAAAAAGAAGAGTCAACCCCTTCTAGCAATTCACTATCTAATATTTTTTGAGATGCATTTTCTAGGTCTGATTCACAATTATCTAATTCATCTCTACAATGATTTACTAAAGAATCCAATGCAGATTCAAAAATCTCTTCTATCTGAAATTTATTTAATTTAAAATCACCTTTATCTTTTATCAATCCTAGAGAAATTAAAGAAAGTTCTCTTGAAAGAGATCTATTATTTTGCATCAATTAAGAAGAAGTATTAGTGGAAGCACGTAATTGAGAAAATAATTTTGAAAATGTTGGATTTGTTGTGTTATTTTTCTCATCTGGATTAACTATCCCAGCAGAAATTATTGTTTTAAAAGCATCTTCAACAGAAATATCCAAATCCTTAACAGAGGACTCAGGAACCAAGGTATACCAACCAGTAGTTGGGTTAGGCGCTGTAGGAATAAAAACACTAAGCAACTTTTCTTCCAAGTCTGGCTGCAAAGAAGAACCAACATCACCAGTTACAAAGCCTACACTGTATAGTCCCTCTCGTGGATATTCAACTAAAACAACTCTCCTAAATCGATTAGATTTTTTGCTTAAAAAAGTTTCGAGCAATTGTTTAAGAGTTTTATAAACTCCACCTGCCACTGGAATTTTGGATAAAGTACCTTCTCCGAATTCTAATAACCATCTTCCTACAAAATTTCTCGCCATCAAGCCTATAAGCAAAATAGCTAACAAAGGAACAGTTAAACCCAGAGTAAGATTAATTAAATCTTGTAATAAAGGATTTAAATTTATAAATGGATTTAATTGCTTAGGAACAGAGGTAACTAATGTTAAAACAAACTTACTAACTAATGATGACAACCAGATAGTCGTTGCTAGAGGTATTACAACTAACAATCCTGCTATAAGATCATTTTTTAGATCCTGTTGAAGCCTAGATCCTAGGTTCGAATCTTGATTTTGATTAGACTCAACCAAAATAACGTTTTTAACTATACTAACTTTACTAATAATTTAACTGTTTTTACTGAGTTAGGATATATTTTTTTTGAATAAATTAAGATAATTTATTAGTTTATTCCAAAAGAGAACTTAAAAAAAAAATAACACGCATAATAAAGAAATGATTAACAACATCGAAAACAAAAAAGAAATAAGTAAAAAATTAAAAGAAAGAGCAATTTCTGAGGGTTTTGCAATGTCTGGAATTGCCGCAATCCCAGGAAGTTCACGCATAAGATTAAGAACTAACGCATTAGAAAGATGGTTATCAAATAACTACCATAGTGAAATGAAATGGATGGAAGCAGAGAGAAGAAAAAATATAAGCTCACTTCTAAACGATGCGAAAAGTATTCTAAGCGTTGGATTTCTTTACCTTAATTCAAATAATAACAACGAAAATAAAAAAAATTTTAAGATAGGAAAATTTGGTCAAGGGGAAGACTATCATAAAGTAATTAACAAAAAATTAAAAAATATTGGGAATTGGATTAATAAAGAAATTCCTGACTGCAAATGGAAAATATGCGTAGATACCTCTCCTCTTCTTGAAAAAGCCTGGGCTGAAGAGTCTGGTATTGGATGGATAGGTAAAAATAGCAACTTAATAAACAAAAAAAATGGTTCTTGGTTTACTTTAGGTTTTATGATTCTTTCAAAAGATCTAGTGCCTGACAAACCTCATGAGTCACTTTGCGGAAAATGTGATAAGTGTATTGAACAGTGTCCAACCAAAGCAATAGTTGAACCCTTTGTAATAGCATCAGATTTATGCATTTCGTATCACACTATTGAGAGCAGATCAAAAACCATTCCTAAAAAAATAGAAAAAAATTTAAATGGGTGGATTGCAGGATGTGATATTTGTCAAGATGTATGCCCTTGGAATAAGTCTGTGCCATACAACAACACTTTTGAAACTTATCCAAAAGAATGGATTAAAAACCTTAATATTGAGTCGTTAAATTGGGATCAAAAAACCTGGAGAGAAAATCTTAAAGGAACTACATTAAAAAGGATTAAACCATGGATGTGGAAAAGAAACATTAAAGCATCTCTCAGGAATCAATAAGAAATAATATGAAAAAGTTTTTTAAAAAAATCTTATCTATCTCTACTTTAATAACTATTTACTTTATTCAAATTGATAAAGTTCAATCACTAGTTCCCTATTATTATTTCCCAACAAAAAAAAGTCTAGAAAAAGAAAGTTTAAATATTGGCAAAAATGTATATCAACTTTTATATTTTGGACAATATAAAGAGGGTCTTAATTTAGCAAAATTAGCTGTAAAGATAAATGGAGCGGATGAAAACCTTTGGTTGATTTTGTCTGAAGCACAGGTAGCCAACAAATTATATAAAAACGCATTAATCTCTCTTAAAAAAGCACAAGAAATTAATCCAATGAATAGCACAACATACTTTGCTAAAGGTTCTATCTACTTAAAAATTTCGCAACTACAAAATGCAAAGACCTCTTTAAAAACAGGATTAAATATAGATCAAAATAACCATCAAGCTATTTTTCAATTAGGGAATATCTCATTAATTAAAGAGGAATATTCTGAAGCAATAAAATTATTTGATAAATCTGCAAAAATTAAACCTGATTTCTGGCAAGCAATAAATAATCAAGGCTTGGCTTATTTCGAAAAAAATAAAATAAATCTATCAATTAAGCTTTTTGAAAAAGCAATCTCAATTCAAGATAATGCTGAACCATTACTTGGACTTGCCTCATGTTTAAGAAATCAAGATATTAAATTAGCGCTTGAACTAGCAAAAAAAGCACTCAAAAAAGATCCTAATTATGTTAACTATGATTACAGAAAAGAACAGTTATGGGGAGAAAAATTACAAGCATCAACGGAAATTCTTTTACAAAATGAACAACTCAAGAATGATGTAATAATGGCAAAGTCTAAAATAAATGAATATTCTTAACTTTCAATACTGGTAAATATTTTTTTACCTATTAGTCTTAATTTAGTCATTAAAAAATATTTTTTTTAAGGTCAAATGGATAAGAAAAAATTCACTTCTATCTCACTCCGAGAAGAAATGCAACGATCTTATCTGGAGTATGCAATGAGTGTAATAGTTGGGCGTGCTCTTCCAGATGCAAGAGACGGCCTTAAACCTGTACAAAGAAGAATACTATATGCAATGTACGAATTAGGTTTAACGCCGGATAGACCATTTAGAAAATGTGCGAGAGTTGTAGGAGATGTACTTGGTAAGTACCATCCTCATGGAGATCAAGCAGTTTATGATGCATTAGTAAGACTAGTTCAAAATTTTTCAACAAAATATCCTACTTTAGATGGTCATGGAAATTTTGGATCTGTAGATAATGATCCACCTGCTGCAATGAGATACACAGAAACCAGATTGGCGCCGATAGCACATAAAGGATTTCTTGAAGAAATTAGATCAGAAACGGTTAATTTTTCGAATAACTTTGATGGTTCCCAAAAAGAACCTGAAGTTCTTCCAGCTCAACTTCCATTTTTGTTATTAAACGGATCGTCAGGTATAGCTGTAGGAATGGCTACAAACATTCCACCTCACAACCTGGGAGAAATAATAGATGGTCTAATTGCTATTGTAGAAAACAAAGATGTAAGCGATAAAAAACTTTTTAACCTTATTAAAGGACCTGATTTTCCTACAGGCGGGGAATTAATTTATAGTCGCGACATAAACGAGCTTTACAAAACTGGGAAGGGATCAATTACTATAAGAGGCGTAATCAATACTGAAGAAATAAATTTAGGCAAGGGTAAACATAAAAGAAATGCATTAATAATTACGGAACTTCCTTATCAAACAAACAAATCAGGTTGGATTGAGAAACTGGCAGAACTTGTAAATTCAAGCAAAATCGATGGAATATCTGATATACGGGATGAAAGCGATAGAGATGGAATGAGAATTGTTATTGAGTTAAAAAAAGATTCTAATGCTGAACTTATAATTTCAAATTTATATAAAAAAACAACTCTACAAACCAACTTTGGTGCAATATTTTTAGCTTTAGTCAAAGGTAAGCCTTTACAATTAAACCTCAGGCAATATCTTAATTATTTTCTAGAATTTAGAGAAGAAACAATTAGAAAAAGAACTAATTATTTTCTGACAAACACGCTTGATAAACTAGAAACCTTAGAGGGTTTATCAAAAGCAACAAAAAACATAAAAAAAATTATCGGGATTATTGAAGACTCAGAAAATGCAGTAGAAGCTAAGTCAAAATTGATTAATAGTTTTTTCTTAAGTGAAAAACAAGCAAATTCCATTTTGGATATGCCGCTTAAAAAATTGACAACTTTAGAAAGAAATCAAATAAATGATGATATAAAAAAATTGCGGGAAGAAAAGATTTACTTTCAAAAATTACTAAACGAAAGAAAATTATTACTCGAATTACTAATAGAAGAATTATTAATATTAAAGAAAAATTTTAATGTTAAAAGAAAAACAAAACTACTTAAAAATATAAATCAAGATGAAGAATTAGAAACAATTAATAAGCAAATATTAGAAGATTTTATAAATAAAAAAACAAAATTATGTATAGATAATAGACTCTACTTAAAAAAAATGATTTTTAATAACTATAAGAAATCATTTGAAGAAGTAAATAAAAATATAGAAAATAAAAATATTCAAAAATTCATATGCAATATTGACAAAAATTTGAAAATAGTTGGTGTCACTTATACTGGCAAAGTTTTTCACATTGATTGGGAGTCAAATATTAATAGTGACTATAAATTAGATAATAAAAATCTTGGAAATATTGATCCAAATGAAATAATCAATTTTCATTCAATTCAAAAAGATATTCAAAATTATTTATGTATCTTAAATTCAGATGGAAGATTTAAAAAAGTTTTATTCGACGAAGACATGATTAAAAGTAATAGATCTTTTGCAATAACAAAATTAAAAAATAATATAAAAATAATTGATTCATTTATTTATAAAACAGAAAAAAATTTAATTGTATTAACTTCGATTGGAAGAATTCTGAAGTTTAATTTATCAAATGCATTCTTACCTCCTACTACTAAACAATCTCAAGGATTAATTCTGACAAAACTTTTACCAACAGAAAAAATTATTTCTTGTTGTCCGTATCAAAATGAACAAAATATTTATTTAGTTTCTAGAAAAGGACAAATCTTTTCTATAAATAGTAATGACATTAAATACTCAAATGAAAGCATCTTAGGTTATTTAAATGAAAAAACCCAACTTAAAAATGATCATTTCCTTAAAGTTTTGCCAAGCAATAATTACCTTGATATTGAAACTAATAAAAATAAATCAGTTAGATTAAAGATTGATCAATTGAATTTCAAATCTAATAAAACAAATTTTTTAATTGAATTTTTAAAATTAGATAAAGACGAACATATAGAAAATTGTTTTCGACTTAAAAACTTTCTTCACTAAGATTTATATTCATTTTCAACCCAATTTAAGTACTCTTGATTAACTGTTCCCGTTACATAAGAACCAGTGAAGCAACTCATTTCCAAATCGTTAATAGAAGAATCACTTATTATAGATCTCCGTAAATTACCAACACTTTGATAAACAAGATTATCAATTTTAAGTTGATCTGCAATTTCACTAATTGTTCTATTGTGAGCAATTAATTCGTCTCTATTAGGCATATTAATTCCATATACGTGAGGAAAACGGACAGGAGGTGCTGCTGATGTAAAAAAAACTTTATTTGCACCCGCATCTTTAGCCATTTGAACAATTTCTTTTGAAGTGGTACCTCTTACTATTGAGTCATCAACAATTAATACATTTTTATTTTTAAACTCTGCACTCATAGCATTTAATTTTTGTCTTACAGATTTCTTGCGTTTCTGCTGACCAGGCATTATAAATGTTCTGCCAACATATCTATTTTTAAAAAACCCCTCCCTATATTCTATACCTAACTGTCTTGCAACTTGCATAGCAGCAGGGCGAGAAGAATCAGGAATAGGCATTACTACATCAACATCTCCTGCATTTATATTTTCTTTTATTGTTTCCGCCAAATAATCTCCCATTTTTAAACGAGCTTTGTAAACTGAAATTCCATTCATGATTGAATCTGGTCTAGCTAAATAAACATATTCAAAAGCACAGGGAAATAACATTGGATTTTCAGCACATTGCTTAGAAAAAAAATCCCCATTTAGATTTATAAAAATAGCTTCTCCTGGATCTACATCTCTGACTACTTGATAATCATTATTCTCAAGAACAAGAGATTCGCTAGCAATCATCCATTCTTCTTTACCTGTAGATAATGAAAGCCTTTTTCCTATAACTAACGGTCTAATACCAAAAGGATCTCTGAACGCTAATAAACCATGTCCTGAAATTAATGCAATTGAAGCATATGATCCCTGGATTCTTTTGTGTAATGACTTTACAGCATCAAAAATAATATCAGGTTCTAATTCTTGCTTATGAATTTGTTCTTGTAATTCTGTAGCAAATACATTTAATAGCATTTCAGTATCACTAGAAGAATTTGTATGCCGCTTGTCAATATTAAATAATTGTTTTTCTAAATCCCTAGTATTTGTCAAATTTCCATTATGTATTAAAACAATTCCATATGGAGCATTGACATAAAAAGGCTGAGCTTCCTCTACACTTTCTGCTGATCCTTTTGTTGCATACCTAACATGACCTAATCCAATTTTACCGATTAAATTTCTCATATCTCTAGTTCTATAAGCAGTATTAACCTGACCTTTCGCTTTATGTATATGGAAAATAGTATTTTCCATTGTAGCTATACCTGTTGAGTCTTGACCTCTATGCTGCAAAAGCAAAAGACTATCATAAATCTGTTGATTTACATCATCTGAAGAAACGATTCCAACTATTCCGCACATAATTTAATATATAAAAATGATTAATAGTTGAGAAATGTTTTTCATATTTAAAAGTAATCTGAAATACTATTATTAAATTTTTCGGTTAATTCCTCAACCCTAATATTGCAAATATTTTTTTCGTTGATTTTTATCTTCAGCGTGTCACTAGATACGTATCCTATTTTTTTTACATAAACAGTTGATGGGAAATTTATTTGATTTTGTTTTAAATAATTAAACCATTCATTTTGTTTCATTTTACTAATTGAAAAAATAATTCTTGACCCCCCTTCGGCAAACAATAAATTATCAACTCTATTTACATCTTTCTCTAATTCTATATTTGCACCCCTTGAGGACAAAATACAAGACTCTGCTAAAGCTATAGCTAAACCTCCGTCGCTGATATCGTGCGAAGAAACTACAAGACTATTTAAAATCGCATTTCTTAAAAAACTCTGGCAAAACTTTTCATCCAACAAATCTATTTTTGGAGGCCGACCTGTAATTTCTCCATGAAAATATTCCAGATAAGAACTAGCTGCAATTGTAGTATCTGATTTATAAGAACCAATTAACCAGATTTCATCTTCAATATTTTTCCATTCACTACTTACAGATTTTTCGACATTATCAATCTTTCCGACCATCCCAATAACTGGAGTAGGATTGATAGGAGTTATTAGATTATCTTTATTTTTTGATTCATTATATAAAGATACATTACCTCCTGTAACAGGAGTTTCTAAAGCTTTACAGGCTTCAGCAATTCCATTACATGAAGATGAAAGTTGCCAATATCCTATTTCATTCTCAGGCGAAGAAAAATTTAAATTATTTGTAATTGCTACTGGTTCAGCACCAACACAACTAACATTTCTAGCGGATTCTGCGACAGCAGCGATAGATCCTCTAAAAGGATCAAGCGCAACCCATCTACTATTGCAATCAACTGAAGCAGCGACACCAGAAAATACTTTACTTTTATTTTTTTTATTTTGTTCTCTTAGTCTTACTACAGCTGCATCTGATTTTCCAGCTTTAAAAACTGTATTTGCCTGAACTTGAGAATCATATTGTTTATAAATCCATCGTTTAGAAGCTATTGATGGATTAGAGAGTAGTTTTAAAATGATTTCTGAAAAAGAAAAATTCTTATTTTCTTTCAATGAAAATATTTTTTGCTCATGAATTTCTGGTAAATCATTTTCTTTCCATTCCCATTTATGTAAAAGATGATCTGGTGGGTTATTAATCACATTGTGAAAATTGACAGGAGTATCATCAGATAAGGCAGAAGTAGGTATTTGGGCCACAATTTTACCTTTATGAGAAATAATTACTTCATTAGTTCCTATCACTTCACCAATAACACTGGCGTATAATCCCCATTTATTAAATTTTTCAATAAGATTATTAATTTTTTCTTCTTTAACGACAAACAACATTCTTTCTTGCGATTCAGATAATAAATACTGGTATGAGGACATATCATCTTCTCTAGAAGGGACCAAATCTAAATCGATAGATATCCCTAAATTTCCATTGGCGGCCATTTCTGCGCTACTGCATGTTAAACCTGCAGCACCCATATCTTGAGCTGCAATTACATCCCCTGTCTTGAAAGCATCCAAACAAGCTTCAATAAGACTTTTCTCAACAAATGGATCACCTACCTGAACAGCAGGTCTATCATCCAATGAAGTTGTAGTTAATTCTGAACTAGCAAAACTAGCACCACCAACACCATCTCTACCAGTTGTATTACCAACATATAACACTGGTGATCCTACATTTTTAGCTCCAGAACAAACGATTTCATCAGTCTCTAAAAGTCCTAAAGCCATAACATTCACAAGAGGATTTCCAGAGTAACTATCATCGAAATCAATTTCACCTCCAACGGTCGGCACACCTACGCAATTCCCATAATGTGAAATACCGGATACAACTCCTCGTAGTAAATCAACATTTGATGATTTATCAAGGTTGCCAAATCTCAATGAATTCAAAACTGCGATTGGCCTAGCACCCATTGTGAATATATCTCTTAAAATTCCTCCTACACCTGTTGCTGCGCCTTGAAAAGGTTCAATAGCAGAAGGATGATTATGACTTTCTATTTTAAAAACAAGTTTTTGATTATTTCCAACATCAATAACGCCAGCATTTTCTCCAGGTCCAACTAAAACATTTTTACCTTTAGTGGGAAACTTAGATAGTAAAGGTTTTGAATTTCTATAACAACAATGTTCGGACCACATAACGCCAAACATGCCTAATTCCGTTCTGTTAGGTTTTCTCTTTAATCTTTTACAAATTTCTTCGTAATCTTTAAGTGTTAAATTTTCAACTTGTAGTGCTTCATTAAGATCATATAGATCATTATTTTCTTGATTTATCATTATTTATATCCAAGGGTCATCTTCTTTTTTTTCACTAGACGGTATAGATGTTCTGTCATCATTATAAAAACTTTTTTGTTTAAAATCTAAGTTTTGGCTAATATCTTCATCTTCTTCAAGCCATTCCTCTAATCTATTAGAAGCAATATTTTTCATATCATCAAATCTATCAAAAATTTTTTTCCCTTTTTGCATAAATTCATTTTTAATACTTGATTTTATTAAAGGTAAATCATCTAAAGAATTACTTTCACAGAATACCAATCCCGGTTGTTGGTCATTAATATTATCAATAGTTAATTTCCATCTACTAGAACCTGGAATCTTAGGATTAGATCTAGAAACTAAGTAATATTTAATTTTTCCCGTTTTCATTTCAAATAAAAAATCTGCAATGACTCCTATTTTTGATCCATTTATATTTATAAGATTAGCTTCTATTAAAGTTGGGAACCTATTTAAAGTTGCTAAATCCGAAATAGATGGATCGCCTTTGACATAAATTTCATTATCTATTATTTGAGTAATTTGATTTAATCGCCAAACATTTCTTTTTAAATCAAAATTTGAAGGACGAGAGTACCATCCTAGAATCCGGTGAACTGGAGGATGCATCCATACATTTTCACCATTTCCATAATTAAGGACCATATTACCCTTAACACTATAATTTAATAATTCACTTAATAAAATTTCTTTAGGTAATTTCAAATTAAGAACGAACCTGCACAGGCATGACTAAATAAGTAAAAGAATTAAGATTATCTTCTGGAACAAAAACCGCTGGAGTAGTTGCAATATTACACTTTAAAAGTACATTTTCAGAAGCAATCACTTTTAAACCTTCTAACAAATATCTTACGTTAAATGCAATATCAAAATTTTCTCCAGAATAAGAAATAGGTATTGATTCATTTGCATTTCCAATATCTTGAGCATCTGCGCTTATTGAAGCTAAATCTGTATCATCTAATTTAATCTTTACAACACTACTTTGCTGATCAGCCAAAACAGCAATTCTTTCTAATGAATCAATTAATTTTTTTGTATTAAAATTTATAATTTTAGAAAAAGAATCCGGAATTAATTGTGAATAATTAGGATAAGTACCTTCTAAAGTTCTTGTAGTAATTATTTGATTAGAAGATATAAACACTACTTGACCTTTGTCATAAAAAAGCTTAATTGAATTTTCTGAACTTCTCAAAGATACTAGTTTTTCAATTTCTCTCAATGATCTAGTTGGGATAGTTACAGATAAATCATCAACATTTGAAGATAAGTTTTCTTTATTTTCAATATGTTCTTCATTGCCAATTAAGGCAACAGCCAATCTATGACCATCCGTAGAAGCAGACTCTAAATAATTTGGTTTGAAGGTAAAATTGACACCTGTGAGTAGTTGCTTTGAATCATCATTACTACTGGCAAAAATGGTAGATTTTAAAGCCTTTAAAAAAGAACTAGGATCAATATTCAAAGAAGTACCGCTTTCAACAAATGGTAAATTAGGATATTCATCAGAGGGGATTCCTTTTAAATTAAAAGAACCTCTATCACTTTTTATTAGGATATTATCTGAATTCTCGTCTACTTCTAGAGAAACAGGAGTTTCATTAGGTAGTTTGTTTACTATTTCGGATAAAAGTTTTGAAGGTATAGTAATAGCTCCACTATTTTTAACAGTTCCATCAAAAGAAGTTTGAATTCCTAAATTTAAGTCAAATCCTGTGACGCTAATTTTATTAGTACCTTCGTCAGCTGTTAAAAGTATGTTTGCAAGAATTGGATGCGTTGGCCTTGAAGCAACTGCCTTGCTTACTAGTTGTATAGCATTATTTAATTCATTTTGATTACAAATAATTTCCATCAGAATTTGGAACTTTTTACAAATACAATATACTTTTTTCGTAAATTAAATTCAATAAATTTATTTTTAACTCTTTTCTAATATAAAAATAAATAAAAAAATTAAAAAATTAGTAGTAGTAGTTTTTGTGGGAACTGTGGAATTCTTTAATTAAACTACTTGTTTATTTAGTTTACGAAGAAAAGAATATGTGTAAAAAATTTTTTATTTGTTAAATATTTTTTACTTTTTCCAAAAATTTTAAATTTATTCAACAAATCGAATTTCTTGTTATGCACTTTTCAACAAATGAGGTTTGTTTTTAATTGATTTCCACAGACACTATTTTTTTTGGATTTTAATATCCTAAGATTTTAGTTATATTTTTTAATGAAGGTTCAATATTTTTCCTAAAAATAGCATCGTTGTTTTTTATAGCGCAATCAGGATCTTTCAATCCATTTCCAGTCAGAACACAAACAATAGTCGATTCTTTCTGAATTCTATTTTTATTTTTAATCAGTCCAGCAACTGATGCTGCACTGGCAGGTTCACAAAATACTCCCTCTTTGGCAAGAATTTTATAAGCATTAATTATTTCTTCATCTGTAACTGATTGAAAGTCTCCTTTACTCTCTTTCCTTACTTTTTTTGCTTTTTCTCTATTTACAGGATTGCCAATCCTTATTGCAGTTGCAATTGTTTCTGGATCCTTAACTATTATATTTTTTACTAATGGAGCAGAGCCTTCGGACTGAAAACCCATCATTAATGGTAATTTCAAATTCCTTTTTATTTTTGAATATTCTTTAAATCCCATCCAATAAGCAGTTATGTTTCCTGCATTACCCATTGGAATACAAAGCCAATCAGGAGCATAACCTAAGTCATCAACTATTTCAAAAGCTGCCGTCTTTTGTCCTTGTATTCGATATGGATTAACAGAATTAACAAGTTCTATAGGATGTTCTGAGGATAAATCTCTAACAATTTCAAGAGCCTTATCAAAGTTTCCATTAATAGATATTATTTCAGCGCCATACATTAATGCTTGCGCAAGCTTTCCTTGTGCAACAAATCCTTCTGGGATTAAAACATAAGGTTTTAATCCTCCTCTCGAAGCATATGCAGCAGCAGCAGCAGAGGTATTTCCAGTACTTGCACAAATTACTGCTTCACGGCCTTCTTCTTTTGCTTTGCTAATTGCCATAGTCATTCCACGATCTTTAAAAGATCCTGTTGGATTTAGGCCATCATATTTTAAAAAAACTTTTGTTCTATTTCCAATTAAGTTGCTAATTGACTCGCTTAGAATTAGTGGTGTATTTCCTTCATTTAGGGAAATAATAGGAGTTTTCTTTGTAACTGGAAGATATTGTTTATAAGCTTCTATTAGTCCTGGCCATCTCTTTTTTCTGTAATTAATACGCAGTTTATTTTTTATTTTATTGAATAACACCATGGTTGTTTAATTTGTTTTGATTTTTTCTAGAGGGGAATTGGTGAAAAAGGTTAATAATTCTGAAATCGATTCTACTTTATTCATAACTTTGCTCAAAGCGCTGACATCTAAAATTACAGTTTTAGTTGGATATCCTTCAAAAAAATTTAATAGATTTATTTTTCCATTTCCTATGTTAATTCCTTGAATTACGCTTGCTCTAAGGGCCAGCATACCTGTTCTTTCATCAGTTGCTCTGGGTGGGTGGATAATAGATGAAAGTCTTGTTAAAAAAACATTTCCTATTTCAGAATATACGAGTTTGCTTGCAATGGTAATAGGAACTTCAAAATCTTTGTTTAAAACTTTTCTAATTTCTTTATCGGGAGATCCAGTTGCTCTCAAAATTCTTTTTAATTGTCTTGTAGATTTACCTTCTTTAGCAAAAGTTTTTAAAGTATTTATTTTAATTGTTCTAGAAAATATGCTATATGTGATTTTAATTTCTTCAGCAGTATAAGCTTTTGGAATATTAAAAAATATTGGAGAAATTACTAAAATAAAAAATATTTTAGATATTAAAAATTTACTAAACTTCATTTATATATTTGCACCAGCAGCAATCTTAACAAGTCTTACTACTCCTTTTTCAGTTACTTTTTTTGCAATTTTTATCCCCATTTCTTTTGTATAGGGCTCATTTATAAGTCTTGGAACCCTTTTTAGAAAAATATCAATTGAATACCCGGGTACTTTTTGTAAAATTTCTAAAAAGTTTCTTAATGGTTCTATATATATTATAAGGTCACTCAAGTTATTGTTTTCGTTAATAGTATTTAATTTAATTGATTGTGGAAGATAATTATTCAAACTTTTCAATATTTTTAGACTAAGTAAATCTATCTGATTTGTTAAACCTTCAACTATCTCATTTCTAAGAAATCCTCCGTTTGGAGAAAAAAGAAGGTTTATTACTTCGTCTAAAAGTTTTTCTAAATCTAGATTTGTTTGCTTTGCAGCGTTAGATAGCAGGTCTTCTAAACGATCCCATTTAAATTTTTTATTATCAAAAAGCATTTCTTTAAGGCTTTCCCTCAATTGTGGATCAGGGTCTTCCATCAATCTTCTTGCAAAATATGGATAAGCTGCGCCTAATATTTTGAAGTTTGGATCTACGCTTAAAGCTATTCCTTCTAATGTAAGTAATGATCTAATTATAAGCGCATAATATGGGGGTAGTCTGAAAGGGAATTTATACATAACACCAGACATATCGTCTGTAACGCTCTTGAAATCCATTTTCGAAACACCTTGTTCTACTGCGTTAATGAAAACATCTTGAAATGCTGGAACAATGGGTTCTAGATTAACCTCCTCTGATAAAAATCCCAGTTTTACGAAATCTTGAGACAATTTATCGAAGTTTTTATTTACTAAATGAACTACTGCTTGAATTAATCCTGACCTAGATTCCCTAGAAACCTCGCTCATCATTCCAAAATCTAGATAACATAATCTTCCATCTTCTAGGGCTAATAAATTACCCGGATGTGGGTCTGCATGAAAAAAACCATGTTCTAAAAGCTGTTCTAAACTGCATTGCACCCCTATATCAATCATTTCATCAGGATTAATTCCTAATTTTTTTACGTCTTCTAAATTCGTTAATTTTGTACCGTCTATCCATTCCATTGCTAAAACTCTTCTTGAAGTTATTTCTTTATAAATTTTTGGTACGGCAATCATTTTGTTATGTTTATGCATATCTCTAAATTTTTCTGCATTTGCAGCTTCGTTTAAATAATCCATCTCTTCAAAAACTCTCTTGCCTAACTCATCAATTAAGGCAACTAGATCACTTCTTATTATTCTGATATTGTTTTTTAGCCAATAAGCAATATTTCTCACAATGTAAAGATCTAAGGTTATTTGTTCTCTTAAACCTGGCCGTTGTACTTTTATTGCAATGATCTCTTTATTTTTTAATTTAGCTTTATGCACTTGACCTAAAGAAGCAGCAGAAATTGGCTCTTTATCAATTTCTAAAAAAATCTCATCTATTTTCTTTCCTAAATCTTCTTCTATTAATTCCATAGCCTTATCACCGTCAAACCCAGGGAGCTGATCTTGCAATTCAGATAATTCTTCTAAAAGAATGACTGGGATTATATCTGGTCTTGTTGATAAAGCTTGACCTGCTTTAACAAATGCAGGTCCAAGTTCTACTAATAAATTTGTTAATTCTCTTGCTCTAAATCTCGCTTGCTGCTCATTTTTCAATCTTCCAGTTAATTTATCCCATCCAATTGAAAAGATGTAAGCAAAAATAGGTATGAGTGTTTGCCAAAGTCTTTTTAAAAGTCTTTTAGGATTTTTTTTGTAAATTTTAGAAATTGTATCTGGATCATAATTTAAGAGTCCAGATACCTCAATAAAATCAGTAAACTCTTCTTTCATAACTTTATATATTTAAAACCTTTATTTTTTTAAAAAAGAAGTTAATTTTTTTATATGGAAGATTTATCATGTTAATACAACTAAAAATAGAAAATATTGCCTTAATAGAAATTATAGAAATTAATTTCGAAAAAGGTTTGAACATCATAACTGGAGATTCAGGTTCAGGAAAATCATTAATTGTGGATTCCCTAAATGCTTTATTTGGTGGAACCAATATACCTCTAAAACATTTAATACGTCCAGGAAAAGATTTCTGTGTTATTGAGGCGCTATTTTCTTCTTCTTCCCATATTAATAATTGGTTAATTAGTAATGGTTTTGAAATAACTTCTTCGGAACTACAAATTAAAAGAAAATCTTATAAAAAAAATAATAAAATTTTATCCAAATATAGCCTTAATAATTTATCAATTAATAGACAATCATTAGAAAAACTTGGACGATTTTTAATTGACTTCGCAGGTCAATCTGACACTTTTATTTTTGATTCTTTAGATAAGAGAAGATTAATTATTGATGACTTATGTTCCCAAGAATCAAGAGATAATAGCGAAAGGATTAAAAGTATATGGGGAGAAACTAAAGTTTTAGAAGGATTAATGCATGAAAAAATAGAATTTTCTAGGAATCAAACAGAAAAAAACTTGGCAATTAAACACATGTTGAAGAGTTTAGAAGAGGCTGATTTAAATTCCAGTGAAGAAATTTTAGAATTAGAGTTATTAGAAAATAAACTAGTTAATAATCTCGAAATTAATAATTCAATTAAGTCATCATTAGAAAATTTAAATAATTTCAGTCATGATGAACCGTCAGTAAATTCTTTGATAAATCAGTCAATAAAGATTTTAAATAAAACAGTAAATTTCGATTTAAAGATTCAAAAATTTAGAGAGAAGTTATTAAATATCCATGCTGATGTCGAAGGTTTAATTTTTGATTTAAACTCATATTTGCAAGACTTAGAAAATTATGAATCCAATCTTTCAGAAATACAAAAAAGATTATTTTTTTTAAAAAACTTAGAAAGAACTTTTTCATTGGATCTACCGCAATTAATTGCAAAGCGTGATCAATTAAAGACGTATTTTCAACAAAATGATCAAGGTAATGAGATTTACAGGATTAAATCTCAAATTGAGAATTTACAAAGTAATTTAAATTCTTTATTTGTTATTCAATCTACTGAAAGAAAAAAAATTGCTAAACAATTACAAAATTCAGTAATGTCGATTTTAAGCAATCTAGGTTTAGAAAATGCAAAATTTTTAATTCAATTTTCTGAATGTAAGCCTTCTAGTGATGGAATTGACGATATAAATTTTTTGTTTTCAGCAAATCCTGATCAGCAGCTTGCTCCATTATCAAATGTTATTTCTGGCGGAGAAATGTCAAGATTCTTGTTGGCTATTAAATCTAGTATTTCTAAAAAACCCAACACTTTCTTTTTAGATGAAATTGATAGTGGTTTAAGTGGTAAATCTCTATTTTCCTTAGTTGAGCTGATAAAAGAAATTTCTAAAAATCAACAAGTTTTATGTATTACACATCAGCCTTTTTTAGCTGCTAAGGGATCAGCTCATTTTAAAGTTAATAAAAACGTAATTGATGGAATAACTTATACTTCAATTTCAAAATTAACTTCTAAAAATCAAAGAAAAAATGAATTAATAGAACTTATAGGTGGAGGTTCTTTCGAAGTAAATGAATACGCTTCTAAACTTATTGATCGCTCAGCTGCGTAAAATAGAAAAAATTCTACTATAATAACCTTTTTAAATCATAAATTAGATTTAAACATGGTGAATAAAGTTGATAGTAATTTTGGAGAAGATAATTCAATAAATATTAGGGGAGCTCGTCAACATAATTTAAAAAATATTGATCTTTCTCTACCTAGGAATAAATTCATAGTTTTTACAGGTGTGAGTGGAAGTGGTAAAAGTTCTTTAGCCTTTGATACTATTTTTGCTGAAGGTCAAAGAAGATACGTTGAAAGTCTTTCGGCATACGCAAGACAATTTTTGGGTCAAGTAGATAAACCAGATGTTGACAATATTGAAGGTTTATCACCTGCTATTTCAATTGATCAAAAATCTACAAGTCATAATCCTCGATCAACAGTTGGAACGGTAACAGAGATACAAGATTATTTAAGATTATTGTTTGGCCGTGCTGGTGAGCCACATTGTCACCATTGCGGGATTCCAATTGCGCCTCAAACAATTGATGAAATGGTTGATCAAATTCTTCTTTTACCAGAAGGAACAAGGTACCAATTGTTAGCTCCTGTTGTAAGAGGTAAGAAAGGTACACATACAAAATTAATAAGTGGATTAGCTGCTGAAGGATTCGCTAGGGTAAGAATCAACGGAGAAGTTAGAGAACTAGCTGATAGTATCGAATTAGATAAAAATCAAATTCATAATATTGAGGTAGTAGTTGATAGATTAATTGCAAGAGAAGGAATACAAGAAAGATTAAATGATTCTCTACAAACTTGTCTTAAAAGAGGTGATGGCTTAGCAATAGTAGAAGTTGTTCCAAAAAAAGGAGAAAACTTACCCTCTAACTTAGAGAGAGAAAAACTTTACTCAGAAAATTATGCATGTCCTGTACATGGCTCTATTGTTGAAGAACTTTCTCCTAGATTATTTTCTTTTAATAGCCCATATGGGGCCTGTCCAGATTGTCATGGGATTGGTTATTTAAAAAAATTTACTGCAGATAGAGTTATACCTGATAAAACATTGCCTGTTTATGCTGCAATAGCTCCTTGGAGTGAAAAAGATAATACTTATTACTTCTCTTTACTTTATTCTGTAGGACAGGCTTATGGTTTTGAATTAAAAACTCCTTGGAAAGATTTAAGTGATTTGCAAAAAAAAGTTCTACTTTTGGGCTCAGATAAACCAATATTAATCCAAGCTGATAGTCGTTTTAAAACTTCTAGTGGTTTTGAAAGACCTTTTGAAGGGATTTTGCCAATATTAGAAAGGCAATTAAACGAAGCCAATGGAGAATCAGTTAAACAAAAATTAGAAAAGTATCTAGAATTAGTTCCCTGTAAGACATGTTCTGGAAAAAGATTAAGACCTGAGGCTTTGGCAGTTAAACTTGGTCCATACAATATTACTGACTTAACTTCTATAAGCGTTTCTGAAACCCTAAATCACGTTGAACGCATCATGGGTTTAGGTAAGACTAAGAAGGAAAATATATCTTTATCAGAAAAACAAAAGCAAATAGGTGAATTGGTTTTAAAAGAGATTCGTTTACGTTTGAAGTTTTTAATTAATGTAGGCTTAGATTATTTGACTTTAGATAGACCAGCTATGACTTTGTCTGGTGGTGAGGCACAGCGTATTAGATTGGCTACACAAATAGGTGCAGGTCTTACTGGCGTTTTATACGTATTAGATGAACCAAGTATTGGTTTGCATCAGAGAGATAATGACAGATTATTAGAAACATTAAAAAGCTTAAGAGACTTGGGAAATACTTTAGTTGTGGTTGAACATGATGAAGATACTATGAAATCCGCAGATTATTTAGTAGATATTGGTCCAGGGGCAGGTGTTTATGGTGGGGAAATTATTGCTAAAGGATCTTATCAAGATGTCTTAAATTCAGAAAGGTCATTAACTGGAGCTTATCTCAGTGGTAGGAAGTCGATTCCTACTCCAAAAGAACGTAGATCATCTGTAAAAAAAAGTTTAATTTTAAATAATTGCTCTAAAAATAATTTAAAAAATATTTCTGTGGAATTTCCTTTAGGAAGATTAGTTTCTGTAACTGGTGTGAGTGGAAGTGGAAAGAGCACCTTGATAAATGAATTACTTCATCCTGCATTGTGTCATTCTTTAGGATTAAAAGTCCCTTTTCCTCAAGGTGTAAAAGAACTAAAAGGTATAAAGGCTATTGATAAAGTTATCGTTATTGATCAATCTCCAATAGGAAGAACCCCAAGATCAAATCCTGCTACATATACCGGTGCTTTTGACCCTATAAGGCAGATATTTACTGCCACAGTAGAAGCAAAAGCAAGAGGTTACCAGGCTGGTCAATTTAGCTTTAATGTGAAAGGAGGAAGATGCGAAGCTTGTAAAGGCCAGGGAGTCAATGTTATTGAAATGAATTTTTTACCTGATGTGTATGTTCAATGTGAAGTATGTAAAGGAGCTCGTTTTAATAGAGAAACGCTTCAAGTTAAATATAAAGGTTTTAATATATCTGATGTTTTAGAGATGACTGTTGAACAAGCTGCAGAAACTTTCTCTGCTATACCTCAAGCGGCTGATAGATTATCTACATTGGTAGATGTCGGCTTAGGCTATGTCAAATTAGGTCAGCCAGCCCCTACATTATCTGGTGGAGAGGCTCAAAGAGTTAAGTTAGCGACGGAATTGTCAAAAAGGGCTACGGGAAAAACTTTATACTTGATTGATGAACCAACAACAGGGTTAAGTTTTTATGATGTTCATAAATTAATGGATGTTATACAACGTTTGGTTGATAAAGGTAATTCAGTAATTGTTATTGAACATAATTTAGATGTTATTAGATGTTCAGATTGGATTATCGATTTAGGACCTGATGGAGGGGATAAAGGCGGAGAAATCATTGCAGAGGGGATTCCTGAGGATGTAGCTAAAAATCCTACAAGTCATACAGCAAAATATCTTAAAAAGGTTCTAAAATAAGAAAGTTCTTGTTGTATTTCTTCGTATTTTTAATTATTTCAGCAAAATGAAAGTCTTTTTTAGAAGAGCGTAAAACATGTCAGCAACTCCTTTTTTAAAACTTTTGCATAAAAAAATTTAAAAATCATAATGCTTTCTTAATATTTCCTTAGAAAATTCAGCTTATTTGTATTAAAGGCCGTGTAGCGGAGGATTTGTTGAATGAGGTTGAAATTTTTACATTTACATTTGCATGGTCTTATACGTTCTAACAATCTTGAGTTAGGTAGGGATGCAGATACGGGAGGGCAAACACAATACGTTTTAGAGTTAATTAAAAGTTTGGCTAATACTTCAGAAGTGGACCAAGTGGATTTAGTTACTCGTCTAATAAACGACTCTAAAGTAGACGATCAATATTCTCAAGAAGAAGAATTTGTAGAACCTGGAGTTAGAATTTTAAGATTCAAATTTGGACCTAATAAATATTTAAGAAAGGAATTGCTTTGGCCTTATTTAGATCATTTAACTGAAAGATTAATTTCTTATTATAAAAAAAACAAAAAGCCTAATTTTATTCATGCGCATTATGCAGATGCTGGATATGTAGGAGTGAAACTAAGTAAATCACTAAAAGTTCCACTTATATTTACGGGTCATTCTTTAGGAAGAGAAAAAAAGAGGAAATTGATTGATACTGGTTTAACAACTAATAAAATAGAAAATCTTTATTCCATAAGTAAAAGAATTGAGGCAGAAGAAAAAGCGTTAAAGGCTGCAGATATTGTTGTTACAAGCACCAAACAAGAGTCAGTTTATCAATATGCCCAATATTCTTCTTTTTCACCTCATAAAGCTAAAGTTATTCCTCCTGGTGTTGATCATAATAAATTTCACCATTTTCACTCCACAACCGAGACAGCCGACATTGATAATATGATGAAACCTTTTTTAAAGGATTCTACTAAACCTCCATTGTTGACAATTTCTAGAGCTGTACGAAGAAAAAATATTCCCTCGTTGATTGAGGCATATGGAAGATCTGAAAAATTAAAAAGAAAAACTAATTTGATTTTAATTTTAGGTTGTCGAGATAGTACTTCAAAACTTGAACCTCAACAAAAAGATGTATTTCATAATATTTTTGAAATGGTTGATAAATATAATTTATATGGGAAGGTGGCTTATCCAAAAAAGCATCTTCCAAGTCAGATTCCTGCTTTGTATAGGTGGGCTGCTAGCAGAGGGGGTGTTTTTGTAAATCCAGCTTTGACTGAGCCTTTTGGTTTAACTCTGCTTGAAGCTTCTTCATGTGGATTGCCAATAATATCAACAAATGATGGAGGTCCAAAAGAAATTCGCTCAAAATGTGAAAATGGACTTCTAGTAGATGTTACTGATATTAATGAGCTGAAAGTTATTCTTGAAAAAGGAATTTCTAATACTAATCAGTGGAAATTATGGAGTAGAAATGGAATTGAGGGTGTTAACAGGCACTTTAGCTGGAACACTCATGTTCGCAATTATTTATCAATACTTATAAAAGAGTTTTCAAAGCCTAACAGTTATTCTTCTTCTGATATTAAACATAGTTGTTTAAAGGGGAGTTCTTCACTTATAAAACCCCATTGATCAAATACTTTAGGATCAGGGTGAAGAATTAGTTGATTGTTATGAGTCTTCTTTAGTTTGAAACCCTTCTTAGATAGTTTTTTCATTAAGTTAGCAGTTTCTTCAAATCTTGATGCCATTGCATCAAGACTTGAGCAGTCACTTGTTAATCCATTATCTTTCCATGTAAAAAAATTCATAACAAATTTTCTAAAGATTGATTTTTAAAACTATACCTAAAATTACAAGTAAAATGTTGATTTTCCAAAAATTTTCAACTATTTTTTGCTCCTTAACTCCTTTAAGTTCAAAATGGTGGTGCAGTGGAGCCATTAAAAATATGCGTTTACCTTTGCGAAATAACTTTTTTGAAATTTTAAAAAACCCTACTTGAATGATTACTGATAATGATTCAATAATAAATATTCCTGAGAAAATAAATAAGGTAAAAACGCTATTAGTTAATAACGCTATAGAACCAAGAATTGCACCAATAGTTAAAGATCCTGTGTCACCCATAAATATTTTTGCAGGATAACTATTGTATTTGAGAAATCCTAAGCATATGCCTGACATTGAATAACATAAAATACTAAAAACAAAAAGTTCTTGCTGTTCTTTCATTAATATTTCTGTTCCTAATCCATAAAAGACAACCCCACTGCAACCAGCTGCTAATCCGTCTAGTCCATCAGTCAAATTTACGGAATTACTTATTCCAACAAGTACTAAAAAAGAAATTGGCAAAATCAAAATATTCATATTTATTCCCCAAGAGTCAGATACTATGATGAATGGATCTACTAAATTTTCTTTATAGGCTATGAATATAAAAATTAATGAGATGATACTTTGAAGGGCAAATTTTTCTCTTGTTTTTAAACCTGTGCTCTCTTTTTTTTTAATGCTTAAATAATCATCTAAAAATCCTGTAGTAAAGAAACCAAAAATAGTAATTAATAAAAGAAATAATTTTAGGGAACCTAAATTTATGGTTATTATCGACAGAAAAATTAAAAAAGGGATTACTATAAAAATCCCACCCATTGTTGGTGTATCACTTTTTTTTAAGTGATTAGTTGGACCTTCATTCCTAATTTTTTGAAGTAAATTAAATTTTTTGACAATCTTTAGCCCTTTTTTCGTTGTGAAAATAGAAATAAAGAACGATAATAAGTAAACTCCTGTAAAAATAAAATTATTAAAAAAGTAGGAGGTAACTATTAAAGCAAAAGTATTTATTATTAATAAAGATTTAAAGTTAAACTTTTTAATCTTCCCAATCATCTTCTAATGAAGGATCCTCTTCAGTTTTATAATCTTCTTTTTCTCCCATAAGTGCTGAAAGTTCTTCTTCTTCTATTGTACTAATCTCTTGAGAATCTCCATCTTTTTCTGCAACAAGTCTACCGGTATTTTCGAGCCAAGACAGTAGGTCAGGTTCCTCTCTTAATGGTAAAACAGGAGCTGGATCATCTCTGTGATAGCAAGTTAAAGCTGGATTGACTTCAGAAATGTCGTCCAATCTAAGTTTTAATTTATTTGAATCCATTAAAAGTTATGTTCTATATATAAGATAATACATAATGATGCACACGAAAAACTTTGTTTGATAAAGCAAATTTAAAATACTTTTTTATCTGGCTAATTTCATTGTTGTTGTCTGGATTATTTAAGCTTATTGGATACTTATACCCCCATGTTTTAATAATTAATAACTTTCTTCTCTTGTTACTAGTTTTTGGTCCAGCTCTTTTAGTTACAATAATATTATTATTTAATAAGTTTTCAAATTCTTAATTATCTAAAAAATTTAAATTTATGGAGCAAATTTAGATGCAGCAGATAAAAAAAATTGTACTAGCGTATTCTGGCGGGGTAGATACGAGCGTTTGTATTCCATATTTAAAGAATGAATATGGAATTTCAGAAGTGGTTACTTTTGTGGCAGATCTTGGACAAGGCGAGGATTTAGAACTTATTAGGCAAAAAGCTTTAAATTCTGGTGCATCTAAATCAATCGTTGGCAATTTAGTTAATAGTTTTGTTGAGAGATACGCTTTTCCAGCCATTAGAGCAAACGCATTATATTTAGATAAATATCCCTTATCTACTGCCCTTGCTAGGCCATTAATTGCTGAAAATCTCGTGAATATTGCTAGAGAGATTAATGCCGATGCAGTAGCTCATGGATGTACTGGTAAAGGGAATGATCAAGTTCGGTTTGATTTAGCAATTAATGCTTTAGGTCCAGATTTAAAAATAATTACTCCTGCAAGGGAGTGGAATATGAGTAGAGAAGAGGCAATAGTTTATGGAGAAAAATTTGGTATACCTGCACCAGTATCAAAAAAATCGCCATATTCAATAGACGTTAACTTACTTGGTAGGAGTATTGAAGCAGGCATATTAGAAGACCCAATGCAAGAAGCACCTGAGGATATATTTTCGATGACATCATCAATTGATAATTCACCTGATTCCCATTACGATGTAGAAATTGTTTTTAAAAATGGGTTTCCAGTTGGAATTAATGATGAATTATTAACTCCAGTAGAGATTATTCAAAAAGCTAATGATCTTGCAGGTAGCCACGGTTTTGGAAGGATAGACATGATCGAAGATCGAGTAGTAGGAATTAAAAGTAGAGAGATTTATGAAACACCCGGCCTCTCACTTTTAATCAAAGCTCATAAAGAATTAGAGAGCATAACATTAAATCCTGATGTTATCGATTTTAAAGGAATAGTGGAAAAAAAATGGGGTCAACTAGTCTATCAAGGTTTTTGGTTTGGACCTCTTAAAGAAAGTTTAGATGCATTTATATCATCTACTCAAACTTCAGTTAATGGAAGAGTAAAGATTAGACTTTATAAGGGAAACGCAATTGTAATAGGGAGAATGTCTGAAAATAATTCACTTTACAGGGAAGATTTGGCAACCTATAGCAAAGATGATATTTTTAATCATTCTTTAGCAGAGGGTTTTATATATATGTGGGGTATGTCTAATAAAATATGGGCTGAGTTAAATTCAAAAACAAAAGATTAAAGTTTAAGAATCTGCATTTTCTTTAGTTTCATTATTATCGTTTTCCGAAGTTGAACTATCTGCACTTGCCACTGGTTGTTTTTCTTTAGATTCAACGTTGGTATTTGGAATATCTTTATGCTCTGATTCAGATTTACTTTTATTAGAGGGTCTTGGGGCTGGCAACGGCCCTTCTTGTTTAACGGTCATGTATCTAATAACATCTTCACTAAGTCTCATTGCTTTTTCAATTTTAAAAATATGTTGTCCATCACCTTGATGACTCAATTGAACGTAAATACCTTCCCTATGTTTTGATATTTGATAAGCTAATCTTCTTTTACCCCTCATTTGACTGTCAAGGACAGTACCTCCAAATTCTTCTAAAAGCTTATTGTATTTGTCAATGTGATTAGTTACTTCATCTTCCGCAATATCTGGGCGGAGAATGTACATTGTTTCGTAA
>QCBX01000010.1 GCA_003281455.1 Prochlorococcus sp. AG-347-J21
TTTTCTGCGCATTAAGAAATATAGTTGCTGAAAAAACAAAACAAATAAGATCAATCGCAAAATCGATAGCATCGCTTGATGCATTGCTTGGTTTATCAATTACTTCAGTAGAAAACAATTTTATAAAACCTTCATTAATATCAATAAACGATTCAATAACAAAAAATAGTACAAAAATTATCGCAGGAAGAAATCCAATTGTTGAGCAATTGTTAAATGATAAAAAGTTTATAGCAAACGATATTTCTTTTGAGGAAGATCAAAAATTAATTATATTAACTGGTCCTAATGCAAGCGGAAAAAGTTGCTTTATAAGACAACTTGGTTTAATACAAATTCTCGCACAAATTGGTAGCTTTGTTCCTGCTAATAATGCTGAAATCAAGATTATAGATAGGATTTTTACAAGAATTGGGGCGGTTGATGATCAATCATCTGGACAATCAACATTTATGGTAGAAATGTCTGAAACTGCATCAATTCTAAATCAGGCAACCTCTAGCTCACTAGTTTTACTTGATGAGATAGGTAGAGGGACATCTACTTTTGATGGACTTTCAATAGCATGGTCAGTAAGTGAATATCTTGCAAAAAAAATTCAATGTAATACTATTTTTGCCACGCACTATCATGAGCTGAATTATTTAAAAAATTCAAATAAGAATATACAAAATTTTCAAGTTTTAGTAGAACAAAATAACGATCAGCTAATTTTTAGTCACAAGATTGTAAGAGGGGGCTCAAACAAAAGCTATGGTATAGAAGCAGCTAAATTAGCAGGAGTTCCTAAAGAAGTTATAGAAAAAGCAAAATCAGTTTTAAATTCTTTAGAAGAGAATAATAAATTAAATTATGATATTGAGCAGGTAGATTTTTGACATTTTATAAGATAAATACTTTTTAAATAGTTTCTCTCAACAAGGCGTTAACCGCAGCAGCTGCCATGGCAGCACCTCCTCTAGTTGAATTCAAAACAATTCTAGGGAGACTGGTAGAAATCAGTTTATTTTTGCTTTTCTCTACTCCAATAAATCCAACGGGCATTCCGATAATTAAACTAGGCAAATCTTTTGCATTCTCTAAAATATTAACTAAATAAGTTAAAGCTGTAGGCGAACTGCCAATAACTACAATAGGTGATTTTATTCCAGAATTTATAGCGGACAACTCCTTCCAACCTTCACTTAAGCCATATGCAGTTTTAGTTAATTTTGTATGATTATTTTTTTTGCACCACATTTTGGCGGTGAATACCTTATTCCTAGTTGTATTTTCTGCCATGGATTTTATTGCTGCTGCAGCCATATCGGTATCAGTTAAAATCGGAGCTCCATTTTTAAGTGACTGAAGTCCCTTTTCGCAAGCACCTTCACTAAAATTTACAAGATTTTGAACTGAAAAATCTCCAGAAGTATGGACTAATCTCTCTAAAACTTTTTTTTCCAAATAATTTAGATCATTTGCTCCTAAATGAGATCTTATAAATTTGATGCTTTCCAAAAAAATTGGATGATCTATTACCATTAAATTTAATTTGTGTTAGAAGTAATCATAGTTAAAATATGGTTTTAATTGAGCGATTATGCCAATACAAATATTATGGGGTAATAATCTAAATGCTCAAAATACATTTATTCAAAAATTAATAGATAAGGAAGTATCCAAAGAATGGAAAGAAATAAACGTAACTAATTTAAATGGGGATGATGATGAGCAAGTCAACAAAGCTTTTGATGAAGTTCTTACACCCCCTTTTGGAAATGGATACAGAATAGTTACATTGAAAAATAATCCAATTTTTACTGCAAAAAATGAGGATCTAAGAACTAAATTTGAAAAAATTCATGACAATATACCTCAAAATACTTATTTCATTCTACAAAATACAAAAAAACCAGACTCAAGACTGAAGAGTACTAAGTTTTTACAAAAACTTATCAAAAATAATTTAGCTAAAGAAAAATCATTTTCCTTACCAGAAATCTGGGACTATGAGGGACAAAAAAGATTTTTAGAAGATGCAGCAAATGAAATGAATATCAAAATTGATAAAAATGCAGCTGAATTAATTATTGATTCTGTTGGGAATGATAGCTTTAAACTAATAAATGAATTAGCCAAAGCAAAAACATACCTTTCTGCAGTATCAAGTGATTCGAAGTCACAACTTTTTCTTAATAGTATTGATGTAAAAAAAATATTTAGTGATCATCAATCCAACATTTTTAAAATCATTGATCTTCTGTTACAAAAAAATATTAATGAAAGCCTTATTGAAATAAATTATTACTTACAGAAAGGAGAACCTGCTTTAAGACTAAATGCAGGTTTAATTAGTCAAATAAGAATTCATACCATTGTAAAATTAGCAGTTAATTCAGGAAACGATAATGCAGAAAAGATTTGTAATCTTGCAGGCATTTCTAATCCAAAAAGAATTTTTTTTATTCGAAGAAAAGTCAAAAATGTATCTCAAGAATATTTAATTAATTTAATGAGTAACTTACTAGATATTGAATCATTACTAAAACAAGGTAATAATCCCATAAATGTTTTTACAGAGAAATTAATTAATTTAAGTTAACCAAATTAGAAGTTTAAGAATTTACATTATGATCTAAATATGGCTTTACTAGTAAAAAAATTTGGCGGTACTTCTGTCGGTGATATTAAAAAAATTAAAAATATCGCAAGTAGCATTTGTCAAAGTAAAGAAGCAGGAAATGAAATTGTCGTAGTTGTCTCAGCGATGGGGCAAACTACAGATGATTTAAATTTTTTAGCGCAATCAATTAGTAAATGTCCTAATCGAAGAGAATTGGATATGCTTCTCTCAACTGGAGAGCAAGTAACCATAGCTCTTCTCTCGATGGCATTAAATGAATACGGAATACCTGCAATTTCAATGACCGGTAGCCAGGTTGGAATTATTACTGAATCAATTCATGGGAAAGCGAGAATTTTGGATATCAAAACAGAAAGGATTCAAAATTATATAAATCAGGGTTTTGTAGTTGTAGTGGCTGGATTTCAAGGAACAACATTAAGCCATACGGGTTCAATGGAAATTACAACTTTGGGTAGAGGTGGTTCAGATACTTCCGCAGTAGCTTTATCAACAGCTTTAGGAGCTGAGACTTGCGAAATTTATACAGACGTTCCAGGGGTTCTAACTACTGACCCAAGAATTGTTCCTAATGCAAAGCTCTTAGATGAAATTAGCTGTGAGGAAATGCTTGAACTTGCAAGTGTTGGTGCTTCTGTTCTGCATCCGAGAGCAGTAGAAATTGCTCGAAATTATGGAATTAAATTGTGTGTCAAATCAAGCCAAAGTAACTCAAATGGGACTCTCCTAGAAAGTCAAATCCAACCTCTCCCCCTAAAAAGAGGAAGCTTAGAATTAACAAAAACAGTCAATAGTCTTGAAGTATTAGAAAACCAAGCAGTATTCAGTCTCTCAAATATTCCTGATAGACCTGGGATTGCTGCACAAATATTTGAAAAACTGTCAGAGGCAAGTATTAATGTAGATTTAATCATACAAGCGACAAATGATGGGAAAAATAATGATATTACATTTACTGTTAGTGAATTAGAAGTTAAAAAGACTGCAGAACAATGTGAACTTATAACTAGTCAATTAGGAGGAGAATATAATCTAAAAACAAACATGACTAAATTAAGTATTCAAGGAGCAGGCATTATGGGAAGACCAAGTGTTTCAGCTGATTTATTTGATACTTTATCTCAAGCGAATATAAATGTTAGGTTAATAGCTACTAGTGAAATTAAAGTCAGCTGTGTAATTGAAATTAATAATATACCAAAAGCTATTAGATTTGTTGCTGAGAAATTTAAGTTATCCGATACACAAATATTTGTTAATCCAATTAATGAAAAACAAGATCAACCTGAAGTAAGAGGAATTGCATTAGATAAAAACCAAGTTCAGGTAAGCTTTCGAAAACTGCCTGATCGTCCAGGTGTAGCAGCATCGATATGTTTAGCATTAGCTGAAAATAATTTACTTATCGATACTATTGTTCAGTCTGAAAGAATTTCCTCTTTAAAAACTAAGGATATTAGTCTTACAATGAATAAACAAGATAGAGAAAAAGCTAACTTAGTTTTTGAGGCCTTAACAAAAAAATTACCCGGATCATACATTGAAGATGGCCCTGCTATAGCAAAAGTAAGTACTGTAGGAGCGGGAATGGCATTTAAGGTTGGGACGGCTGGAAAAATATTTAGAGCATTGGCTGACCAAAATATCAATATTGAAATGATTGCCACGAGTGAAATTAGGACTTCATGTATTGTCCTAGAAAAAGATTGTGACAAAGCAGTTAATGCGATTCATAATCATTTCGAATTAGAAAAATAAGTTCTTTTTAATTATTTCTTGCCAATTTTTGTCTTAATTTTTTGATTCTATCCCTCAAATTTGCTGCTTCTTCAAAATTTAACTCTTTTGCAGCGTCTTTCATTTTAATTTCTAACTTTTCTATTAAGTCAGGTAATTCTTCGAACAAACATTGATTATCACTGGAACTGAGAATTGCGTCAGTTTTGTTATTAACTATATTTATTAAATCTTTAGATAAACCACCAGCATCTAGTTTTCTGGAAAGTTCTAGAAAAGATAGTATTGAATTTTCTATTTTTTTGCCTGCAGGTTTTGGAGTAATACCATTGACTTGGTTATATTTTTTTTGAATAGTTCTTCTTCTTTCAGTTTCAGATATTGCTCTTTTCATTGAATCTGTGAAGTTATCTGCATAAAGCAAGGCAACACCTTCAACATGTCTGGCAGCTCTTCCTATTGTTTGAATCAATGACCTTTCTGCCCTCAGAAAACCTTCTTTATCAGCATCTAAAATGGCGACTAAGGATACTTCTGGAAGATCTAGTCCCTCTCTTAATAAATTAACTCCTACCAAAACATCATATTCGCCCATTCTAAGGTCTTGAATAATTTCAATTCTTTCAATTGAATGGATTTCAGAATGCAAATATCTAACTCTTACTTTATTTTCAGATAAAAAATCAGTTAGATCTTCAGCCATTCTCTTAGTAAGTGTTGTCACAAGCACTCTTTGATTCTTTTCAGCTCGAATTCTTATTTCAGATAACAGATCTTCTATTTGGCCTTCACTAGGTCTTACATCAATTACCGGGTCTAATACCCCAGTTGGTCTTATGACTTGCTCAATAAATTCACCATCACATTGATCTAATTCCCATTGACCGGGGGTTGCACTTATAAATAATGTCTGTTTTGATTTTTCCCAAAACTCTTCACATTTTAAAGGTCTATTATCTGCAGCACTTGGTAATCTAAAACCATGATCTATTAAAACTTTTTTTCTAGATTGATCACCGTTGTACATCGCATGAAGTTGAGGACATGTTACATGACTCTCATCAACTACCAACAACCAATCTTTGGGAAAGTAATCTATTAAGCATTCTGGCGGTGAACCTTCCTCCCTACCTGATAAATGACGAGCATAATTCTCAACTCCATTACAATAACCAACCTCTTTAAGCATTTCTAAATCATATTTTGTACGTTGTTCTAGACGTTGAGCCTCTAATAATTTTCCTTCGTATGTAAATTTATCGAGTTGAGTTTTTAATTCACTTCTAATTGCACTTATTGCACTCTCAAGTCTTTCTTTTGGAGTCACAAAATGCTTCGCTGGGTAAACGCTAACTTGTTCCAAACTTTCAAGTATTTCTCCTGTAGTAGGGTCAACATATCTAATAGCCTCGACTTCATCACCAAATAACTCAATTCTTATTAATCTATCTTCATAAGCTGGACCGATTTCTAAAACATCACCTTTAATTCTGAATCTACCTCTAGTAATTTCAATATCATTTCTAGTATATTGATTTTCAACGAGAGACCTCAAAGAAGAACGTAGATTTATTGATTTTCCCACTTCAAATTTAACTGCAGCTTTTAAATACTCACTCGGTATACCAAGACCATAAATACAACTTATTGAAGCTACAACAATTACATCTTTTCTTTCAAATAATGAGCGTGTTGCAGAATGCCTAAGCATATCTATTTCTTCATTAATTGAAGCAGTTTTGGCTATGTAAGTATCACTTACAGGTACATAAGCTTCAGGTTGATAATAATCGTAGTAAGAAATGAAGTACTCAACAGCATTTTTTGGAAAAAATTCCCTTAATTCATTACATAGTTGTGCAGCCAACGTTTTGTTATGGGCCAAAACAAGTGCTGGTCTTCCGGTTTGTTGAATTACATTGGCAATGGTAAATGTTTTACCAGTTCCAGTAGCTCCTAAAAGAGTCTGAAACTGTTTACCATTATTTACGCCTTTAACTAATTTTTTAATAGCTTCTGGTTGATCTCCATTTGGTTCGTAAGGAGCTTGAAGCTTATAGTTGTTCATCAAGCTAGTAGCTAAAGAATGTTGCTATACTAAGAAATTTTTTCTCCAATTATTGAATTTTTCAAAGATTCTTTTAAGCCCCTAACAACCGCAATCATTGATATTAAATCATCTAATTTATTAACCACAGATCCAACGCCAACTGCTGAGGCTCCAGAGCATATTGCTAGTGGACAAGTTACTTGGCTTAATCCAGAGGCACTCATGATTGGTATATTCAGAGATTGTTTCTTAAATTCTTGATGAATAGCATAGGTAGCTGCAAGAGTTGGTACTGATTTTTCAAAAAAACCTTGAATTCCTGGAGAGTAAGGAGTAGAACTGATACCACCTTCTGTTTGAATAATATCAACGCCTTCTTCCACGAGCATTACAGCAAGATCAACTTGTTTATCAATAGGCATAGTATGAGGAACAGTTACTGATAAAGGAAAATTAGGCAATAAATCCCTCGTCTCTTTTGTAATGTTTAAAACTTTTTTATCTGAAAAATGAATGCCTTTTTCATAAAAAGTATCATAATTTCCTATCTCAATTAATGATGCTCCTGCATTTACACAATCTTGAAAAGATCGAGGCACTACTGAACTAACACAAACGGGTAATGTTGAATTCTTAAGTGCTAAATCAACGAGTTCAGGTTTACAAGCAATATCGACAAGATCTGCACCTCCTAATGAAGCAGCCTCAACAATTATTTTCACAGACTGAACATCGAAATTATTCAATCCTGAAATAACTTTGAGTAAGGATTTGCTTCTTAACTCTTCTTTGATTTTTTGTGGCAAAAGATTAATCAGACTCATTTACTTAATGAATTTATTACCCGATTGTGACATTGTTTTAGTAAAACAGTGCATTTTTTAAAAAATATTATCTGAGCAACACAAAATGACTGATAAACAATTAAGTCAGAAAAATTGGTCATCATGGCATCATCAGCTTCATAAGGAGATTCTTACCAAAAAAATATTAATTCCTAAAGGATCCAATATTTTAATAAGTGTTTCGGGGGGGCAAGACTCAATGGCCTTATTAACTCTAATTAATGACCTAAAAAAACTACATAATTGGTCTATTAGTGTTTGGCATGGTGATCATCAGTGGCACGAAAAATCATCACTATATGCTCTTGAATTAAAAGATTATTGCGAAGATAAAAATATTTCATTCTCTTTTGATCAAGCAAATAAAGAAAGTATTTCTTCAGAAGAAAAAGCACGAGAATGGAGATATAAAAAATTATGTGAAAGAGCCAAAACTTTATTAAATAAAAACCAGCAAAAACATAATATTTATTTGTTAACTGGTCACACGAGTAGTGATAATGCAGAAACATTTATCCTCAATTTATCTAGAGGAAGCAACTTTGCAGGTCTAAGTAATATTGAAAGTAAAAGATTAATAGAAAATCAAATTTATTTAATAAGACCAATATTAATTTTCAGTAGGGAAGATACAAAACAATTTTGCAATGATATGAAGATCCCAGTCTGGGAAGATCCTACAAATTCAGATCTTAAATTAAAAAGAAATTTAGTAAGAGAAAAAATTATTCCTACCTTAGAAGTAATCTATCCTGGTTGTTCTGAAAGGATAAATAATTTTTCCCAAAAAATGAGCAAATACAATAATGAACGTAATGATCTTAGTGAACTAGCGTATTTATATTGTAAAGATGTTAAAGGTATCGATAGGAATCTCCTAAATGGTATTTGTATTGAAGCAAGGTGCACAATTTTAAATAGATTTTTAAAAGAAATATCTTCAAAGCAATGTAGTTCTAAAAATCTGACAAAAATAGCAACTTCAATTTATGAAAAAAATAAAGGTCAAATTAATCTGCAAGAGTTTTTAAAAATTGTTTGGGATAAAAACTATATAAATTTTGAAAAAAGTTAAGATGTTACAGCAGATCTTCTTCTTCTTGTTCTACCTTCAAATGAATCTTCTGTAGCAGTCTCAGCTGGTGGATTCTGCGAAACTTTTGGACTTTTTTGGGTATTTTGTGGGTTATTTGAACTATTAGGATGATTATTGTTTGATTTCTTATGGAAATTATTATTATTTCTATTTCTATTGGAGAAATTTTGCTCTTCGGTAATCTTTGGAATATAAGCACGAGTTCCACTTGGAGCAGGTTGAACTAAACATAAAATAAGTGGTTCAACTTGTAATTCTCTTCTCATTCTTCTCGATAAACCATTTTCAATTTCTCTTTGTACACCAATCCAATCTACCTCAAAATTATTCGGCCCAGTTTGTCTGGATAATTGTTTCCATCTATTTTCTAAGACCCAGCTTATTTCTCGTTCTGTCCACATAGACATTTTTCTTGGCTCTGCAGTAGTAACAACTCCTCTTAAATTAACTCTAGGAGGCGCAACCATCTTTCCATCTGTACTAATAGGGGCTAAAACAGTTACTACACCATCCCCAGCTAATTGCTGCCTTTCCTTTAATACTCGAGCATCTACAATCCCATTTCGTGAGTTATCAAGCAGTTCAACACCAGCTTTTACAGGATCACCCTTTTGAATAGAATTAGGTGTTAACTCAACTACATCTCCATTTTCAATAATTAAGATATTATCCTTTGGAACCCCCATAGTTTGTGCACTCTTCCCATGACAAACAAGCATTCTATGTTCTCCATGAACAGGAACAAAAAACTTAGGTTTTGCGAGTGCCAACATTAACTTTTGATCTTCTTGAAAACCATGACCAGAAACATGAATATTCTCACCCTTTCCATAAACAACCTTTGCTCCGAGTTTCATTAATCTATCTATTGTATTAACAACAGAAATAGTATTACCAGGAATTGGGCTGGCTGAAAATATGACAGTATCAGTAGTCTTAAGACGAACATGCTGATGTTCACCACGAGAGATTCTGCTTAACGCTGCTAGGGGTTCTCCTTGACTACCCGTCATTAATAATAAGGTCTCCCTATCTGGCAAATCTCTAATTTGCTTGATAGGAACAAACAAATCATCTGGGCATTTCATGTAACCAATATCTCTTGCCTTAGCAATAACATTTATCATCGATCTCCCTAACAAACCGACCTTTCTTCCATGTTTCATGGCCAATTCTAAGATCATTGTCACTCTATGCACAGAACTAGCAAAAGTGGTAAGGATAACTCGTTCTTTTGCCTCTGCAATATGTTTTTCTAAAGAGGGATAGATAGTCTTTTCAGAAGGACAGAAACCTGGAACTTCTGCATTAGTAGAATCACTGAACATGCATAAAACACCCTTCTCTCCGTAATGCACCATTCTTTCAATATCAAATTGCTCTCCATCTACTGGCATATGATCAAACTTAAAATCTCCCGTGAAAATAATTGTGCCAACAGGTGTTGTAACTGCTAAAGAAAAGCTATCGCAAATAGAATGTGTATTTCGAATAAATTCAACAGAAAAATGTTGTCCTACTTTTACAACATCTCTTGGATTTACTGTCTGTATAGTTGTTCTATCAGATACCCCAGCTTCCTCCATTTTTCCTCTAAGCATTGACATTGCCAGTCTTGGGCCATAAATAATGGGAATATTAAAATGCTTTAGATGATGAGAAATACCTCCAATATGATCTTCATGCCCGTGAGTGACAATCATTCCTTTTATTCTTCTTTGATTTTCTTTTAAAAAAGTTGTATCAGGCATAACAACGTTTACGCCATGCATACCATCTGATGGGAAAGCTAGGCCAGCATCAACAAGCATTAATTCATCACCATATTCAAAAACGCAAGTGTTTTTTCCTATTTCATGTAGTCCTCCAAGAGGTATTACTCGTAGAGCTGGCGTATTACTTTTAGATCTAGATGAATCATGAGTAGATCTATTTACAGTTGAATTTGTACTTGATTGCATAATTTTGAAATTTATGAAGGCCTGCTTGTAATCAAATAAGGTTTATTTAAATTTAATTATCAAGTTGAATATAATCCCTATTATAGGGAATTCAGGATAAAAGATAGTTGCTTTTTCATGTCATTGGTTAAAGGTGACAAAGGACTTCTAGGATTACCTACATCCCATCCCGACAGCTCCAAAGCAGCCTTAATTGGGATTGGATTAGTAGTCATAAAGAGTGCTTTGAAAAGAGGCTGAAGTTTTTCATGAATAGCAAGAGCATTGGAAACCTTTCCACTTTGAAAAGAATGAATCATCTCTTTCAATTGCAATCCAACTAAATGACTTGCAACACTTACTACTCCTACAGCACCTACAGATAACATTGGAAGCAACAATGAATCGTCGCCACTATATACAGAGAGTTCGGAGCCACAAATAGCTCTTAGTTCTGTTACTTCTTCTATTCTACCGCTTGCAGCTTTAATACTGAGAATATTTGAGAAATCCATAAGTTTCTTCACAGTATCAGGTAATAAATTGCATCCAGTCCTGCCAGGAATGTTGTAGAGCATAAGAGGCAAATCCTTTGCAGATTTAGCAATAGAACTGAAATGTTTATAAAGACCTTCTTGAGGGGGCTTATTGTAATAAGGAACAACGACCAAAGCACCGTCGGCACCAGAGTCGTAAGCTTTTTTTGTAGCTTCCACAGCTTCGCTTGTACAATTGCTACCAGTGCCAACTATTACTTTACAGCTTGCATCCAAAGATCCTTTTACCGCAATAAATAAATCATGCTGTTCCGCCCACGAAAGAGTCGGAGATTCTCCAGTAGTACCGCACAACACAATTCCATCGGAACCGTTCTCAAAAAGATAATTTGAAAGTTTTATAGCTAGTTCATAATCTACATCTCCATTCTCAGTGAATGGAGTAACCATTGCAGTCAATATTCTTCCAAATAGTGGATTATTACACTCAGTTTTGTCTGTAATCATTTTTTTGGAATTAATAACTCAGCTATTTGAACAGCATTAAGAGCTGCTCCTTTTCTTATTTGATCTCCACATAACCATAATTCTAATCCATGAGGCTGACTTATATCAGTTCTTAGCCTGCCAACAGCAACATTATCCCTTCCCATAACGTCATTTGGCATAGGAAATCTATTATTTTTGTAATCCTCAATAACTTCAATTCCAGGAGAATTTTTTAATTCTTCAAGAGCATCCTTAGGCTCAACTACATCGGCAAATTCAATATTGATCGATTCAGAATGTGCTCTCAGTACTGGGACTCGAACACATGTAGCAGAGAGCTTTAAATCAGCAATATTTAATATTTTCCTTGTCTCATTAACCATTTTCATCTCTTCTTCGCAGTAATTATTTGAAAGCATAGGGGAATTATGTAAAAACAAATTAAAAGCAAGGGAGTATGGCAAAACTTCACTTTTTTGAGGATTTCCTTGAAGATATTGTTCAGTTAAAAGTTTTAGTTCCTCCATCGCCAGTTGGCCTGCACCACTGACAGATTGATATGTTGAGACAATAACTCTTTGAATAGTCGAAAGTTTGTTTAATGGAGCTAAAACTAATGACAACAAAATGGTAGTACAGTTTGGATTCGCTATTACCCCATCATGATTAAGTACGTCACTAGCATTAACTTCAGGGACTATAAGAGGAACGTTTTTATCTAATCTGAAAGCACTTGAATTATCTATCAGTAAAGCATTTTGATCAATAATGGTAGACAACCATTTTTTTGAAATACTTCCGCCAGCTGAAGCCAAAACTAAATCAAGATTCTTAAATTCTTCCTTAGTTGTTTTTTTTGTAACTAATTCTTCATCTTTCCAAATAATTTTTTTTCCTTCTGACCGCTCTGATGAAAGCAAGACCAATTCTGATATTGGGAAATCACGTTGTTCAAGGATTTTTAGCAATTCAGATCCCACAGCACCTGAAGAACCTAAAACAGCAACTTTTAATGGCCTATTAGGCAAATACGGAGATTGTCTCACACTTTAAAATGATTTTTATAAATAGATTGACTATTTTTTTTACTTTATCAAAAAATTAACTTTCAAGGAAATCACATAATGTGAAATAATTAAGATTCGGCTCATAGTAATAACTTAGAAAAACATGGCTAAAGATGCACTAATAGTCAAAACAACTCCTCTGCCTCAAAGTAGAATTTCATTCGAATTAGAAATACCATCTGAGACATGCAAAACGTGTGTAAATGAAACAATCAGTTCTATCAGTCGTTCGGCTAAAATTCCTGGATTTAGACTTGGTAAGATTCCTAAACAAGTCTTAATCCAAAGAATTGGCATCACACAATTACATGCTTCTGCTCTGGAAAAAATTATTGATAAATCATGGCAAGAAGCGTTAAAAATTAAATCTATAGAGCCACTAAGTGAGCCAGAATTGGTAGATGGATTTGAATCTTTACTTGCAAAGTTTAGTCCTGAAAAATCACTTAAGGTTACTCTTCAAACTGATGTTGCCCCAGAATTAAAACTTAAAAAATCCAAAGGACTAAGTGTTGAAATATCAAAGACAAAGTTTGATCCTAAATCAATAGATGAAGCGCTAGAAAAATCTAGAAATCAGTTTGCAAACATTATTCCAGTTATTAATAGAGCAGCAAAATTAGGAGATATTGCTGTAGTTAGTTTCAAAGGAAAATATAAAGATTCTGGTAAAGAGATTGATGGTGGAACAAGTGAATCAATGGATCTTGAGTTAGAAAAGAACAAAATGATTCCCGGTTTCGTTGAGGGAATCATAAAGATGAAAATTGGTGATACTAAAACACTTAACCTTAAATTTCCTGATGATTATTCTCATGAGGATTCAAGAGGCAAAGAAGCAATTTTTGAAGTAAATCTTAAGGATCTTAAGGAAAAAGAATTACCTGAACTTAATGACGATTTTGCAAAACAGTCTGGCAACAAAGAATCATTAAAAGAGTTAAAGAAAGATATTGAAAAGCAACTTAAAGACAATTTTGAAAAAACTCAAAAAGATATCAAAATTGAAGCTTTATTAGATGCCTTAACAAACGAATTGGTTGCTGAAATTCCAAAATCTATGATTGATATAGAAGTGAGGAATAATATTGAACAAACCGCTCAAAGATTTGCTCAACAAGGTCTTGATGTAAAATCTACTTTCACTCCGGAATTAGTTAAGTCATTAGCAGAGTCCACAAGGCCTCAAGCTGAAAAAAATGTTCAAAGAAATTTAGCTTTAAAAGCATTAGCTGAAACAGAAAACATAAAAGTCGAGAAAGATGAAATTGATTTAAAAATGAAAGATTATGAAGATGCAATCTCTCAATCTTCAAAACAAATAGATATCAAAAGATTAACAGAAGTAGTAAGTGACGATCTACTCAAAGAAAAATTAATAATTTGGCTTGAAGAAAATTCTGAAATAAAAGAAAAAACTACAAAAACTTCTAAAGCTACAAAAACCTCCAAAACATCAAAAGCCGCAAAAACTGCGACTAAAACTACAAAAACTTCTAAAGCTACAAAAACTCAAAATAAAAAAGAAAAAAAATAATTTATGAAATTTCCTACTAATTAAACAAAAACCCCCTAAATTATTTATAAGACGAAAACTAATTTGTGAACTCAGAAAAAAAACATTTAATCCAAAGCTCAATAAGTTCTTACGAAAGTAATCATAAAACTATTGCCGCTGTTCCCACCGTTATAGAACAATCAGGTAGAGGAGAAAGAGCTTTTGATATATATTCAAGATTATTGAGGGAAAGAATAATTTTTTTAGGTACCGGAATTAACGATCAAGTATCTGACTCCCTTGTTGCACAATTATTATTTCTTGAAGCTGAAGATCCCGAAAAAGACATACAAATATATATCAATTCTCCTGGAGGCTCAGTAACTGCAGGAATGGCCATATATGATACCATGCAGCAAATATCGCCTGATGTAGTGACAATATGTTTTGGAGTAGCGGCAAGTATGGGGGCATTTCTACTTTCTGGAGGAGCAAAGGGGAAAAGATTGGCTTTACCTAATTCTAGGATTATGATTCATCAACCTCTAGGAGGTGCACAAGGCCAAGCAGTAGAGATTGAAATACAAGCTAAAGAAATACTTTTTCTCAAGAAAACATTAAATTCACTTTTAGCTGAACATACTGGTCAACCTTTAGAAAAAATTAATGAAGATACAGAAAGAGATTACTTTTTATCCCCCTCAGAAGCAGTCGAATATGGATTAATTGATAAAGTTATCAAAAAGTGACAAGGGGTTCTGATTTTTTAAGAATATGATGACGAATCGATATTTATGAGCAATCCTAGTGAATAGGTAATATTTAACACCTTTCACTTTAAAAACTTATAATCGATGGCTAAATTCGACGCCCATCTTAAATGTTCATTTTGCGGGAAGTCACAAGACCAAGTAAGAAAGCTTATAGCTGGTCCTGGGGTTTATATCTGTGATGAGTGCATAGACCTTTGTAATGAGATTCTCGATGAAGAACTACTTGATAATCAAGCGAACACAAACAATTATCCACAAGTAAAAAAGAAATTACCAACTGATAATCCAAAAAAATCTATACCTTTAGAATTAAACTCAATTCCTAAGCCATTAGAAATTAAAAGTTTTCTAGATAATCAAGTTGTTGGACAAGAATCTGCGAAAAAAATATTATCAGTAGCCGTATACAATCACTACAAGCGATTAGCTTGGAAAGTTAAAGAAGAGAGTAAAAATAGCAATTCAAAAGATTCACAAGCAACTAAATTACAAAAATCAAATATTTTACTCATCGGCCCTACTGGAAGTGGCAAAACATTATTGGCACAAACTTTAGCAGAGTTTCTAGATGTTCCTTTTGCAGTAGCTGATGCAACGACTTTGACAGAAGCTGGATATGTTGGGGAGGATGTTGAAAACATACTTTTAAGGCTTCTACAGAAATCAGAAATGAATGTAGAACTAGCTCAAAAAGGAATTATTTATATTGATGAAATAGATAAAATTGCAAGAAAAAGCGAGAATCCTTCAATTACTAGAGATGTCTCCGGTGAAGGGGTACAGCAAGCATTATTAAAAATGCTTGAAGGAACAATTGCTAATGTGCCGCCCCAAGGTGGCAGAAAACATCCTTATCATGACTGCATCCAAATTGATACGAGTCAAATATTATTTATTTGCGGAGGAGCTTTTATAGGTTTAGAGGATATCGTTCAAAAGCGTATGGGTAAAAACTCCATAGGATTTACAACCAATTCAGATCAAAACAAAGTTGATGCAAAAAAAATAGTGGATCCAAGAGATTCCCTGAAAAATTTAGAATTAGATGACTTAGTAAAATATGGACTAATTCCAGAATTTATTGGAAGAATTCCGGTTTGTGCTGTATTAGATCGTCTTACTAAAGAAACTTTAGAATCTATTTTGACTCAACCAAGAGATGCATTAGTAAAGCAATTCAAAACTTTGCTAAGTATGGATAATGTTGAATTATCATTTGAGCCTGATTCTGTTGAAGCGATAGCAAATGAAGCATATGAAAGAAAAACTGGTGCAAGAGCATTAAGATCAATAATTGAGGAACTAATGCTAGACATAATGTACACTTTGCCTTCTGAAGAAAATGTAAAAGAATTCACAATTACGAAAAAAATGGTAGATAATTTGTTCTCATCTAAAATTGTTAAACTACCTTCAGGATCAAAAAGAATCATTAAAGAGTCTGCATAAATTAAAGTTGTATTTTTTTAATTTGATCCCGAATTTTTATAATTAATGAAAAATAAATGCCAAATATACATAAGCCTTTTCATCAAAAATATAGACCAAAAAACTTAGACGAACTGGTTGGGCAAAAATTTATATCCATTACACTCAAACATGCACTATTAACAAAAAAAATTGCTCCTGCATATCTTTTTAATGGTCCAAGAGGCACTGGAAAAACATCAAGTGCAAGAATTTTTGCAAAATCATTAAATTGCCAAGCAGTTGACCAACCTACCATAAATCCTTGTTGTAAATGTGACTTATGCAGACAAATTACATATGGGAATGCACTAGATATTATCGAGATTGATGCTGCATCAAATACAGGAGTAGAAAATATAAGAGAAATTATTGAAAGAGCGAGATTTGCACCTACTCAAGCGAGATGGAAAGTATATGTTATTGATGAATGTCATATGCTTTCAACTGCAGCTTCAAATGCTTTACTAAAAACTATTGAAGAACCGCCATCAAGAGTTGTATTTATCCTTGCGACGACAAATCCTGAGAGAGTATTAAATACGATACAAAGTAGATGCCAAAAGTTCGATTTTAGAAGAATAAGCCCCAAAGACATTTTTCAACATTTATCAGAAATAGCAAAAAAAGAGTCCATTGAGTATGAAGTGCAGGCGTTAAAAATGATTGCAAAAAGATCTAATGGAGGCATGAGAGATGCACAAAGCCTCCTTGAACAACTGAATCTTTTACCAGAAGGTATAACAATTAATAATATCCAAAACCTGCTAGGAGAAGTATCAGAAATTGAATTAACAAATCTGATTAAATCATTGGTCGAGAACAATCCTGAGTCATTAATTATCACCTGCAACAAATTATATGATGCTGGAAACGAACCCCTTCAAATAATTATCGGATTATTGAATATAACAAGAGATCTACTACTACATACTACAAATAATAAATATTCAGATCTTTATTATACGTCTGATGAATTTCAAGATGAATTGGATAAAATTTCAAAAAAAATTAATAAATCAACAATAATTAAATGGCATAATTATCTGAGAAATATTGAATATCAAATCAAAACAAGTGATAATCCAAGGCTTTGGTTTGAAATACATTTAACTGGCCTTCTAAGTAATCAAGAGATAAATAGTTTTGAAAATAAGCAAGAAAGTAAGAATAATGCGACTAAGGAGAATCATGAAAGCAGAAAAGACATTGAAATTATTAATAAAGAAAATATTTCAAATGAAATTCAAAACCCGAATATTAAAAAGGAGATAAGTCGAGAAGAATTAATTGAAAAAAAAGAAGAAAAATTAGAAAAATTTGACAATCATGGAAAAGAAAGTACATTCACTATTTCTAACAATACCCAGCATGATCTTGGGGCAAATAATTTAAAAGATAAATGGGAACTAATTCTTTCGAAATTAGAGTTACCATCAACAAGAATGTTACTTTCACAACAAGCCGAACTTGAAAGTTTTGATTCTGATAAGATCACAATTGCATTATCTCCAAATTGGGAAAATATGATTAAAAGCAGAAAAGTTGTAATTGAAAATACATTAAAAAAGATATTTGGAGATCATATAATACTTAATTTTTCAACCAAAAAATTAACTCAAAGTAACGCAACTAACACACCAGAAGTAACCAAGAATGAAGTGAAAGATTTTAACCAAATAAAAAAAATAGAACCAAAAACTAATTCGTCAACCCAAAAATCTAACGATGAAACTTATGATGATAGTTCAAAAAACTTAGCAAATTTTTTTAATGGAGAAATTATAGACCTTGATGAATAAATTAAACTCCAGTATGAAGAGTTTTTCGCCAAAGAATCTTTTTGGGAAAAATAGACATCTTTATTGTTACCCAAGGGATTACTAGAAACCAATGCGATAAATAAAAAACCGATACAAATACCATCAAAAAGTTGCTTTTTTGCAATACAGGAACTTCGCTTTTGCAAGAAGAACCGTACCAAAAAGCAATTCCGGATAACATAAAAGCAGTAAATGAAATAGGCCAGTAAATTGGTGAATCTAAAAAAGCAATACTGAAAACTAAATCAAAAATAGAAATGATTGGTAGTGCATATTGCAAGATGAAAAAGTAAGTTAAATCAAATTTCTGAAAATAATCAATTTTATTAGTAAAAAATTGATCTCCATAATCAAAGAATCTTTGCAACCCTCCCTCTGCCCATCTTTGCCTTTGCGCTAATAAAGCATTTAAATTCTCAACTGCCTCCTCCATGACTGGGGGATCCCATAAGATTCCAATTCTAGATTTTGATAATAATAATCTTAAACTCAAATCAAGATCATCTGTAACTGTATCTTCATTAAAAGAACCACATGCCAATAATGTTTCTTTCTTAATTAATTGGCCATTTCCCCTTAATTCGGAAACTCCAGCAACTGATAATCTTCCATATTGAAAGATTGCATCCATAGCCATCTCCATTGATTGACAGGAAGTTAAAAAATTCTTACTTACATTTGTTACTGATTTTCTTAGTTGAACTGCAGACCAATCACCCTCTTCTACAAAACTAAATAACCTTATCAAAGAATCTTGTTTTAATTCAGCATCAGCATCCAAAACTAATAACCATTCACCATGAGTAAATTTCAAGGCATAATTCAAAGCTCCAGACTTTCCTCCTCCTGCATTTGGAGAACGACTTATGATTTTTAGCTTGTCATATTGTTTAGATAATCGATCTAAAATTAAAGGCGTCTTATCAGAACTACCATCATCGATTATGTAAATATTTAATTTATTTATTGGATAATCTAAACTAAACAATCTTCCAACTAATCTTGCTATGACATTCTCTTCATCTCTAGCTGCGACTAAAATATCAAGCACAGGTAAATCTTTATTGCTAATTCTTCTGCTTACAATATTTAAAACGTTATTCCTTTTGAAATTTCTAGAAATAACTATTAAACCGTAACAAACAATCACAAAAGAAAGAGTCAATATTATGTAAAAGAAATTTTCGATGTTTTTAGCATGAGGAATAAAAGCTACTAAAAAACAAGCACTAAGAAATATAAAGGACTTCAATCTTCGATTTTTATAAAAACCCTTACTCATAAAAGTAAATTTTCAATTACTTGACTTTCATTGAGAAAATATCTCAATTTTTTTAAGTTTTGCATCTCGATAGTAATGATTCAGTATTTGTTCATAAGAGAATCCTAACTTAGCCATTTCAATTGCTCCTGACTGAGATAAACCTACACCATGACCGAAGCCTCCTCCTCTCAAAAGCCATAAATCATCATTTAATTTATTAATAGTAAACAAATTACTAGGTATAAAATTTAATACCCGTCGAATATCATCTTTAACAAGAACGATAGATTTATTACCTTTGTAAGTTTGGATTTCCAATTTTGTCACTCTGCCACTAGACCCACGTTCAATAGTATTGAAATCCAAAACATCTTCATTAGGATTAATAAGTTTGTTTTTAATTAACTTTTCTTTAATTTCAAGACTAGAAATTTTCTTATCCCACCTAAAAAGAGAATGATTACTCCCATAAAACTGTTCTTTATCAAAATCTAAAAAATTATTTAAATCAGATTCGTTTGTAATTGGAAGTTTAAAAATTTTATTTAATGATTGAGAACCGTCAATTATTGAATTGAAATAAGAATAATCTTGAATTTGCCAAGACTCCGCTGCAGAAGCAGATACTCCACCATTAGAACCATGGTAAAAAGCATTTATTGGTTTATTTCCATAAGTGAGAATTAAATTGGAGGTTGCTTCTATAGCTTTTTGTACGTTTTTATTTGAAATTTTAGAAGGCTTATAAACTTGACATTGAGTGCTTATGCATAAATGATATTTATCCATATTAAATCTATCAGAATTAAATATTCCCCAAGTTCTTGCAATAACTGCTTGAGCCTTTAGTGCTTCTAAAGGAGAATTAGGTCCAATTTCATATGGCAAAACACCTGCCAAATAGTCGTCAAATGCAATTTTTTGAACTAAGGTCCAAGTCCCATATGAATCTTTTATTAAATAAAAATTTTTACCAAAATTGACACCATTTATTTTTATTTCCTCTTGAGCGTAAATATATATAGGTCCTTCGAGTTTCATAACACTATGTTCATTTCTAAGGAAAGGAGTAATATGTGTATTTTTTGTTTTTCTGAAAATCTTATTTTTTAATTCAAATTCTGGCAGATCATCTTGAAATGGAATCCATACTTCCCAATTTTTAGGGTAGGCAACAGTAGTCTCAAATCCTTTATCTCTTAGTTTCTCTGATTGTTTTTTTGCCGATTCATAGCTAGCAAAAGGACCAAAAACAATTCTTTCAATATTTTTTGGATTTTTAACAGGAATATCCGTCCAGGTAATATTTATCTGTTTTGATTTATGTTTAATACCGTTGGACGATATTAAGTTTAAAAAACCTTTATTAGTTGTAAAGTTTATATTCTTTTTCTCCGAAAAACTATCATTCTCCCCGCCTAAATATTGCTTTAAACCAATTAAAAATTTTCCTTTTTTAATTTCATTATGGAGTTCAACCTTTAGCAATTCTTCTCCTTTTGCATTTGAAATAAATTTAGTGTTTATTATTAAAAGAGAAATACAACCTAAAAATAAGTTTAAAAAAGCAAATTTAAGTTTCATAAATTAGAACTTTCCTTATCAATTAAAAAATTTAATTTGCACCAATGCGTATAAAGGTTTAGATTAACCTAATTAAACACATTTGACTTAAATGTCTAAACTAAAAACTCGTAAATCAGCTGCCAAAAGATTTAAAGCTACTGCGACGGGTAAATTCATGAGAAGAAGAGCTTTCCATAATCATTTACTTGATCATAAAAGCTCAAAATTAAAAAGACATCTATCAACAAAAGCCGTAGTTGATGAAAGAGATGCTGATAATGTAAGATTAATGATTCCATACGCATAAATCTTTAACCAATTTTTTATTAGATATTCATGGCACGGGTAAAAAGAGGCAACATAGCCAGAAAAAGAAGAAACAAAATCTTAAATCTTGCAAAAGGTTTTAGAGGCGGTAACAAAAATCTTTTCAGAACCGCAAACCAAAGAGTTATGAAAGCTCTTTGTAATGCTTATAGGGATAGAAGAAGAAGAAAAAGAGATTTTAGAAGACTTTGGATCTCTAGAATTAACGCGTCTGCCAGGATAAATGGAACAAACTATAGCAAGTTAATTAATGGCATGAAAAATTCAGAAATTATCATTAACAGAAAAATGCTTGCTCAATTAGCCTTACACGATCCTAAGTGTTTTGAGAAAATTGTTTCTTCCGTTAGTAAGTAGAAAAAAGAATATAATCTAGAAAAGTAATTATAAATAATGGAAATATCTTCCTTTCAATCTTATTTAATAATTCTTTTTGTTGTATTAATAATAATTTCTATTTTTGTATTCAGACAATTTCTAAAAACAAGAAGTGAAGAATTAAATTTAGTAAAATTCGAGCAGAAAGGTTTAGATTCTCTTACTCAAGCTACAGAATTATATGAATTTGGGTCTATTCAGATAAAAAAAAGATTATATTCTGAAGCTACTAAAACTTTTTTAAAAGCAATTGAAAATTATGAAAATGAACCTGATGAAGCCAAAGCGATAATAAATAATGCTTTAGGATTTTCTTATGCTGCTCAAAATGAATTTAAGAAAGCAATTAAACACTATAACTCTGCAATAAAATCACTTCCAGAATATCCTATAGCCCTAAATAATCTCGCATCAGCACAACAGCGTTTACTTGAGTACGACTTGGCATATGAAACTTATCAAAAGGTTTTGGTGATAGATCCAAAAAATAAAACAGCAATTAAAAAAAGTAAAGAGTTAGAAAAAAGAAACAATTATAAACCTTATAAAGGTATTAAAGATAAGGGATTCTAAATATGGAAAATTATTCTTCTTTACTAATTGGTGGAAAACAATTTTCCAGTAGATTAATGGTTGGTACTGGCAAATACAAATCTACTCAAGATATGGTAGAAAGTTTGTCAAATTCTGAAACTGAAATTATAACCGTCGCTGTTAGAAGAATTAAAAAGGATCAAACCGGAGAAAATTTACTCGAAAAGATCAACTGGGGAAAATACTGGATGCTTCCTAATACAGCTGGTTGTGAGAATTCCGATGAGGCAGTCAGAATAGCAATTTTAGGCAGAGAACTTGCAAAATTATCTGGTCAAGAAGAAAATAATTTTGTGAAGTTAGAAGTTATTCCTGACACAAAGTATTTGCTACCAGATCCAATAGAAACTCTTAAAGCAGCCGAAATTTTAATAAAAAAGGGTTTCGCTGTACTACCTTATATTAATGCAGATCCTATTCTTGCAAAAAGACTAGAAGAAATAGGTTGTGCAACTGTAATGCCATTGGGCTCGCCCATAGGCTCCGGTCAAGGTTTGTTAAATTTATCAAATATAAGGATAATTATTGAGAATGCAAAAGTGCCAGTAATAATTGACGCAGGAATTGGGGTGCCTAGTGAAGCTTCTCAAGCTATGGAAATTGGAGCTGATGGTGTTTTAATCAATAGTGCAATAGCAAAAGCTGCAAATCCTCCTCTAATGGCTCAAGCGATAAATTATAGTGTTAAGGCTGGCAGGCAAGCTTTTCTGGCAGGAAGAATTCAAAAACAAGACTTTGCAGTAGCAAGTTCTCCGGAAAAAAACATATCTATCTAATCCTCTAAATTGAGAAAAGTTTAAAAAGAAAGTAAAAATTTATTATTTGCTTTTATTTATCGTATTAAGAAAGAAGATTTGAAACTATTTACAATGTTTTTTCGCAAAGTGGAAGCACACTGTAGTAATTTAATAAATATGTTATGAATCTTTTAATTCTGGAGTTCTGAGTGAAAGTTATTGTTCTTGGTGGAGATGGTTTTTGCGGTTGGCCTTGTGCGGTGAATTTAGCTGAGCAAAATCATGATGTTATTATTGTCGACAATTTAAGTCGTAGAAAAATTGATATTGATCTAGAGGTAGAATCTTTAACTCCAATTGCTTCGATAACAGAACGACTTTCTGCATGGGAAGAGATTGGAGGTAAGCCTATGAGATTTCTTAATATGGATATCTCTAAACAATATCAAAAATTGCTCAATTTGCTAATTGAAGAAAAACCAGATTCCGTGATTCATTTTGCAGAACAAAGAGCAGCACCTTACTCGATGAAATCCAGTTTCACCAAAAGATATACAGTGGATAATAATGTTAATGGCACCCACAACCTTCTTGCTGCAATAGTAGAGAGTAATTTAGATATTCATGTTGTTCATTTAGGAACAATGGGAGTCTATGGATATGGATCACATAGAGGTGCAACAATTCCAGAAGGTTATCTAAAAGTTGAAGTTCCACAACCAGATGGAAGCCGATTTGAAGAAGAAATATTACACCCTGCAAGTCCAGGTAGTGTTTACCATATGACTAAAACCTTAGATCAATTATTATTTCTTTACTACAACAAAAATGATCTTGTAAGGATTACTGATTTACATCAAGGCATTGTTTGGGGAACAAATACAGAAACAACTTTAAAAGATCCTAGATTGACAAACCGATTTGACTATGACGGAGATTATGGAACTGTTTTAAACAGATTTCTAATGCAAGCTGCAATTGGATATCCATTAAGTGTACATGGGACAGGCGGGCAAACAAGAGCATTTATCCATATAAAAGACTCTGTAAAATGCGTACAAATTGCTCTTGAAAATCCTCCAAAATCTGGAGAAAGAGTCAAAATCTTTAATCAAATGACTGAGAGTCATCAAGTTGGAGAACTAGCTAAAAAAGTTGCTTCTCTAACAGGAGCTGATATTAATTATTTACCAAATCCAAGGAATGAAGCGGTAGAAAATGATCTAATTGTTGATAATAAATGTTTTATAGAATTAGGTTTAAACCCAACGACTCTTGATAATGGCTTATTAGAAGAAGTTGTTGAAGTTGCCAAAAAATACTCCAATAGATGTGATCTTAAGCGAATTCCTTGTGTTTCATCCTGGACTAAAAAACAAGCTGAGGCGATAAAAACAAATTAAAATTTCTAAAATATTTACCTTAAGAAAGTGAAAATTGCATTGTTTACTGAAACTTTTTTACCTAAAGTTGATGGCATAGTCACAAGACTGACTAAAACGATTGAATTTTTAATAAAAAATGGTAATGAAGTTATAATTTTTTGTCCAGAAGGTTGTCCAGAATCATATATGGGTGCAACTGTAGTTGGAGTTGCTGCAATGCCATTACCCTTATACCCAGAGTTGAAGCTTGGTTTACCGGGTCCTGCAGTCTCAGATAAGTTAGAAAAATTTAACCCAGATTTAATACATGTTGTTAATCCAGCTGTACTTGGCTTAGGTGGCATATGGTTAGCAAAAACTAATAATATTCCTTTAATTGCCAGTTACCATACTCATCTTCCAAAATATCTGGAACATTACGGAATGGGTATGTTAGAGCCACTTTTGTGGGAATTACTTAAAGCAGCTCATAATCAAGCCTTGTTAAATTTATGTACTTCCACCGCTATGGTCAATGAGTTAAAAGATAAAGGTATTCAAAGGACTGCTCTATGGCAAAGGGGAGTAGATACTTTCAGTTTCAGACCAGATTTGAGAAGTGAGAAAATGAGAAAAAAATTATTTGGGGAATATAACGACGCTAATTACTTATTAATTTATGTAGGAAGATTATCAGCAGAAAAACAAATTGAGAGAATTAAACCAGTCTTAGAAAGTATTCCTAATGCTTGCCTAGCACTTGTAGGTGACGGACCATATAGAAACCAGCTTGAAAAAATCTTCGAAAATACCAAGACTAATTTCATAGGGTATTTATCTGGCGATGAACTTGCTAGCGCCTATGCCTCTGGAGATATATTTTTATTTCCATCGAGTACAGAAACACTTGGGTTAGTTTTACTAGAAGCAATGGCAGCAGGATGTCCAGTTATCGGAGCCAACAAGGGGGGAATTCCAGATATCATCAGCGATGGGATTAATGGTTGTTTATATGATCCCGATGAAAAAGACAATGGAGAACAGAGTTTGATTGAAGCGACAAAAAAAATTCTAGAGAATGAAGATAAAAGAGAAGTTATGAGGAAAGAAGCACGAAACGAAGCAGAGAAATGGGATTGGAATCAAGCAACTTTACAACTACAAAATTATTATGCAGATACTCTAAAAGAAATAGATTAAACTTAGTTTTAATTATGCTACGTGTGGAGGCGTAGGACTGTTATAAGAACTTAAAGGAAGTATTAGAGTAGCGATATTTTGATTCTTTTCGGGCCTTTTTTTCTTTGAAAATTTTTTACCAAAGGGTACTCTTATAACATTAGTTCCCTCAATGGAACAAATGTTTGAGTTATCTCCTGAAAAATTATTGACAAAATCTGGTAAGTCGACGTTTTTAACAGGCAAGTGCTTAACATTACCAGATTTAAAATCTTTGGTCATAGCTTCAAATACCCCAAAAAAATTTGATGCTCGATTATTTTAATAAAAAAATTTAAAAAAATTCTATAAGAAAATATTAAATTTTTATTCTCACTGATAATAACTAAGGAAATATAAGGATGCTAGTCCTTTAAGCACATTTTTTTTCTTCGAAAGTCTCGCCTTGATTTACATTGCAAGAACAAATTAAATTGCGATCGCCATATGCATTATTGATCCTAGAAACTGAAGACCAAAACTTAATAGAAGTTGGAGTTTTATAAGGAAAAGAAGCTTTTTCTTTTGAATAAGGATAATGCCAATTATCAGCAATTAACTCTTTCAGCGTATGGGGAGAGTTACTTATTACATTATTATTCTTTAATGCAACATTTTTTTCTATTTCGCTGATTTCTTCTCCAATCAATAGCATAGCTTCGCAAAATCTATCCAATTCAACCAAACTCTCACTTTCAGTAGGCTCTATCATTATCGTCTCTGGAACAGGCCAACTTATAGTTGGGGCATGAAAACTATAATCTATTAATCGTTTAGCTAAATCATTTACACTCAAACCAGTTTTGGATTTTAAATCCCTAAAATCTAAAATACATTCATGTGCGACAAAATTATTTTTTCCTTTATAAAGAATCTTGAATTTATGCTTTAAAGAATGCGCAATATAATTTGCAGATAAAATTGCATGCGCAGTTGCTTTTCTTAAACCACTAAGACCAGCCATTTTTATGTACATCCAACTTATTGGAAGAATACTTGCACTCCCATGCTTGGCAGAAGATACGTAATTGGAACTATTAGATAAATTATTATCCATTAAAGAATGAGTAGGAAGAAATGGGCTCAAAGTTAGTGATGCAGCAACTGGACCTACTCCTGGACCACCACCTCCATGTGGAATGCAGAATGTTTTATGTAAATTCAAATGACAAACATCAACACCATAATTCCCCGGTTTACATAATCCAACCTGAGCGTTCAAATTTGCTCCATCTAAATAGACAAATCCTCCCACAGAGTGAATTAAATCACATATCTTTCTGATTTGTAATTCAAAAACTCCATGAGTAGAGGGATAAGTCAACATAAGAGCCCCTATTTGGTTATTAAATTTCTTGACCTTGATTGACAAATCTTCAAAATCAATATTTCCTTCGTCATCACATTCAACAGTTAAAACTTCAAAACCTGCCATAACTGCACTAGCAGGATTTGTTCCATGGGCACTTTTTGGAATTAAACATTTTTTTCTTAACAGTTCACCTTTTGATTCAAAATAAGAATTTATTGCCAATAAACCTGCAAACTCTCCTTGAGAGCCAGCATTTGGTTGAAAAGAAACTGATTTTAAACCAACAATCTCACTTATCCATTTTTCTAGGTCAGATATAATTTTTGAATAGCCTTTAGTTTGATCACGTGGGGAAAAAGGATGAATGGAAGATAAATTAGCCCAAGAGACTGGATTTAACTCTGCTGCAGAATTTAACTTCATGGTACAGCTTCCCAATGGCATCATCCCATCTACCAAAGAAAAATCTTTTTCTGCAAGTCGGAATATATATCTCATTAATTCAGTTTCACTTTGGTAATTTGTGAATATATCTTGCTGCATCCATGCACTGGATCTCAAAGCTAAACTTTCAAGATGAAATTCTTTATCAAATTTTATTTGCTCTAAATCTTCTTCTTTTTCTATGAGGTTTGCTATGAAAGTCAAAATATCTTTTATTTCTTTTTCATTACTAAGCTCATCTAAAGAGATCCCAAAGCCAGTTGAATTTTCAATAGTTGATCCCAACGGCAAAATTCTTAAGTTATAGCCATTTTTTAGAGCTTCATTATGGATCCTCTGAGAGTGCTCAGAATAAACATCAACACTATCAAATCTAATCCCATCAGGAATATCAAAACCCAAAGCAGCTAAACTTGATTCTAAATTTATTCTCAACTCAACTAACCTCTTAGCAATTTGGGTTAATCCAGAGGGTCCATGATAAATAGCATAAAAAGAAGAAATTATGGCTAACAAAGATTGAGCAGTGCAAATATTACTAGTGGCCTTTTCCCTTCGAATATGTTGCTCTCTTGTTTGCAATGCTAGTCTTAGAGACTTTTCTCCATTTTTAGATAGAGTTTGCCCAACAATTCTTCCGGGTATCAGCCTTTTATATTTTTCACTACAAGCAAAATATGCTGCATGGGGGCCACCAAAACCCAATGGAACTCCAAATCTTTGCATACTTCCCACTGCTACATCGACACCAAATTCAGAAATTGGTTTAATCAAAACTTGTGCTAGTGGATCAATACATGCCGTAACAATAATTTCTGATCTATGTGCTTGGGATATTAAGAATGTGGGATCATATAATTCTCCATTTTTACCAGGTAATTGCAACAACATTCCAAAAACATCATCATGATTAGGAAGGTTACTTTGAGTAAAGCGTTTTAAGGATATTCCCAAAGGTTTTGCTCTGGTTTGTAGAACATTAAAAGTATGATCAAAAACATTTGACTCCACTAAGTACACTTTTGAAGATTTATTTTTTCTTGCAGCAAAACTCATGGCCATAGCTTCTGCAGCAGCAGTACCCTCATCTAACAAAGATGCATTGGCGACAGGGAATCCTGTTAGTTCACAAACAATAGTCTGAAAATTAAATAGAGCTTCTAATCTTCCTTGTGCAATTTCTGCTTGATATGGAGTATAAGACGTGTACCACCTTGGATTTTCAAGAACATGTCTTTGGATTACTTTAGGCATATGATTGTCATAATAACCAAGGCCTATAAGTGATCTCATTTTAGTATTTTTATTCGCAATCTCTTCTAATTCATTTAAAGCCTCAATTTCTGAACAACCTTGGGGCAATATTTCTGAAGATTTATCTTTAAGCTGAATATCTTCAGGAATAACTTGATTTATAAATTGATCAATATTGTTAAAACCAAGCTTATTCAGCATGATTCTTTCATCATTATCTCCTAACCCAAGATGCCTATCTATAAACAAATCAGACCCAAATTTGGATGTCATATTAAAATATTTTTCTTTAAAATAGCTCTTTTTAAAAAGTTTGCCTTATTTTGGTACAACCTTTAATTGATATTCCTCAGAAGTCATCAAATCAGCAATCGATGCTTTTGATTCTGGTTTCAAAATGACTAACCAACCGTCTCCAATCGGATCATTCTGTAAAAGCTCAGGGTTCTCAATAACACTTTCATTTACAGATACTATTTCTCCTGAAAAAGGCAGATAGACTTCCTCTACGGCCTTAACTGATTCTATTGTTCCAAAAGTCTCGCCTTTCTCTAAAGTCGCCCCTTCATCAGCTAATTCAACAAAAACAATATCTCCTAATTGATCTATAGCGAATTCACTAACTCCAATTTTTAATAATCCATTTTCTTCCAAGACATATTCATGAGTATCAGCATAGTTGAGGTTGTCTGGAAACTTGTAAGACATGATTAAGTAGATAAAGGAAGTAGAGAATCCTTTGAAATTAATTTTTCCTCTAGTAGTTCAGATAATAATCGAATTAATGCAATTTTGATGTGAGCTATGTGAGAACCACCTTGAACAAAAATATTGTAAGGATCTCTTAGAGGGGCATCAGCAGAAAATTCACTTGTACTACCTTCAATAAAAGTACCGCCTGCCATTAATAATTTTGAATCATATCCATCCATTGATGATGGAACAACATTCAGAAAAGAATCTACTGGTGAAGAATTTTGAAAAGATTGACAAACTTTTTGTACCAAATCAGGATTATTCAATCTTACTGACTGAATAAGATCAGATCTATAAGTTGCTGGCTCTGGTAAAACCTTAAACCCCAAATTTTTAAAGACTGCTGCAACCATATCAGCACCTTTTAGTGATTCGTGAACAATTTGTGGTGCTAAAAACAAACCCTGCAAAATTAATCTTCCTAGTCCAAAATTTATTCCTGCAGAAGAACCAATGCCTGGTGAGGTTAATCTAGAACATGCCATCTCAACCAACTCTGCATCTCCTGCAACGTACCCACCAGTTGGAACGATTGTTCCTCCCAAATTTTTAATCAATGATCCTGCAATTATATTTGCTCCTTTAGAAATTGGTTCACTATCTTCAACAAGCTCCCCATAACAGTTATCAACAAAACATATACAATTAGGATTAAGGGAATGAATAAGACTACAAATTTTCTCTATCTGATGATTCGTAAGAGACTTTCTCCAACTATATCCACAACTTTTTTGTATGAATACTAATTTGCATGTATTTTCTTCAAAAAAATGAACAATTTGTTCTTCAAAAGAATCAAAATTCTCGCAGATATTTATTTGCTTATATTCAATATCAAAATCTTTAAGTGAGCCTTTTCCTCCTCCCCTTATTCCTATGACTTCTTCTAACGTGTCATATGGTTGTCCTGTAAGAGATAACATTACATCTCCAGGTCGAAGTATTCCAAATAAGACAGAACTTATTGCATGCGTTCCACTTACAAATTGCATCCTTACAGCAGCCTTTTCAGCAAGAAACAATCTTGCAAAAACCGCATCAATTTTTTCTCTAGATATATCATCATGACCACTACCAGAAGATTGATTGAAATGACTAGTAGAAACTTTTTCTTCCTTAAAAATTGTCAAAATATTTTCTAATTTCTGGAAAACCTGATTAGACCTTTCTTGGAAAACTTTACTTAAACTCTCTTCAACAGAAAGAACAGCGTTTTCAGCCAGTTTTAAGTTATTGTCAAGAGTCATTTATTATGAAAATTCATGTTATTTTTCAGAAGCTAAATTTCTTAATTCTGCGAGGAAAGCATTAGGTCCTCTACCCTGAAAATAAGAAAGTTTTTTTGAAGCCTCATATAAATCAAGAAGTTCTCCATCTAATTCTTCTGCCGTATAATCTCTAATTCCTGCAATTACCTCAGCAAAACGTTCTCTACGGGCAGATTTATTGACAGAATAGGCCTCCATTACCTGCATTTTACATGATCTCCAAGCCTTATTCTGACAAAAATGCACTGAAAGAGCATCACTTAAAGCAGAGGCTTCTTCATCTTCTATGTACCAGTCAAAGGATGAAGGTAGAGGTTTTAATCCTGAAAATATCTCGAATAACTCCCCGGCCGACAATGGATCACCAGAATCATTTTTTAGGGGTAATGCAGACTCTTCCAAAGATTTCCATAACTCTGGGTAATCACTTTCAAAACGATCCCTGATTTTTTCAATGCCTTGATCAAGAATCGTATTAACTTGAGCTAAAGCAAGAAAAACTTCAGGGCCTGGCGAAGATAACTTACCATTTCTAAGATTAGAAATTTGCGAATTATGAACTTTACCTAAATCAAGAACTTCTGAAAGTAATGGCAATACTCTGTGAGACCAACCATTTCTTTCATGCCAAAGGTGTATCAAATGAGCCATAGCCCTTCGACCTCTAGATAATTTATCGCGATATCCGAGACTCACAGATAATCAATCTTATCAATAGTATAGTATGATAATATTACATATCGGTAATTTTGAAAATAGTATTTCAATATCATGAATTCAGTAATTTTCCAAGAAACAGCAAAATTAAAAAAACCTGTTCCAACTGAAAAAGTTATAGAACTCTCAGAAAAATTACTGGAACCCTCCAGTCATTCAAAAAGATATCCTCCAAGACTACATAAAACGTGGGGAACAATAGTTTTTATGGTTGCAATACATATTCTTTCCCTTGTAGCTTTACAACCAAAATTTTGGAGTCTCCCTGCAGTCACTTCATTATTATTTTTTTACTGGGTAACTGCTTGTTTAGGAGTCACCCTTGGATATCACAGATTGTTATCACACAGATCGTTCGTTGTACCAAGATGGTTAGAAAGATTTTTTGCTACCTGTGGAGCTATAAGTTGCCAGCATGGACCAATAGATTGGGTAGGTTTACATAGGCATCACCACTCTTTTTCAGATACTGAAGTAGATCATCACAATAGTAAAAAAGGGTTTTGGTGGAGTCATATGGGTTGGATGTTTAAAGACGTAGAAGCACTAAAAGCTGTTCCAAAACTAAGTGCAGATTTAATTAAGGATCCATACTATAGATTTTTAAATAAATATTTTTTACTCTTACAAATTCCTATTGGACTTTCTTTGTACGCAATAGGTCAAAAATTAGGAGTTGGAGGATGGGCTCTAGTCCTTTGGGGAATCCCATTGAGGCTTGTGGTTGTTTATCACATAACTTGGCTAGTAAACTCTGCTACGCATTGTTGGGGTAAAGCACCATTTGAAAGTGGTGATTCATCTAAAAATAATGCGTGGGTTGCTGCATTAACCTTTGGAGAAGGTTGGCATAACAATCATCATGCATTTCCCAATTCTGCAAAACAAGGATTATTTAGAGGTCAGATAGATATAACATGGGAACATATTAAGATTCTTGCGAAATTTGGTCTTGCAAAAAAAGTAAAGTTACCCTCTAGGTCGTATTATTAACTATATTGTTTAATATTTTCATGGCTAAAAGAGTACAAGTCGCATTAACTGAATCAATCGCATCACTGGGTAAAGAAGGAGATCTAGTTGAAGTAGCACCTGGATACGCAAGAAATTTTCTATTACCTTATGGCAAGGCAATGAATGTAACACCAGCTGTCCTTAAACAAATTGAAAGAAAGAAAGAAAAAGAAAAAATCGCTGCTGATAAATTAAAGCAAGAAGCTTTAGATTTTCAAACTGCATTATCTACAATAGGTAGGTTCACTATCAAAAAACAGGTTGGAGAAGATGGTGTCCTTTTTGGAACAGTTACCAATGGTGATGTTGCCGAAGCGATAGAAGCGGCTACTAAAAAAGAAATTGATAGAAGAAACATTACTGTTCCTGATATTCATAATTTAGGTTCCTTTACTGCAAAAATAAAATTACATCCAGAAGTAAATGCAGAAGTAAATATTGAAGTAACAAGTTAATCAATTTGTTGCATTATTTTGAAAAGTAGCCAGAGTATATATCTAAGCAATTAAAGATATGGTTTCCGTACCTTTTCCAAATAATGGGCAAAATAAAAATTTTAAAAAGGATTTTAATAGTGAAAATGCTGGATTAGTTCCTCCTCAAAACGTTCAAGCAGAGGAAGCTGTTCTTGGTGGCATACTTCTTGATCCAGACGCGATTGGAAGAATTGCAGATTTAATTAAACCTGAAGCTTTTTATATAAATGCCCATCAAGAGATTTATAGAACAGCATTAATGTTGCATACCCAGGGAAAACCAACTGATTTAACATCAATGAGTGCTTGGTTAGCAGATAATGGATCACTAGAAAAAATTGGAGGGAATAGCAAACTTGTAGAGCTAGTTGAAAATGTTTCCTCTACAGCTTCTATAGAACAAGTTGCTAATTTAATTAACGACAAATTCATGAGAAGGCAACTTATTAGATCTGGAAATGAAGTGGTTCAACTAGGTTTTGATCAAACTCAAGATACTAATGAAGTTCTAGATAAAGCAGAGCAAAAAATATTTGAAATCAGTCAAGAAAAACCTTCAAAAGGTCTGACTCAAGCCGCTGAAATCCTTACAAGTACTTTCAATGAAATAGAGTCAAGATCATTAGGTACTTCAGTAGCTGGAATTCCTGTAAATTTCTATGATCTTGATGCAATGACTCAAGGTTTTCAAAGAAGTGATTTAATAATTGTTGCTGGAAGACCTTCAATGGGGAAAACTTCAATGGTTCTTAATCTGGCTAAAAATGTTGCACAATCTCAAGATTTACCTGTGTGTGTATTTAGCCTTGAAATGAGTAAAGAACAGTTGACATATAGACTACTCTCTATGGAAGTGGGAATCGAAAGTGGAAGGCTAAGAACAGGAAGATTACAGCAAGATGAATGGCCATTACTCGGAGAAGGTATCAATTCATTAGGTCAATTACCAATATTTATAGATGACAAGCCTAACTTAAGTGTTCTAGAGATGAGATCTCTGTGCAGAAGATTAATAGCTGAACAAAAAAAAGAACTTGGATTAATTGTGATTGATTATCTGCAGTTGATGGAAGGATCAACCCCTGATAATAGAGTGCAAGAACTTTCACGAATAACAAGAGGTCTTAAAAGCATGGCCAGAGAATTAAAAGTACCAGTAGTAGCTTTATCTCAGCTTAGTAGAGGGGTTGAGTCTAGAACAAATAAAAGACCAATGTTAAGTGATCTAAGAGAATCAGGATCTATTGAACAAGACGCAGATTTAGTATTAATGATTTATAGAGATGAATACTATAATCCGGAGACTGAAGATAGAGGAATTACAGAAATCATTGTCACTAAACATAGAAATGGACCCGTAGGAACTGTTAAATTATTATTTGAACCTCAATTTACGAGATTTAGGAATTTAGCTAATTAAATCGCTCCTAAAATGCATAATAATCACTCAACAAATGAATATTTTGACGTCATCGTTATTGGAGGAGGACATGCAGGATGCGAAGCAGCTATAACAACAGCAAAATTAGGATTTTCTACAGCCTTATTTACAATCAATTTAGATAGGATTGCCTGGCAACCTTGCAACCCTGCAGTTGGCGGGCCGGCAAAAAGTCAGTTGGTACATGAAGTTGATGCATTAGGTGGAATTATCGGTAAATTAGCTGATGAAACAGCTATACAAAAAAGAATATTAAATGCAAGTAGAGGCCCAGCTGTATGGGCATTAAGAGCTCAAACAGATAAAAGAGAATATTCAAAAAAGATGATTGAAATACTACAAAATACAGATAATTTATCTTTAAAAGAAGCAATGATTACTGAACTGGATATTGCAAAAACTGAAGAAATTGGATTGAACTCAAAAAAAATCTTAAAAAAAAGAATAAAGGGTGTGAGGACTTTCTTTGGTAGTTATTACTCAGCTAGATCAGTTATCATCACAGCTGGCACGTTCTTAGAAGGAAGAATATGGATAGGAAATAAATCAATGTCAGCTGGTAGGTCGGGCGAACAAGCAGCAAAAGGACTTACTCAAAATTTACACGAAATTGGTATCAAAACAGAACGTTTAAAAACAGGAACTCCAGCAAGAGTTGATAAAAAAAGTATCATTTTTGATGAATTAGATATACAACCAAGTACTGCAGCAGATAAATATTTTTCTTTTGACCCAGATATAAAAAATAATATGCCCCAAGTTAGTTGTCACATCACAAGAACAACTACCGAAACACATCAACTAATTCGCGACAATTTACATTTAACTCCTATTTACGGCGGTTTTATTGATAGTAAGGGGCCAAGATATTGTCCTTCTATTGAAGATAAAATCGTTAAATTTGCTGATAAAGAATCACATCAAATTTTCTTAGAACCAGAAGGAATTAATACTCCTGAAATATATGTGCAAGGATTTTCTACAGGTTTACCCGAAAATATACAATTAGAACTTTTAAGAACCTTACCTGGATTAAGTGAATGTAAAATGTTGCGTCCAGCATATGCTGTAGAGTATGACTATATCCCTGCAACACAGCTCCAAACATCACTCGAAACGAAAGAAATTGAATATTTATTTAGCGCCGGACAAATTAATGGTACTACTGGTTATGAAGAAGCAGCAGCACAAGGGTTAGTTGCAGGAGTCAATGCTACAAGAAAACTAAACAAAAAAGACCCAATAATCTTCACCAGAGAAAGCAGTTATATAGGAACAATGATCAATGATTTAATTACCAAAGATCTCAAAGAACCATACAGAGTTCTCACTAGCAGGAGTGAATATAGGTTGACCCTTAGGGGAGATAATGCAGATAGGCGATTAACCCCATTAGGTTATGAAATAGGGTTAATTGATGAGAAAAGATGGTCGGTCTATAAAGAAAAAATGAAACTCCTTGAAGAAGAGAAATTAAGATTAAAAAACACTCGATTAAAAAACACGGATGAAATATCAAAAAAACTAGAATTAGCCATGGGATCAAAAATCAAAGGCTCAATAACTTTGAAAGAACTCTTAAAAAGACCAAACTTTCATTATTCAGATTTAATTAAATATAATTTGACTGAAAAAAATATAGCTTCTTCAATACAAGAAGGTGTTGAAATAGATATTAAATACGAGGGTTATCTTAAAAGACAAAAAAACAACATTGAACAAATAAATCGTCAAAGCTGTAAATCTCTGCCTCTAGAAATAAATTATGAAAAGATAGATACATTATCTTTAGAAGCTAGAGAAAATTTGAATAAGATAAAGCCAAAAAATTTTGGTGATGCTTCAAAAATTCCTGGGGTTAGCAAAGCTGATTTAACTGCTTTACTTGTTTGGCTAAAAATAAGAGAGATAAAAAAAGATAAGGCAAATATTTTTGCTAAAAAAAAGTTATCATCTTAAAAGCACTCCGTCAGAGCACTGAATAATAAACTTTTTAACTCTCCAAAAATTTTATGGGAAGAAAAAGCCTCTAATTTTTTAGTGAAGAATTCACTACCAAAAATATCTGGCCCATGGAAATTAATGCTGCTTGGGGATGGAAGTCCAACTAGACATCTGCAGCTTTTAACTAATCAAGAGACAAAAATTAAATTAATTTCAATGCAATTAGATCCTCTATCCACTAAAGAAGGCCCTAAAGAATTGAATCAGTTAAATGGCCCTTTAATTAGAAGACAGGTATGGATCAAAAGCAATAATAAAAACCTAGCATGGGCAGAAAGTTGGTGGAATGCAGATCAAGTGAATGAAAATTTAAAAGCCAAAGAAGAGCCAATTTGGAAAAATTTGACACAAGATAGATCAGAATTATTTAGAGAAGTTGATCGTATTTCACTTGTCAATGCAAAATGGTTAGAAGATCAATTTTGCTTTAAAGGTCCATTCTGGTCAAGAAATTACAGATTTTTTCGAGACAAAAAACCCTTAACAATTATAAGGGAGGTTTTCAATCCAAATTTAGAAACTTTACTGGGTTATTCAGGAATTAAAGAATTTACCAAACTATACTCTTCTTCTTCTTGATCTGGGAAGATTTCTTGATTTTGATTGAACTTGTTGGATTGATTGATCTCTCGAAGTATTATTCTCATTTTCTGAAGCTCTTTGCCATCTTTCAACTTTGAAATCCATTTCATCTGGCCAATCTTCATCCTTACTCTCTTTAACATAGGGTAATTTTTTTTGCTCAGTTGTCTGTAAATTTTTTGGTTGCCTTAAAGATATTGCTTCTAAAGGTCTTTTTGAATACTTTGTAGTAGATTCATAAGAATTTGATTCTCTGGAAAATGTCTTAATATCGCTTTGATCATCATAAAAATTCTCATCATTCCAATCATCATTTTCTTCATCAAAAAATAAATCCACTTTTTTAGATACCCATCTTCCTACTTTTTTAACACTCTTACTTGTTATTCCTTGAAAATCTGAGTTCCTTCTTTTACCTGGCCTAGCACCAGATACTCCATCAACGAATTGTCTTCCAGTTTCAAAAATTTTATCAACTTGTTTATCAACAATATTTCTATCAAAACTATTTCTAAGATTTCTAATTCTCCTTGAATCCATAAATTATTGTTCTTTTTAAAATATAAATTACATTAAAAAAATAAATAATTCCAAAGATAGAAACAAAAACACATCTAATTATTTCTAATCAAACAAAATTAAACACTTTTTATTCCATGATCCATTGAAGAAATTTACACAACATTTTTTACAGGCTATATTCTTTATTCTTTTTCTGTAGAAAAATTTCTCACCACAATTTTGACAAGTTCCTATGTATTTTAATTCTCTCCTTTCAATAGGAAATGAGTGCCTTACAGAAATTTGAAAATTCTTCTCTTTCTCATTAATTTCATTCATCTTTTCTAAGAAATTTGGACCATGTATCTCATTTTTTTTTAATATCCTATCTACCCATGCATGAATCATTTCATGACATAAAGTACTGTTTATTTCACTATTAGATAATTTACTCAAAATAGGTTTCGATAAGATAATTTCAGAATCTACAAGACCATTAATTCTTTTTCTTTTATAAAAACCAGCAGTAGTTTTTAATCTATTATCACTCCATCTAACTTTTACTAATGGTTGATTATTAACCGCTAGAGAATTTTCAAAATATTGGCTATTAAATTTATGAAATAAAGGTAAAAGAGGAATTACAGGCATTATGGATTAAAATTAGTATTATTTTGACAAAAAAAGCCATCAAAAACGATTTCTTTTCTTAAAGTAATAAAAAACTTAAATCAACATGGATGCAACACTAGTTAAAGATATCGGAATTAAAGCATTATTAGTAGGCGGAGCTGTACTAGTTTCTTTTTGGACTTTTAATGCAGTCAAATTAGTTATAAGCGCCAGAGGAATTAATCCATTAGTGAGAAAGTTTTTTGATCAAATAGCTGCTGGCAGAATTGATGCAGCGTATGGTTTAACTACAAAAACTTATAAAACACATGTGAAGCGCCAAGACTTTCTTAAATTTTTAGCTAGTTTAAACCTCAATAAATATAGAAATTTAAAATCAGGAAGACCTAGAGTCCAAGAAGATCAAATCATAATAACTTTGAATTTAAAATCAGAAGATAAACAAGATGAGCTCCCATTAGATTTTACTTTCGCAAAAACTGACAATGATTGGAAAATAGACAGAATAGCAAAAGTGAATTAATAATTTCTTGTGAGGCAAAAAGAATTGTTTAAAGAAGAGATAATACATCAACTAGAATTACACCCAAGTAGATTAGATAAAGAGAAAATCATCTCAGAAGCAATGGAAGATGGTTTAGATGATTTTTTTGAGGGCATCCGTATGGCACTTGATCCATTGGTAACTTTTGGTGTAAAAATTGTTCCTGAAAAAGAGAATGAAAAAAGTCAAAATTTTTTATGGAAAGATTTTAGAGAATTAGCAAATAAGCTTATTCAAAGAGAGCTTACAGGTCACGCTGCTCGCGATGCAATTATTACGGCTATGGAATCTGCCACAAAAGAAGAGTGGAATGGATTTTATAGACGAGTTTTAATTAAAGATCTTAGATGTGGTGTATCTGAAAAAACAATCAACAAGATAGCCAAGAAATTTCCCAAATATGCGATTCCTATTTTTTCTTGTCCTTTAGCTCATGACAGTGCAAATCATGAAAAAAAAATGATAGGGAAAAAGCAAATTGAAATCAAATTAGATGGAGTGCGCGTCTTAACTATTATTAGAAAAAATAAAGTAGAAATGTTTTCTCGTAATGGGAAACAATTCCATAATTTTGGTCATATTATCTCAGAAATAGAAAACGTCTTAAAAGAAGATCCTGCACCTCATGACTTAGTCCTAGATGGTGAAGTAATGAGCGCTAACTTTCAGGATTTAATGAAACAGGTTCATAGAAAAGATGGCAAACAAACAAAAGACGCAGTTCTACATCTATTTGACTTATGTCCCCTTGAAGACTTCCAAAAAGGGCGATGGAACACTAATCAAACAGCAAGAAGTTTATTAGTAAAAGAATGGGTAGCAAAACATTCTTTACTTCTTAGACATATAAAAACACTTGACTGGGAAAATGTAGACCTCGACACCAATGAGGGACAGAAAAGATTTGTAGAGCTGAATAAATCTGCTGTGGAGGGTGGATATGAAGGAGTAATGATTAAAGATCCTGATGCAATGTATGAATGTAAAAGAACACACAGTTGGTTAAAAGCAAAACCTTTCATTGAAGTCACTTTAAAGGTTGTATCTGTTGAGGAAGGCACTGGTCGCAATAAAGGTAGACTAGGAGCTGTAGTAGTAGAAGGTGAAGATGATGGGTATGAATACAGTCTTAGTTGTGGAAGCGGATTTAGTGATATCCAACGTGAAGAATATTGGTCAAAACGGAATCAACTGATTGGTCAACTTGTAGAAATCAGAGCTGATGCTAAAACTAAATCCCAGGATGCGGTGGCTTTTAGTCTGAGGTTTCCTAGATTCAAATGCTTTAGAGGATTTAAAGCTGGAGAAAAAGTTTAAATTTTAAAAAATAGTATTCCACAAAGTAGTCTATGAAAAATGTGGTTTTTAAGTAAAAAAACTAAAAATCTTGGCTATAAAATGTAAGAATAATCATCAGGACTTTTAGAGAGACTTATGACAAAGAAAACAGTTTTCAACTTCATAAAAACACCTTGTGGACAAGCAAAATATATCGAATTAGAAGCCAACAAAACTCTACTAGGTAAATTTAGGCTTTTGTGGTTTATCTTAATTGCATCTATTAGAGATTGGAATATTAAAGAATAAATTCTTAGGGTTTTTCAAAATATTCCCTGGAATATTTAGCTGAGAAATATACAACTAAAAAAGTTGAAATAATTCCAACAATAGTCATATATAAATTATTTGGTGATTGGACATTTTTTAGCTCCTGGATATTTTTTGCCAAACTACCTATTGAGCAATAAAGAAAAGTTCCTGGAATTATTCCAAAAAGACCAATAGCGAAATCTCGAAATTTAACATTATTCAAACCATAAAAATAATTAAGAATACTGAAGGGAAATATCGGAGATAATCTTGCTAAAAAAATTAATTTAAGTCCGCCTTTTTCTACTACTTTTTCCATAACACTTAATTTTGGATAACGACTAAAAAGATTTTTTAGCTTTTTTGCAAAAAAACTTTTTGATACAAAAAAAGCAACTGATGCTCCTAAGGAAGCGGAGAAAAAAACGATAATTGATCCTAAATATGAGCCATATAAAAAACCTGATAATAAAGATAACCAAGAAGCTGGGAGTATTAATAAAACAATTAAAATATAAATGCAAACAAAGGAAAATATCCCAATTCCAGTATTAAAAAAAAAAGACAAATTATAAATATTTTCAAGAAATATATTCATTCTCAATTCAAAAGCTCGAGTTTTTTAGTAATTCTCTCCATTTGTACCGAACCCTCATTTAATTTAAATCTACATTCATCAACAATATCTTTTGGAGCCTTATCCACGAAATTTTTATTAGATAATCTCTTATTTAAATTATCTAATTCAATAGTCACCTTTTTTAAATCCTTGTTTAGCCTTTCCTTTAATGCATCTATATTTACAAAATCCTGAAAAGGTAAGTAAACCTCTAAATCACCAATTATCCCAGAAAAAGATTTAGCAAACTCTTTTTTATCAACAGCATTAGGTTTAAAAATAAATACTTCAGAAGATTTAGTTAAGGTTTGAATATCATCAACTAAAATTTTTAGAAAATCAATCAATTCATCATTATCTGAAATCAAGTAAATAGGAACTTTTTCTGATGGCTTGAGGCCTAATTCAGCTCTCAAATTTCTAATCAATCTAATAATTTCAAAGAGTTGTTGAAAGGAATTATCAAGCTTATTATCAACAAATTTATTTTCTTGGGTTGGCCATTTTTGAAGAGATAATAATTCTTTATCTGATTTAAGTTGCAGTACGTGCCAAAGTTCTTCAGTAATGTGCGGCATAAAAGGATGAATCATCACCAAAATATCATTGAGCACTTTTATTAAAACCTTTTCAGATATTTGTCTATTATTAGTTTCTTTATTATTAAACCTTTGTTTAGCAAATTCTACATACCAATCACAAAAATCATTCCACGTAAATTCATATAGAAGTTTCGCAGATTCTCCCAATTTATATTCTTTCAATAAAGAAGCGACTTTTATATTTACCTGATTCAATTTCGATAAAATCCACTTATCACATAACTCTAAAAAATGTTCATCACTCTCATTAAGCGAATCATTATTGTTAGAAGTTTTATTAATTAACACAAATTTAGTTGCATTCCATAATTTATTCGCAAAATTTCTTGAAGCTTCAACAGTTGAAGAGGTATCTTTTTTTCTATCAAAATCAAGCCTGATATCTTGTCCAGCTCCTGCAACTTCTCGAATTAAAGCAAATCGCAGAGCATCAGAACCATATTTATCAATTAATAGTATTGGGTCAATACCATTACCTGAACTTTTACTCATTTTTTTATTGTTTTCATCTCGAACTAGACCATGAATATAAACATCCTTAAAGGGAATATTATTCGTAAAAGTATTCCCCATCATTGTCATTCTGGCCACCCAGAAGAAAATAATATCAAAACCAGTAACAAGAACATTATTTGGATACCATTTTTTAAAATCAGGATCATTTGTATTTGGCCAACCAAGAGTTGAGAAAGGCCATAAACCACTTGAAAACCATGTATCCAAAACATCTTTATCACGAACCAATTTAATATTTGATCCAAATTTTTTATTAGCTTCGATTAAGGCATCTTCTTCATTTCTTGCAACGATATATGGAGTATTTTGTTCTATTGAGTCTTGAGAGTCATCTAAAACATACCATGCTGGTATTTGGTGCCCCCACCACAATTGCCGACTGATACACCAATCATTAATATTCTCTAACCAATCCTTATAAACTTTCTCCCAGCGTGCAGGAATAAACGATGGTTTTTTTGAATCAATTTCATGAAGACATCCTTGTGATATATCATCCATTTTCAAAAACCACTGTGTTGACAATAAAGGTTCAATTGGCACCTTACCTCTATCAGAAAAAGGAACAGTATGTTTATAATCCTGTATCTTTGTCAAAAGGCCTAAGTTATCCAATTCTTTGATAATTTTCTTTCTAGCTTCATATCGATCTAAATTTTGAAAAATACCTGCATTGATATTTAAAGTTCCATCTTTGTTCATTACATTAATCTGTTTTAAATTATGCCTTTTTCCTATTGCAAAATCATTTGGATCATGGGCTGGAGTAACCTTCACACAACCCGTACCAAAATCTTTATCAACATGTGAATCAGCAATAATAGGTATTTCTCTATCAACGAAAGGAACTTTGACTTTGACACCAATAAATTCTTTATACCTATCATCATCAGGATTAACTGCCACAGCAGTATCACCCAAAAGAGTTTCTGGTCTTGTTGTTGCAACTTCTAAGTACTTATCTAACTGTTCACCACTTTCAGAAATTAAAGGATATTTAAAATGCCATAAATGACCATTTACTTCTTGCATTTCAACTTCAAGATCACTTACGGCAGATTGAGATTCAGGGCACCAATTAACCAAATATTCGCCTCTATAAATTAAATTCTTTTTATAGAGAATATTAAAAGCCTCAATAACTGCTTCATTTAATTTTTTATCAAGAGTAAATCTTTCTCTAGTCCAGTCAACTGAATATCCTATCCTTTTTAATTGAGAAACTATTTTTCCACCACTTTGTTCTTTCCAGTTCCATGCTCTTTTGAGAAATTCATCTCTTCCAATATCCTCGCTTGTTTTGCCTTCACTTTTTAATTGTTTTTCGAGAATAGTTTGAACAGCTATTGAAGCATGATCAGTTCCTGGTAAACACAAAACATTCTTACCTAAAAGTCTTTGAAAACGTACTACAACATCTATCAAAGCCGTATTAAATGCATGCCCCATATGCAAAGATCCAGTTACATTTGGTGGCGGAATAACAACACAAAAAGGCTCCCCATCATCCTCAGGATTAGGACTGAAAGCCTTTAGAACTTCCCATTTTTCTTGCCACTTTTTCTCTACTTCAAAAGGTGAATAATTCTCTAAAGATAATTGATCATTCATCTCTGTCATGTGCAAATTTTATTTCAATAAACTTTTTTTATTTATTTTATCTTGAGAGCAACCAATTAATGAAAATAATATTAGTTTGCAAAAAAAGACACATCCATTCTACAAAAGTTTAAAGCCAGAACCACAAGAACAACGTTTTGCATTTTTTGGTGTTGAAATAAGAAATCCACCACCGCTCAAATCACCGTAATAATCTAATTTTAAATCTTTCAGTAAATTAAACTTTTTTACATCCGCGTATAAAGTTACTCCTTCAGTTCTTGAAATAGGGGATCCATTACATGTACCTGGCCTTAATTTAATATGCATCCATCCTTCGGAACAATTTTTATCCTCTACCAAATCAATCGACATTTCTCCTGGAGAACCTCCAAAAGAAGCTTGCCTAGATAGTTCTGAAGCAGCACTTTGACTGATTGAAAGGTTGACGATCTCAGTCATTAGAAAAATAATAAATGGGCGATCCAGGGTTCGAACCAGGGACATCCTGCTTGTAAGGCAGGCGCTCTACCGCTGAGCTAATCGCCCTTATGATAAATCATTCTAATAGATGAAGTTGAAAAATTTATACTAAGTATTTAAATATTTCATGATTGAGGCAAAATTTAATTAATAAAATATATCCTATGTCCTCAAACACTAGATGTAAATTGGAAAACAATTCCGATTTAGAGACTATAAATAGTTTTAAAATCTTAATATCTAATATCAAGGCATTAAAAGATAAAACTTGGGGCTGCCCATGGCAGAAAATACAGTCTCATATATCGTTGATCCCATTTTTGTATGAAGAAAGTAATGAATTTATAGATGCGATATATGAAAAAAATGCAGATAACATATGTGAAGAGTTAGGAGATCTTTTATTACAAGTAATGCTTCATGCTGAAATCAGTTACGAAGAAAAAGAATTTGCACTAAATGATGTGATAAAAAATCTAAATAAGAAAATCATTAATAGACATCCATATATTTTTAATAAAAAAGAAAAAGTAACATTAAAAAAATCACAACAGATTTGGGAAAATATAAAAAATTTAGAAAAAGAAGTTCCTCATATGAAATCTTCAATTAGTAGAAATTTAAATTTAAAAATTAAAAATTTACCTCCAACGATTGGTACAGATAAAATCACAAATGTTGTTAAAGAATATGGTTTCAAATGGGAAAGTACTGATGAGATTTTTAAAAAGATAGAAGAAGAGATAAATGAATTAAAAGAGGCAATTAAATGCAAAAATGATTCAGATATAAAAAATGAATTTGGGGATATTTACTTTACCCTTCTGAATCTCTCAAACTTTTTAAAAATAAATCCTGAGTCAGCTCTTCAAAAAACTAATATAAAATTTTTAGACAGATTTTCAATCGTCGAAGAGCATGCAGGAGATAATATTAAAAAACAAACTCCCAAAGACTTTCAACGGCTTTGGCAAATAGCCAAGCAAAAACTGGCGGGAAAAATTCCTAAAAGCAAATGACAAATATTACAACATGGATAGATGAATATCATAACGGCTCAAGATTCGGCCTAAATGGAAAAATTCTAATTAAAAAAACCTCAAAATATCAAGAAATTATTGTTATTGAAAATAAATATTATGGTAAAGCTTTAATGTTAGATGGTTGCTGGATGACATCATTAAGAGACGAAAAATATTATCATGAGTGTCTTGTGCATCCTGCATTAAGTAGCATTGAAGAAAAATCTAATGTACTAATTATTGGCGGTGGTGACGGTGGTACTCTAAGAGAATGCGCTAAATATACTGAAATATCAACAATTGATCTAGTAGAAATTGATGAGGAGGTAATCAAAATATCTAAAAAATTTCTAAAAGAAATTGGAGGCGAAGCATGGAATGACAAAAGATTAGAAATACATGTTGATGATGGTGTTACATGGGTAAAAAAAACAAGAGATAATTTTTACGACGTTATATTTATAGATTGTTCAGACCCCTCAGAATTTGCAAATTTATTATTTTCAGATTCTTTTTATAAAGAATGTAAAAGAATACTTACACCAAAGGGGATATTAGCAACGCAAAGCGAATCTCCTGAATCCTTCAAAAATATTCACTTAAATATTTTGAAAAGCCTTAAAAATATATTCAAAGTTACTGAAACTATGTATTCTTTTGTTCCTATATATCCAAGCGGAGTTTGGAGTTGGACATTCGCTTCTTCAGAAGATATAAATTTATCAAAGCAAAATTATGATGAAACCCTAAAAATAGAAAAAGGATGTGAAATTTGGAATTTAAATTTTCAAAATGCAGCATTCAAAATGATGCCAAATAAAATTGTAAAAGAACTAGATTCATAAGATGACAAAAAATTTATTTGATAACGAAAACGCAATTTATATGGGAGCAAAAAGAAGTCCTGAGAATTGCTCAATTGGTATATTTGGAGTTAATTATGACGGAACATGTTCGTTTAAACCAGGAGCAAGATTTGGTCCAGAAGCGATAAGACAAGTCAGCTCTTGTTTAGAAACATATTGTCCAAAAATAAAAAAAGACTTAGAAGATATTATGTATGTTGATTTTGGATCAATACTTATTGATAAAAATGACTCAAAGTCAGTTATTGAATCGGTTAAAACAGCAACAAATTATTTAATTAGTAAACGGCTTAGTCCTATTATGCTTGGAGGCGAACACTCTATAACAAGAGGTGCAATTGAAGCATTAGTAAAAAAATATCCAGATTTGATATTGGTTCAACTTGATGCTCATGCAGATATAAGAGAATCATATATAGGAAATGAACATAGTCATGCTTGTACTATGAAAAGATGTTTAGAAGTGCTACCTGAAAAGAAAATTTTGCAAGTAGGAATTAGAAGTGGGACTAAGGAAGAATTTCAATTTATGCATAATAACAATCAATTAGTTAACTTTTGCCAAGGCGAAAATGCATATGAGTTAAAACAAGCTCTTCTACCATACTCTAAGTCTCCAATCTACTTAACAATAGATTTAGATTGGTTTGATCCCAGTTTATTAGCAGGGACGGGTACTCCAGAACCAGGAGGATTTTTTTGGAATGATTTTGAAGAAATACTGAAAACTTTAAAAGACTTTAGAATTGTGGCTTCAGATATTGTGGAATTATCTCCAGAAATTGATAAAAGCGGAGTAAGTAGCATAGTTGCAGCCAAAGTACTTAGAAGCTTAATTTTGTCATTAGAAAATATGCAATAAAAAATTTCTAAACTACAGTGTAAAAATACTAAATAAAAACTAAATATTTCATGGATTTGCTAAAAAGTCCTCTTTATTCAAAATATGTTGAATCCAATGCAAAATTAGTGGATTTTGCAGGTTGGGAAATGCCCATATCATTTTCAGGATTAATTAAAGAGCATGAATCAGTTAGATCTTCAGCAGGATTATTTGATATTTCTCACATGGGTGTGATTTCTATCAAGGGAATCAATCCAAAGGATTATATTCAAAAACTTTTTCCTACTAATTTATACTCCTTTTCTGAAGGTCAGGGACTTTATACAGTAATGCTAAATGATAAAGGAGGAATAATAGATGACTTAATTATTTATGACCTTGGTATACAAGAATATGACATATCAGAATTATTGTTAATAGTTAATGCAAGTAGATATGAAGATGATTTTCAGTGGATAAAAAATAATTTAAATATGTCTGAAATTTCGATAACAAACTTTAAAAAAGACAAAGTACTTTTAGCACTACAGGGAAAAAACTCATTTGATTTATTTGAAGAATGGATTGAATCTTCGATCTCACATGTCCCTAAATTTGGATGCGAATATACAATTTTTGAAAATATTTCGCCTAAAGAAAAAATTTTCTTTTCAAAGACAGGCTACACAGGGGAAAATGGTCTAGAAATACTTTTATCTAAAAAAGCAGCAATTAATTTATGGGATTTCTCAATTTCCAAAAATGTTGCACCTTGTGGTTTAGGAGCTAGAGATACTCTTAGACTTGAAGCAGGCATGCATCTTTATGGTCAAGACATAAATGAAGAAACATCTCCATATGAAGCAGGGTTAGGCTGGCTAGTACATCTAGAAAATAATCACGAATTCTTTGGAAGAAGATTTCTTGAAGAGCAGTCAAGATTAGGTATTCAAAAAAAGTTAGTTGGTCTCTCTATAGAAGGTAAAGCAATAGGAAGAAAAGGTTACGCAGTTCTTAAAGGTGAAGAAAATATTGGGACTATCACAAGCGGCAGTTGGTCTCCAACTAAACAACAAGCTATAGCTTTTGCATATATCAATACTTCGCATGCCTTAATAAATAATGAAGTTCAAATATTAATAAGAGGCAAAAAATTCAAAGGGGTAATAACAAAGAGAGCGTTTTATAAAAAAAATTATTAACTAAATTTACCCTTAAAGAATTATTATAAGTTATTGATAAATCAATCATACTTAGATGAGAAACAAAATTTGCAAAGAACTCAATAATACAGATATTGGTAAATTAGTTAATTTATGCGGATGGGTAGATAGAAGAAGAGATCATGGTGGTGTAATTTTTATTGATTTAAGAGACCATAGTGGATTTCTACAAATAACAATTAACCCCGATGATGGTGTAGATCTATTTAAACAGGCAGAAACTCTAAGAAATGAAACTGTAATAATGGTTAGCGGAATTATTAATGAAAGACCCAAAGATTCCATAAATACAAATTTAAGTACTGGAGAGTTAGAGCTTAAGGTTAAAGATTTGCAAGTTCTCAACCAAATTAAAAACAACTTACCTTTTCCAGTGTCTATACATGATTATGAAAATACAAAAGAGGAACTCAGATTAAAATATAGATACCTTGATTTAAGAAGGGGAAAATTACTAGAAAATTTAAAAACAAGACATAAGATTATTAAAGTTGCTAGAGAATTTCTTGATAATTTTGGATTTACAGAAGTAGAGACCCCATTACTTACAAAGTCAACTCCTGAAGGCGCTCGCGATTTTCTTGTCCCTGCACGTCTTTCAAATGGAGAATTTTTTGCTTTACCTCAATCCCCACAACTATTTAAACAACTTTTAATGGTTGGGGGCTTAGATAAGTATTATCAAATAGCAAAATGTTTCCGTGATGAAGACTTAAGGGCAGATAGACAGCCAGAGTTTACTCAATTAGATATTGAGATGAGTTTTATAAGTGAAGAAGAAATAATTTCTTTTAATGAAAGTCTCATAAAAAAAATATGGAAAGAAATCTTAAATATTAATTTTTATAATGCTTTTCCAAGAATGTCATGGCAAGCAGCAATGGATAATTACGGCACTGATAGACCAGATACTAGATATCAAATGTTATTAAAAGATTTAGGAGGAGTATTAGGTGATATTGGATTTAACATTTTCACCAATGCAATTAAGTCTGGAGGTTATATAAAATCCATAACAGTCAAAGGAGGCAATTCAACTATTAGCAACGTAAGAATTAAACCAGGAGGTGATATCTTCCAAGTAGCTCAAGATGCAGGAGCGGGTGGTTTGGCCTTCATAAGGGTCAAAGGAGATGAGCTTGAGACTATTGGGGCAATTAAAAATAATTTAAGTGAAGAGCATATGGCTGATATTTTAAAAATCACAGAAGCAAAAGATGGAGACTTAATCCTCTTAGGAGCTGGAGATAAACAAATTGTCAATCAATCATTAGATAGGGTTAGACAATATATCGCAAAAGACTTAAATCTTATTGATAAAAGTAAATGGAATTTCTTATGGGTAACTGACTTCCCGATGTTTGAGAAAAATGAAGATGAAAATAGATATGAAGCTTTACATCATCCTTTTTGTTCTCCAAAAAATATAAAATCTAAAGATTCTGAAAACTTGAAAAAAGAAATTGAGAGCTCTACAGCAAATGCTTATGACTTAGTTCTCAATGGATTGGAGTTAGGAGGTGGCTCTTTACGTATTCATGAAGCGAACTTACAAAGAGAGGTTCTGAAAACGGTTGGACTTACTGATAAAGAGATTGATGAAAAATTTGGATTTTTAATAGAAGCCTTAGAAATGGGTGCTCCACCTCATGGTGGAATAGCGTTTGGATTGGATCGTATTACCATGCTGATCATTGGTGCAGATTCAATCAGAGAAACCATTGCCTTTCCAAAAAATCAACAAGCAAAATGTCTTCTCACAGATGCACCTTCAAATGTCTCTGAATCACAATTAAAAGAATTAGATATTGAAATAACAATTGATGAATAAGCATATATATGGATGTTCTAAAAGTTTTTTGTTTAAATAAAATATAAGGAGGCTGTGCTTAATTAAAAATATTTAATGTCAAAATTTGTATTTGTCACTGGAGGAGTAGTTTCTAGCATTGGTAAAGGAATTGTAGCTGCAAGCTTAGGAAGATTATTAAAATCCAGAGGATATAGTGTTTCAATATTAAAACTAGATCCATATCTAAATGTTGATCCAGGCACAATGAGCCCTTTCCAACATGGAGAAGTATTTGTAACCGAAGATGGGGCTGAAACTGATCTAGATTTGGGTCACTATGAAAGATTTACGGATACTGCAATGACTAGGTTAAATAGTGTAACGACGGGATCTATCTATCAAGCAGTTATCAATAAAGAAAGAAGAGGTAGTTATGACGGTGGAACTGTGCAAGTAATACCTCACATTACGGGAGAAATAAGAGAAAGAATTCATAGAGTAGCCGCCAACAGTAATGCAGATATTATTATTACTGAAATTGGTGGAACAGTTGGTGATATTGAATCTCTACCTTTTTTAGAGGCAATAAGAGAATTCAAAAATGATGTCAATAGGAACGATGTTGCATACATACACGTAACATTACTTCCTTACATCAAAACCTCTGGCGAAATAAAAACTAAACCAACACAACATTCAGTGAAAGAATTAAGATCAATTGGAATTCAGCCAGATTTACTTGTATGCCGAAGTGATAAATCTATCAATGAAGCTCTGAAAAAGAAGCTTAGTGGTTTTTGCGGTGTCAATATCAACTCTGTAATTGAAGCTTTAGACGCAGACAGTATTTATTCTGTACCTCTTTCTTTAAAAAAAGAAGGTTTATGCAAAGAAACCCTTAAGTATTTAGACCTTGAAGATAAAAAATGTGATTTGAAAAATTGGGAGCAACTTATACACAACCTAAGAAATCCTGGAGCTCCAATCAAAGTTGCTTTAGTAGGTAAATACATTGAACTTGGAGATGCATATTTATCCGTTGTTGAAGCTTTAAGACATGCATGCATTGAACAAAAGGCTTTATTAGATTTACATTGGGTAAGTGCTGAAATGATAGAAAAAAATTCAGCAGAAACTTACTTAAATAAAGTTGATGCAATTGTCGTACCCGGAGGATTTGGCAATAGAGGAGTAAATGGAAAAATTTCGGCTATAAAATTCGCAAGAGAAAATAAAATTCCCTTTTTAGGTTTATGCCTTGGTATGCAATGTGCAGTTATAGAATGGGCTAGGAATGTAGCTAATCTTCCAGATGCATCTAGTTCAGAATTAGACCCAAACACTCCCAATCCAGTGATACATTTATTACCAGAACAGGAAGATGTAATTGATTTAGGTGGAACAATGAGACTTGGGGTTTATCCATGTAGATTGACAAAAAATACAACTGGAAAAAACTTATATAATGAGGATGTTATTTATGAGAGACATCGACATAGATACGAATTTAATAATTACTACAAACAAAGTTTTTTAGATTCTGGATACAAAATTAGTGGTACATCACCAGATGGCAGATTAGTTGAGTTAATTGAGTTAGAAAATCATCCATACTTCTTAGCATGTCAATATCATCCTGAATTTTTATCACGACCTGGCAAACCTCATCCTTTATTTAAAGGTTTAATAAAAGCCTCTCAAGATAAGTTAACTCAATCAAATTAATATTCTTTATTTTTTTGAATGAAAATGTCAAATTTTTTACCCTTAGTCGAACAATTTCATTCATTACAAGGTGAAGGTTATCACGCTGGAAAAAGTGCTTTTTTTGTAAGATTAGCGGGATGTAAAGTTGGATGTTCTTGGTGCGATACCAAGAATTCATGGGACGAGAAAAAACACCCCTCTATATCAATTGAAAAAATAATAGATCGCATAAAAATTGCCAGAGAAAAAGGAGCATCTTTTTGCGTTATTACAGGTGGAGAACCTTTACAACATAACTTAGATAATTTTTGCAAAGCCATAAAAAAAATGACAATGGGAGAAGAACAAAAGCCAATGAAGATTCATATTGAGACAAGTGGAGTTAATTCGATATCAGGAAGCTATGACTGGATTACTTTATCTCCTAAAAGACACTCGCCTCCAAAAAATTATTTTTTAAAAAACTGTAATGAAATCAAAATAATCATAAATGAAATAGAAGATATTGAATTTGCTATTCAAATAAAAAAAGAAACTTTAAAACAATATCAATTCTCTAAAAGCGAAGATGGCTTAAAAAAAGAAGATAAAATTTTTTATTTACAGCCAGCATGGAACAATGCGAATGGGTTTTCTCTTGCTATTGATTTCGTAAAAAATAATCCAGACTGGAAATTGAGCCTTCAAACTCATAAATACTTAAAAATTAATTGAAATCATATGACTCTTAACAATAAATCGATAGTAGTTTTATTATCTGGGGGTTTAGATTCTTCTACAGTTACTGGTATCGCAAAAAAATCAAAAGCTAAAATTTTTGGCCTTTCATTTGACTACGGTCAACGTCATAAAAAAGAATTGAATTCTGCATCAATAATTGCAAAACACTTTGATATCGAAGAATTTAAAATAATTAAGCTTGATTTATCTTTATGGGGAGGCTCGTCATTAACTGATACTCAAAAAAATATTCCGAAAGAAGGCGTACAAACTAATAAAATTCCTAATACTTATGTTCCTGGGAGAAATACTATATTTATTTCCGTTGCACTAAGTTATGCCGAAGCAATAGATGCTGATTTTATAGGATTAGGAGTTAATGCACTAGATTATTCTGGTTATCCAGATTGCAGACCTGACTACATTAAAAAATTTCAAGAATTAGCAGATTTAGCCAATAAAAGAGGAAGAGAAAATAATCCAATAAAACTTTGGACGCCACTATTAGATTTAAATAAAGAGGAAATTATTCAATTAGCTTTTGCTAATCATGTCCCTTTAGATAAAACATGGAGTTGTTATTCGGGCAATTCAAAACCATGCGGTAAGTGTGATAGCTGCAGAATTAGAAATGCCGCTTATGAAAAATGGCTTAATAAAAATAATAAAAAATGAAAATAAAAAAAATAATTCTAGAAAAATGGATAGATCCAGCACTGATTACGAATGATCTAACAAAAAAATTCGGAGATAAAGGATTAGCTTGGCTAGACAGTGATGGTAAAGAAAATGGGGAATGGTCAATAATAGGAATTAAACCTAAAAAAATAATCCAATCAAGAGATATCAATAACTTAGACAAAACTAATAATCCATTTAACAATTTAAAAAATATTGAAAAAGGATTTTGGATCGGATGGTTAAGTTATGAAGCTGGAGTTTACATAGAACCAAAAAACCCATGGAGAAAATCTAATATGGCAACTTTATGGATTGCATCATATGATCCAATCATTAAATGTAATCTAATAAATAAAGAAATAATTATCGAAGGCACAAACTCATCTGAACTGATGAATTATAAAAATATAATCAACAATATAAAAAATATTGAAGAAGAAAATATTATTAAAACAAATTTAAATTTTGATTTTTCAAAAATAAATTTGGACGAAATGGCTGAAAAATTTCAGAAAAATATTTTAAAATTGAAAAAATTAATTTCCCTAGGGGATATATTTCAAGCAAACCTAACAACTAAATGCGAAATTGAATCTTCCAAAAACTATAATCCTCTAGATATTTATTTGAAAATAAGAAGGAAATTAAGAGCTCCCTTTGGAGGAATAATAATAAATAATGATAATAATAAAGAAGCTGTATTATCTACCTCGCCAGAAAGATTTATAAAAGTAGATAATAAAAATTTTGTAGAATCAAGACCTATCAAAGGAACTAGATCCAGAGATAAAGATTTAAATCAAGACGCACTTAATGCTATCGATTTAATAACAAACGAAAAAGATAGAGCCGAAAATATTATGATTGTTGACCTTATAAGAAATGATTTAAGTAAAGTCTGCGAAACAGGAAGTATTATGGTGCCAGAAATATTAAAACTTGAAAGTTTCTTAAAAGTTCATCATCTAACTTCAGTAATCAAAGGCAAATTAAAAAAAGACAAGAACTGGATTGATTTACTAAAAGCTTGTTGGCCTGGGGGCTCTATAACTGGAGCACCTAAATTAAGATCATGCCAGAGACTTTTTGAATTAGAAGAATGTGAACGCGGACCATACTGTGGCTCATTTTTGAAGCTTGACTGGAATGGAGAGTTTGACAGCAATATACTAATAAGATCATTTTTAATTAAAGACAAAAGAATCAGTATATATGCTGGTTGCGGAATAGTTATTGACTCAAACCCTGAAGAGGAAACTGATGAACTAAAGTGGAAACTTTTACCGTTAATTGATTCACTAAAATGATTGAAACATTAGGCTGGCACAAGGATCAATGGTTGGATATTGATAAAATATTTATTACTGCTAATAATAGAGGATTAAAATTTGCTGATGGTATATTTGAAACCATTTTGATAAAAGAAAACAAACCTATTCTTTTTGATGAACATCTGAAAAGATTAGAAAAAAGTAGCAAGATTTTAAATATTAATCTCAAAATAAATAAATTAACTTTGAGACAACTTATTCACGATGGAATTAAAAAGTTATCGCTTAAAACTGATCAATTTGCTTCAGTAAGAATAAACTATAGTCGAGGAACTAATGAAGGTCGAACGCTAACAATTGATAGCACTTCAGAGAAAAAAGATTTGGATAATTTATGGCTTGAGTTCTATAGAATCAAACCAAATTTTAATCCTATAAGCGTTTGCATTAGTAAAACGGAAAAAATAAATGAATTCAGTCTTATAAGTAAATGCAAAACATTTTCATATAATCAGGCAATACAAGTTTTGACAGAAGCTAATGAAAAATTATTTGATGATTCTATCCTTTTGAATACGTCAGGTGAACTTTGTTGTGGAAGTACATTTAATCTTCTAATTAAAAGAAATAATCAATGGATAACTCCTAGAAAAGAAAGCGGCTGTTTAGAGGGGATTATGGTTTCTGAAGCTTTAAAATTGAAAATTGTAAAAGAAGAATTTATTCCTCCAAAATTTCAAAATGATGACATAATAGTTGCAATTAATAGCTTATCTTGCAGACAAATTAATCAAGTTAATGATTTAAAGCTTAAATCTAAATTCAATCCAATCTACTTTTGGGATTTATTATATAGTTGAACTTTATTAATATCTGGTAAACAGACATCGGATACTTTAGTTATATTGTTGTTAACCTTAAATTCAACAATTTTTCCAATAATGATAATTGATGGAGCTAAAAATTCTTTATCTTTGATTTTATCTGGAAGATTATCTAATTTCTCTATCAAACATTTTTGATTTTTTAAAGTAGCTTCTTGAATAACAGCGCATTTAGTACTCTTATCTAAACCACCTAGAATTAATTGTTCCACAATAAATTCAATATTTTTTATACCCATAAAAATTACTAAGCTATCTGATGATTTAGCTAAATCTCTCCAATTCACTGTCTTTTTTTCCTTATCTACACGCTCATGTCCAGTGACAAAAGTTACGGAACTCGCAGCATCTCTATGGGTTAGTGGAATACCAAAATATGTGGGGGCAGCTATCCCAGAAGTAATACCAGGAACAATTTCAACTGAGATTCCATTTTTTTCTAAAAGCGATACCTCTTCACCACCTCTAGAAAAAACGAATGGGTCTCCCCCTTTTAGCCTTACAACATTTTTGCCTTCTTTTGCTAATTTCAAAATAAGATTATTAGTTTCAGCCTGAGGTACAGAACACTTCCCAGCTCTTTTGCCTACATGGAAAATTTCTGTATTTTTTCCTGCCTCTTTTGTTATTTCATCTGGGATTAAAGCATCATGAACTAATGCATCACAATTTTTTATTAGACGTAAAGCTTTAAGAGTCAAAAGCTCAGGGTCACCAGGACCTGCTCCAACTAAATAAACAATACCGGGCACAATAATCTCCATTAACAAGTATGGTAGTAAAAGTTAATCGCAATGAAGCTAAATATTGTGAAAGAAAGTTTATTAAAACCAAATAAAAAATTCACTCTTCTTAGTGCGTTTATCACTCTTCTAAATGATCGTTTAAGTGAAAGTATACTGTTACCCATATTACCCTCTTTTGTTTTACTTTTTGATTCTAAAGCAAGTACATATGGTTTATTATCATGCACTTACCAATTAGCTCAATTTACAGCTTCTCCTTTTATAGGACTTATGAGTGATAGATATGGAAGAAGACCTGTCACTCTTTTTTGTATTACTGGTTCAGTAATAGGAATATCAATATTATCTTTTACGGTTCTTTTTAATTGGTCAAATTCAATAGCTTCTATCCCGTTATTTTTATTATTTTTAGCGAGACTAATTGACGGTTTAAGTGGGGGTACTGCAGCTACTGCAACAACAATTCTTGCAGATATTTCAAGCCCCGAAAAAAGAGCAAAAACATTTGGCCTTATTGGTGTAGCTTTTGGTTTAAGTTTTTTCTTAGGTAATATTTTTGTTGTAATTTTTGCAAAAAATACAAATAATAATTTTATTATTCCAGTTTTGATAGCCTCAATCATTCCAATAATAAATTTCCTCCTCGTATTTTTTTACTTACCAGAAACCAAGCCTAATAGTGACTCAAATAAATCAAAAAGTATTTTAAAAAACCCTTTAAAAGAGTTATTTACAGTTTTCAAAGAAGAAAAGATTAAAAAATTATCATTAGCTTTTTTTATTTACTTTATTGCTTTTACTGGATTGACCAATATCCTTATATTTTTCCTTCAAGAATCTTTAAACTGGACGACTAAAGCATCAAGTGGAACTCTTGTTGTAGTCGGAATCATTGCAATTATTGTTCAGGGAGGTCTAATTGGGCCTCTAGTGAAGCAATTAGGCGAAATGAGATTAACACTTATCGGATCAGGCTTCATTCTTGTGGCATGTGCTCTTTTAATAACTGCTCCAAAAGAAAATGCGGCAATTAATATTTATTCAGCTGTTTCATTTTTAGCCGTTGGGGCAGGGTTAATTACACCCACCTTGAGAGCACTAATATCCAAGAAATTAGACGTTGATAAACAAGGATCGATTTTAAGTAACCTTCAGGGTCTACAGAGTCTTGGAGGAGTTTTAGGAATTGCAATGGCTGGAAGGGTTTATGATAGTTTTGGTCCTAAATCACCTTTTATAGCTGGTTCCGTTATCTTACTATTCATGATATACCTTATTGCAGAGGGTAAAAAAAATAATTCTTTTAATAATCAAAAATCAAAAGTATTTAAATGAAAAGACAGGATGATGTTTTTATTAATAGAGAATTAAGTTGGATTGAATTCAATAAAAGAGTACTCCTTACTGGTATGGAAAAGGATTACAAAATCCTTGATAAAGTAAAATTTTGTTCAATTTTTAGTAATAATCTAGATGAATTTTTTATGGTAAGGGTAGCTTCATTAAAAGCTCAAGTTGAAGCAGGTATTACAAAAAAAAGTATTGATGGACTTACCCCTAAAGAGCAACTAATAAAAATCAATAAAGAAGTAAAGAATTTAACTAACCTACAAGAAAACTATATAAATAATGAATTAAAAAATGAATTAAAGGAAAAAGGTGTAAATTTAAAAAAATATAAAGACCTAAGTGAAAATCAAAGAAATTGGTGCAATAACTACTTTACTTCATCTATTTTTCCATTATTAACTCCATTAGTTGTTGATCCAGCACATCCATTTCCCTTTATCAGTAATTTAAGTCTAAATTTGGCAGCTCTAATTGGGGATGAGGAAAATTCTAAAAATCAGTTTGTCAGAGTAAAAATACCGGCAAAAAATATAAATAGATTTATACAAATTCCCAATGAAATTATTCAACATGGTGATGAAAGTACATATTATTTCATAAGTGTTGAAGATTTAATTGGAAATAATATAAATACTTTATTTAACGGAATGAAATGTATAAATTACTCTTTTTTTAGAGTGACAAGAGATGCAGATTTAGAATTAAAAGAACTTGAAGCAGATGATCTTCTTTTAGCAGTTGAACAAAGTTTGCAAAAGAGAAGATTAGGTGGAGACGTAGTTAGATTAGAAGTTGCGTCAGATATGCCAGAAAATATTCTGAAATTACTTATTGAAAGTATCTCAATACAGAAAGAATACATTTACTTTTGCAAAAGTTTTTTAGGCCTTGACGATTTAAATCAGCTTACAAAAATTAATAGAGATGATTTAAAAGAAAACCTACTAATTGGAAAAACTCACCTACATTTAAAACATTTAGATTTGCCTTCAAACGAAAATCTAAATTCTATTTTTAAGATACTTAGGAAAAAAAATATTCTGCTTCATCATCCATACGACTTATTTAAAACTTCTGTGGAAGAATTTATAAACAGGGCAGCTGATGATCCACTCGTAATGGCTATAAAAATTACTTTGTATCGAGTTTCCAAGGATTCCCCTATCATTGCAGCTTTAATGCGAGCTGCAGAGAATGGGAAAGAAGTAATGACTCTTGTTGAACTTAAAGCAAGATTTGATGAAGATAATAATATTCAATGGGCAAAACAACTTGAACAAGCTGGCATTCATGTTGTATATGGAATCATAGGATTTAAAACACATACAAAAATAGCTTTAATAGTGCGAAAAGAAAAAGGACGCTTAAGAAATTATTTTCATATTGGAACGGGAAACTATAACTCTAATACATCAAGGTTTTATACAGATTTAGGATTACTTTCAACAGATCCTGATATTGCATCAGACTTACTTGAGTTGTTTAATTACTTATCAGGTTTTTCTAAACAAAAAAGTTATCAAAAGTTATTAGTTTCTCCTACATCGATGAGAGAGAAATTCATATCTTTAATAAATAGAGAAATTAAAAATGCAAGGGAAGGTAAAAAAGCTGAAATAATTGCGAAAATGAATTCTTTAGTAGACCCAGAAATAATTAAACTTCTTTATTTAGCTTCTGAAGCAGGTGTAAAAATTAATTTAATCATAAGAGGTATTTGTTGCTTATATCCACAAAGAAAAAATTTAAGTGAAAATATTCAGGTCAAAAGCATCATTGGACATTTTCTTGAACACTCAAGAATTTTTTGGTTTTGCAATGACGATAATAATGAAGTTTTTATTGGGAGTGCAGATTGGATGAAAAGAAACCTTGATAGAAGGATAGAGGCTGTTACTCCAATAGAAGATTATGAGTTGAAATTTCAAATATACTCACTTTTGCAAAGCTACATTAAAGATGATTACTTTGCATGGATAATGAAAGAAGATGGTTCTTACTCAAAATATGCATTAGATTCAGCAAATAATCGTTCGCAAATTGATTTCATAGGAAAATAAAAAATATTTATTTTTATAACATTTAGGAAAATACTTAATATTTTAAAATTTTTTTTATTTTTAGAAAAAGCTCTCATATCAAAGGATCTTAAGGAATTGGTACTAAAATAAGAATTTTTGTCTTTAAAGTTTCAAAGTAAAAGTAGTTTTTATTTCAATTTCAGTGCTAGCTTTTTAAAAAATCCATTATTTAGGAGGCCAGGGTGATGGGGATCCCTCTGGAATCTGTAAAGAGCTCTTCAGATGATAATTTTGATGAGCCAAGATTACCAAACACTGCGGGCAAATCTCGCAAAACAAAATCCAGTCTAACTTCAAAACAGAGCCAAAAAAAATCTGGCAGACTAGCTTCAGATTCTATTGGTTATTACTTAAGTAGCATTGGTAGAGTACCTCTTTTAACTCCAGCAGAGGAAATAGAGTTAGCTCATCATGTTCAAAACATGAAAAAATTGCTGCAAATTCCTGAAACTGAAAGAACTCAACGTAATCTTTACCAAATTAAAATTGGGAAAAGGGCTAGAGATAGAATGATGGCTGCTAATCTAAGATTAGTTGTCTCTGTTGCAAAAAAATATCAAAATCAAGGACTAGAATTATTGGACCTTGTCCAAGAAGGAGCTATTGGTCTAGAAAGAGCCGTAGATAAATTTGATCCTGCTATGGGATATAAATTCTCAACTTACGCCTACTGGTGGATTAGGCAAGGTATGACTAGAGCTATTGACAATAGTGCAAGAACAATCCGTTTGCCTATTCACATAAGTGAAAAACTTTCCAAAATGAGGAGAGTTTCAAGAGAGTTGTCACATAAATTTGGTAGACAACCTACAAGATTGGAAATGGCAACAGAAATGGGAATAGATCAAAAAGATTTAGAAGATTTAATTTCTCAAAGTGCTCCTTGCGCATCCCTAGATGCTCATGCAAGAGGCGAAGAAGACCGAAGCACTCTTGGTGAACTTATACCCGATCCAAATTGCGAAGAGCCTATGGAGGGGATGGATAGAACTATACAAAAAGAACATCTAGGTACTTGGCTTTCTCAGTTAAATGAGAGAGAACAAAAAATCATGAAGCTAAGATTTGGCCTAGATGGTGCAGAACCCTTAACACTCGCAGAAATAGGAAGGCAAATTAATGTTTCACGTGAAAGAGTAAGGCAACTAGAAGCTAAAGCAATATTAAAACTTAGGGTAATGACAACTCATCAAAAGGCAGCTTAATCAAATTGATCAAATTTGCGATAATTTTATTATATTTATTTTTAATTTTTTTAATATCAATAATACTTAAAACATATAAACAAAATAGCAGAGAAATTATCAGAAAAATAATCCATATTGGAATAGGACCTTTAATACCAATTGCACAATTTTTAAAAATTGATCAAAATTCTGCTCTTATCTTTACAGGAATTGTTTCATTAATGGTTCTAATCAATTACATCTATAAATTATTCCCAATAATTGAAGATGTTGAGAGGAAAAGTTATGGAACAATATTTTATTGTCTAAGTTTATTTATTTTAATTTGGCTTTTCTGGTATGAAGATCCATATGCTTTAATTGCTGGATTTTTCATAATGACGTTTGGGGATGGATTAGCTGGTTTAATAGGCAAAAGCTTTAAATCAAAAAATTGGATTATTTTTAAGCAAAAAAAATCATTGTTTGGCACTTTTACAATGTTTTTAGCAAGCTTGATAGTAGTTTGCTTAATAGGATACGTACAAAATTATAGTTTTAGTTTTAATTATTTTGCAATAGCTTTTTTGGCGACTTTTCTTGAACAATTTAGTGTTTTAGGAATAGATAATTTTATTGTTCCTATCTCATCATCATTATGTTTTAATTTATTTATTCCTAATTAATTGAACTATATAAAATAGAGAGCAGTTCTTTTGTTGTTTGTATATCTATACATGCATCTGTAATACTTCTGCCAAACTCAAGATCCTCTTTTTTCAAAAGTTTTTGATTACCTTCCTTTAAATGACTTTCAAGCATAACTCCTAAAATATTTTTTTCACCATTACTTATTTGTGAAGCTATGTTTTTTAGCACTTCAGACTGTTTTCGAAAATCTTTATTGGAATTTCCATGACTACAATCAATCATCACTTTATGAGGAAGATTACATTGCTTTAATTCAGCTGAAATTTTTTGAACATGTTGGCTTTCAAAATTTGGGCCCTTTGAGCCTCCTCTTAAAACTATGTGACCATCAGGATTTCCTGTGGTATTAACAATAGAAGCCATTCCATTTACATTTACACCTAAAAAATGGTGGGACTTTGAAGCTGACTGCATTGCATTTATTGCGGTAGAAAAAGATCCATCCGTTCCGTTTTTAAAACCTATAGGCATTGATAATCCTGATGCCATTTCCCTATGAGTTTGACTTTCAGTGGTCCTCGCACCTATAGCTGTCCAACTTATTAAATCGGCAATATATTGTGGAACAATTGGATCTAGTAATTCTGTAGCACAAGGTATTTCACGAGTTGCTAGATATGAAAGCAAACTTCTTGCCCTCCTTAAACCAGTATTAATATCATAAGAATCATCTAGATGCGGATCATTTATAAGTCCCTTCCACCCAATAGTTGTTCTTGGCTTCTCAAAATATACTCTCATGATTATTTCTAATTTATCTTTATACATTTCTCGAAAGTTTTGTATATATTTTGAATATTCTTTTGCCGCCTCTATGTCATGAATTGAACATGGACCAACAATAACTAAAAGCTTCTGATCATTTTGATGCAAAATATTTTGTATCGATCTTCTTGTTTTAGATACTGTATTAGCAGAGGCGTAGTCTAAAGGTATATCATTATGTAATCTGCTTGGAGGTATTAATGGACGTGTTTCAACAACATGTAAATCTGATGTCTTTTCTAAAGCTGAATTATTTGATGATGTCATCATTGATTAATTAAGAAGTTTGAATATTTAAAAAAGCATTTATGAATACTCTCCTTTTCAATATTAAAAATAACAATAGATTAGGCATTAAACCTTACTAATGAAGAATTTGGAAACATTGCTAAAAGATTATGAAGATCACGCAGCTGAAAGAGCTGCCAAAGGAATACCTCCTTTACCTTTAAATGCTGAGCAAACAAATTGTATTACAAAATTATTGGAACAAAATAGTAAATATGATTCATCATATTTAGTTGATTTATTAGAAAATAGAGTACCACCAGGAGTTGATGAGGCTGCTTATATAAAAGCAAGTTGGCTTACAGCTATTGTTAATTCCGAAAAATATTGCAAATCAATTAATGCTTATAAAGCAATTGAAATACTAGGAACAATGATAGGCGGATATAATGTGAACTCTCTGGTTGAAATACTAAAAGGAGAAAATAGTTTACTTGCTAAAAAAGCGGCAGAAGTTTTAAAAAATATAATTCTTGTTTACGACTCAGCTAATGAAATTTTTGAATTATCTCAAAATAATATTTATGCAAAAGAAGTTATAAGTAGTTGGGCAAATGCAGAATGGTTCAAAAATAAAAAAGGTATAGAGAAAGAAATTACTTGTTTAGTATTTAAAGTGGATGGGGAGACAAATACTGACGACTTATCTCCCGCTGTACACGCAACAACACGCCCTGATATTCCGATGCACGCATTGGCCATGTTGGAATTTAAAAAACCAGATGGACTAGAAATTCTTGATAATTTAAAAAAACAAAATTTACCAATAGCTTATGTTGGAGATGTTGTTGGGACAGGAAGTTCTAGAAAATCTGCTATTAATTCACTCATTTGGCATATAGGAGAAGATATCGCTTTTGTTCCAAACAAAAAAACAGGTGGAATAATAATTGGTAGTAAAATAGCCCCTATTTTCTTTAATACAGCACAAGATTCAGGAGCTTTACCTATAGAAGCTGACGTATCTGACATGAAAACAGGAGATGTTATTAAAATATATCCTTATGAAGGCATTATTAAAAAAATTGAAAAAGATTCAAATACAGAAAAACCAATAAGCAAATTTGACTTGTATCCATCAACTCTTACTGATGAAATTCAAGCTGGAGGCAGAATTAATCTTATGATTGGAAGATCTCTTACGGACAAAATTAGAAACAAATTAGATTATCAACCTAGTGAAATATTTATCCGACCACAAAATCCAACGAAAAGTAATGCAGGCTTTACTCAAGCACAAAAAATAGTAGGCAAAGCATGTGGTTTAGATGGAGTTAGGCCAGGAATGACCTGTGAGCCAATCATGACCACAGTTGGCAGTCAAGATACAACTGGGCCAATGACTAGAGATGAACTAAAAGAACTAGCTTGTTTAGGATTCACTGCAGATTTAGTCATGCAAAGTTTTTGTCATACAGCCGCATATCCTAAACCAGTAGATCTAGTTACCCATAAAGAATTACCTGATTTTATATCTCAAAGAGGCGGAGTAGCTCTTAAACCTGGAGACGGCATAATTCATAGTTGGCTTAATAGAATGCTTCTCCCTGATACTGTTGGCACAGGTGGAGATAGTCATACAAGATTTCCTCTTGGCATTTCATTTCCTGGAGGTTCAGGCATTGTTGCCTTTGCCGCTGCAATAGGATCAATGCCATTAAATATGCCGGAATCTGTGCTGGTTAAATTTAAGGGAGAATTAGTCCCAGGAATTACTCTTAGAGATTTAGTAAATGCAATCCCTCTCTTCGCAATAAAAAAAGGACTCTTAACTGTTGAGAAGGAAAATAAAAAAAATATATTTAACGGGAAAATTATGGAAATAGAGGGATTGCCAAACCTAAAACTTGAACAAGCTTTTGAACTCACTGACGCTACTGCAGAACGCTCGTGCGCTGGTAGTACAATACTTTTATCTCAAGAAACTGTTCAAGAATACTTAAGAAGTAATATATGCCTGCTAGAAAAAATGATTGAAAGCAATTATGAAGACTCAAAATCAATTTCTAGAAGAATAAATGATATGAAAAATTGGTTACAAAAACCATCATTAATCCAACCAGATGTAAACGCTCAGTATGAAGAAATCATAGAAATTGATTTAGCAAAAGTAACACAACCTATAGTTGCTTGCCCTAACGATCCAGATAACGTAAAAGAAATCACTGATGTTGCAAATACAAATATTGACGAGGTTTTTATAGGTTCTTGCATGACAAATATTGGTCATTACAGAGCAGCTGCGAAAGTTCTTGAAGGCGTACAAAATTTAAAAGCTAAATTATGGATTTGTCCACCTACAAAAATGGATGAAGAAACTCTAAAAGCTGAAGGTTACTATAAAATATTTGAAAGTTGTGGTGCAAGATTAGAGTTGCCAGGCTGTTCTTTATGTATGGGAAATCAAGCCAGGGTGGATGAAGGATCTGTAGTATTCTCTACTAGTACAAGAAATTTTGACAATAGACTCGGAAAAAATGCGCAAGTATTTTTAGGGAGTGCTGAATTGGCAGCAGTTTGCGCACTTCTTGGGAAAATCCCTGAAGTAGAAGAATATCAGGATATTACTAAAAATAAAATTAATCCATATTCAGATGAACTTTATCGTTATCTTCAATTTGATGAAATACACGATTTCAGTTTGTCAAAATGATCATGGATTATGCCAAACCTAATAAAAGAAAATATTCAAAAAACAAGTAATAATCCTTCTCGTAGCATCAAAAAATTATTAAGGCAAAGATCTCTCGTAGTTGCATTGTCGCTCTTATTAACAGGCTTAGGAGCTTCAATTACAAGCATATTTTTTAAAACTGGAATCTACTTTATAAATAATTGGAGATTAGAACTTTTAGATCAACTGCCATCTATTACAGTACTACCAGTTTTTGGAGCTCTAGGAGGAGCAATTGCGGGATATTTGATCAAAAATATTGCACCTGCAGCAAAGGGTTCGGGTGTAAGTCAAATCATGGGTTTCTTAAGGCATAAAAAAGTGCCAATGAATATAAAAGTAGGATTAGTAAAGCTCATATCAGGAATCATCGCTATTGGGAGTGGATTCCCTTTAGGTCCAGAGGGTCCATCGGTTCAAATGGGAGGGTCAGTTGCTTGGCAAATGGCCAAATGGCTCAAAGCTCCTTCAGCTTTCAGAAGAGTAATAGTAGCTGCAGGGGGTGGAGCTGGAATTGCTGCGGTATTTAGCGCTCCTTTAGGAGGGTTTATTTATGCAATAGAAGAGCTATTAAACTCTGCTAGACCAGTAATTTTGCTATTAGTAGTAATTACAACTTTCATTGCAGATTCATCTGCTGATATTATTCAAGCCTTAGGTTTAGATCCTAAAGCAGGAGGCTTTGATTTTAACCTCGGATTTTTGATTCAAAAAGAATATGACCCATCAGTTTTTTTCTTACCTGTAGATTTTATTTACCTAGTTTTACTAGGAATAATTATTGGGATCTTTGCAGAATTGTATAGCAGATATGTTTTGTTAATGCAAAATCTAGGGAAAAAGTGGTATAAAAATAAATTTGTTTTAAAAATGAGTATCTGTGGACTTATTTTAGGCAGTATCTATTCTTTTTTGCCCAGTACATTTCATAATTTAGATGAATTACAGAAAATAATAGCTGAGCAAAATACAAGTATTGGAATTGCTTTGTTAGCAGTTTTAGTATTATTTGTGACGACAGGTTTAGCTGCAGCATCTGGAGCGCCTGGAGGATTATTCTATCCTATGCTTACTTTAGGAGGGTCAATAGGACTAATCATGGGGAGCTTGGTAGAAATTGCAACAGGACATGCACCTAGTACATACATTTTTGCGGGAATGGGAGCTTTTGTAGCAGGATGTTCTCGAACCCCAATTACAGCTATGTTTTTAGCTTTTGCCTTGACAAAAAATTTATTAATAATGAAACCTGTCTTAATCAGCTGCATTGCCAGTTTCTTAATAGCAAGAGCTTTTAATGAAGAATCAATTTACGAAAGACAAATACAGATAGAATTAGACGACTAGGAAATTATTTTCAATCAAAAACAGCAGTTTTGCTGTTATAAACAAATACTTGATGATTTAAGTGTAATCTGACCGCTCTTGCTAAAGCAATTCTTTCAATATCTCTTCCTTTTCTAATCAAATCATCAACTTCATCTCTATGGCTTACATTAACTGTACATTGCTCAATTATAGGGCCTTCATCAAGATCTTCAGTAACATAGTGAGCTGTAGCACCGATTAACTTAACACCTCTCTTCCATGCTCGATGATATGGTTGCGCGCCCTTAAACGCAGGTAAGAAAGAATGATGAATATTTATTATTGAAGAAAACTTTTTTAAAAAAGAGTCACTCAAAATTTGCATATATTTGGCTAATACAACAAGATCAATTTCATATTCTTTTAGTAAATTTAAAAATTGATCTTCAACAATAGATTTTTCCGTTTTAAAGGTATCTACATGAACAAATTTTGCATTGAAGTCATTTGCAATATTTTCAAGATCAGAATGATTTGAAATTATTAACGGGACTTTCATTTTGAGTTCTCCATT
>QCBX01000011.1 GCA_003281455.1 Prochlorococcus sp. AG-347-J21
CTAATAGAGCTGTTGGGAAGACAAGTCTTTCTACGTAGAGAATTAAAGCGACTAAGCCACCTATCGAAATAAATCCGCTTTCTAATTGAAAAGTTCCTAATGATAATAAAATCAATAATGAAATTGAGGAAATCCCTTGTAACAAAGGGAATAGGGTACTAGCTGTTCTTGCAAGTTTTATCGCTGAATTTTGATAGACAATATTGTATTTGTTAAATTCTTTTTTCTCAGCATTCTCTTGGGCATAAATTTTAATAGCACTTATGCCAGATAGATCTTCTTGTATTAGATCACTAAGTTTTGATAATGATTCTTGTTGAGTTTTTCTTTGTTTAACCATTCTGCCGCCAAATAGACTTACAATTCCAAGGATTAATGGAAATATCATTAAAGCTGATATTGTTAATGTTTTATTAATAGAAAACATTGAAGGAATAGTGAATGAATAAGCTAAGACAATGTTGCACAAGCTTAAAACTGTAAAACCTAGAAGTCTTCTTATGTTTTCAACATCGCTTGTAGCTCTACTTATAATGTCTCCACTACCTTTTTTTTGAATCCATTCTGGATCTTGAATAAGTAAATGGTCAAAAAGTTTTTGACGAAGATTTACTTCTACTTTTCTACCTATACCGAAGACAATCTGTCTTGAAAATAATCTTATTAAACCCATACAAGTTGCTAAAAATATTAACAATAAAGATTTAGAAATAACAAAATCCGAAGAAAACCCATTTTGTAATTGATCAATTATATTTTTAACTTCTAAGGGTATTACAACGCTTAGTATATTTACCAATAATAGAGCTAAAGCTCCATATAAGAATTCTTTTTTGTAAGGTCTTAAGTATTTAGATATAACTTTTATCTTTAAAAGTTTCATTTTATTTTGCCGATATGATTAAGATAATGTTTCATTTTTGAATATGTGAGCTAATTTTATAAATGATTCAGTATTTATTTATGAGTAACGAGCAAACTCATCCATTACATGCGACAGACAAGACCATTATAGATTCCCTTATCACTAAAAAAATACCTGAAGATCTTGATTATATAAATTTAGCTAGACTAATAAATCGTTACACCAATTTCCCAGGAGAAATTGAAATTAAAAACGATATTGAAAAAATTTTAAGTTTTTGGAAGATCACTAAAAATGAGCTTTTTTCAAAAACAAAAAATATTTGGTCAAAAAGCTTCAGGCCTTCTAATACAAATAAAGATTTAGTTGGCTCAGGTTTTGATACCTCAAATTGAATTTTATCTTCATAATTTTTCTTCCATAAGTAAATGTCTTCTAATCAATCAAACGCTGAAATCCTTAATTATTTATTGGAAGGAGGGGATCTTGATGAATTAACTTCAAGATCTTTAATGCAACGATGGCTGAATGATGAAATTTCAGATGTTGAAACAGGAGCTTTTTTGAGTGCTTTGAGAGCAAAGAGTTCTACGGGTGTAGAACTAAGTTCTATGGCTGAGGAACTCTTAAATGTTTGTGAATTGCCTGTAGCAAGACCAAATTTGTATTTGGTAGATACTTGTGGAACAGGGGGTGATGGAGCCAATACATTCAATATTTCAACTGCAGTTGCATTTGTTGCTGCATCTTGTGGGGTAAAAATTGCAAAACACGGAAATAAAAGTGCGAGTGGAAAAGTTGGTTCTGCTGATGTTTTGTTGAATCTTGGTTTGAATTTAAATTGTTCATTAGAAAAAGTAATCAAAGCCGTAAGTGAAATTGGAATAACTTTTTTGTTCGCACCTGTTTGGCATAAATCTTTAATAAAACTTGCTCCATTAAGAAAAACCCTTGGAATAAGGACAGTATTTAATCAACTTGGACCATTGGTAAATCCTTTAAGACCCAATGCACAAGTTTTGGGTGTTGCTTCTGAGGATCTTTTAAAACCTATGGGAAGCGCGCTTTTAAAAATGGGTATGAATAGAGCAATAGTCGTACATGGGTCTGGTGGGCTTGATGAAGCTTCGCTTCAAGGTGAAAATAAATTAGTATTTGTTGATAATGGTGAATTACGGTTTTCAGAAATAAATATTTCAGACTTTAATCAAGAAAATATATCTAACGAAAAGCTTGTGGTTTCTGATTCTGAGTCTAACGAGGACATATTAAAGTCTGTCTTAAATGGTTCTGGACAAAAATCTCATATTGATGTGGTCGCCTTGAACTCTGCCTTAGTGCTTTGGGCCGCAGGCATTGAGGATGATTTAAATGAAGGATTTAATAAAGCTTTATTTTCGATAAATCAAGGAGATCCTTGGAAAAAGTTTTTACTTTTAAAAAATTATTTAAATACAAATTAATAAATTTCAAATTTATGATTAATCCATATAAGAAAAACGCGAAATTGGTTTTAAGTAATGGAATTGTATTCCCAGGATTCTTTTTTGGTGCTTCTGGTACAGCCATTGGTGAAATAGTTTTTAATACGGGAATGACCGGATATCAGGAAGTTATTACTGATCCAAGTTATTATGGACAAATATTAACATTCACTTATCCAGAGATTGGAAATACTGGTATTAATTTTGAAGACTCAGAATCTAATATTAATGTTAAAGGAATAATTGTTAGAAATTTTTCATCTAATAGCAGCAATTGGAGATCTAAAAAGAATTTTAATCAATGGTTAGTTGAGAAAAATATCATAGGTCTATATGGAATTGATACAAGGGCTCTTGTTAAGATTTTAAGATCTAGTGGCGCGATGAATGGAGTTATTACCTCTCTAGATAAAACTGATGAAAGTTGTTTAAAGATAATTTGTGATACTCCAAAGATGGAGGGACTAAATTTATCAAAAGTTGTTTCAACAAAGCAACAATATTTATGGAAAAGTCATACTCAAACAATTTTTGATTTAAGGAAAAGATATGATGAATCTTCTAAAAAGTTAAAAATAGTAGCAATTGATTTTGGAATTAAAAATTCAATTCTAAATAGACTTGTATCCCATGGTTGTGAAGTTTTGGTTTTACCTTCTCGAACTTCTCTAATTGATGTCCTTTCTCACAAACCGGATGGTATATTTTTCTCAAATGGTCCAGGCGATCCTTCTTCTGTTTCTGAAGGTATATACTTAGCAAAATCACTCATTGAATATGGGGAAATACCTATGTTTGGTATTTGCCTTGGTCACCAAATATTTGGATTAGCGTTAGGGGGTTCAACTTATAAATTACCTTTTGGACATCGTGGCTTAAATCATCCTTGTGGTGAAAATAATAAAGTTGAGATAACTAGTCAAAATCATGGTTTTGCTATTGATCCCAATTCTCTTTCAAAGGACATAGTTAGAATTACTCACTATAACCTTAACGATAATACTGTAGCTGGCCTAGAGGTTTACAATAAGCCTATATTTAGTGTGCAATATCATCCAGAAGCTGGACCTGGACCACATGATTCAGATTATTTATTTAAAAAATTTGTTTCTCTAATGTTAGAAAGATGTTGACATATTGTTTTCTTTTGATTTGATAATTACATTTGATATATTAATTTTTTGGAGGTATTAGATCATAGAAGATTTCCAGAAGTTAACCGTTTCTTTAAGGGGAAACCTTGAGGTTAAAACAAACATTATGGTGTTTACTTTTAAAGGCCAGCTTGATGCTTTCTCAGAAAAACAATTTAAGACTTTTGTTACTAATAATTTAAAAAGTAACCTTCCATTCGTTATTGATCTTTCAAAAATAGATTTTTTAGATTCCTCTGGTCTTGGAGCACTCGTTCAAACTGCAAAAGAATGCAAAAAGTCTAAAGTTGGTTTCTCTATCGTAGGTAATTCAAGGGTGGCCCAAACAATTAAACTTGTTCGCTTAGGGGATTTTCTTAATTTGAAGTCATGCCTTGAAGATGCATTAAATTATTTAAAGAATTGAATTATTGGATTCAAAATTTGGTCCCATATGGATCTCCCGAGGATATAGGTGTTATTCAACTTGCTTGGCTTGGAGATTCGGTATGGGAGCTCCACCAAAGACTAAGGCATGTTCATTTCCCTTTAAAATCTAAAGACCTACATTTATCTGTAGTAAATGAAGTAAAAGCAAAATCTCAGTCTAAATCATTAAGTCAAATTGAACATTTATTAAATTCAAATGAAATGGATCTAATTAGGCGTGCTAGAAATAAAACAAAGAGATATCCAAAATCTTCAGACCCCACCATATATTCTAGAGCAACTGGTTTTGAAACTCTTATTGGCTGGCTATTTTTAAAAGATCCTCAAAGATTATCAACACTTTTTGAATATTTAGAATTAGAAATGAATTGAATCAATGAAAAACTCCTCAAATAAATTTCGCGGAAAAAATAATAAAGAGTACAAAAAAAATTCAGATTTTGGTTATTACTCAAAAAATACAAATCGTTCAGAAAAAAATGATAGATTTTTGAAAAATTCTGCTAAAAATAAGAAAGTTGAAAATTTAAAAAATAATGATGAAAAAAATACTTTTTCTTCTTTAAAAAGAAGAAATACAAGATTTAAATCTAATTCAGAATTTCCTAATAAAAATTCTGATAGGCATCATGAGTTTACTAATAAGAGAAATTTTGATGATTGGATATGGGGCAAACATTCGGTTTATGAAACTCTTAGCAGTGATAGAGCTATTAATAGGATTTGGTGTACTTCCGAAATTTTTTCTTCAGACAAATTCTATATTTTGCTTAAGGATCTTAAATCAAAAGGAGTTCTTATTGAAGAAGTTTCTTGGAACAGGCTTTCGCAATTGACATATGGTGCTTCACATCAAGGTATCGCATTGCAGTTAGCATGCTCAAAATCGATATCCCTAGAGCAATTAATCGATTTCTCTAAACACAATTGTCAAAATCCTGTAATAGTGGCATTAGACGGTATAACCGATCCTCATAATGTTGGCGCGATAATAAGATCCGCGGAAGCATTTGATTGCAAGGGAGTAATTATTCCACAGAGAAGGTCTGCAGGATTAACTGGAACAGTCGCCAAGGTAGCTGCAGGAGCCTTAGAACACCTTCATGTATGTAGAGTTGTTAACTTAAATAGAGCACTTGACGAACTTAAGAAATATGGATTTCTTATTGTTGGCTTATCTGGAGATGGTCAAATATCTATCTCAAATTTTCAAGAAAAAGCACCTTTGGTAGTTGTAGTTGGCTCTGAAGATAAGGGTATTTCTTTGCTTACTCAAAAAAAGTGCGATTTTATATTAAGTATTTCTCTTAAAGGTAAGACTTCAAGTTTAAATGCCTCTGTGGCGGCCGCCATATCTCTATTTCAATTGACTGGTAAATAATTTTATTGTTAAAAATCACTGTTTTTAAGACCACTAAAATGTTGTTATTTCAATACATTTATATGATTAATAAAAATTTATTGAATTTTCACTACAAAATTGTATAGAATTTAACAAGAATTGATGGTCTAACAGGCCAAAAAAATTGATTAGAAATTTTGGAAACAAACTCGGTTTAGCCTGGTGGGCTAAAATTGAGACAGATCAACCTAGTTCTACCTACTGGTTCGGCCCATTTATTACTAAACGTAGTTTAAAAGAGAATATGTCTTCTTTTATTAAAGATCTCTCTGATGAAGGTTCTAAAAATATTAAACACAGTTTAGTGCGTTGCAAAAAAGAAGAACCATTAACAGTTTGATAACTTTGAATTTAAGAAATAAATTAAGAAATGAATTTTAATTCTTTAAGGAAAGAAATTACCAGCAATAATATTTCTGTTAAGGAATTAGTTAATGATATCTTTGCCAGAATCGACCATAAAGATCCTGAAATTAACTCATATATTTGTACCACAAAGGATAATGCTATCGCGCAAGCAGAGAACATTGATAAATTAATTCAAAATAAAGAAAAACTTCCTCCTCTCGCGGGGATACCAATAGCAATAAAAGATAATATTTGCACCAAAGGAGTTGCAACAACTTGTGCAAGTAAAATGCTTAAAAGCTTTATTTCGCCTTATGAATCAACAGCTTCAAGTAAATTATTGTCTTCTGGGGCAATTTGTTTAGGAAAAACAAATTTAGACGAATTTGCAATGGGTAGTTCAACAGAAACTTCTGTCTTTGGTGTTACTTCCAATCCTTGGGATATTAATAGAGTTCCAGGAGGAAGTTCAGGAGGCAGTGCTGCTTCTGTTGCCGCTGGATTTTCTGCAGCTGCTATAGGTTCTGATACAGGTGGATCAATAAGGCAACCAGCTTCTTTTTGTGGCGTCGTAGGTCTTAAACCTACTTATGGCAGAGTTAGCAGATGGGGACTTGTAGCATTTGCTAGCTCTCTTGATCAAATTGGCCCAATTACAAATACTGTTTCTGATGCTGCCGAAATCCTTTATTCAATATCTGGTAAAGACCCCCTAGATTCAACTTGTCTTGATAAACCTGTACCTAATTATTTGAGTAATTTAAATAAATCTATAAAGGGTCTAAAAATTGGAATAATTAAGGAATGTTTTGAACATCCTGGCCTTAATCCAGAAGTTAAAGATTCTGTTATTTCTGGAGTTGATAGATTCCATGCTTTAGGTGCTGAAATTATCGAAGTTGAATGTCCTAGATTTAACGATGGAATTGCGACATATTATGTCATTGCACCTTCTGAAGCCTCTGCAAATTTAGCTAGATATGATGGAGTTAAATATGGCTACAGATCGAATGAAGGTTCAAATCTTTTAGATATGACTTCAAAAAGTAGAGCTGAAGGTTTTGGAGATGAGGTACAAAGAAGAATACTGATAGGTACTTATGCTTTGTCAGCTGGATACAGTGATGCCTACTATAAAAAAGCCCAAAAAGTTAGAACATTAATAAGAAAAGATTTTGATGCTGCTTTTAAAAAAGTAGATATTTTATTAACTCCAACTTGCCCAACCACTGCTTTTTTGAAGGGGGATTTTGTCAATGATCCACTCTCAATGTATTTGTCTGATCTATTAACTGTTCCTGCTAATTTAGCAGGCCTCCCAGCAATAAGTATCCCTTGTGGTTTTGATACTAAGGGATTACCTATTGGAGTGCAATTAATAGGCAATGTATTAGAAGAAGATAGAATATTGAATGCCGCAAATATCTTTGAAATTGATGCTCAGGTAATCAAGAAAAGACCTTTATTTTAAATTTGTATTAATAATTAATTTGTAATCACAAAGTATAGATCTTTTAGAAATCTTCTCTATCTTATATATATAAATTATTTGAATATGGCTTTCGTTCCGCTTCATAATCATAGTGACTACAGCTTACTTGATGGTGCTAGTCAAATTTCAAAAATTGTAGACAGAGCTTGTGATCTTGGAATGGAATCGATAGCTCTTACTGATCATGGAGTTATGTATGGTGTTCTTGATTTGGTCAAGAAGTGTAAAGAGAAAGGTATAAAGCCAATTATCGGTAATGAAATGTACGTGATTAATGGTTCTATTGATGATCCTCAACCAAAAAAAGAAAAAAGATATCATTTAGTGGTGTTAGCAAAAAATTATACTGGTTATAAGAATCTAGTGAAGTTAACAACAATTAGTCATCTAAATGGGATGAGAGGTAGAGGCATTTTTTCTAGACCATGTATTGATAAATCTCTTTTAAGCAAATATAGTGATGGCCTCATAGTTTCTACAGCTTGTCTTGGTGGAGAGATCCCTCAAGCTATTTTAAAAGGAAGATTAGACGTAGCAGAGGATATAGCTCTTTGGTATAAAAAATTATTTGCAGATGACTTTTATCTAGAAATACAAGATCACGGCTCTATTGAGGATAGAATTGTTAACGTTGAGTTAATAAAAATTGGTAAGAAGCACCAAATAAAAGTCATCGCCACCAACGACGCCCACTACTTATCAAGTATGGATGTTGAAGCTCATGACGCTTTGCTTTGTGTATTAACAGGAAAACTAATAAGTGATGAAAAAAGGTTGAGATATACCGGTACAGAATATATTAAAAGTGAAAATGAAATGCTTGAACTTTTTAAAGATCATATTGATGATAAATCAATTATTGAAGCAGTGAACAATACAGTAGAAATCTCTCAAAAAGTTGAAGTATTTGATTTGTTTGGTAATTATAGAATGCCTAAATTTCCTCTTAATGAAGATACAGATTCATTTTCTTTCCTGACACAATTATCTAAAGAAGGTCTTTTAAAAAGACTTAAAAAAAATGATCTTGCAGAAGTTGATGGGAGCTATAAAGAAAGACTAACTTCCGAATTAAAAATTATAAAAAATATGGGTTTCCCAGATTATTTTTTGGTTGTTTGGGACTACATCAAATTTGCTAGAGATAATAATATCCCAGTAGGACCAGGTAGAGGTTCTGCCGCAGGCTCACTAGTAGCTTATTCACTTCAAATCACAAATATAGATCCTGTCGAGCATGGATTGTTATTTGAGAGATTTTTAAATCCAGCAAGAAAGTCTATGCCAGATATTGATACAGACTTTTGTATTGATAGGAGAAATGAAGTTATTGATTATGTTACTAATCGTTATGGAGAAGATAAAGTTGCGCAAATAATTACTTTTAATAAAATGACCTCTAAGGCTGTTTTAAAAGATGTTGCAAGGGTACTAGATATACCGTATGGAGAAGCGGATAAATTGGCTAAGTTAATACCGGTTGTAAGAGGGAAACCTTATAAACTAAATGAAATGATTGATATGAATTCTCCTAGCCAAGAGTTTAGAGACAAATATATTAATGATAATAGGGTGAAAAAATGGGTTGATTTGGCTTTGAGAATTGAAGGAACTAATAAAACATATGGAGTTCATGCCGCTGGAGTTGTTATAGCATCAGATCCTCTCGACGAACTTGTACCTCTTCAAAGAAATAATGAAGGGCAAATAATAACACAATATTCTATGGATGATATCGAATCACTTGGATTATTGAAAATGGATTTCTTGGGTCTTAAGAATCTTACTATGATTGAAAAGGCAGTTTCTCTTGTTAATCAATCTACTGGAAAGAAAATAAATATCGATAAGTTGCCGCAAAATGATAGTAAAACCTTTGAGCTTATTGGGAAAGGAGATCTTGAAGGTATTTTTCAGCTTGAATCTTCTGGTATGAAACAGGTCGTTAAGGATTTCAAACCTAACTCTCTAGAGGATATTTCGTCCATACTGGCTCTTTATAGACCAGGTCCTCTTGATGCGGGTCTCATTCCTAAATTCATAAATCGAAAAAATGGGAATGAAAAGATTGATTTTCCTCATCCTTTTATTAAGTCAATTCTTACTGAAACCTATGGAATTATGGTTTACCAAGAACAAATCATGAAAATTGCTCAAGACCTAGCTGGCTATTCTTTAGGTGACGCTGATTTACTTCGAAGAGCAATGGGGAAAAAGAAAGTGTCTGAGATGGTAAAGCATAGGAATATTTTTGTAGAAGGTTCTATGAAGAAAGGTGTAAATGAAAAATTAGCAAATGATCTTTTTGATCAAATGGTTTTATTCGCAGAATATTGTTTTAACAAAAGTCACTCAACTGCTTATGGTGCTGTAACTTATCAAACTGCATTTTTAAAAGCCCATTTTCCTGTTGCATATATGGCCGCCCTTCTAAGCGTAAATTCTGGTTCTAGCGACAAGATGCAAAGATATATATCTAATTGTTATTCCATGGGAATAGAAGTTATTTCGCCTAGCATTAATTTTTCTGGTGTTGATTTTACTATTAAGAATAATCAGATTTTATTCGGCTTATCAGCAATTAAGAATTTAGGAGATTCTGCAATAAGAAATATTATTGAAAACAGAAATAGTTTTGGAATATTTAAGTCACTAGCAGATTTGTGCGATCGTTTGGCTTCTAATGTTCTTAACAAAAGAAGTCTTGAATCTTTAATTCATTGTGGAGCATTAGATGAGTTTTCAAATGATAATAATAGAGCTCAATTATTGTCAGATCTCGAAAATGTTATTGAGTGGGCCTCTTCAAGAAATCGTGATAGGTTATCCGGGCAAGGAAATCTATTTAATTCTAAAGAAGAATTTTCTAATGTTGCATTTTCAGATTCACAATTAGCCAAGGTTGAGGATTATTCACTTATTGAAAAGTTAAAGTTAGAAAAACAGCTACTAGGCTTTTATTTATCTGATCATCCTCTAAAGCATTTGACTAAGCCAGCAAAACTTATATCTCCTATAAGCATTTCTCAGTTAGAAGAAACAAAAGATAGAACCAAAGTCTCTTTGGTTGGAATGATCCCTGATTTGAAGCAAATTACAACGAGAAAAGGAGATAGGATGGCTATAGTTCAGCTGGAAGATCTTTCTGGAAGTTGCGAAGCAATAGTTTTTCCAAAAACCTATGTCAGATTATCAGAATTTCTATTAACTGATACTAGATTATTGGTCTGGGGAACAATTGATAAAAAAAGTGATAAGACTCAATTAATAATTGATGATTGTAGAGAAATCGATAATCTTAAATTGCTAATTATTAATCTTGAAAGTTCTCAAGCATCAGATGTAAGAGTACAAAATACTTTGAGAGACTGTTTAATTAAATTTAAACCTGATAAGGGTAGATGCGGAATAAAGATTCCAGTTTTAGCTGCTGTAAGGAATAAAAATAGTGTTACTTACGTTAAATTTGGCGATCAATTTTGTATTGGTGATATACAGGGAGCATGCAAATTATTAGAAGATAAATCATTCCAAGTTAACTTGAAATCTTTAGTTTCCTAGATTAACCATTTTCATCAAAATTTTGAGTTGCAGGCTTAAAAGCTGCTTTTGCCCGTTGTATATTCATTGGAATATTTTCAATGCCGAAAAATGATCCAGGCTCCTTATCCCAACTAGCTGATAATATTCCAAAGCTTAATCCAGCGAGACCTAATAAGAAAAACAAGGCTGAAATTGCAATTGTTGAGGAAGGAGGTATTTCAGCAATATTTCTTGTAACGATAATGTAGCTAACAACAAAAACTGACATTCCTAATACTGTCGGTATTCCTGCTGTAAAAAGAATTCTTCTTGCCATTCTATCCGCGACATATTTAGGTATTCCAGTTGATGATCTCTTTGGGCTGGTTACTCTATTAGATGTTTTTTCTATATTATTAAACGCAGTTGCCTCAGGGAAATTTTTTTTCTTTTTATTTGGTGTCTTTTTTTTAGATTGTTTTTTTTTCATTAAATGAAATCATCCTCTGATTCCAATTTTTTTAACTAGATCCTGATATTTCTTAACGTTTTTATCTTTTATGTAAGATAGTAATCTCTTCCTTTTCCCAATCATTTTTAATAATCCTTGCCTTGAAGCGAAATCATGAATGTTTCCTTGAAGGTGGTCACTTAATTTAGAAATTCTTTTAGAGAGCATTGCTACCTGAACTTCAACTGATCCTGTATCAGTTGGATGTACTTGATGAGTTTCAATAAGCTTCTGTTTCTCAGCTGTATCTAATGACATAAATTTATTTTTCTTAGTACTATAATACTACGTTATCTGACTATATTACTATTATTATTATCTAAATAATTCATGGCAATCTTTAATAAATTTTCAAATGATAGATATTTATCTTGTTTATTAGGGCAATCTGTTTCTTTGATAATAATTGGCAATACTTTTCTAATTTCATTTTTTGTGTAATTTAAAGATTTAAGTGTTAATTGAATGTCACATATAATTTTATTGATTTCAGGATCCTTAATCTGAAAGTCATCTGATTTATCATCTTGTAATTTATTTTTAAATTTACTTTTTAATTCTATTATTAATCTTTCAGCCATTTTTTGACCAATACCAGGCACGGAACAAATTAATTTTTTGTTTTCAGTACTAATTGCATTGATAACTTCAATAATGGAAAATGTATTTAATATCCCCATTCCAATTTGAGATCCAACACCTCTAACATTTAAAATTTCGATAAAAAAATTTTTTTGATCCCTAGTTTTAAATCCAAAAAATAGATCTGTATCTTCTTTCTTAATATGTTTTATCCAAAGAATAATATCTTTATTAGATATCTTTTTTTTATTTAAATTAATAAAAAAAGTCTCCAATACCTGTATTTCGTAACCTATATTTTGACAATTAATTAAGATAAAATATTTATTATTAATTTGCCATAAATCAATAATATCTCCCTTGATCCAGCTAATCAATTAACCACCATCCACTTGACAACCAATAGCGGCTCCAGTTACAGCACCTAGTGGAACTGCCCACCATCTACCTTCTTTCCTTGAAATTGCACCTCCAATTCCTCCCCCCAGTAATGCACCAGCTATCTTCCCATCAGTACAATCTTCATCTACAATTTTCTCAGCATTTGTACCTCCACAAGGTATTTCTACATCTACTTCATAACTTTTTACGAAACCTGGATTTGACTTTGTTCCAGGAATATATTCTTCCCTATATTCAGTGCGTGTACAAGTGACCGACTTTGGAATAGTTGCGTTAACTTCAAGAATAGGGGGAAAACCAAACAAAAAAGCTAAAAAAATAAATTTCACTGTATTTTTTATTCTTTTGTTATTCTATGTCTTTTTTATTATTTTGGAAGAGGACATAATAGTTCCTAATAAAACAAGTAAAGAGCCTAATAAAAAATTTATGTTTATGAGCTCACCAAAAAATATAACTCCCAAAATAGAACCAAATAAAACTTGTAAATAGTTAATAGACGAAGCCTCGGAAGAAGGTAAGTTTTTTAATCCAGTAGTTAAGAAAGTTTGTCCAAATTGAGTAAATAGGCCAATACCAATAATCCAATTTAATTCATTCCAAGTTGGGGTTACCCAGTTAATTAAGACAATTGGTAATAAAGTTATAAGAGAAACAAGTGGGAAATACTCAATAATTACATAAATGTCTTCAGTAAATGAAAGTTTCTTAACTGTAACGTAGGCCAATGCAGTACAAATTGACCCAAGAAATGCAATTGAAACTGAAATTTTATCAATTTCAACATTTATATTTGATAATTGAATTGGATTTAATATTACTGATATGCCTAACCAACCAATAATTAATGCTAAAACAATATTCCTAGTTATTTTTTCGTTTATAAATATTCCAGCAAATATAGATATAAAAATCGGATATGTGTATTGAATAACAGTAGATATACTTAATGGCATATTTTTTATTGAATAAAAAATACAAACTAAGGCTGAAGTGCCTAGAAGACCCCTTAAAATAAGAAGTGGTTTATTGTTACCCCATGGATTTATATTTTTAATATTAATTATGAAAAATGTAATGATCAAACTTATTAAAGACCTGAAGAAAACTAATTCATAAATTGGTATCCTATTATCAATCTTTTTTACACACAAGGTCATTAAACTGAAAAATAAAGAAGAAAATACCAAATTATATTTGTTTAATGAGTTTAATTTATTTTCTAAATCTGTAATATTTAACATTTAAAAAATAGTTTTATTGTGAAATTAAGTAGATTCTTATTTGATTTTGAACTATAACAAATAAATCATTATTTGTTTTTTGATAAAAATCTCAATGGTTCACTCTATACATCCAAGAACTATACAAGAGGTTAAGGAAAAGGCAGATATTGTTGACGTTATATCTGAACATATTGTTCTTAAGAAGAAAGGCAAAGAATTTGTTGGTATATGTCCTTTTCATGATGATACTAAGCCATCTATGACAGTATCACCAACTAAACAATTCTATTATTGTTTTTCTTGTGGTGCTGGTGGTAACTCTATTAAATTCTTAATGGAATTTACTCGTGCAAATTTTTCAGATGTTGTACTTTCTCTCGCTAAAAAAAATCATATTAATGTTGAAAATCTTGAGGGTCCCCAAGTAGAAGCTTATAAAAAACAATTATCTAGAAAGGAAGAGCTTTATAAAATATTAAGAGTCACTAAGAATTGGTTTAAGTCTCAATTAAATAATTCTCTTGGTGCTGAAGCCATGAAATATTTAACATCAAAGAGAAACCTTAGTAACAAGATAATTGATGATTTTGAATTAGGTTTTGCCCCAAATTCATGGAATGATTTATTTAACTATTTATCTAAGGTAGAAAAATTTCCTATTAATTTAATATTAGCTTCTGGCCTTGCAATTTCTAAAGATAATTCTGACAAGATTTATGATCGATTTAGAAATAGATTAATTGTTCCAATACATGATATGCAGGGAAGAGTAGTTGCCTTTGGAGGAAGATCTCTTGATGGTCAGGAACCCAAATATCTTAATTCTCCTGAATCAGAGGTATTTGAAAAGGGAAAAATGTTGTTTGCATTCGAAAAAGCCTCTAGCAATATTAGAAAAAGAGATAGAGCTATTATTGTTGAAGGCTACTTTGATGTTATTTCTCTTCATTCAAAGGGTATTAATAATTCTGTGGCTTCTCTCGGTACTGCATTAAACAAGTATCAAATTTCTCAACTATGTAGATGTACAGATAATAAAAATATAATTTTGAATTTTGATTCTGATAATGCAGGAATTTTAGCTACAAAAAGAGTAATCAAGGAAGTTGAGAATCTATCTCTTCACGATCAAATTAATCTTAAGATACTTCAACTAAGTCAATTTAAGGATCCTGACGAATATTTGAATAGTCATAGCCCTGAAGATTATTTTAATTTAATTGATAATTCATCCTTTTGGATTGATTGGGAGATTGATCAGATCTTTAAAGATAAAGATTTAACTAAGTCTGAAATTTTCCAGAGTGTGATTTCTTCATTGGTTAAATTGTTAAGTAAATTACCTCAATCATCAACCAGAACTCATTACTTACAAAAAGTTTCCGAAAAACTAAGTAATGGTCAAGCTCGGTTAGCAATACAGTTTGAACAAGATTTAAGAAATCAAGTTAAGGGATTTCGTTGGCATGGTAGATCCAAAAAATTTGAACAACCTAGTGAAATTTCTCGGCGGGAAAAAAATGAATCGGAAATAATTTTTTATTATTTACATTGCCCAGACCTTAGGCTATTTATTCGGGATGAATTTCTTAAAAGAGAAATTAATGGTTTTAATACTAGTTATATTCAAAATTTATGGGAAGCTATTTCAAAAATTGAACAAAATAATTTAGGTTTAAACTACTTATATGATTTAAAACAATCGAATGGTCAAATTCTTCAAAAAGATTTTTCTTCTATTAACTTAATTTCTCTTCTCCCTGACTACCTATCTCTCAATAATCCTGAATCATCAAATAAAATTAATTTTTTTATTAATCCAAATGAATTGTTTTTAACATTGCTGAGTAATCCTAAAGACAATTTACTTGGAACATTATCGCTTCTTGAGAAATATAATTCTCTAAAAAGATGTAGACACCTTATCGAATCTTGGGGATCTCAAAGATTAAAAACTTTAGAAAATTGTATATCTATTTTAATTGATAATCCTTCTTCAGACTCCTCAAATACAAATAAAGAGATAGATGATCTTTTTAAGGATTTAAACTCAGATGCGATTAAATTTCAAGAATTATATTACACAGAAAGACAACATATAGATTTTTTAGACAAGCAACGTTGTGGTAATTTCATTGCTAGTTAATATTTTTTTCTTTAAATTTATAGGCAGTATTTCTTAATCATTTTTTTTACCTTTTTGGGTTTGTCTTCAAGAATATATGCTTCTACTTCTTTTGCATATGTCCCAGAAAAATTGGAAGTAGAAAATTCTAATGCTCTTCTCTTACTTTGATGTAATTTATTTTCTAAATTTTTTATGTCTCCTACTGTTTTATTGTTATTACATTTTTGTATGGCATGAGTAGCTTCATGTCTTAATGCTTTTCTTATTGCCCTTTCTGTTTTGAAGTTATCTTTGTTTGGTTGCTGTTTTTTATTTCTATAATTTGTTTTCCTTTTTGCATTTTCAGTACATATTATTATTTTATTTTCTTTAAAATTATGTAGCCCTTTTATTTGTTTATTGATTAGACATTCAATTTCATTTTCTTCGACTATGTAGTTTGCTTTTATTAATAAGTCAAGAATCTCTTTATCTAATTTGCTTAAAAATAATATAAATTCCATGTTATTTTGTTTATTTCACTATAGTTGGGATTTGTTCTATATCAGTAGTAGATGAGCGACTTAAGAAATTTTTATTCATCTTCCAACTTCGTGGATTTTTTGTAATAGCCCATGTAATTGCATTGTCATTAAATCTTTTATTTAATAAATCAATTGTTCTCATAAGATTTTTTGATTTTTTTAGGTCTTTCTGAGATTTGTAATTGATAACTGATTGCTGTAAATATTCGCTATTTGTTAAATCCTGCATTAAAACTCCAGCTTTTGAAAATTTATATTCGGGATTATAAATTTCTTTAGATAATTCAACTACTATTTTTAAAATATTATTTGTGTCATCTGTTGCATTTGTAAGTTTTCTATGAGCACTTCTTTGATAATTTTGACTTGAATATTTACTGGTTCTGGCAAATACTCTAATATCAGATGATTGTAAATTCTGACTTCTCATTTTTTCAGATGCTTTTATTGCGTGAGTTGCCAGTGCTTGAGTTAAGTCTTCTAATTTTGTGACAGGAGTACCGAAACTCCTACTCACCTGAATCTCTTTTTTTGACTTCTTGTTTTTTTCTATAGGTAGACATTTATGACCTTTCAGTTCTAATTGCAATCTTTTCCCTACGATGCCTAATTTCTTAATGATTTCATTTTCTTCCATATCTCTTAATTCTCTCGCATTTTTAATACCTTTACTTTGTAGCCAATTAGAGGTTTGTTTCCCGACTCCCCATATCTTATCTACACTAATTATTTTCAAATAATTATTCTCATTTCCGGTTCTAGCTAAATCAAATATTCCAGCTGAATAATCAATATTTTTAGCTAATTTATTAGCAATTTTTGCTCTTACTTTATTTTCTCCTATTCCTACTGTTATGGTAATCCCTAGATTTTGATATATTAATGATCTTATGCTTCTTGCCCACGGATATAGATTTTTATCATTAGGTCTAGAAATAGAGACAAATGCTTCGTCAATAGAATAAATTTCTATTTGTTCACAGTAGTTTTTTAGCAAATTCATTAGCCTTCTGCTCATATCGCCGTAAAGCGAGTAGTTTGAGCTTAAGACTGCTACATCTAATTTATTTAATTTTTCTTTGATCTTGAAATAAGGAGTTCCCATTTTAATTTTTAAAGCTCGCGCTTCAGGACTTCTCGCAATGATACATCCGTCGTTATTAGATAAAATTACTACTGGTTTATTTCTCAAATGAGGATTAATATTTTGTTCACATGACGCATAAAAATTATTAGCATCTATGAGAGCTATAGCATCAATACTTGAAATTCTCATAAATAGCTATGTATTGAATAAATAACAACCCCCCATATCTGTACATCAATATGGTTTTTAAAGCTAAAATTAGGATAATTATGATTTTCTGCTTTTAAATATAATTCATCATTTTTTATAGATAATCTTTTTATTGTAAATTCCCCGTCTATCATTGCAATGACAATGTTCCCTGGCTTGGCTATTAAACTCTTGTCTACTATTATTAAATCTTTATCTTTAATTCCTGCATTTATCATTGAGTCGCCTTTGACTCTAAGAAAAAAAGTGCTAAACGGATTAGATATTAAATGTTCATTTAAATCAATATTTTCTTCCGTATAGTCATCTGCGGGAGAAGGAAATCCTGCAGATACCGAATCATTTAATAAGGGGATTTTAAACTTTTTAGTAGCTGAATTAAAGGAATCCAAGACTTAAGTTAATAGTATATATGTACTATACAACAAAAATCAAAAAATAGTTAGTTATTAAGGTTTTATAGAGTAATTTTAGATTAAATCTAATCTTTTCAAGAACGATGGTAAGGGGAGTTGTTAGATATAGAAACAGCTCTATAGATTTGCTCGATTAGGATTAATCTAGCTAATTCATGAGGAAAAGTTAAAGGAGATAGGCTAAGTATAAGATCTGAATTTTTTTTGATATCTGAACTTATTCCATCAGTATCGCCAATTAGAAAATTAATTTTTTTATTTTTAAAATTTAAAAGTAAAGAACATAGTTCAACTGAATTAAACAGCTTCCCTTCTTCACTTAGGCAGATAATAATATTGTTATTGGATCTAAGATTATTTAAATTAAAAGTCTTTAACTCATTAATGATAAGTTCAGGCATCCTTTTTTTGTATTGATTAATTCCATCTCTAATCCAAAGTTTCTTTATTTTGCCGATAGCATAAATTGTTAATCTATTACTCTGAAGCATAAGTGAATATTAAAACTAATTATTCATCAAGAAGATAATTAAATTCATCATATAGTTCCTCTTCGGTTGTTAATTTCTTTGAAAACTGAGCTTTTCTAGAATTCATAATACTTTGATTAAGTTCACTTTTTCTTAATGATTTATTAACGATAGAAGTCTCTTCTAAAGATTCTGAATTATCAATTAAAGAGTAAAAAATTTTATTGGGATCTTCTGTATTAAGTGGATTGGTGATTAAATTATTATTGTTAGATATATTTGTGTAATTACTTATATTTTTACTTTCGATATTTAAATTTTTACTTTTTTTAAATTTATTGAGTTTATCTAAATTCTTTTTTGATAAGCTCATGATATAAAGTATTAAATAAATTCATATTTAATTTAAACATATTATTTATCTTTTAGATGAATTCTAAAAACTATTATCAAAAAAAAAGATTTGGACAACATTGGTTGGTAAATAAAAAAATATTAGAAAAAATTAAAGAAATTGCGGTTCTTAATGAAAATGACTTTATTTTAGAAATTGGCCCAGGTAAAGGAGCTTTAACATCTAAGTTATTAGACTCAGAAATTAAAAAATTGCATGCGATTGAATTAGATAAAGATTTAATAAATTTATTAAATGATAAATTCAATGATAATGATAAGTTTTCACTTCAGCAGGGAGATATTCTTTCTGTAAATTTAGATTCGATTAATAAAATGATTACTAAAGTGATTGCAAATATTCCTTACAATATAACTGGCCCAATATTGGATATTTTCATAGGGCGATTGGGCATTATAAGAAACTATAATTACGAGAAAATAATTTTTTTAATGCAGAAAGACGTTGTAGATAGAATTTTGTCAAAAGAAGGTAGTCCCAATGCTGGTGCACTTAGTATAAGAATGCAACTCTTATCAAAAATAAAAAGAATTTGCGATGTACCTCCTTCATCATTTAGTCCCCCTCCAAAAGTTTTTTCTTCTTTAGTAGTTTTTGAACCAATTAAAAATGATTTGAGATTAGACATTAGTCTAGAAAAATATATAGATAAACTTCTTAGAATTTCATTTAATTCAAGAAGAAAAATGCTTAGAAATACTCTTAATTCAATACTCTCAAACGATGAATTAAATGAATTATCTGAATCTTCAAAAGTTTGTTTTAATTTAAGACCACAAGATATTTCAATTGAACAATGGATTAAGCTTGCAGAAAATTGTATTAAAATCAAAAAATAACATATTTAAGTATATGCAAGATTTAGCCAGAAATAAAATTATTATAAAATCTCCTGCCAAAATAAATCTGCACCTTGAAGTGATTGGTAAAAGAGAGGATGGATTCCATGAGTTAGCAATGATTATGCAAAATATTGATCTTTCTGATTATTTAGAATTTCAGATTAATAATGAAGGATTAATTAAACTTGAATCTGATTGCAATGATTTAAGTTTATCTAGTGATAACTTAATTGTTAAATCAGCAAATCTATTAAGGAAAAAATTAAATATAGATTTAGGTGCGAATATATTTTTAAGAAAAAATATTCCAATTGGTGCAGGATTAGCTGGTGGATCCAGTAACTCAGCAGCAACATTAATTGGTCTAAATAAGTTATGGAGTTTGAATTTAGATCAAGAAACATTATGTTCATTAGCATCAACTATAGGATCTGATATTCCCTTTTTTATAAATGGTGGTATTCAATTATGTTTTGGAAGAGGCGAAATTTTGGAGAAATTAGATTCAAACTTTGGATATGGAGTAATTCTTTTAAAAAATCCAAATGTATCAGTATCTACTGCTGAAACTTATAAAAAATATAGCAATAGATTTTGTGATAAATATCTTACTAAAAGAGAAATTATTGAGAACGTAAGAAAAAATTTAAGAGATAATGGTTTAAGTAATTTAAATTTTGATAATCAACATTTAACTATAAAAAATGATTTGCAGTTAGTTGTTGAAAATGACAATGATTCTGTAAAGCAGGCATTATATTTACTTTCTAAATTAAAGAATTCTCTGACATTTTCAATGAGTGGATCAGGCCCTACTTGCTTTGCACTCTTTAAAGATATAGAGACTGCTAAAAATGAATTAAATGCAAATGCTAAATTATTTGAAGATAAAGGGTACGATTCATGGGTTTGCGCTTTCCTTGAAAAGGGAATAACATTTATTTAAATTTTTTTATATAAATTTCTATTGTGGCTGATAATAGCAATGAAAATATTGAAAAAAATATGCCCGAAAAAGGACCATTAAATTTTATTGTTGGATCATTAACCAGTTTTTTATTATTTATATTTTTTTATTTTTTAAGTAACAAAATTGCAATTTATTTTTCAATACATAAACCATCTAATTCTTCTGAAATTGTTCAAAATATTTCTTCTAGTATTAACACCTTAATAATTGGATTATCTTTTTTGCTAACCTTTTCTTTTGCCTTTATTGGTATTGGACTTTTTATTGTATTTATTCGCAGTTTTTTTCTGAAGAAAAGTTGAATTACCAATATCATAATAAAAATACTTTCTTTGAATGTCTTTACATGACCTAGGCCTTTTAATTCTTTTGCTTTCTCCAGGAATGATTTTGTCAATATTACTACTTATAACATTTGCTGAAGGAGGATAAATTAATCAAAGTGGTAGGATTGTATATGTGATTAATTAGGTAATTAATTGTGGCTGGAACATTATTATTCAATGCTTTGAAAGAGGCTATTGATGAAGAAATGGCAAATGATGTAAATGTTTGCGTTATGGGTGAAGATGTCGGTCAATATGGAGGATCTTATAAGGTGACTAAGGATTTATATGAAAAATATGGAGAGTTAAGAGTCTTAGATACTCCAATTGCAGAGAATAGTTTTACAGGTATGGCTGTGGGCGCAGCAATGACAGGGTTAAGACCAATTGTAGAAGGAATGAATATGGGTTTTTTGCTTTTAGCTTTTAATCAGATATCAAATAATATGGGCATGCTTAGATATACAAGTGGCGGAAATTATAAGATACCAGCAGTAGTTCGAGGACCTGGAGGAGTTGGTCGTCAACTTGGAGCTGAACACAGTCAAAGACTTGAAGCGTATTTTCATGCAGTTCCCGGTATAAAGATTGTTGCATGCAGTACACCTACAAATGCTAAAGGTTTAATGAAAGCAGCTATAAGAGATGATAATCCGGTTCTATTTTTCGAACATGTTCTTCTATACAATTTGTCTGAAGAATTGCCTGAGGGTGATTATACTTGCGCTTTAGATCAAGCTGACGTTGTAAAAGAAGGGAAAGATATTACTTTATTGACTTATTCAAGAATGAGACATCACTGCCTTAAAGCTGTTGAAGAATTAGAAAAAAAAGGAATAGATGTTGAGTTAATCGATTTAATAAGTTTAAAACCATTTGATATGGAAACCATCTCAAAATCAATAAGAAAAACAAATAAAGTAATTATTGTTGAAGAATGTATGAAGACTGGAGGTATTGGTGCAGAATTAATTGCCTTGATAACAGAAGAGTGTTTCGATGATCTTGATGTCCGACCAATTAGATTATCTAGTCAGGATATTCCAACTCCGTATAATGGAAACCTTGAGAATTTGACAATAATCCAACCACATCAAATAGTCGAAAAAGTTGAAGATTTAATTAGTGGGAGTATATAGGCAATGAAAAGAAGGCAAGGTTGGCTTTTTTTTATTATATTTCTACTTACATTATCTGTTTATCTATTAATAAATTATCCCTTACAGTTGGGATTGGATTTAAAAGGCGGTTCACAACTTACACTACAAATTATTAAAGATGAAGGTAAGGTAACAAGTGATGAACTTGAAGCAGTTAATTCGGTTATAGATAAACGTGTTAACAACTTAGGTGTTTCCGAGTCTAACTTACAAACCCTAGGTGGTGATCAATTGATTTTAGAATTACCTGGAGAACAAAATCCAATAGTTGCTTCAAGAGTTTTAGGTAAGACTGCTTTATTAGAATTTAGAACTCAAAAACAAGGAACATCTACAGATTTAAAAAACCTACAACTAAAGAGATTGAGTATTACCATCATATAATTCTTCTCTAATTCTCTCAAATATTAGAATATTTGCATCAACAGCCATACCAATGCTAAGTATAAGGCCAGATATTCCCGGTAAAGTCAAAGTAACAGGAATTAAATTACTCATCTACTAGTAAAGATTTATATGGGAAGTTAATTGAAATTAAAAAGTATGTTAATAAGGAAATTACAAATTTATTTATTAAAACAGATTTAACTGGAAAGGATCTTATTAACGCAGGAAGGAGACAAGAACAAACAAACAGTAACTGGGAAGTTTTATTAACTTTTAGCAATTCAGGAGGTGAAAAGTTTGCAGAAATTACAAAGTCAATTGCTGGCACTAATCAACTATTGGCTATCATTCTAGATGGCGAGTCGATAAGTGAAGCCAGTGTTGGTAATCAATTTGCTAATACTGGGATTACGGGTGGATCAGCAACAATAAGTGGTAATTTTAGTGCTGAAAATGCTAGAGAGTTAGAAGTTCAACTTAAAGGAGGTTCATTGCCATTGCCAATTGAAATAGTAGAAACTAACACTATAGGAGCTCTGTTGGGATCCAGTAATATTTTAAAAAGTCTTTATGCAGCTATTAGTGGATTAATTTTTGTTGGTATATTTATGATTTTTAATTATAGAATTTTAGGTTTTGTTTCAGTTCTTTCTCTAGTACTTTATGGTTTCTTTAACTTAGCCCTATATTCTTTAATTCCTGTTACTTTGACTTTACCGGGAATATCTGGCCTTATACTTAGCATTGGTATGGCTGTTGATGCAAATATTCTAATATTTGAGAGAATTAGAGAAGAATTATATGATGGTAATACTCTTACAAGATCTATTGATAGTGGTTTTCAAAGAGCTAATTCATCCATAGTTGATGGCCATATAACAACTCTTCTAAGTTGTTTTGTATTGTTTTTATTAGGAACAAATTTTGTTAAAGGTTTTGCTGCAACATTAGGCATTGGAGTCTTAATAAGCTTGTTTACCTCATTAAATTGTTCTAAAACTATTTTGCGATTTTTTACAACATATCAATCTTTAAGACAAAAAAATCTCTATCTTCCCAGGAATAATTTTTCAAATTAAATTGTTTTTTTCTAATTTTCCCATGAAATTCAATCTTGAAATAATAAAAAATAAAAGAAAGATAATTGGTTTTTCTACTGTTCTTATATTGTTGAGTTTTTTAGGAATTTTATATTCTACTTTTAATACTCCTTATAAGAAACCTATAAATTTAGGAATGGATTTTGTTGGAGGAAATGAACTAAGAATAGAGAGAGTTTGTGAAGAAGAATGTTCTAAACTTTCCCCTGATTCAGTTTTAGAAAAGTTAAGAGAGATCTCTAAAAATAAAAACATTTTAAATAATATTAAACTACAATTCCAAAATAATAATAAATTAATTTCAATAAGAACCCCTTACTTGACTATCGAAGAGTCAAATAATCTTATTAATAATATTGATAATATTGCTGGGCCTCTAAATTATGAGAGCAAGGATTCAAGATTAATAGGTCCAAAGCTTGGGAAAAGATTACTTATTAATTGTGTTACTTCATTGCTAGTTTCTTTATTTGCAATTTCTTTATACATAACAATTAGATTTGATAAAAAATATGCATTATTTGCACTATTAGCTCTGTTCCATGATTTAGTAATTGTTTTCGGTATATTTTCCTGGTTGGGAATTATATTATCTGTTGAGGTAAATAGTTTATTTGCTGTGTCATTGTTAACCATAGCGGGTTATTCTGTAAATGATACTGTTGTTATATTTGATAGAATTCGTGAGAATTTGAAATCAAAGAAAGAGGGCTTTAACGAAACTATTCAATTATCAGTTAACGAATCATTTAGGAGAACAACTTTTACCAGTATTACAACTCTTTTCCCTTTATTAAGCATAATTTTGTTTGGATCTTACTCGCTATTTTGGTTTTCTTTGGCCTTATCATTAGGAATTATAGTTGGAAGTTATTCAAGTATTTTATTGGCTCCATCTTTGCTGCTGAAAGACTGAGTTTAACATTCTAATTTTATGAAGTTAAATTACTATTTGATAATTTTATTTTCTTTAGTTTTAATAGATCTTTCTACTGAGTTAAGAATATTATTTGATCATTTTACTTTCAGTTCATTATATTTTGCTTTTGGTAAACATCCCTTAGCTTTCTTTATACTTTTTTCATATCCATATTTATATAAAAAATTAATTAAGTAATTTTTAAATATCATTGAGTGTTTCTTTAATAATAACCTGTATTACTACAGCTAATGGAAGAGATAGAATTAAGCCTAATGGACCAAAAATGAAGGTGAATCCAAATTGTGAAATTAATGTTAGGCCAGGTAGTAAGTTTGCTTTTTTTTTCATTATTGATGGCATTATTATATAGCTTTCAATATTTTGAATGATTACATATGCTCCTAATACAGCCATTGGCTTCCAAAAATTATCTAGTAGTGCAATTGAGATAGGAAATATACCACTAATAACTGGACCTATATTTGGGACTATATTAAGAACCATTGCTATTAAAGCATTTGAGACAACATATTTGACATCTAAAATAGATAAAACTATTAATGATAATAAACCTACTGATAATGAGCTTATGGCCATAGAAAAGGTCCAATTTGCTAATGCAATATTGCATTTTTCGAGAATATTTCTAAACTTGTTACGGTAATTTTTGGGTATTAATAGAAGTATATTTTCTTTATATTGTTTTGGTTCAATAGAAATCATCAAACTAACAGCTAATACGAATATTAATTTCAAAAGACCTGAACCCAAATTTCCCGCTATATTAATTAAATTCTTAAAACTTTCTTGAATAGCTTTTGCAATAGTTGAGACATCAGGAATGGTAACTACATTATTTACAAGATTGAATATATCTATAACATTATTTGATTTTTCTCCATAAAACAGGTTATTCAGTTTGTTCAGATTTGTATTAATCAAAATATTTATTTTTGATAAACCATTTGGAATATCAATTAGTATTTCATTGAATTCTTTTATGAACGGAGGCAATACAAGAATAAAAATAGTAAATACTATTACTGATATAACAGTTAATACAAGAAACAAAGAAAGTGAGCGAGGAATTTTCAATCCCTTTTGCATTTGATTACATAAATTACATACAATATTTGAAATTACTAAAGAACAAATTATTAGTAAGAGAAAATCCCTTAAAGTCCATATTATTAACGAAGTGATTAATATTACTACTAGCTTGAAATATGATGAACTACTCAATTTTCAGAATATTCTACTTCTTTTCAGAATATCCTAATCCATTTGATTTGGCATAACTATTTGCAAATCTCATAAACCTATCAAAGTCTGATGTGTTCTTCCAAATATAAACTGCTTCTAAAAATATTGGTTCCCCATCTAAAAACTTTACTTTAACTTCCCTAGTTAGTATTTCACCTTCGGAATCAATCATACGCATACCAGTGATTTCACCGTCTGTAATTGAAGTTAATGCCTGAGGTTTTTCGAACAAAAATAATGCTTGGCCGGTGGTACCATCTTTACTCCTAGTCAGTCTTATTTCAGGCACTACTGGTTCATCAGTTCCCTCATAAAATTGTATTTTTGCAGTTTTATTTGCTGTCATAATATTCAGTTGATAATTTTTTATCTTAAGAAATATTTTTTACATTCGTTTGTAATTATGTTATAAAACATTATTTATTAACTCTAGAATCCTTTCATCATATTTTTTGTCGGTTAAATCTAATAACTTTATATTTGACTTTCCAACCTTTTCAAATTCATAACACTTATCATAATAATCTAGAACCGATCTACAAACTAACTCCCATTTCTCATTATTAATTGATTCCAAAGCTATTTTTGTTCTTTGCGGTCCTAATCTTTTTTTTATCCTTAATACAGATTCTTGGAGTTCCTCTTTCTTAAAAACACTGTAAGTGTCTATTAACTCATCTAACCTGTTAGATTCGCTTCTTAAAATTTCAATTCTTCTAGAATTTTTCATCTGATTGAAGAATTCATGAGGAATTTTGCATTTACCTATATTTGCACTTTCAGCTTCTACAAAAATATTATTAGAACATTTAAAAGAATTTAATTTTTCAGCAATTATATTCTCAAATTGTTCATTTGAAGGTTGTTCTTTCATTCCTAAACCTCCAAATGTACTTCCTCTATGACAAGCAAATCCTTCAAGATCAATAGTTTGATAATTATATTTCTCTAGTAATGATAATAATCTTGTCTTCCCTGTGCCTGTTTTCCCCCCAATAACTACAATATTCAACTTTTTAGAGAAACTATCTAATACCCATCTTCTATATATTTTGTATCCTCCCTTAAGTGTTATTAGATTATATTTATATTTTTCAAGTAGCCAAGCAATGCTTTGTGAACGCATTCCTCCTCTGGAGCAATATATTCTGATAACACATTCATTACTTTTATTAGGAATAGTTTTATAAGACTCAATACTCATGAATAAATTATCAAGAAGTAATTCTATTTTTTTTTCAAAAAATTTTAATCCCTCTATGACTGCTTTTTTTCTGCCTTCTTTTTTATAAATCGTACCAATTACAGATCTCTCATCATTATCAAATAATGGAATGTTAATAGAATTAGGCAGGTGTCCTTTATAATATTCACTCGGGCTTCTAACATCTATAAGTGGTCCTTTAAAACTTCTAAATTTCTCTAGTTCTTTTCTTTTGAAATACATGGATAGTTTTTATTTTTTTAGATTGACTTTTTAAAATGAATAACAAAGAACAAGATAACTATAATAATGCTACATTAAATCTGATAAAAAAATTTGTAGATTCTAATCAACGAAAAAGAATAAATTCATTAAATCAAATAGAATCTGAAGTCGAAAATATTTTTAATCTTGGCCCTTCACTTTTTAATATCTTCGATAGTGATGGGGATGACTGGGCTGCTGGTTGGATATTGCAAGTTTTAAAAAAATTTAAGCCTGAATTCTTTGAAAACTCTAAATTCAATAATTGGTTTAATACATATTCAGATATTGATATTAATTATAAAGATTTGCAATTGATGTTAGTTGAGCAAGATTTTGAAGAGGCAGATAGATTAACTAGTTCCTATTTAAGAAAATTAGCTGGAAAATTAGCTGAAAAACGTGGATATGTTTTCTATAGTGAAGTAAATAATATGTCAGGTAAAGATCTACAGACAATAGATAGATTATGGACTATTTATTCTACTGGTAGATTTGGATTCTCAATTCAAGCAAAGATTTTAAAATCAGTAGGGAAAAAATATGAATTAATGTGGCCTAAAATAGGTTGGAAAAACGAGGGCTTATGGACTAGATATCCTGGATCTTTTTGCTGGTCATTGGATGCACCTGATGGACATATGCCTTTAATAAATCAACTTAGAGGAGTGAGACTTATGGATTCAATCCTACGGCATCCTGCAATTGCAGAAAGACATAACAATATTCTTTAAAATTAGGTATCTAATAAGTTAAAATTTAATTAGTATCAAAATATTATTATGTCCTCATTTCGGGGCAAAAATATTTTAAAAAAGTTTTTTAAAAGGCCGAAGATTAACTGGTCAAACTACGAATTCGGATCATCATTACAGTTAAATGAATTTGTCGATCAATTATTAGAACCTATTAAGAATTCTAAATCAAGTTATCTTATCAAACTTGGTTTACATGAAGCTCTAGTGAACGCAGTAAAACATGGAAATAAATTAGATCCTACAAAAAATATTAGAGTAAGAAGAATAATCACTCCTAATTGGTGTGTTTGGCAAATTCAAGACCAAGGTAATGGTTTAGAAATAAAAAGAAGAAATTACAAATTACCAAAAAAAATAAATAGTGTAAATGGACGTGGCTTATATATTATTAATGAATGTTTTGATGACATTAGATGGAGTAGCAAAGGTAATAGGCTTCAGTTGGCTTTAAAAAGGTGATTTTTACTCGGGCAAGGTTGATCCACGTTAATTTCTTTTAACCATTTAATACTTTCTTCTATATACTCAATAGTCTCCTTCTCATTACAAGAAATAATTAAATGGCATAATCCCGCGGAAATTAATTCTGCAGATCGTTTATATTTATTCCCTTTATCTTTATGCCATTTAGAATGATCAATTTTTAATTTGTCATTAAGACTTTGAACAAGCTGAATAGTGTCTTTATCCCAATAGGTCATAGAAGTTTTTATTTACTTTACAGCAGACCATACTTTGGTCATAAAAAAGGAATTTGATTTTACATCTTTAAAACCTATTTCCTCTATTTTAGAATCTATATCCTCTTTTATGTAATCACAATAAAAAGGCTCATGAAAAGATTTATAGAAGTTTTCCATTACGGATGTAAAGTCAGGTGAATCATTTATTTGAATTGAATCAGCTAATACTAATATCCCTCCAGGTTCAAGAACTCTAAAAAATTCATTTAATACCTTAGCTCTAATTGTTCTAGGTAATTCATGAAATAAGTAAACACAAGAAATGCATTGAAAACTATCATTTTCAAAAGGTAATTCCTCAGCATTACCTTTTATTAACTGAATTAAATCTCCATCTAAATCTGAAATATATCTACTTGCCTCTTTTAAGTATGAATCAGATAGATCAATTCCAGTAATTTTTTCTTTAGGAAATGCGGCTCTTAATTGTTTTAATGTCCTTCCTGATCCTGTAGCTACATCAAGTATTTTAATAGAACGTTTTTTTCTTTCGCTAAAATTTTTAAGTCCTTCTTTTATGGGCTTAATTATTCTTCTTCTCATTGAGTCAGCACTTCCATTAAAAAGTATCTCTACTTGTAGGTCATAAATGCTAGCTGAAAAATCTGATAAATAACCATCTGTTTGATGGTGAAAATTTCTCAGGTAATATTGAGGATAATTATCTTTTTCGATTGATTTTGGAAGATCATCAAAATTTTGTTTTCTGCGTCTATCCCAGGTATTAGGCATATCGAGCCAAATTTTAGGATATTGAGTTAGATATCTTAGCCATGGCTCGTCAAACAACAATTTTTTGGGATATATATTTTTTTCTGCATCATTCCAATCTTCTTCTCTTAAGTTCTCCATTGAATTCTGGATTTGCATTAGAAGATCCTTATTTATATCAAAATTTTCAAGCTTCGTATCGGGCAGAATAAAATTCATTAATCTTGAACTGATTTGCTTGTGAGCAAAACCTGCAATGCTTTTACTCTGTTGAAGCGTTTTATATGCAATTTTTGAAATAGATTCCCTAGCCATTTTTTAATTTATATATCTATATTCCAACAAAAAAAAAATCAATTTGAGAATATTTTGTGATATTTCTCAAATTGATAAATTTAAAATTATGTATTATTTTAATTATGCATCGTAGTACATGAAAAATTCATGTGGATGAGGCCTTTGTCTTAGTTGTTGTACCTCTTCGTATTTTATATCGATAAAATTATCGATAAAATCTTCAGTAAATACTCCACCAGCTAATAGATAATCTTTGTCTGCTTTTAGTGCATTAAGTGAATCATTTAGAGATGAAGGTACTGTATCAATTTTCGCAAGTTCATCAGCTGGAAGTTCAAATAAATCTACATCTACTCCATCACCAGGATCAATTTGATTTTTAATTCCATCAATACCAGCAAGCATCATTACAGAGAAGGCTAAGTAAGGATTAGCAAGTGCGTCACCTGATCTGAATTCTAATCTTTTTGCTTTAGGGCTTGGTCCTGTTAAAGGTATTCTTACTGCAGCTGATCTATTACCCTCAGAATAAACTAGATTTACAGGTGCTTCGAATCCTGGAACCAATCGTTTATAACTATTTGTAGTTGGGTTAGTAAATGCTAAGAATGAAGGCGCATGTTTAAGTATGCCTCCAATGTACCATCTTGCTGTTTGAGATAAATTTGCATATGCTCCTTCACCAAAAAATAGTGGCTGACCACTCTTCCATAAACTTTGGTGAACATGCATTCCGGTTCCATTATCGTTAAAAACAGGCTTGGGCATAAATGTTGCAGTTTTCCCATATTTTTTTGCAACATTTCTGACAACGTATTTATAAGTCATAACGTTATCAGCAGCATTTATTAACGAATCAAATTTCATTCCAAGCTCGTGTTGGCCGGCACCAGCAACTTCATGGTGATGTTTTTCTGTGGGGATACCTAATTCACCCATAAGAAGAAGCATCTCAGATCTGATATCTTGCGCAGTATCATTTGGTGCTACAGGGAAATATCCTTCTTTATATTGGATCTTGTATCCTAAGTTTCCCCCTTCTTCAATTCTCCCTGTATTCCATGGTGCTTCAATAGTATCTACACTATAAAAACAACCTCCTTCTTTAGAGTCATATCTGACATCATCAAAAAGAAAAAATTCTGGTTCTGGTCCAAAAAATGCTGTATCTGCTATACCAGTTGAGTCTAAATATTTTAATGCCTTTTGAGCTAAAGCTCTTGGACATCTATCATAAGGCTCTCCGCTTCTTGGCTCTTGAATAGAGCAAATCATACTTAGAGTTTTATGTTTATAAAAAGGATCTATCCAAGCTGTACTTGCATCGGGCACCATTGACATATCCGAAGCATTAATTGCTTTCCAACCTCTTATTGATGAACCATCAAATGCTAAGCCTTCTGTAAAAGAATCCTCCTCTATCATGTCTGATGTAAGAGTTAAATGTTGCCATTTTCCATGAATATCTGTGAATTTTAAATCGATGAGTTCAATTCCTTCGTCTTTAATTTGACTTAAAACATCTTGAGGAGATTTAGACATAATTTTTTAATACCTTATATGAAATTAATAACTTGATGATTCTTGTTATGTATCAACGGTAACTTTTTATAAGACTAGATGTCTTCTTTTAGTGTTTCAAGTCATAAGTTTAATAATTGTTTACTTAAATATTTAAATTGAATGAATTTCTTTAAATAAATATCGCTTATGTGCCGATATTAGTTTAATTTAAAAGTAATTGAATGTAATGCTTTGACAGAAGCAAAACTTATTTCGGCTTTAAATGAAGAGAATTTATCTCATTTCTCAAAGACTTATGTTCCCTCTAGACTTTTATTAGGTCCTGGTCCTTCAAACGCACATCCAGAAGTTCTAAATGCTCTTTCCTTAAATCCTATTGGCCATTTAGATGAAGCATATATTTCATTAATGTCTGATGTTCAACAACTTCTAAGATATACATGGCAATGTAATAATCGTCTGACTCTTCCAATGAGTGGTACTGGAAGTGCAGCTATGGAAGCCTCAATAGCGAATTTTATAGAGGAAGGAGAAAAAATTCTTATCGCTAAAAAAGGATATTTTGGAGACAGACTAGTTGATATGGCAACTAGATACAAAGCAGATGTATCTGTTATTGAAAAACCTTGGGGTGAATCCTTTTCTTATGAAGAAATAAAGTATGAAATAGAGACTAAAAAACCAGCTATATTTGCTATCGTTCACGCTGAAACATCTAGTGGCGTTTTACAACCTCTTGATGGAATTGGTGATGTATGTAGAAAAAATAACTGCTTATTTTTAGTTGACGCAGTTACTTCCCTTGGAGCTCTAGAACTATTGATAGATGAATGGAAAATAGATTTAGCGTATAGTTGTAGCCAGAAAGGATTAAGCTGCCCGCCTGGATTAAGTCCCTTTACAATGAATGAGAGAGCTGAAGAAAAACTAAGTTCAAGACAAACAAAAGTCCCCAACTGGTATTTAGATTTATCTCTTTTAAATAAATATTGGGGTTCTGATCGTGTTTACCATCATACTGCTCCAGTTAATATGAATTTTGCTATTCGTGAAGGTTTACGATTAATAGCAAATGAGGGTTTAGAGAATGTTTGGCATAGGCATAATACTAATGCAAAGAATCTTTGGAATGGTTTAGAAAGTCTAGGCATGGAATTACATGTATCAGAGGATTATCGATTGCCAACTCTCACAACAGTTAAAATCCCACCAGCTGTTGATGGAGATGGTTTTAGAAATCATCTTTTAAGAAATTTTGGAATAGAAATTGGAAATGGACTTGGAGAATTGTCTGGTAAGGTATGGCGCATAGGATTAATGGGATTTAACTCAAGTCAGGAGAATGTAGACAGATTATTAAACCTATTTGATACTGAGTTAAAAAAATATTCTATTTTTGAGTCCTCAACTTTTTAAACCATAATTGTAAAACTTGACTGCATTCGTCTTCTAAAATACCTCCTATAATTTCCATTTTGTGATGAGAACTTTTATGCTTTGATAAGTCAATTGAACCGCCCAATCCACCTCTTTTCTTATCGTAGGCACCGAATACTACTTTACCCATCCTTGCTTGAATAAGTGCCGATGCACACATGGTACATGGTTCTAAATTTGTGATGATAATACATTCATTAAATCTCCAATCATTTTTTATTAGAGATGCCTGCCTTAGTGCCATTATTTCAGCATGACCTAATGGATCTTTATTTATATTTCTCCTGTTAACCCCTCTTCCAATACATCTTCCTCTATCATCTAAAATTAATGAACAGATTGGTAACTCAACTTTTCCAATTTCTTCTGATCTTCTTAATATAGAGCTCATCCATCTTGAGTATTTTGAAATATTTATTCTTTTCTGTTCATCATAATTACTATTTACATTTTCAAAAATATATCTCATTTACCAATATTGAGAATAGAATTATTAATAGATATCTTATCTGATGGCTGAGGATTTAATTAATAGTAAAGATATATATTTCCCCTCATATTTAGGGAATAATGACAAATTGATTACTCTTCTGAATAGAGCAAGTCAAACTCTTTGTGATTGGTTCTCTAAAGCTGATAAAAATGGTCCTTTACCTTTTGATGAGAGTTTCAAGTGTATTATGCCTGCGGAAGATGGTAATTCTGAAGATGATTTGTTTTCTGAGATTGAATCTCTTTTGAATAATTCATTTAATCCCGTTCATCCTGGCTCTCTAGCTCACCTTGATCCCCCACCTTTAGTTTTCTCTATTTTGGGGGATTTAATTGCTGCTGGTCTAAATAATAATCTTCTCGCTTACGAGTTATCACCAAGTGTAACTTTGCTTGAGGAATCATTATGCAAATGGTTTGCCAAGAAAATAGGGTTTAATGATTTCTCAGGAGGTATAGCTGCTAGCGGAGGTACATTAAGTAATCTGAATGCACTTATAGCAGCTAGAAATAACGCTGGATTAGGTACGAATCCTAATTCTGTATTACTTGTTAGTGAAGATGCTCATTCTTCCTTCGTTAAATGTATGAGAATAATGGGTCTTGATATTAAGAATCTTGTCAGGATTAGAACTGATAATCAAGGTCGTATGGACATAAACGATCTCAGAAAGACTTTAGATAAATGTTCAATAGAAAATAAAAAAATATTTGCTATTGTTGCCACTCTTGGGACAACTGTAAGAGGAGCCATCGATCCTATTAAAGAAATAAGTGAAATCTGTAAACAAAGAAACATATGGTTACATATTGATGGTTCAATTGGAGGGGTTTTTGCTATAACTTCTATCCCAATAGAAGGTCTAAAAAATATTAATCAAGCTGATTCGATAACGATAAATCCGCAAAAAATCATTGGCATTACAAAGACTTCATCTTTGTTATTGGTTTCAAATATGAGTACTTTAGAAAATACTTTTAATACTGGACTACCATATATATCATCTAAAGAAGATATTATAAATAGAGGGGAAATAGGCATACAAGGTTCTAGACCTGCAGAGATTATCAAACTATGGCTTGGATTACGTTTTTTAGGTCTGAATGGAATAGAAAATATATTAAAATCATCAATTAAAAGAAAAAATTTTTTTATAAAAAATATTAATAAAAATAAATTTGATATATATTCAGGTCCTCTTCATATTGTTTCATTCATACCTAAGAAACTTGAGCCAAAAGACTCTGATGCATGGACTAAAACTAAAGTTAATGAACTAATTAACAATAATTTTATGCTTTCTAGACCAAATTTTAAAGGTAAATATTTTTTACGGGTTGTCATGGGAAATTACAATACAAAAGAATCTCATATTGAAGAACTTTTGAGACTTTTAAATACTTAACTAATGAATATGGGTAGACAAAAAATTATTGCAATAGTAACAGGCTTTATATCTATAGCTATTTGTATTGCTTATTTACTCTTAATAACTATCTTTGATTTTAGGACTTATCTAAATGATCAATTATCCAATTTTACGTAGTAAATGGAGGCAAACTTTTATTTGATTTAAATTTTTTATTCAATTCAATTTTAGAGATAGCTTCTTTTACGAAGTTGTTTAAAATATCTTCTCTCTTGCTTATTCTATAGATCTTATCTACTACTTCTTGAATTCCTCCATCTCCCCAATCTTGACCATTTTTAAAATATTCAATCAAACTTAGTCCTACTATCCTTATTAACCAGCCTGCTGTAACTGATTGTATAGATTTAGATAATATTATTTTAGTCAAGCTTGTAGCTAAAGCAGGAGAAAGAATGGCGAGACCCCCTTTTAGTATTCCTTGTTTAGCTAATACGCTTAGCAATGAAGTCGCTAAATCTTTTGCATCTTTTTTTGTTAGCTTAATTTCATATATTTTTGATAATTCCATTATCATTTGAAGGTTTACGGAGGTAGTTGTAAGGAAATCAACTGCTGGTAGTGGATTAACTAGTATTACTCCTCCTGTTATCCACATATATTTATTAATCACTTTATTTGACATTAAATATCTTTGTTCTTGAACGAAATTTTTACTTTTTATACCTAGTTTATTTGAGCGAAAAAGAATATTATCTGCTAATAACTCTTCACCATTATTATCGAGCGTTTCAATTATTTCTCTAAATAAACTTCCTACCTCTGGTAATAAATTTAAAGCATCTGATTTTATGAAAGGAGATTGTTGAGGAACTGCTATTGTTTGAACTACTGAAATTTTATTTTTTCTAGCGGAAGTTATAGAAATTATATTTTCTTTGATGAGGTTATTTTCATATCTAGACCTTAAATCACACTTATTTAGAACAATTATTATTTTTTTTCTAATTTTCAATAATTCTTTAATTAAATAGTTTTCGTATTTATTTATGTCCTGATCTAACACAAAAAGAACTAAGTCAGAATTTGATGCTTGTAAAATCGTTGCTTTTTCTCGTTCTTCTCCTAATTTAGATGGTTCGAATAAACCTGGAGTATCCACTATATTAATGTTTCTTTTTAAAATTGGGATACGAATTTTATAGCTATTAATTTGCTTTGTAGTGCCAATTTTTGCTGAAGTTTGTCCGACAATATTTTTCAATAATGATCTTGCTATAGATGTTTTGCCTGAGGAACCTGCTCCAAAAAGAGTAACTTTATAATCTCCTGTTTTTAATTGGAACTCTAGTTTATTTCTTTGGTAATTAATCAATTCTACTTTTACTTTATCGTTAATTTTTTTATTAATTTTCTCGACCCCTTCCAAGCTTATCTTGGCGGCACCGTATGTATTTTTGAATGAAAGTCTATTCGTTTTATTTTTATATATAACTTTATAAACTATTTTTTTAAATAATTTTTTATCAATATTATAAAATATATAAATAATTGTTATTAAAAATAAAAGGGTATAAATATTTATTATTCTTACAAATGTCGAAAATAAAATATATATAAATAATATTAATACCACATATTTTATATATTTTAATTTTAAGTAATTCATTTTATCGGTTATTTTTAAAAATGTTAAACAGTAAAAAAATAAAACCAATATTAATAGATATATCGGCTAAATTAAATACTGGAAAATTTATAATATTTAGATTTATAAAATCAACAACAAAACCTTTATATATCCTATCTATACCATTACCAATAGTCCCTCCAAGAATAAAGCTATAAGAATATAGATTAAATGGGAGTAAAGTATTTTTTCTAAATATTAAATAAATAAGAATTATTGAAAAAAAAATACTTATTAAAGATAAAAATATTCTACTACCACTAAATATGTTAAATGCTGCCCCGTAATTTTTTACAAAGTCTAATTTGAATAAAAGAAAATCTTTGTTAATAAATAATTTCTTATTATAAAGTATTAAATATTTCGTAAATTGATCTATTAGAACAATAAAAAAACTTATAGATAAAAAATATAATTTTGTTTGTATTTTATTAATCATTATTTGCTGCGTTTTAAATGTTCTATAGGTTTAATAAGTAATAAAAGTGGAAAAAGCATTAAAAAATGATATCCAATCCTACCTAATGAGTATTTCCCTAAATTATATAAAAATAAATTAAATTGACTGTAGAATATAATTTGCATGAAGTTGTAAAGTATTCCAGTTAAATGCATAGTACCTATTGCTATAAATCCATTTTTTAAAAAGTTTCCAACATTTATTTTTTTTTTAGTATTTAAATTATCAATTATTTTAATTAATGGATATAAACCTAATAAATAACCAAAATTTGGAGTGAGCAAATAACCTATTGAACCTCCTTGATGAAAGACAGGAAATATAAATAACCCCAAAACTATATATATAGAAAATGCTCTGAAAACAACTTTTTTGTTAAATATAAGTGTTAATAAAATTATGGTTGGAATCTGCCATGTTATAGGCAACTCAAAGTTATTACTAGATTTATAGATAAAAGGTAGTGGAATATAAACAGGTAACATTGATGTTATTACTAGTAATTGAAGACTCACCAGTATCTCAATTAATTTATAAAAATTGAGCATTATTGTAAATTCAATTTATAAACTTCTCAATGCAACAATTGGATCTAATTTAGAAGCTCTTTTTGCAGGTAAAACGCCAAAGATTAAACCTATTGATCCTGAAATGATCATGGTAGAAAAGGTAGTTGTAATTCCTACTGATGCAGGAAGTGGTGTTATCAGAGATAAAAGAAAAACACCAGATAATCCCGTTGTTGTTCCAATTAATCCTCCAATTGTTGATAAAATTAATGCCTCAATTAAAAATTGAATCAATATATCTGATTGTTTAGCTCCTATTGCTTTTCTAAGTCCAATCTCTTCAGTTCTTTCGCTTACAGAAACGAGCATAATATTCATTATGCCTATGCCTCCAACCACTAAAGATACTGCCCCAATACCAGCCAATAAAAACGTTAGACCACTTGTTATGTTAGTTACTATATTCAACGCATCTTCTTGTGATCTAACCGCAAAGTCATCATCTCTGATTATTTTATGTCTTTGTCTTAATAAGTTAGTAATCTGAAATTTAGCTGCACTAGTTGCATTTTTATTTATCGCTTCAACACTAATGAAACTTAAACTTACTCCATATGTCGGGTCCTTACCTGTAATTCTATTGACCATGGTGGTTAATGGAATATAAGCATTTTTGTCTTGATTACTTCCAAATACAGCACCTTTTGGTTTTAGTATTCCGATAATTTCATAAGTATGATCTTTAATTCTTATTTTTTTCCCAAGTGTTGAAGATTTATCTTTGAAAAATTCGTCTTTAAGATCAGGACCTATTACAACATAACTTCTTGCACTATTAACATCATTTTTTGATAAAAATCTTCCCTTATCTACTTCAAAGCTTCTTACTTCAAGAAATTCAGGAGTAACTCCAGCAATTGATATATTTAAACTTTTAGAATTTGATTGCACTATTTCGTTAGCAGAGATTTGAGGAGCTACTTTTTTAACTGTTGGTACTTGATTGCTTATTGCTACCGCATCTTCTAAAACTAGGTTTTTAGGAAATGAAATACCTCTTCTTCTTGTGTCATTATTTCCAGGAACAATGAATAAAACATTGGCACCTAAATTACTTAATTGGTTTTTTGCTAATGTTTGAGCACCTCTACCAAGTCCAACAAGTGTAATAACTGAAGCATTTCCTATGATTATCCCAAGCATTGTTAACGAACTTCTCAATTTGTTTGATACTAAGGTTTTTGTAGCCATGCCGAAGGCTTCTTTTATTGAGATATTCCTAGACATATTTATATTTATCTATTGCATTATCATCATCTTCAATTTGACCCATGTATATAACACCTTCATTAAGCTGGAGTGTAATAAGGTCACCATTACAGATTTGATGATTATCCATATTTTCTAAATTACAAATTGTAGATATCTTTTTATTATTTTTGTTAAAAAAAGCATAAACATCATTTACACTTTGGTTCGTAACAATACCGGCAATATTTTTACTCATTGGAATATTTTTCATTAATTCCTTCGGAACAAATAATATTTCTCCTGGGCTAATTAAAGATAAATCAAGATTATTCTTAATTATTCTTGCTTTACCTGTAACACCGATTTCCCCTATTGAAATTCCTCTTGATACAATCTTTCTTACTAAACCGACTTTTATTAAATCTGTAGAGCCGCTAATACCAGTTAATGTACCTGCGGTTTGGACTACTAAATCTCCTTGATTTAAGATCCCCATCTCCTGAGCAATTTGCATAGCTAAACTAAAAGTTTTTGCTGTTCTTTCATCATTTTTAACTACTATTGGAGTAACTCCCCAAACAAGTTGTAATCTTCTCGCTACACTCCTCTCTGTCGTAGTTGCTAAAATAGGTGTTGGTGGTCTGAACTTACTTACATTTCGAGCGGTAGAACCTGATTTTGTTAAGGGGATTATAGCTCCTGCTTCAAGTTGTCTAGCTATATTACTTACTGCTGCACTAATAGCATTTGGGATTGTACTGGGTAAGTGGCTTTCAATAGCCTTAAGTGGATAATCTCTTTCAATTCTTCTTGCTATGGTTGCCATCGTTTCTACTGCCTCTACAGGATAATCGCCAACTGCAGTTTCGTTTGAAAGCATTACAGCATCTGTACCATCCAGAATTGCATTTGCAACATCACTAACTTCGGCTCTAGTTGGTCTCGGATTCGAAGCCATCGAATCAAGCATTTGAGTCGCTGTAATTATTGGGATACCTAATGAATTAGCTTTTCTTATTAATTCCTTTTGTAAAAGAGGAACTTCTTCAGCAGGCATTTCTACTCCCAAATCACCTCTTGCAACCATAACCCCATCACATAAGGGTAATACTGTATCGATCTGATCGATTGCTTCAAATTTTTCTATTTTTGCGACTACAGGAGTTGAATGCCCATTTTTGTTTATTAAATCTTTTATCTCATTTATATCGGAAGGATTTCTTACGAAACTTAGTGCTATCCAATCAACACCTTCAGATAAACCGAATTTTAAATCCTCTTTATCTTTTTCTGTTAATGCTTTTACTGATAATTGAACATCTGGAAAATTAACACCTTTATTGTTTGAAAGAACCCCTCCTACAGTTACTATGCAATCCAAATTATTCGAATTTATATCAACTTTTTCTACAATCATTTCTATTTTTCCATCATCTAAAAGTATTCTTTTCCCTTCGCTAACTTCTTGAGAAAGTTTGTCGTAGGTTACATTTGCAATAGTATTTGAACATTCGACTTCATTTGATGTCAGAGTAAATTTATCGCCTTTTTTAACTTTTACTGGCCCATCTTTAAATCGCCCTAATCGTATTTTAGGTCCTTGAAGATCTTGCAATATTCCAATATCTATATCTAATTTTTTTGATACTTCTCTTATGGTTTTTATTCTCTCAGCATGATCTTTATGATCTCCATGTGAGAAATTTAATCTGAATGTTGTTACTCCAGCTTTAATTAAATTTGTAATTATCTCTTCAGATTGAGTTGCAGGGCCAATAGTTGCTACTATTTTTGTTCTTCTTTTTAAATCAATATTCGACATATATAGATAATATTGCTAGATATAAATAAATTTACCATACCCAAAGTTAGTTATTTAAGTCATGGATTTTAAAACTTATCAGAAAAAAGCCAGAGAAACAGCACAATATCCAGATTTAGGCTCAAATAATATTTATCCAACTCTTGGTTTAGTTGGAGAGGCTGGTGAAGTGGCAGAAAAAGTAAAAAAAGTTATAAGAGATAAAAATGGAATATTTGATAAAGAATCAAAATTAGCTATTAAAAAAGAGTTAGGAGATGTTTTGTGGTATATATCAAATCTTTGTTCAGAATTAAATTTTAATTTGGAGGATGTTGCATTACTAAACCTTGAAAAATTAAAACTTAGAGCTGCTAAAGGGAAGATAAGTGGTTCTGGAGATGATAGATAAATTTAGCTATAACCTAAGCTGGCATACTGGAGATTTGTAATTAAATTTTGAATAACATTTAAAAGTAAAAATGCTAATAAAGATGAAATATCAAATCCACCTATTGGAGGGATAATACCCCTAAAAATGTTTAAGTATGGATCTGTGATAGAAGTTAATGCAGATAAAACACCGTTACTCCAATCAATACCTGGAAACCATGTAAGTAAAATTCTTATTATCAATATGAATGAATAAATTGATAAAGTTTGGCCCAGAACTGCAAAAATCTCAGATAACATTATCTTTTCGTAATTTAATATATCCTAACATTTACTTATTATTGCTGCTTATTATTACTACTTCCAATATTTGAGAGATATTCATTACTTACAGCAAAAGTTTGAAAAAACTTTTCTGATAATGATAACCAATATGATCTACCATCTTTTTGCTTCCGTTTGACGATAAATTTTTTTTCTAATAATTCTTTAATATGATCATAAGCTCCTGAACCTCGAAGAAGTATAAGATCCGATTGCAAGATCTTTTTTTTGATAGCAATAGTTGCCAATGTCCTCAATTCGGATGTTTTCAAATCAGAAGGAAGCAAATCATCGACGAATTCATTAAGATTAGATTTTAGTTCGAGAGAAAAACTGTTATTAACAGCATTTAATTCAATAGCTGATTTAGGATTAGAGTATTTATTTTTTAGATCTTTAATTGCATCATTTATTGAGTTGATATCAGAATTAGTAATATCTGAAAGTTCCTTTTTTGTTATTGGTCTGCCTTTCAAATATAGAACAGCTTCAACTTTAGTAACTAGATCTATATCAGATATTGGCGTGGCATTTAGATCAGATTGATTGATTTTAATTACCGAAATCTTTTCTAATTTACCTTAAATTTAATCTGATGCACCAAGGAATAATTTATATGTATCGTTTTGAGTTTCATCCCAGAATTTATAACCCAGAATTCTTACAAATTTATTCCATTCTAAAATATCATTTTTATCGATTAAAACTCCAATAACAATTTTCCCTACATCAGCACCATAATTCCTATAATGAAATACGCTTATAGACCAATTAGATTTCATATTATTTAAGAAATTTATTAAAGCGCCAGGCCTTTCAGGAAACTCAAATCTGTATAAAAGCTCAACAAAGTTTCTATTATCCATTTCTTTAAAATTCCTTGGTAATCTTCCACCTACCATATGTCTGAGATGATTTTTAGATAATTCATCATCGCTTATGTCAATAAATGAGTAATCTGAATTTCTAAATATATTTAAAAGATTTTTTTTATCATTTAAACCATAGACTTGAACTCCTACAAAGATCTGAGCATACTTAGAATTAGACATCCTATAGCTAAATTCAGTTAAATTTCTATTATCAAGTAATTTACAAAAATCAATTAAACTTCCAGCACGTTCAGGAATTTCAACAGCCATCATTACTTCTTTACACTCTCCAAGTTCTGCTCTTTCTGCTACAAATCTAAGTCTCTCAAAATTCATATTTGCACCACATGCAATCGCAACCATTTTTCTATTTGAATGGTTCGAATTTAAAATATCTTTTTTCATCCCTGCAATTGATAATGCTCCTGCGGGCTCTAGTATTGATCTAGTATCCTCAAAAACATCTTTTATAGCAGCACATATTTCATCAGTATTAACCCTAATCATCTTATCAATATATTTTCTACCAATATCAAAAGTATTTTTACCAATTTTTTTAACGGCTACACCATCTGCAAATTGACCGACAGAGGGTAATTCCACTATTTTTTCTTCTTCCAAGGATTTTGTCATAGCATCTGCATCTTCAGGTTCTACTCCAATTATTTTTACTTCAGGCCATACTTTTTTAGCATATAAGGATATTCCTGATATCAACCCACCACCACCTACAGCAATATAAATTGCATAAGGCTTGTCGTTAAGCTGCTGCTCAAGTTCAATAGCTATAGTTCCTTGCCCTGCTATAACATCTGGATCATCAAAAGGATGGATAAAGCATAAATTTCTCTCTTCGCTAATCCTTATTGCTTCTTTGTAAGTTTCATCATAATTATCACCATATAATATAACTTTTGCTTTCAAATTTTTTACTGCATTAACTTTTACTAAAGGTGTTGTAATGGGCATTAATATGGTTGCTTGGCAATTTAACTTCAGAGCACTAAGTGCTACCCCTTGAGCATGATTGCCGGCACTTGAAGTAATTACTCCCTGTGCAAGCTGTGATTTACTAAGCTTACTCATTTTGTTATATGCACCTCTTATTTTGAATGAAAATACATCTTGAAGATCTTCTCTTTTTAGAAAAACTTCATTATTTAGTGTGTTACTTAAATTATGAGCTTTGTCTAGCGGTGTTTTTTTTGCTACTTCATAGACTTCCGCTTGAAGTATTTTTTCAAAATAATCATTCATATATATATTTTTAGCATTAATTATTAATCTAATAAAACATTACATGATCTATTTCAAAAAAAATACTCATTTTGCACCTCGACGTTTTAGATTATATAGATACCAATATTTGTTAAATGCTTTTAAGTGAGTTAAGTCATCCAAATCAACTTCATGGCTTAACAATTTCACAATTAGAGGAAATTGCTTGTCAAATTAGAGAAAGACATCTTCAAGTAGTATCTACAAGTGGTGGACATCTTGGTCCTGGATTAGGTGTAGTTGAGCTTACGTTGGCTTTATATCAAACTCTTGATCTTGATTTCGATAAAGTTGTCTGGGATGTAGGTCATCAAGGTTATCCTCATAAATTAATAACCGGACGTTTCAGTCAATTTGATTCTCTAAGGCAACAAAATGGAGTCGCTGGATATCTAAAAAGAAGTGAAAGTAAATTTGATCATTTTGGTGCTGGACATGCAAGTACTTCTATTTCTGCTGCTTTAGGAATGGCAATAGCAAGAGATAGAAAAGGTGAAAATTATAAATGTGTCGCTGTTATTGGAGATGGAGCACTAACTGGAGGAATGGCATTAGAAGCTATAAATCATGCAGGTCACTTACCAAATACCCCTTTAGTTGTAGTATTGAACGATAATGACATGTCTATTTCACCTCCGGTAGGAGCCCTTTCATCTTACTTAAATAAAGTTAGGGTAAGTCCACCATTGCAATTTTTGTCCGATAGTGTTCAAGAAAGTGTAAAAAATATTCCCTTAATTGGCAAGGATATTCCAGAAGAACTAAAAAATATTAAAGGAAGCGTTAGACGACTATCTGTGCCTAAGGTTGGAGCTGTTTTTGAAGAACTTGGATTTACATATATGGGTCCAATTGATGGTCATGATATTGGAAATTTAGTTAAGACCTTTAACGCTGCCCATAAACTTAAAAGACCTGTACTTGTTCATGTTGTCACAACAAAAGGGAAGGGTTACCCATATGCAGAAGCAGATCAGGTTGGATATCATGCACAGTCTGCATTTGATCTTACAACGGGCAAATCTATTCCATCAAAGAAACCTAAGCCTGTTAGTTATAGTAAAATATTTGGTCAAACCTTATTAAAAATATGTGAGCAAGATAGCAAAGTCGTTGGCATTACAGCTGCAATGGCTACAGGTACTGGTTTAGATATATTGCAAAAAAATATCCCTGATCAATACATCGATGTTGGAATAGCAGAACAACATGCAGTTACTCTTGCGGCAGGAATGTCTTGCGATGGTCTTAAACCTGTTGTAGCTATTTATAGTACTTTTCTTCAACGTGCTTTCGATCAATTAATTCATGATGTAGGGATACAAAATTTACCTGTATCGTTTGTACTTGATAGAGCTGGTATAGTTGGGGCTGACGGTCCTACTCATCAAGGTCAGTACGATATCAGTTATATGAGATCTATACCTAATTTTGTATTGATGGCACCAAAAGATGAGTCTGAATTACAGAGAATGTTAATAACTTCAATTAACCATAATGGTCCTACGGCTTTACGAATACCAAGAGGTTCGGGATTAGGGGTGGCTGTAATGGATGAGGGTTGGGAACCTTTGAATATAGGCGAAGCTGAAATACTTGAAGAAGGAGAAGATATTTTAATTATTGCTTATGGATCAATGGTTGCATCAGCTATTGAAACTGCAAAGATCCTAAAAAATATGAACGTTAATGCATGTATTGTTAATGCAAGATTTGTGAAACCTCTAGATAAAAATCTTATTATGCCTTTAGTAAGTAGAATTCAAAAAGTGGTGACTATGGAAGAAGGAACCTTAATTGGTGGATTTGGTTCTGCAATAGTTGAATTACTTAACGATAATGAAGTAAACATTCCTGTATACAGGATAGGTATACCTGATGTTTTAGTAGATCATGCTTCACCTGACCAGAGTAAAGAAAAATTAGGACTTAAGCCTGATCAGATGGCAGATAAAATTGTTAAGAAATTTAAGTTAAATAATTAAAAATTTAATAAATAAATTTTTATAAAACACCACGTGAGGCTAATCCTAAAATTGCACCAATTCCAAAGATATGACCTAGGCAATTAGCACCTACAACTGATGCGTGACTTAAACCACCATAGAATTTTGAATTAGGTATTTCAAACCCTTCATTTGGTTTTCTTATAGTTGCTCTGGCAATTGCATAAGCAAAAACATTACATGCAATCATTACGACGGCACACTTTGGAGACCAAGAAAAAGTTGCTGGATCTGCAGCTGCAAATAATGTAGTAAACATAAAAAATCGTTATTTTTATATATTCTCTAATACTTTTACCTAAAAAACACAAAATTGTAAAAGGTCTTAAGAGTTGTTTACTTCTAAGCTATTTAACAACCTTATAAATCCAAACAAAATAACAAAATCACTTAAAGTTAGGAAGGATTCTGCTAAACCATGCAGAAAGTCAACCTCAACAAGGGTTTTATTATAGTAATTTAGTGTGAAGATAGATACCAAAATAGTTATCGATACGAATAAAACAGTTAAGGAAAATCCTGTTTTTACAAAATTATTAACAGATTTTATTTTATATAAGTAGAACAAAAATATTGCATAAGGAATTATTGATACTGCGAACACAAATGTGTTATCGATTGAACCTAATTTTTCTATAAGTTTTAAAAATAAATCATTCATAAGTCTCTTTTCCTCTAAAAATCTTTATTGCTGCTAAGGCTAATGTTGAATTTCCTATTAATGTAAATATTCCTTGAAGTGATACTAGACCGTAAAGATTTTCCTGGTTGTCATATATATGCCAAGTGATCGCACACATAGCACCTATTAAGTTTGGGACCATAGCGAGGCTTAACCAAAAAAATAAATTATATTTTTCATATGTAGAAATTTTTTTTATGACAAATATGGCAACAATCCATTCTATTACTGATGAGATATGTATTAACCAAGTTCCAAATGATAATTCGTGCAAAATTTTATATTTTTTTCTTTAAAACGTTGAGAACTTCTTTAGCATGATTTATAGGTAAAACACTAATCCATCTATAAGAAATTTCCCCATCTGGAGAAATCAAAAAAGTATTTCTATCTGAGAATGGAGGAATCCAGGAACCATATTTATCACTAATAATTCCGTCAGGATCAGATAATAAAGTGTAGTTTATGGACTTCTCGCTGCAGAAACTTTCATGAGAATCTTGATTATCGGCACTAATGCCAACAATCTCGGCATTATTTTTTGAAAAATCTTTTTTTAATTCTGAAAAACCTTTAGCTTCAAGTGTGCAGCCTGCTGTAAAGTCTTTAGGGTAAAAATACATAATAAGCCATTTACCTTGAAAATCACTTAATTCCCAAGTAGTTTTTGTTTTTATGTTTTTATTAAAACCTTCTAACTGAAAGTTTGGAGCCATATCTCCAACTTCAGGAGCAAAATCAAAAGAGAAGGCTGAATTACAATTAAATAAGAAAATAAATGGTATTAATATACTTGCAACTAAATTCCTCATTAAATTTAGAATTTTTTTAAATCAACTCCATTTGATTTAGCAAATTTATCTAAACCTACTTTTTGTATGGATTTTAGGGCTTTAGTACTTATTTTTATATTTACCCATTTTTTCCCTTCTTCCCACCATAGTCTCCTTTTTTGGAGATTAACTTGCTGCAATTTTTTTGTACGAATATGTGAGTGACTAACTGCCATCCCGTTATTAGCTTTTGCACCAGTAAGTTCGCAAACTCTTGACATAATTATTGAGTTTTATCTTTAAAAATTTTAACACATGACTCAATTTGTTGAATTAAGTAATTCCGAAATTAATTCGGCATTATTATTTTGTAAATTAATTATCTGTTCTTGATCTAATCCGCCAACGGAAAGCTTAGCCATCTCGTAAACATGATTAGCTATTTTAGATGCCAATGGATTTTCAACAGGATCTTTTTTATCAATAATTATTTTGTTGCCTGTAATTTTATTAAGACCAACAATAAGAGGATGTTCTTTGTTAATTAAGAGCACATGATATTCAGGTAAGCCTGGCATCTTTTGTTCCATGTAAGCTCCCATATCATTAATTCTTCTCATTTGTTCTGGAAGCAAGATCATCGCTGGTGGAGCATCTTTACTTGAAAGTGACTGCACTTTAACTGTTACTTTCTCATTGTTAAGGGCCGTAACTATCGTATCTCTAAGATTATCTGTATTTGATTTGCCATCCTTATCCACAATTTCTTTTGATTCTTTATCTTCTAGTTCATTTATTTCTGAATCTACTCTTTGGAATTGATAATCTTCATTTTTACTTTCCAACCATGGAAGAAATTGTGCGTCAATTAAGGGATCTGATTTAATAACTTCTTTATTATCAGATAAACAGATATTTAATGCACTTGATTGTGCAATCAAATCTGAACAGTAAATTATTTTATTAGAATCAGTTAATTTATTTCGCTCTTTGTAATTTGCGAGAGTTGTGAAATATTTATCATTGGACTTGATGAGAGATTTATTTTCAATATCTTTAGTTACGTCTTTTTCTGAATTTATAATTGTTTCGAAAATTATACTGTTATTTACTAAATCAGCAAATTTTTCATCTTCGATAGCACCAATTTTAATAAAAGCAGAGAGTGAATCCCAAATTTCTGCATAAAATTCTGGTGAATTTTTAATCAAATCCTTCAGTTTATTAGCGATTTTTTTTGAGATAAATGATGATATAGATCTTACTTTTCTATCTGTTTGTAATGCACTTCTACTAACATTTAGTGGTATATCTGTAGAGTCGATAACTCCTCTTAGAGGTAAAAGGTATTTTGGTACTATCTCTTTAATTGAATCGCTTACGAAAACTTGATTGCAAAATAGTTTTATTTCTCCTTTTTCCCAATCAGCTCTACCTGACAACTTTGGGAAATACAATATCCCTTGTATGTCATATGGATAATCTGTATTTAGATGAATCCATAACAGTGGATCTCCCTGGAAAGGATAAAGGTATTTATACAACTCAATATAATCTTCATCTTTTAATTCACTAGGTTGTTTTCTCCAAGGAGGATTTTTC
>QCBX01000012.1 GCA_003281455.1 Prochlorococcus sp. AG-347-J21
TGAATATATCAGTTGCCCTAGTTGTGGGAGAACACTTTTCAATTTAGAAGAAGTTGTAGACAAAGTTAGGAACGCTACTTCACATTTGACTGGTTTAGATATAGCAATAATGGGATGCATAGTAAATGGACCAGGAGAAATGGCAGATGCTGATTATGGTTATGTTGGAAAAGGCAAAGGAACTATTGCCTTATATAGAAGGAAAGAAGAGATAAAAAGAGTACCTGAAGATGAGGGGGTTAATGCTTTAATCCAACTTATTAAGGATGATGGGAAGTGGATTGATCCTTAAGGATTTGTCAAATTTATGAAATTATAAATAAATTCTTTTTATAATAAAAATACATCGAATTTTTTAAAGATAAGAAAATTGCTTAAAAGAAAATTTATAATTCTGTTTGCGACAACCTTTTCTGGTGTATTTTTAAATAATTTTGCAGAAGCAACAGTTTTAAAAAATAGTCATAAAGAAGTAATTGATCACGTGTGGCAAATTGTATATAGAGATTTTCTAGATGCAAGTGGTAAATTTGATAAGTCTAATTGGATTGAGCTAAGAAAAAAATTTTTATCAAGAACATATTTAGACAGCGATGAAGCATATGATGCGATTAGAGATTTGTTATCGAACCTAGGTGATTCTTACACAAGATTTTTAGATCCTAGAGAATTTAATCAAATGAGAATTGATACCTCTGGAGAATTGACTGGTGTTGGTATCCAAATAGTTAAAGATAAAGAATCTGATGATTTAATAATTATTTCTCCTATAGAGGATACACCTGCTTATAATGCTGGAATTAAAGCTAAAGATAAAATATTATCGATAGATGATATCTCTACAGAAGGGATTAGTTTAGAGGATGCCGTAAAATTAATAAGAGGGAAAAGAGGTACTAAAGTTAAGCTTGAAATTCTTAGAGGTTCTGCGTCTTTTTTTAAGGTTTTATTAAGAGAAAAGATTGAAATAAAATCTGTTGCAAGTAAAGTCAATAAAACAAAAAAAGGCTTTTTAATCGGCTATGTAAGAATTAAACAATTTAATGCAAATGCATCTAGAGAAACGAGAGATGCTATTAAAGATTTAGAAATAAAAAAGGTTGCAGGATATGTTCTTGATTTAAGAAGTAATCCAGGAGGGTTATTAGAATCTAGTATCGATATTTCTAGACAATTGATTGATAAAGGAATAATTGTAAGCACCTTAAGTAAAGATGGTTTAAAAGAAACAAAAAGAGCAAAGGGTCAAGCTATAACAAAAAAACCCTTAGTTGTCCTGGTTAACGAGGGCTCTGCCAGTGCTAGTGAAATAGTTTCTGGTGCAATAAAAGATAATAAAAGAGGTAAATTAGTCGGGAAGAAAACTTTCGGTAAAGGCTTAGTTCAATCTATGAGAACTCTAGTTGATGGTTCAGGGCTAACTGTTACAGTCGCAAAGTATTTAACTCCTAACGGCACTGACATAAATAAATCTGGAATTGTTCCAGACATAGAAGTAAGAATGAATATTAACCCTATTCTTCAAAGAGAGATTGGAACTAGAAAAGATAGACAATATAAAGTAGCAGAAAGAGAGCTAATAAATATAATTGAAAGAGAAAATCAGATGAGCCAGTTTAATCCTGATACTACAAACATCAATGCATTTTTAAAAATCCATAAGAAAAATAAAGTATTTTCATTAAATTAATTACTCATATCCAACATCCTCTTTATTGGTACATAGGCTCTTCTTATTATTTCTCTGTCAAGTTCGATAGACGGGGAATTATTTTTCAAACAATCTAGAATTTTTTCTAAAGTATTTAATTTCATATATGGACACTCATTGCATTTACAACCTTCTATATCTGGGACTTCAATAAAAATTTTGTTAGGTTCTTTCTTCTTCATTTGATGGATTATTCCAGGTTCAGTTAATACCATGTAAGTTTTAGATGAATCTTTACTTACGAAATCAAGCAGTTTACTTGTTGATCCAATAAAGTCTGAGAGAATAAGTAAATTTTGACTACATTCAGGATGAGCAATGACTCTTGATCCTGGATTTTGATATTTTAATTTTAGAAGTGCTTCTTCACTAAATGATTCATGAACAATGCAGCTTCCAGGCCATAATTTAAGATCTCTTCCTGAATTTTTCTGTACCCATTTCCCAAGGTTCTGATCTGGCGCAAATATTATCTTTTTATCTGCTGGTATTTTTTTTATTAATGAGACTGCATTACTGCTTGTACATATTAGATCACTTTGCGCTTTTACTTCTGCAGAACAATTTATGTAGCTTACTACATAGTGATCTGGATTTTCTTCCCTGAATTTTTGAAATTTATCTGAGGGGCAATCGTCTGCTAATGAGCATCCTGCCTCTACATCTGGTAATAGGACTGTTTTATTTGGGCTAAGTATTTTTGCGGTTTCGGCCATAAAGTGTACCCCGCAAAAAATAATTATATCCGCATCATTATTTGCAGCTTTCCTAGATAGATCTAATGAATCGCCAATGAAATCTGCAATTTCCTGAATCTCTGGGGCTTGATAATAGTGCGCAAGAATAATGGCATTAGCTTTTTTGCAACGCTCCTTTATTTCAGAAATCAAATCCTCTTCGTTTTGAACTGATTTCTTTTTTGCAGTAGAAGTTATACTGTTCAGGATTTAGAATATCTCTAAATAGATTATATGCCTTTAAACAGAAAAAATTCTGACAAATTTAAAAATTGCTATTGTTGGTGACTGTCATGGTCAATGGTCTGAATTAGACTTGAAAGTCTTATCGATTATTAAACCAAATATTGTTTTATTTGTTGGGGATATTTCTGATGGGAGTGTCAAAATAATTAAAAAAATCAATGAGATCAAAATTCCGACTTTTGTGATTTTGGGAAATCATGATAGAGGAAAGGATTCTACAGGTGAAACTCTCTCAAAGCAGATACGTGTTCTTGGTGAAAAATATTGCGCATGGGATTTGAAAGTTTTTAATAATCAAATAAATTTACTATCTGCAAGACCATGTAGTTCTGGAGGTGGTTATTATCTTTCGAAAGAAGTTAAGGGCGTTTATGGACCTATCACTGAACAAGATTCAATAAATAAAATTATCAAATGTTCTGAAAATACTATTGAAGATATACCTTTAATAGTTATGTCTCATGCTGGCCCTTCGGGTTTAGGCTCAGAACCCAAAAGTATTTGTGGGAAAGACTGGAAATTACCCTCTTTAGATTGGGGAGACAGAGATTTATCTGTGGCTATTTCTCAAATACAAAAGAGAAGAAAAGTTGATCTTGTAATTTTTGGTCATATGCACAATCGGCTTAAAAGAAATCTTGGTTTAAGAGAGATGTTTAAAATTGATAGCAAAGGAACAATTTATTTCAACACTGCTGTAGTGCCAAGATATAAAACTGATGAAGAAGGGGAATTACTAATTAACTTTTCATGGATTGAGTTTGAAAAAAAGGAATTAAAACATGTTTCTCATCGATGGTATTCAGATTCTGGAGATATTTGTGAAGAAGAAAAATTTCTTTAGGATTATATATTTTTGATCAAATTTTAAGTATTTTTGGGCTTTTCATATCTTGAAAATAATGTTTGAGACAAGATATAACCAGCAATTCCTGCGGCTGTAAAAGCTAAACCATTTTTAAATAATGGTAATAAATCATTTGTTCTGGATATTATTGGTGCCAGACCAAAAATTCCAAATAACATTCCCCATAAAGGAGATAGAAGAGCTAAAAATCCAATTGATATGACTTGACCTTCTTTTCGTGGCGCAGATGCGAAACCTGCTACCAAACCTCCAAGAATAGATGTACATAAAGTCCATATATATTGTTCTTTGGGTAGGCCAGGAACTACTTGACAACCTCCTCTTTCAAGGCAAATCTTTACAGAATTAATTGCATCTAATACTGCACCATCCTCACCGTGATCTTTCACATAATATTGATTACCAAATCTTGTTTGAAGTTCAACCCAAAATAACCTTGGCATAAAATTAAAATAAGCCTCTCCGACGTTAAAGTTCAGTAAATTTCCTCCTCTAGGATCTGCAACTATCAACAAACTTGTCTCATCTAAATCCCAATAGTCTTTTATTGCACTTCCAGGAGAACTCTCAAATTGAGATAAATATTTAATTTTCCACCCACTTTCAATTTCTAGATTGTTGAGCTTGTCCTCTAAAGATTTTTTCTGATCAGGGCTTAATGTTTTAGCTAAATCAATTACTGGTGTTTTTTCTTCTGGTAAGAGATTTGGATTATTTATAGCGAAAACGGGTTTATGTGAAATTAAAACTAATATAGATAGAAATATTCCTAATAAATAGTTAATCTTTGAAGGCATAAATAAGTTTTGTCTCTTTATATTTTCGCCGATGAATAGCTTACCCGCGAATAATCCAGATTGGTTAGTAAAAAAAATAATAAAAATGGGTGGGACTATAAGTTTTTATGACTTTATGAATTTTGTTTTAAATGATCCAATTAATGGTTATTACGGCAGTGGCAAAGCTGAGCTAGGCTTTCGGGGGGATTTTGTCACATCACCTTCTTTATCTGATGATTTTGCTTTTTTGGCTGGTAAACAAATAGAAGATTGGCTAGTTCAGTTCAAAAGTAGTTTTTTATCTAATCAGAAATTAGCTGTAATTGAATTTGGAGCTGGAGATGGAAGCTTTATGAGTGGATTAATTAAATATTTTTTAGAAAATAGTAAGAATTTTTTGGAAGGAGTTTCTTTTGTAATTATCGAACCTAATGAAGGAATGGTAAAAAAACAAAAAAATAAATTGGAGGAATTTTTAAACTTAGGGATTGATATTTTATGGAAAGGTTTAGAAGAAGTAGAGGAAAATAATATAAATGGAATAGTTCTTGCAAATGAGGTTTTAGATGCTTTGCCAGTAGAGAGAATAATCTTCTCAAAAGGAAAATTATATCGACAAGCAGTTTCTATAGACAAAAAATCTCATAAATTATTTTTTGATGAAATGCCAATTACAAGTGAATTGGAAAAAAGTATTGAACTTGCTAAAAGTGAATTGGGAATCACGATCCCGCCTGAAGATGCCATTGAAGGATGGACGACAGAATGGCATATAGATAACTCAAAATGGTTAAAAGCTATTTATGGAAAAATTAATAATGGTATTTTATTGATAATTGATTATGCTAAAGAAGCTAAAAAATATTACAGCTCTAAGAATTCTGATGGGATGATAGTTTCTTATGAAAGTCAAAAAATGATGAATAATGTCCTAGATTCCCCAGGAAATTGTGATTTGACGTCTCATGTGTGCATAGAAACTTTAATTAATGATGCTGAGACTCTTGGATTTAATACTGTTGGAATAACTAAACAAGGAGAGGCTTTGTTGGCACTTGGATTAGCAGAGAGACTATATGGAATTCAGAAAGAATTTAAGGAGGATTTATCAAGTGCCCTTTTAAGAAGAGAGGCATTACTTAGACTCGTTGATCCTGTATGCCTAGGTGATTTTAAGTGGTTTGTTTTTAAAAAGTTTAAAGAGAAGAAAATGAATATAAATTCAACTTGTTTGCGTTAAGAAAAAAACTTTAAAAATAATGAATCCTCTACGTCATCATATATATCAACTGCACCTATTTCTTTCGGTAATATAAATCTCATTTTGCCATCACGAACTTTTTTATCGCCCATAAGTATTGTTAGAACATCTTCTTTATTTATTTTGGGGATTTCGGTAGGAAGATCGTAACTCTTCAAAAGATTTTTCTGTCTCTTTAATTCTTCTTTAGACCATAACCCTTTCTCAATTGCTATTTTCCCCGCAATATTCATACCAATTGATATTGCCTCACCATGTAGAAATTTGCCGTATCCACATAAATTTTCAATAACATGACCAAAAGAATGACCATAATTCAATATTGCTCTTACACCATTTTCATGTTCGTCTTGAGAAACAATATGAGACTTCGTTTTTATTGAACTATTAATTATTTCAATTAGAAATTCATTCTTGAGATTTATAAGTTCATTCTTGTTTTTTTCAATTTCTAAGTATTCGAAAAGTTCTTTGTCTCTTATTACTCCGTATTTTATGACTTCTGCCATGCCGGCATTAAATTCTCTTTTGGGCAAACTTTTTAAAGTTTCTGGATCAATAAAAACTGCTTTAGGTTGATTGAAAGCTCCAATTAAATTCTTCCCTTTTGGATGATTTACTCCTGTTTTTCCTCCCACAGATGAATCAACCATTGATAATAATGTTGTTGGGATCTGAATATATTCGATACCTCTCAGCCAAGTAGCAGCTGCAAAACCACTTACGTCTCCAACAATTCCTCCTCCAAGGGCAATAATTATTGAATTTCTATCTAAGCCAAATTCAAATGCTATATCATATATTTCACTTAAGGTTTTTAAGTTTTTATATGATTCTCCAGCCTTGATAAGGAACATTTTGGCCTGAAATTGATTATCTTTTAAATTATTTAAGAATTTTTCTCCATACAAATTTGATATTTCTTCATTTGAAATCACAAGTATTTTTCTATTCTTTGTTATTCCAATTTTTAAGAGTTCTTCGCTGATATTATTTAGTATCCCTGCTTCTAGAGTTACTTCATATGACTTATCACCTAATGGGACTAATATTTTTCTCTTATTCACAATTGATTACCTAGTTAAAATTTATAAATATTTAGTACTAAATACTTTATATATTAGCAAAATTTAAGCTCTAGATACTTAAAAATTCAGTTGTTAAGAATTAGAAATGGTAATAAAATCATGCTATGAGTTTCAAAAAAAATATAAGCCATATTAAGAAAAATTATTCCATAGGAATAATTGGAGGGGGTCAATTGGCTTTGATGTTGACTGAGGCAGCAAAAAAAAGAGATTTAGAAGTATGTGTGCAAACAAAATCTTGTAATGATCCTGCTGGTTCAAAAGCAGATCATGTCATAGAAGCTGATCCTTTAAAGATAAGAGGTAATAAATCATTAATTAATGAGTGTGAAAAAATAATTTTTGAAAATGAATGGATAAAAATTGATAAATTAAATTTAATTGACAATAACGATATTTTTGTTCCAAGCCTTAATGCCATTAAGCCATTAGTAGATAGGTTTTCTCAAAAAAAACTTATAGATAGAATGAATATTCCCTGTCCAAAATGGACAAGTATTGAAGATTTTAAAAATCTCTCAGATGAGGAAATCAATAATTGGACTTTTCCTCTAATGGTAAAGTCAAATAAAGGTGGATATGACGGCAAAGGGAACAGAAAAATAAAGACCAAAGAAGATTTAGATTCTTTTTTAACAGAGAATAATTCTGATGAATGGTTAATAGAAGAATGGATAGAGTATGAAAAAGAACTGGCTCTTGTTGGTTCGAGAGATAGGACAGGTAAAATAAGATTCTTTCCAATAGTTGAGACATTCCAATCAAACCAAGTTTGTGATTGGGTTCTTGCACCTGGAACAAATGAATATGATTTGAACTTATTTGCAATAAATATTTTCTCTTCAATAGTTAATGAACTTAATTACGTTGGAGTTTTAGCTATTGAATTCTTCTATGGAGATAATGGTCTTTTAATTAATGAAATAGCTCCTAGAACTCATAACTCAGCTCATTTCTCCATTGAAGCTTGCACTTCAAGTCAGTTTGATCAATATGTTTGCATTTCTTCTGGGATAATGCCACCTGAAATTAAAATGAACTGTGAAGGGGCAATTATGGTAAATCTACTGGGATTAAGAAAGAATTTTCCAATCTCAATGGAAACCAGAATTAAAATGTTATCTGAAATTGAGGGTTCTAATATTCATTGTTATGGCAAATCTCGCGAAATTCTGGGTAGAAAAATGGCTCACATCACATTTATATTAAATGGTAAAACGCATTCAGAAAGATATGATGAGGCTCAAGTTTTATTAACTATGGTAAGAGATATTTGGCCATCTCCAAATGCATAAAAAAATAAGTTAGAGTTAGATTACTGGATCTTTGGTTAAGTTCTTCTTTATGTGCTCTGATCTGACTCTCTTTCGACATGAGGAGACTGTCGTGATGCGGTAGTAAACCGATCTTGTAATCGGAAACGAAAGCCCACTTTGAATCCTCTTCTGGCATTTCCAGGTCGATGCAGCAGAGAACTGACGGCGATCCGGTGTTGCCTATCAAAATGCTTGCTATAACAAGCTTTTGGTAGGTATTTTGTTTTTTAGGAATAACTGAGCTGCTTTTATTCTCTATCAGTGTAAATAATTTATTTGCCAAAATACTTGACGATCCATTTCTAATGTATTTATATTAATAGTACGCATGTATTACCAGTTAATGACTTTAGGAGGAGCTAATGTTTGGACTAATTTTTCTTACGGTTATCGTAATGAGTCCCCAAGTGGTTGGTTGCTTAGCCCAGACCGCAGCAGATTAATTTTATTTATAAGGAATAAAAAATCTCCAATAAATAGTATGAGAATTTTTGCTCATACATATTATGCAAATGATCTTGGTGAGCCAATGGCAATTAAATCATCCACTCAAATGTATTTGGATAATGCTTGGGATAAATGGCATGACCTTCAATTAGAAGGTTGGACTTTTGAAGAACTTGAATTACCTGAATCAGTATGACTAACTTAAATCCAATCAAAAAGAAACTATCAAAAGTAGATAGAAAGATATCTATACAAGACCCATCAAAATTATTAGCAGAATTTTTTAATGGTGTTGTCATTGAACTCGATGAAGAATATAAATATGACTCATAAAGAACTGATAGATCAAGTTTCCGCAAATTTATTTAAGCACAGTGGAAAGTTGGAAAGCAGAAGATCTTGGTTGGCAATGAGAAATTATCTTGAACAATTAGACAGCGAACAACTTAAATCCATGCTTAATGACCACGGATGATTTAAAAACTTTATTTAGTTTTTATTTTTTTCTTAATTCTTAGAAAACCATAAGTTGCAAAGCCAACCAAAAACATATCCAAGTAAATATGCCAAGCGGGAAAAATCTGGTGTATTAATTCCATTAACGTTTGATTGCTACTTGCCAATAAGGATAATCTAAATTTGACTTTTCTCTAATCAATTGTAATTTTCTAGAATTTATTTTTACTACTATCCCATCTGTTGGATATTTACTAAAAAGCTTACCTTTTAGCCATTTTTTTCTAAATACTTCAACTTGGCTCGTAAAGTTGCATGAAATATCCGGAGGGATCGTGAAGCCAAGCTTTGAAAGACTCTTTTTAGACTCATATTGGTTAAGTGTTGAATTAAGTATTTGAAATGCGCAGAAGTTAAGACTTTTAGAAAATCCTTCTTTAGCTCTTAAAAATCCAGAAGCGATTCTCTGGGAGATATTTGGACTTTGGTTGGGTGCGTATAATTCACCTCTAACTTGAAGAACTCCTCGTAAAGGGAGATTATTGGGAATGTCTTGGACTTTAATAAGTTTACTTGTAACGTCTGTTCCTTTTCTTGAAATTGCTTTCTCCAAGGTTCCATCCCTATATTGCAAGGCAACAGCACAACCATCAATCTTCGGTTCAATTAATAATCTGGTATCTGGTAATAATCCTTTCAAAAATTCATCTATTGAATCCTTTTCTAATGAAGGTAAAACTAGTTTATTTTTCTTTTTAAAGTAATCACAATTTGGGTTTGTTCTTGATAAATTTTTTTCAAGTTGGTCGAACTGCTTATCAGAGATTAAAGCATTACCATTTCTATAATTATCGTCATACCATTCAATTCGTTCTTCTAAATAGGTCTTCATTTAATACGATTGCTTAAGTTCTTGGCTAGGTATCCAACTTGGTTTATCTATGATCCATTTTTCTCTATCTTTATATTTAACAGTCCATAAAAGAAATGAAGAAATTTCTTTTAGAGTTATGCCAAACAAATATCTTGTTTTTGGACTTATTGATATAAATACAAATAATAATATTAATAAAATAAGTTTCAAGATGCCTTTAATCATTTAAAAACTCAGCGTAATTTTTGCGAACTTTTTAATTAATGCAATTCTTATAACCTTCAATCTTCGCTAGTTCATCAATGTTCAAACCTGTTTCCTCTAGTAGAGTTTCTCCTATATCGTCCTTATTAAATTTAGTTAAAGCTCCTTTAGTAGAGTATTTAATACATTGGTTTTTGTATTTTGCTTCTTTGACAACAGGAGATAAATAAAAACCAAACAAGATGATAAAAGCCCCATAGGTTGCAACTTTTCTATGGTTTTTCCACCATTCATAAAATTTGTTGGACACGAAAAATAAATAATTAATTTCTATTTTAAATTAATTTTCAACAAATTCTTTAGTAATTGAAGGATTGCTTAATTTATTGTTTTTTCATTAATAGATTTAATCCAAGAATAATATCTTGATTTTCTAATCCTTTGTTCTTTCAAAACTAATCTGTCTGCAGATTCTAGTGGTGATTCTCCTTCCTCAACTTTTGTTGTAATAGATATACCAAAACCTTTTGCTTCAATTTTTGCAATACCACCCTCTAAAAAAAATAAAAAAGACCAACCTTTATTCCATCCTAAATAGAAGGGATTTCGATACATTGCATTCTTTTAGATATACTCTTTAATGTTATTTTCCTTTTTATGGTTTTACTTGTATACACTATTACCAAATAAGAAGTTTACGGCTGATTATTTCTGGAAAAGTAATTTTAGTATTTAAATAATTACCTCGAGTAACACTTGACGCCTACGAGTAGTACATTTATATTAATGGTACAACTGTATTATTTTATGACTTCAGGAGTTGCTAATGTTCGGACTTATTTTTATCGTGGCAGTCTTATTGACCCCCCAACTGGCTGGTTGTTTAACAAAAAAAGTGGTTTATTAATTTTTTTTGAGAGTTATAAGAAATCTGTATCTAATAACTTAAAAGTATATACTCATCTTTTCTATGCAAATGAATTAGGTGAACCAGCCCAAATTAAAAATTCAAGACTTCATTCTATTGAGTGTGCTTGTGAAACATGGAATGAATTAATTTCAGGAGGTTGGCAAATTGTTACTAATAAATTCCAGTAATCATGATCAAGGTAAATCCTTCAAAATGGGAATATCTAAAAGAATCTACCTTAAAACGAAAACGAACAAAGATTTGTATTACTTGCAATCACTTTCGCTACAGCACTACAGAAACTTTTGCTACTATCTTGATCTGTCCAAAATACGAAAAACGCATACCACAAGGTGATCATATACTTAAAGGTTGTGAGTATTGGCAAAAAAATAAAATGATATTTTCTCCTGAAGCATCTTAATTATTCTCTAATTTTACTTCTCTAGGTAGATATTTAATTTTGTAAACAAAGCATTATTTTATACAACTTAAAAAATTCTTATTAAGTAATTTTGAATCATGATTCAATTCTACTTTTCAATATTTTTATTAGTTGTGCTTACATTTTTTGCACTTTTATTAGATGCACCAGAATTGGCTTCTTTAATTCAAACATTTTAGAAAATGATAAATCAGCATTTTTACTGATTTACTTTCTTTATAAATGAGGGGTAGGTTTAACTTGTTGAATAGGAGGGATCTAATGATTGACAGTCCACCAGAGGAGTTAAATTATAAAATTTAAATCTAGATAAAACTAATGCTAAATCTGGAATGAATTTTCTATTTGAGATTCATTCCTTTTTTTATTTCTTTCTAAAAAAAGGTAAATGAAAAAAATTAAATTTTTAAAGTAAAAAATCTGTTCATATTAAAATAATTTGATGCCTATTTACTTCTTAGATAGTGGCTAACTTTATCTGAATCCAATACCAGTTTTTTGTTCTTCCTTTTCTTCCCATTCATTCATAATTACTTTTAGTAAATTTTTAATTTCTAAATTCGAAGTATCAGTATCTTTTTGAAGATTTGTACAAATATTTTTAATTTCCTCAAAAGCATTATCGATGAAGATTGTTTTTTGATCTGGATTAGCCATAGAATTTTAAAAAGCTCCATTACAGTTAAAACCACTGCAGTTAATGATCCTAAAAATGTTCATGATGAAATTATGGAATCTTTCATCAAAAAAAAATGCCCAAGTCGTGAATATTGCAAAACCAGAAACAGCAAAAGCAGCATATTGAAGCCAATGTATTCCGTAGCTGTCTATTCCATTTTTATCAAAATCAGAATTACTCAAATGCTTTTTTACTTATAATAAAAATTTTTTTTTTAAAAGGAGAGTTTGTTTTGAACGATAGATTTATTTCTTGTTGAATCTTAGATGTATTAATGGCTTAAATAAAGCCTGGAATTATCCACCCAAAAAAACCGTAGTTTATTATTAAAGCTAAAAAACCAACCATAGCTAATCTCCCATTTGTTATTTCGGCATTTTTCCAAAATTTACCCATATAATTTTTAATTTCATTCGAATTTTTATCTTTCAAATAATTTGGTTCTAAAGGTTCCTGTAACCTTTTGATGGCATATAAAGAGAATTGGATTGTAATTGCGATGATAACAACTATAAAACTAGTAAGAGCATCCATTTTTTATTTTCATATGTGATCGATTAGTAGCCAAAGATTAAATGACGATTGTATGTATTAAACATTTCCCTATTTCTGCTTAGTTGGCAGAGGAAACCTTAACTTGAATTATTAATAAATGTAACATATTTAAAAAAAATTAGTATGAATCCTTACTTTTTCTTTTGATTTCATATTTTTAGAGCCTTTAATGTCACATTTATGTGTCATCTATATCCATAGGGTAATTCTAATAGAATTACATAATTAGCTTTGAAGTCTTATCTTTCCAGTCAGACAGACTATTGAAATGTTTTTTATAAGAATATATTTTCAATGTTATTTATCCAAATTAATTTTTAATAACAATAAATTATTAATTATTTTTTAATTTCTGGAAGGTAAAATTTATTGCCTAAAGTATAACCAATTGACATAAGTACGAACCCAATAAGTTGAGGTAAATGAGAATTTGCTAGCGAGATTTTTTCAATCATTTCTCAGTCTATAAAACAATATAATAATAAAAAAAAATTAATTATGTAAATTTATTTTTTTTAGATTCTTTAATTTCCCCAGATTTTTTTAGTGAATTAACAAGTCTTTCATTTTCTGTTTTTAAATTTTCTAATGCAGATTTTGTGAATTGTTCTTTAGCCTCAAATTTTGCTGAACTTATAACTTTTTTATTAGGCAGTTTTTTCTTCGGTTCTGACTTCATATTAAACAGCTTTTCAAAAATTTTAGAAGTTATTTTTTTTGTATTAGGTATTATTTTTTACAGTTTTCTGGTTAATAATATTTGTTTACATAAAAAAATTAATCTTTATCTTTTGGGAGCCTTAACCATCCAGTAGTCCATTCTGATTTTAGTTTTGCCCATGAGATCCTTTTAATATCTTTTTTATTTTTGGTAGGAAAAACATCAACCCATCTATCTTCGTTTTTACCGCCGTAAGCTTTAACTTGATAATGCCTATTACCATTAATAGTTTTTGGTGATGTCCAACAAAGAGTAGGAGGCCATTTCATATGATATTTTTAAAAGTTAAAAAATTTAAAGGTTGCTTTGCCCAGTCAAAACTAAACCATAATAAGCAATCGTACCAAGGATAAGTATGATACCTAGTATTCTAATAATCATGCTTTAATATTTTAAATCCAAATCATATTAATGAAGTTTTATAAATTTGAGTTGAAGATTTAATATTTTCTAATTTTTTTTTTGTTATTTCTAACTATGGAGTGGCAAGATTCAGGATGCCATTCATTCTGAATTTTGCCAATAAAATCATAAATAAATGAATCCGGACATCCAGTTTCTTTTTGAAGTCCTGAAAGTTCTTTTTTAATGAATTCATATACACTTGTTATTACCCCTAAATTTTCTTCTTGGGAGGGAGCCCATTTTTTATTATCCATTAATATTTTTTTAATTATTTTCCACAATATCGTAATAGGTTATGTCTCCATAATCAGCATCTGAACAACATAAATCTCCATATAGTTCCTCTAACAAATCGTACGCATCCGAATACTTATCAAAACTTTGAGCTGTTAATTTGTCATCTTTCCCATCAATTCTAATTATTTTGTAGGTCATATTTTACTTGGATATAAAAGTTTTTTGATTTATTAGATCATGTTATATAAAAAATCTTATTTAGGAGTATTGTTTGGGTAAAGCTTCTGAATTTTATTCCTCTGAATTTCTATTTTTCTTTGTTCATATTTTTTTGCCATTATTTTTCTGATAAATAATTGTGGGATAAGCCAGACTAACGCAATAGCTATAGCCATGAAAGCAGGATTTCTCCACGTTAACTTAATAATTTCTTGTATAAATTCTTGATTGAAAATTTCCATAAATTAAGTTTTGATGATAAAAATATCTTTGCTTTCTTTTATAAAAACTTTTAAATATCACAATTTATCATAACCTTATAAAATCTAATAAGGAATTTTTATAAATTTTTTATTTTTTAATTTAGAGATGTCGATTTATCTAATTACAGGATCAAATAGGGGTATTGGATTAGAACTATGTAGGCAAATTCATAAGAGGGGAGATAATGTAATTGCAACGTGTAGGAAATCTTCAAAAGAACTTAGAGATTTAGGAGTTAGAATTGAAGAGAATATTGACATTTCTTCTAATGAGTCGATAACAAATTTGTGTAAAAAACTATCTGGAGTTAATTTAGATTGCTTAATTCATAATGCAGGTATTTATGAATTTAATTCTCTCGAAAACTTAGATAAAAAAAGTATTTTGCGGCAATTTGAAGTCAATGCATTGAGCCCAATATGTATGACTCAATCACTTAGACATCTTTTAAAAAGATCTTCTAAAGTTGCTTTTATCACAAGTAGAATGGGCTCTATTAAAGATAATACATCTGGAAGTTCTTATGGTTATAGGATGTCTAAGGTAGCCTTGTCCATGGCAGCAAAATCAATGTCTATAGATTTATTAAGGGAAGATATTTATGTAGCTATTTTGCATCCTGGGTTAGTTAGTACAAGAATGACTGGCTATACAAGAAATGGAATTAGTCCTGAAGAATCAGCAAATGGCCTTTTAAAACGTATTGATTCTTTAAATAAAAATAACTCGGGTACGTTTTGGCATGCCAATGGAGAAGTTTTGCCTTGGTAATACCAATGCTTTTATATTGAAGAGATTTATATCTTCAATTTGTTAAAAAAATTTTAAATTTTTACCTTATTTCTTTCCTTGTTTAATTCTTTTAGTTATCCTTAAAAAAACATTAGTAAAGGAGGTGATTCATTGTCGTATCTACCGAAAAATGCGGTTATCAAAGGGACCGTGAATTCAGTATCTTCATCACATTCATCGGTCTCTTTTTCTTTAATTAAGAAAAAAGGTTTCATTATCAATAGATTTATATAAATCAATCAATTAATGATCAAAAGCTCTGCATCTCAAGTAGTTGCAGAGCTTTTTTTATGAATTTAAATAGTCTTTCAAAATTTAATCTATCTTTTTTGGCCAAAGTAAATTAAGGCTAAAAAAGATAAAGTACTTACCAAAGCGATTAAGTACCACCCAGTTGAGGAGTTGCTAGTTACTTCTGTCATTCATTTTGATTTATCGGAGGAATTGATTATTTGAGTGAAAATCACAATTGACATCATTAAAAAAACTAAAAGGATTTAAGTTATGTTCATTTATAGAAAAATGCTAATTATCAAAAAGATTATTCCTAGAACTACTGTAAAAATTGCTCCATCTACTAATAAGTCTTTCCATGTATAACTTTTAAGCATCCTTGTTTTATCTTCTTCACTCATAAGGTTTTTTAACCACGTCCAATCTAAAAGCTGTGTCACTGCAAGACCAAAAATTAAATGACCAATCAAAATACCAATTAGATCAATTCTAGAAATATCTTTAGTGAAACTTGTAATAATAAAAAAGTCCACTAGCTTTTTTCTTTATTAGATAAAGCTCCACCTTCTTCTTTGTATTTTTCCCAAGCTTCACTTATTTTTGCTTTAGAGAAGTTTTGTTTCCCCTCTGATAATTTATTTTTGAGATTATTAAAACTATTTGTCAGTTCTTTTTTTGTTGGTTCATCAAGAAAGTTTGAAGTTAATTTCCATAGGTACCAGCTACTAGCTAGAAGAAGAATTAATCCCAGTAATTGCATATTGGTTTTTTACTATGCTACAACTTTTTAAATGGTTTCGATAAATTAAATTATTTAATACCTGCAGATTTTATTTGACATAAATAAAAATTAAAACTTTAACCAGTGGAAAAATATTCTATCAATCAACCATATAGTTAAACCCCCTTCCAGGAAAGCCAACCAGTACATCCCATAATCAGAAAATCCCATTTGTTCCTTTACTGCTTTAATTAATTTTTTGTGAGCTTGAATGAGATCTTTCATGAACAACCAAATTTTTTAAACCTGCTGAATTCCTTTAATTAAAAAACCTTTCCCATAGCAAGATAGACAAGTTTTAGTCTCATCTAATGAAATTCTTAGAAAACCTGCTCCATTACATCTAAAGCAATTTACTTTAGTGTTTGAATAGAGTTTTGATTTAATTTTAGCAGCACGATTTAAGTAAGAAACAGTTTCTTTACGACCATCTGCTTTGGCAGCTTTATTTAAAAGCTTTTTGTAGTTGACTTTAAGTTCTTGGATATTCATCTTTAATAGAAACTATGATGCAAATACATGAAAAACTAAATGTTTAAATAATTTAAAAACTTTTGATTTTCCGTTTATATTTCTAATCTGATCTCTTATTGAGATCTAGATAATATAACTAGGATTAGTTTGATATGAAGAGTATTAATTTGTATATTTAATAGAAATTTTATATTTGATAAACTGAAACTTTTTGCGTGATCATTCAAGAAGATTTTATTTTGTCTTAGTAAGGAAATTTTTAGAAAATTTATTGTTTAAAAAATATTTTAAAGCTCTAGTAAATCATCCAGCCTTTTTGAGATTTTTAACTAAAAAATCATTTTCATTAGTAAGAACTTCGAGCTTAGATTTTTCCAACTCTTTTTTGAGTTCGCGGTTTAAATCCTTTTTTATCTCGTTTAGATTCATGGGATTTGAACTAAATTAATTTAAAGACACTGAGAATTTTAGTGATCCCCAAATAAATTCGTGGATAGTTTTTTCTTAAAAGAAGATAATATTTGATTTTGCACATAGAAATTCAAATTTAATCAACATAATGTGGAAAAACCTGTTGAAAAACGCTTAAAAAGTGGATAACTCTTCGGGAGCATTACCAAATCAAGCTTTTCTGGAAAACTTTTTAAGTATTAATACTTCATCAAAAAAAATAAAATATAGTTTAAAAAGTAACATAATCTCTTGTTATGACTATGGGATCACTACTTTTAAAAAAAGATTAATTATCTGTGTAAGAAGCTCATGTTGATAAAACTTTAAAAAAGTTTTTTCTTCATGATGTATCAAATTGAAAATTAAAGTGAAGAAAAATCAATCTAAACTTGAAATTTTTAATTTTTGTCTTAGCTGATTAAAAATTGTTTAATTCGGTTTTCTCTATGCAAATATTTCTCAAACCCAAAATTAATCAAATAAATTAAAATAAGTGAAAAATTTAAAATGCCAGAAGACAAAAAGGATTCAAAAAGATGTTCTGGGAAGAAAAACATTATGTTTGCTTATGGTTTTATACAACTGGGTTCTAGTTTCGTTTCTGCAATAGCTTTAGCTGCTATTGCTTTTGGGTTCTGTTCAGTAAAAAAAGAGTCTAAGCTTTTCAATAAATGTGTTGCCGAAGTTATTCAAGATGGTGGTACTAATTCAGAGGCGGTAAGGTATTGCAATGGTGGAAATTAAAAGTCTCTCAGAGAACAATTAAATGGATTCGACAAATGATTTGATTATTGACTCTTTGAAAGAGGAGCCAATTGGAGAGACTAATCATTTTATTTGGTTTATAACAGATATTGGTATTGTTGCCCTATTTAAAAAAGATGAGAACTTTGAAACTTACAGTTCGAACATCGAAATTGAGGCAAATAAAATAGCTTTGGATATATCTAAAGAAGAGAAAGAATACCTCAAAATAAAAGAAAAACAGCTTTTCTTGTTTTATTCATGATCAAGGATTTAGTAAGATGGCTCAAGGTTAAAGGCCGGCTCCATAAGATTGTTTTCACTAATTAATTCGTAGGTCAGCTCTTTATTTAGGGCATTTATATAAGATGTATAAAGTTTTCCCCAAACAAATTCAAATTCATCTTTACTTAAATTCTTGAAAAGAATTTCTCCTTTAAAGTAAATGTGATAAGAATCATTCATCATGGAAAATAAATCTTATCCTTTTTAACGCAGTCAAATATGTATGTAGTATTAGGTGCTACTAAAAAGAAATTTATATTTAGGAGTTAGAAATACTTTTAGATTATCCGTGTATTCATTTTTTGTTTTTTGAATAATCCCACTGTTTCATCAAGATCCATACACGGCTGAATACTAATATCCATTAACCTTCTCCAGGGATGCCATTGCTTCCAAATTGTCTCAAGAGAATCTGCACTCACTACAGAATGTCCAATCCCATTTTGAACCATGAAAATCCAGGAATGGACCTCATAGTTTTCAGGTCTGTTTTGAGGACCACCTGATTCGTACCAATTTATTAGCATTTCTGCCCCTTCTTCTTGATCTTCTCCATCTGTAAATTCGTAGGAAATCAAATACCTTTGCATATAATTTATTATTAAAATCTTTAAACTATTTTAACTCTAGATTTAGATATTGCCTCCAAAATTAATTAATGCTATTAAGTTTATAGAAGTGATTGTTTTAAATGACCGAAAGATTTGGGAAAATTAAAAAGAATATTTTGACTAATTTATCTTTTATAAATAAGACAATCTTGAAGTATTTTCAAAACCATGATCTGTTCGTATAGCTCCAGTTAGTAAATAAAATTTGTTACTTTTTAAAATACCTTAAATTAGTTACCATATTTGTACTGTAAAGATACCAATGATAAATAAAAAGGATAAAAGTGATCCAATTGATAATTTAGAGTATGAAAAAGTTTTAGAAGAAGAAATAATTAATTCGTACGAGAGTAAATTTCAGAATGATACTTTAGAAGATAGTAAAAAGACTAAATTTTACAGACTTAAAAGGACTCCATTAGAAATATTAAATAGGTCATTTTTCTTTTTCTTTATTGGAAGTTTTCTTTTCTCTTTGTTTTTAGTTTATTCAGAAAGTAAGTTATGGTTCATACTTTATTTAATAAGTGCAGTGTCATGTGTTTTCTACACTCCTAATAGAAAGGCACTTAAAGAATTAATAGCAGCTTGGCCAAATATAGAGGATCTCATCAAAGGGAGAAGTTTGTGGAGAAAAGGCAAATAAATAAATTATGAAACCATTAAGTGCATTTAAAAAATGGATATTAAATATCCTTGTTCCATACATAGAGGGCACCAACAAGAAAAAAGAGGATAAAAAATGAGTTTAATTAAGGTTGGAATTATTGTTGAAATTTTTTTGTTTGTGGCAGTTTTTTTATGGGTGAGGAAACTAAATAGTAAACAAAGTAGGCAACCATCTTTATCAAAAAAAACAATAAAAAATCTCAAATTTTAGAATTTTGATCACAAAATAAGGAATCTTTATAAAGAGATCAAATTTATGGGAAAATTCTTTACTTTTTTCTCTCACTTTGTACATGAAATCGGTTAGAACATCTACATCGTTTTTAAAAAATATGGTTTCCTCCATTCAAGGTCTTGCTCCAATAACTAATCCATTAAATAGTGTCTTAGTAGAAAAGAAACTAATAAATGTTGATCAAAAGTTTATTCAACTTGTTTCTCTGGCAGAAGGATTACCTCGGACAGAAGTTATTGAAAGTGGAAGGAATTATTGGAGAGGTGTTTGTAGAAGCTTGATTTTTAGATTTCCTGACGATCTTGAAATTTTAAAGCTTGATGTAAGAAGTTATGTAGATAGATCAAAAGGAATTATTCAGATAAGATCTGCAGCAAGATTAGGGCAATCAGACTTAGGAGTTAATCTAAGAAGAGTGGAATATTTGTTTAATCAATTAGAAAAATTTTAATTAATCTATTTTTTATAAATTTAAGGTTCTTTTTACTAAATAGGTGTGCTTTAATTCATAAGAATATTTGAAATGCCATGGTAAAGATAATCTTAGTTGGAATTATTGTTGCGCTTGTATATTCTCAACCAGACCTTCGTCTTACAGTTGCTGATTGGTTAAAAGCAGCTTCTGATTTTCTTATTGAATCAGTACAAGTAAAACCTTAAATTAATTTTTAATGAAGCATTAAAAAAGACCTGAGACAGTAATCATTTGTTTAATGCATAGAACTACGAAAATAAATATTATTATCCTGCTTAATATAAATTTCACTTAAACAAATAAATAGTTTTAGGAACATAATAGAAAATTTTTTTGAAATTTTTGAATAGTTAACGATAATAAGGGATATGAAGCTTAGATTATTTGAGTTCTATTTTATAAAAGACTATTTAAGGCCTTGGTTTGGTCTTATTTATTCTTTATTCTTTCTGTTTTTTTTAGGTGCAATTGGCTATCGAATAACAGAAGGATGGGAATGGAGTGATTGCTTATGGATGGTTTTAATCACAATAACCACTATTGGTTTTGGAGAAGTTCAACCTTTAAGTCCTGAAGGCAGGATCGTAACTGTTTTAGTAATCGTTGGCGGATTGATCTTTATTCAATTTACCTTTCAAAAAGCTGTTAGATTATTCGAATCCGGCTATTTTCAAAGAGTAAACGAATTACGTTTTAAAAGAATTCTTAGAAAAATGGAAAATCATGTAATTTTGTGCGGATATGGAAGAGTAGGTCAGGAAATATCTAACCAGATAAAAACACAAAATATTCCTATTATCGTCGTTGAGAGTGATGAAGATAGAAAAAAGATTGCGGAAGAAAATGGTCTAGAAGTACTTTGTGCTGACGCCACTCTTGATGAGACTTTAAAACTGGCAGGATTAGAAAAATGTAAAAGTTTGGTTGTTACCTTACCTAATGACGCTGCAAATTTATATGTTGTTTTAAGTGCTAAAGGTATAAGAAGCTCTATCAGAGTAATCGCAAGAGCAGGAACTGAAGAGGCCGCAAGTAAGTTGAGATTAGCTGGGGCAAGTATAGTTGTAAGCCCTTATATCGCAGCAGGAAGGGCAATGGCATCAATGGCTCTAAGACCTATTGCTATTGACTTTCTTGATCTGCTTGCTGGAAGTGAATGTGAAATTGAAGAATTTGAATTAAGTAATGATATTAGTCTTTTTGAAACTGCAGAAAAAAGATCACTTTCTGAACTTGGAATAGGCAAAAAGAGTGGTGCTAAAATATTAGCCATTAAAGAAAATGAAAAGTTGTTTACTAATCCTGGAGGTAATTTCATACTTCAACCAGGTCAGGTATTAATAGCTTTTGGTAGTAAAGAACAACTAAATATTTTGAACGGATTATTAGGAAATCTTGTCGTAGCAGTAGAACTATTAAAATAGATTGATCGAGGTTCGGAATTAATTGCTAAATTGATTTTGGATGGAATAAAATCTAATGAAAATATTTAAATTCCTATTCGTAATTCCTGTAATAACTTTAATAATTATTTTTCAAACCTCTTTGCAAAATAGATTTCTAATGGCTTCTGATATTAGAGATGGAGAAACAATTTTTAAAAATGTTTGTGCAGGCTGTCATGTAAGAGGTGGATCAGTCGTTCTTAAAGGATCCAAATCATTAAAACTTTCCGACCTTGAAAAAAGAGGAATTTCAGATATAGATTCAATAGCAAAAATTGCTAATGATGGGATTGGTTTTATGAAGGGTTATAAAAATAAATTGAAGGAAGGAGAGGATAAGGTTCTTGCACAATGGATTATTCAAAATGCAGAAAAGGGTTGGGAATAAATGAAAAGCTTACTTCTTGCAAAGTTTTTACTTCTATTAGCTGATCTCTTTATGCCGATTTATATATAATTTTATATATCAAAATAATTTGATTTATTTATCTTTTAATTTTTTAAATACCTCTTGGCTGTAATTTATATTTAACAGACTCATTTCTCATTACAAAGTGGGCTTTTTAAAAAAAATCCTTATTTTCTCTTTTGCTATCTCATTAGTTCTCTCTCAAGATGCGATTGCTTCAAAAAGATTGAGCGGAGCAGGTGCTACATTTCCCTCGAAAATTTATACTAGGTGGTTTTTTGACTTAGCGAAATCAGGTGGACCAAGGGTTAATTACCAGGCAGTTGGTTCGGGCTCTGGGAGAAAAGCTTTTATAGACCAAACCGTAAACTTTGGTGCTTCTGATGATCCTATGAAGGCTAAGGATATAGAAAAGGTATCAAGAGGTTTAGTACAGATTCCTATGGTTGGAGGAACTATTGCTTTTGGTTATAACTATGATTGCGATTTGAAACTTACTCAAGAGCAAGCAGTACGAGTTGCAATGGGTATGGTTAAAAACTGGAAAGAATTAGGCTGTAAATCAGGAAAGTTAACTTGGACACATCGTTCTGATGGTTCAGGAACTACTAAGGCTTTCACAAACTCTATGGAAGCATTTTCTCCAACATGGAATTTAGGAACTGGTAAATCAGTTAAGTGGCCAGCAGGCGTTGGAGCAAAAGGTAATTCTGGTGTTGCAGGTGTTATTCAAAATACTCCTGGTGCAATTGGTTATGTTAACCAGTCTTACATTAAAGGTAATGTCAAAGCTGCAGCACTTCAAAATCTTTCAGGGGAGTTTCTAAAACCATCTGCAGAAGCAGGAGCTAAGGCTCTTAATGGTATTACTTTAGATGAAAATCTTGCGGGTAAAAATCCTAATCCAACGGCGAAAGGAGCGTACCCTATTGCTTCATTGACATGGATACTTGCTTACGAAAAAGGTAATGGTAGAAATACTAAAGCAATCAAACAAGCCTTTAATACATTGTTAAGTGATGAGTATCAAGATAAGGCTGCATCACTAGGATTTGTTCCTTTGAAAGGCGATATTCTTGAGAAATCAAGAGCTGCCGTTGAAAAAATAGGTAGTTAAATTTTTAAATAGATGTCAAATTATCATGACTTTCATATACCTTTAAGTCGTCTTAAAGTCTTTTACAGCATTTAGTAGTAGATTTATAGAGATATTCTTTTTTTAATGGAAGAGAAATTAACTCTTTTCAAGAATCGTAAAAGATTCGGTATCGAAAAAAATATAGATATTATCTTCAAAAATACTGCCCTAGTCTTGTCTAGTTTCGTAGCAATTATACTTTTAGGAATTATTTTAGTAGTCTTTTTTCAGTCATTTGAATCCTTTTCAAGGTATGGATTGAAGTTTCTCGTAACCTCTGAATGGAATCCAGTAAAAGATGAATACGGAGCTTTTACTGCAATTTATGGCACATTGGTAACTTCATTTCTTTCGTTATTAATAACTATCCCTTTGGGCGTTGGAACTGCAATATTTATTACTGAGGACTTTGTCCCAAAAGTTGTTAGAGAAATAATAGGTTCCTTTGTTGAATTACTGGCAGCTATACCCTCAGTTGTTTTAGGACTCTGGGCAATATTTGTTATGGAGCCTTTTTTTAGAGCATTTTTTGTTTTTTTACATAATTTCTTTGGATGGATACCCTTATTCAGTACAGAACCTACAGGCAGGAATTCTTTGTTAGCAATATTGATTTTAGTAGTAATGCTTTTGCCAATAGTGACCTCTATTGCAAGGGATTCACTTAATCAGGTTCCTAAAAAGCTAAGAAATGCAGCATATGGAATTGGAGCAAGTAGATGGAAAACAATCTTTTCAGTAATCTTGCCAGCAGCGTTATCAGGAATTATGGCAGGTGTTTTATTGGCTTTAGGCAGGGCAATGGGAGAAACAATGGCTGTCACAATGATTATTGGTAATTCCAATGTATTTAGTTGGTCTCTATTATCTCCTGGATATACCATTTCCTCCATGCTTGCAAACCAGTTTGGTGAGGCCGATGGAAGTCAGGTTTCATCACTTTTTTATGCGGCTTTTGTACTGATGATCCTATCTTTAGTAGTCAATATCTTTGCGCAATGGCTAGTTAAGAAATTTAGTCTCAAATATTAGATAATTATGAATTCACTTTATTATCAGAAAAGATTATCAAGAAATATAGGAGATAAATTCTTTACTTCTTTATCAGTAATTTGTGCATTGATAGCAATACTACCTTTGATTTTTCTAGTCACTTATATTCTTATCAAAGGTGGATCTCAAATCACACCGGAATTATTTACCTTAGAACCAAATCCTCCTGGAGATGATTTAGATGCAGGTGGTATTAATCCTGCATTAATAGGGACATTGATAATAACTACCATTGCTTCAATTATTGCGATACCAGTGGGTGTTGGCGGTGGAATATATCTGGCGGAATATTCTAAAGGCGGTGCTTTTTCAAGGTTTATTAGATTTGGGGTAAATATTTTAGCGGGAGTCCCCTCAATTATTGCCGGTGTATTTATTTATGCCTTAATTGTTTCAACAAAGATCTTATTTGGAAGTATGTACAGTGGCTTGGCCGGAGGTATGGCACTTTCAATATTAATGTTGCCTACTGTGATTAAAACGACTGATGAAGGTTTAAAGCTGGTGCCTAATGAGTTGAGATATGCGTCTCTTGGTGTTGGAGCAAGTATGTATACAACCATATTGAAAGTTACTTTGCCCTCTGCCTTTAGATCTATTGCTACTGGCGTTGTACTTGGAATCGCAAGAGCTGCAGGTGAAACAGCCCCTTTGATATTTACTGCATTATTCTCTTATTACTACATAACTGGTTTTGGAGACTTATTTTATGAGATGGGTTCCTTGGCCGTGCTTATATATAATTTTGCTCTTGAACCATACGATGCTCAGAATAAACTAGCCTGGGCAGCTTCCTTTATTCTTGTTTTATCGATACTATCAGTAAATATACTTTCTAGGATATTAGCCGCTTTTACTGAGAAAATAAAGAGAGTATAAATGATTAAAACTAATAAAAAAATACCAAAGAATATCATTTTATCTCTTGAGAATGTCTCAATTAGCTATGGAACCTTTGAAGCAGTAAGGAATGTTTTTTGTAATTTTAAAAAAGGAAATATAACTTCTCTTATCGGCCCTTCTGGTTGCGGAAAATCAACGGTTCTTAGATCTTTAAATAGGATGAATGATCTGATTCCTAATTGTTCCTTGAAAGGAACAGTACTGTTTGATGGAATTAATATTTATGATAAAAGAGTAGATCCAGTTGAAGTAAGAAGAAGAATTGGAATGGTTTTTCAACAACCTAATCCTTTCCCTAAATCTATCTACGAAAATATTGCATTTGGAGCAAGAATTAATGGCTTTACGGGAGAAATGGATGAACTAGTAGAAAGTTCACTTCGAAAAGCTGCTTTATGGGACGAATGTAAGGATAAATTAAATGATAGTGGTTACTCTTTATCTGGTGGACAACAACAAAGATTATGCATTGCTCGAACCATTGCTATTAAACCTGAAATAATTCTCATGGATGAGCCATGTTCTGCATTAGATCCAATTTCCACTCTGAAAATTGAGGAGACCATGCATGAACTTAAGAAGAATTACACAATAATTATCGTTACTCATAATATGCAACAGGCATTAAGAGTTAGTGATATGACAGCATTTTTTAATGCTATTGAATATGAAGATGGTGATGGAGGAAAGGTTGGTTATCTTGCTGAATTTAATTCGACAAAGAAAATTTTTAATTCTCCAAAAGAAAAAACTACTCAGGAATACATATCTGGAAAATTTGGTTAAAATTTAATTTTCACTTTTAAAAGAAAGATTTTTAGCTTTAAAACGGATAAAGGGTAGACAAACAGTATAAATACCTATATAGTTATTTGGAATTCGTAAGTTTATCTTTGAAAAACTACCCTTTTCTCCCTTTCTTGATTTTTGCAGGGGCTCTCATAACAACTGCAACAATAGGATTGCCCGTATTTACTTCATAATTTAAGAGTATTTCTTTTCAGGCAATCTTATGGTTTCAATATTAAATAAAGAATTAATTGGAAGTCCTCATAAAACCTTAAAAAAGGGAAATTTATTTGACTTTATAGAAAAAAGAGAGAATATGAATCTGTGTGGGAGTGAAAAATCTGTATTAAACCATTTTTGAAAATGGTTAATTTCTAATTTATTTATCATGGATAAAACTAAAGAACAGTTAGAAAAATTAAGAGAAGTAGCAGAAGCATCTCTTACAAAAACGGATGAGCTTCAAAAAGTTCTTGCTCAAATCGAAGCCTTAATGTCTAGAGAAGAATCACAAACTTTGTCAAAGAAGAAATAATTATTTAAAAAATAATTTTATTTTTTGTAATTTTAATCACACCTCTAAAATTCTATTGTAGTTATTAATTGGGTATGCAGAACCCGTTCCAAAGTTTTCTGTTAGGTCTCGAGGTCTTGCCTTCTTTGAGTAAAAGACCTCTTTAATTTGTTTGTTTTTATTATATTTTTATAAACTGCTTATTTAGTTGATTACTTTATAGATTTCTTTCAAGCAGACATTTACATCGAAAGATTCAGTATTTACTACCTCTAATCCTGTTTTTTCTGTAACTTCAACAGTGGCATTGCATTCGTCTTGTTTAAGAGCCATGAAACTTGGTTTTTTATCTTCCATATCTAATTCAACATTTGATTCAGTACCTTCCTTATAGCGCTCCATTACTAGTGTAAGTGCCTCTATCTCAACGGAAAAATTATCATTTGCTTTCGCTCCAAATGAGATTATGAGAAATGGAAATAAAATCAAGGTTATTAATTTTTTCATTCCTATAAAATGTGTTTATTTTTTTTATAACGTGAATTGACTGCTAAAGGAAGAGTCAATATTTGTATAGATTTTTTATTATCTAATTTTACTTGCAATAATAAATTTAAATTAATCGATAAAAAACGAAACGAGACTTTCATTTATAAATTCATAAATCAGAATGAAAAATTTAAGTCACTTCAATAATATTATTCTTAAGATTGTATTTCTATAATTTCTTCATCAGAAACAATTGCCCATTTTTTAAATGACTTTTTGCAGGGATATCCTCCTGTTAAGTCTCCAAATGCAGGCAGATATAAAACATTTTTATTCATATCCATTGCAAAACACCTAAAGGATAATTTATCTCCATTGTTTTTTAAATAGATTTTTGGATGATAATGTCCACAAATATTCAGGATTTTATTATCTACTAAATTAACTGGCTCATGGCTGAAAATAATATTTTTTGTTTTTTTAATTTTAAAAATTTCTACATTTTTAATATCACAACCTACATCATGATTCCCGAGGACCAGTTCAACATTGGTTTTTAGAACTTCAGGAAGTTTCTCAACTTTTTGTTGAATAGTTTTGTCTATTGAATATTTGCTGTGGAATAAATCTCCCAATATTATTAACTTTTCAGGACTATGTTTTTTTACTATTTTTTTTATTCTTGCGAAATTGTCTTTATCTGAATTATTAGTAAGAGGTATACCATTTTGCTGAAAATACTCTGCTTTCCCAAGATGAATATCGCATATTAACAACTCTTTTGTATCCGCTAGAAATAACGCTCTTGAAGGAAGTATCTCTAACAATGTATCTTCCCAACAAAATTTAAAAGAACTTTTTTTCATTTAATCACTATATTTTTTTATAAGTTTTTCTACTCTTTTTTCTATTGGTTCATTGCTTAAAGTATTTTTAAGTCTTTCAACTAATAAAGGGAAAGCAAAAGGAGTTGGGGTTTTAATCTCGTTTAATAGCATTTTTAAATTTTTTAATCTTTCTAATGATCTAGATATTCTTTTATTTTCTAATTGATATTCTTTAACTTCTTGATGCGATTGTTTTATCAAAAGATGGCCTTCTTCATATTTAGTAAAGACATCGTAGAAAAGACTTGAACTTATTTGAAGTTGAGAAGAGGTTTTTGTTTTGGTTGGATTATTTTGATTTACTAGTCCACTTATTTGGGCAATATTTTTAAATCTACGTTTTGTTAATTCTGAAAAATTAATTGCATTTTCTAAATCTTCCTCTAATTTTTTGTTATCCAAAAAATAATCAGCTTCTTTTTTTATTATGGAGAAATCATAATCTTCTGAGGTGGTTAAGCTGAATCCAAAATCATTAGCAGTAATACTAAAAGTAGATTGTTTTAATTTTGCCAATCTCAAAGCCCATAAAAATGCAATTCCTTCATTTACAAATTTCCCATCAAGTGTAAAAACAAAAATATTTGATAAATCCTTGGTTTTATATATTTCTATAAGGAATTCATCTTTCTTTGGAATATTTGAAAGAGCCTGTTGTTTCTTAAATATTGGGCGTAATGAATTTAGTTCAGGATTTAAGTAATCACAATTTTCTGATTCATTGCATATATCTATTTCTTTTCTCAAACTTTCACAAAGTAGATCAGAAATTGCCATTTGACCTCCAACCCATGCAGGAATTAGAGAACTTTTTTTTGTTGATTTTTTAACGTATAAAATCATATCTCTGATTCTTACAAATTGAAGCATTTTACCGGCAAAGTAAAAGGTATCTCCAGGATTCAATTTTGAGGCAAAATTCTCTTCTAAATTTCCCAAGGATTTCCCTTTCATATATTTAACATTCACAAATTTGTCACTTGTAATTGTCCCAATATTGAACTTATGCATTCTTATTAAAGATTTGTCTTTTACAAAATATTTAAAGTTTTCATTATTATTTTGTGATTTTTCTTTTACTATCTTTTTATACTTTGGGTATGCTTTAAGACATTTTCCTCCATATTCTAAAAAGTCAAGACACCAATTCCAATCTTGATCTTTTAAGTTTCTATAACTCCAACAACTTTTAATTCTTTCTTTCTCAATTTTCGGATCAAAGCCATTACCACATGCCAAACTTATTAGATGTTGTAGAAGCACATCATAAGATAATTCAGGAAGTCTAATTTCCTCAGATATACCACTTTTTATTATTCTTCTCATTGCACTAATCTCTAATAACTCTAAAGAATTAGTAGGCATAAAAATTATTTTTGATTTTCCACCTGGTCTATGAGCACTTCTTCCCGCTCTTTGGATAAGTCTAGCTAAATTCTTTGCACTACCAATTTGAACTATTTGATCTACAGGTTGGAAGTCAACTCCCAAATCTAACGAGCTGGTGCAGACTACCCATTTTATTAAATCGTCTTTAACCCCTTCTTCAACTCTTTTTCTATCTTCTTTATCCAGGGAGCCGTGATGAATTGCAATTTTGTCTTCCATTTCTGGAAGAAAAAATTTAAGACATTGATACCATCTTTCAGATTGATTTCTCGTATTGGTGAATAATAAGGTGCTTTTATTTTTATCTAGGATTTTTAATAGTGAAGAATGACTTCTAATCCCAAGATGCCCACTCCATGGAAAGGTAGTTTCCTCCTCTGGCAATATACTAGTAATTTCGATCTCTTTTTGAATATTTGTACTTATAATTTTGGGTTTAATAGCGCTCATCCCAACTATTGCTCTTGCCGCTTCTTCAATATTTCCAATAGTTGCAGACATTGCCCAAATTTGTAAATTTTTTATATTACCTCTTAGCCAACTTAAAGATAACTCGCATTGGTTTCCTCTTTTACTACCCATCAATTCATGCCATTCGTCAATAATTATTGATGACAACTCCTTGAAAAGATTGTTAGATTCTTTATTAGAAAGTAAAAGAGATAAAGACTCTGGAGTGGTAATAAGAATATTAGGTGGTTTAGCTAGTTGCTTTTTCTTCTCATATGGGGTTGTATCCCCGTTCCTAATTTCAACAATGATTTCTTTATTAAAATGCAGAGCTGCTAATTGTATGGAATTTTTTAGATCTCTACTTAGTGCTTTTAAAGGTGTTATTAATAATATATTCACACTTTTATTATTTTTGGGATCTTCTATCTTTGATAGAGGTCCCATTAATGCAGCATATGTTTTGCCGCATCCAGTAGGAACTTGTATTATTCCACTCTCTCGATTTAAAAATGCTTCCCAAGATTCGATCTGATAGGGTAGTGGCTCCCATCCATTTTTGGAGAAAAACTGTTTAATTTTAGAAATTAAATTATTTTGCTTACTATTTTGAGTAATATTTTTCATGATATTTTTTTCATTAATTCATAAGCATTCTCTAGGCTATCAGCATCATTAATTTTTTTATCTTTTCTCCATTTTGTTATTCTTGGAAATCGTACTGCTATGCCTGACTTATGACGTTTAGAAATTTGTATTTTCTCAAAAGATATTTCGAATACCATTTCTGGTTTTAACGATCGAACAGGACCAAATTTTTCTATTGTATTTTTCCTTATCCATTTATCTAGCTCTTTAATCTCAATATTCGTTAAACCAGAATATGCACTTGCAAATTTAATTAATTCTTGGTCTTTCCATAATGCAAAACTATAATCTGTATACAGACCAGCTCTTCTACCGCTACCGCCTTTAGCGTAAATTAGAACAGCATCCAGTTGCATAGGATCAACTTTATATTTCCACCAAATACCTTTTTTTCTTCCAGATGAGTATGTAGAAGTCTTTTTCTTAATTATTAATCCTTCAGTATTATTTTCTCGAGATTTTTCTTTATAAGTTAAAGCATCAGACCAATCTTTAGGATAGATTAAATCACATATTTTGAAAATATCAGAGATATTATTCTCAGTTTTATGTTGCCATTTTGAAAAATATTTTTCTAACTCAATTCTTCTATTTTCTAATTTAATTTCTCTTATATCTTTTCCATTAATCTCTAAAAGATCATAAGCAATAAAAATAATAGGATATTTTATTTGGATTGATCTAGTAGGAGATTTTCTATTTATTCTTTTCTGAAGTAAAGAAAAATCAAAGGCAATTTGTTCTTTTAAATTCCAAACTAATAATTCCCCATCAAGAACAAAATCATCTTTTATATACGACATTTTCTCTACTAATTCTGGGAAAGATTCATTTACTAATTCTTGCCCTCTTGTCCATAACGAAACATTGCCCGATCTTTTAATTAATTGCATCCTAATACCGTCGTATTTCCATTCAAATTGAAAATCATTTATTGAATTTTTGAAGATTTTATCTTCAATGGTATTTGCTAGAAGAAATGGAAATGGTTTGGAATTTAACTCTTGAAGATTGATATTCTTGTTGATTAAAAATTCATATGAATCAATTGAAGGTTTAAAATCACCCATCAACCTATGAGAGATAATCTCTTCATCAATATTAATTAGTTTTGATATTGATTTTGTGATTAATCCGATAGAGACTCCTACTCTAAAAGTTCCTGTAAGAATTTTATTAAAAATTAGATGGTTATCTTCAGGTAACGTTTCCCAAAGATTTTTAATTTCTAAATTTTTCTCCTCCTCAGTAAGTTTTGCTAAAGCAGGTATTGTTTCGCTTAGTAATTCATTAAGACTTATATTTGATAATTCTTTATTTATGGAAGTAGTTTTATTTTTAAGTAATAACGTTATTACCTCAGCAGAATCTCCAACTTTTAAATAACAGGTATCAATTAACCATTGAGGATATTCATATATTTGAGAAAAAAGATTTTTTAAATATCTTCCACTAATAAATCTCTTATTACTTTTTCCAGTAAGTAAATATATTGCCCATGAATTATCTATTGGTTCATTTGATAAAAAATATCTTTTTAAAACTTCAATTTTATTATTTGTACTATTAATTGAATCTAGATCGCCAAATAATTCTGAAAACTTTTTTAAGCTCATATTTATTTACCGAATAAAAGGACATTTATTGATTCCTTTTCAACTAAATATTTACTTAAGGCTTCACTATCTCCATGATGAAAAAATATATTTTTTGCTTCAGAATGTTTTACTACTTCCAGAATTCCGTCCCAATCCGCATGATCAGAGATTGCGAATCCTTTATCATATCCTGATCTTTTTCTTAGAGCTCTTATTGACATCCATCCACTCGCGAAAGCTGTTTGAATATTTTTGCAATTTTTTAGATAAGAGCCCTTACTTAAAGATGGCGGTAATAATATTAGACTTCCTTTAAGTTCATCAATCTTTTTTTTATTTTCAATTTTTATAGTATCTTTAATATCAATTCCAAGTTCCCTATAACTATTGTTCATTTTATGAATACTGCCATGTGAATAAATATTGCCTTTAAAATTTGTTTGACTAATTTCGTTTAACAATCTCTGAGCTTTTCCAAGTGAATAGCAGAAAAGTAATGAAGTTTTTTCTGGTGAATTAGTTATCCATTTTGAAATATCATTTGCTATTTTATTTGATTCATCCCACTTAAATATTGGTAAACCAAAAGTACATTCGCTTATTAAGTAATCAGTTTTTACTATTTCATATTGTTTGCAAGTCTCATCTTTTTGAAGCTTAAAGTCACCTGAAATTAGCCATTTTTCTTCAGCAAAAATAAACCTTATTTGACTAGATCCAAGAATGTGACCGGATGGATGAAAAGAAATTTTAATGCCATTTATCTTAAATTCTTCTCCATATTCAAAAGTCTTAATTTTGATATTATCTCCAACTCTTTCTTTAAGAAGTATCGCAGTCTCGTTAGTAGAAATGTATTCTTCACAGCCAAATGTAAAGTGATCAAAATGAGCATGGGTTATTAAAGCTCTTTTTACTGGCTTACTTGGATCAATCCAAATATCAGCAAGTTCACAATAAAGACTTCCATCACTATATCTTATTAAATCTTCTTGCTTAGTTCTCAAAACCAGATCTCTTATAATGAGATTAATTTAGCGAATTATGCCCATGCTTGTTTTGATAAAGCTATTGCAGAAATTGTTAATAAAGCAATAACAACAACTTTGTTGCTCCAATTAATCATGAATGAACTTATGCTGTTAAAAAAAACTCTACTAGAAGTCTCAATCTTTTTCCGATTAACAATGTGATGATTTTCATTATTTTCTAAGTAATTTAAACTTTTAATCTCATTTATTAATTTAAATTCGCAAGTTGAGAGTTGTTCTACTTGATTTAATAAATCAATATCTTCTGGTCTTAATAAAGAATTTAATTCTTTAATTTGTCTTTCGTTTTTTACAAGAAATTCATTAACTATCTCATCTGTTCCCAACCCCTTCTTTATATTTAAAAGAATATCATCTCTTTCCCAGGATTTTTCGAGAGAATTTAAAATTTTTTTTATGCTCATTTTAAGTATTTTTACTTATCATAATTTATTATTTTTTTCTTCTGTGGCTTATTTCTTTAAGTAATTAGATAAAATTATTTTTATTTAAGATTTACGAATAAGTCTGTTGGCAAAATATTTTATCTTTACTTTTTCTACAGTTTTCTTAGAACTGCTTTTGGTTTTAACTTTATCTATATTGATCACTTCATCTGACACATTTTTGCCCTTATCAAAATAACTTTTAATTTTTTCTGATTCTTCTTCATTTAATCTTTTTGTTGCGCCTTTTGCATTGATTCCAAGTTTCTTGCAGGCTAATAATATTCTATTACTTTCGACATTAAGATCTTTGGCAATAGTGAAAATTGGAGTATTGGTGGACATTATTTTTTACTATGGAATTTATAATTAATAGTATCTTCATAGACTATTAATTAAATGTATTTTTAACTATTATTAATTTCAAAATATTTGTTTGATTAAGCCACTTCATCTTCGAAATTATTTAAATCATTAAACTTTTTTTTCATGGTGGGGTTATTTCTAGTTAATTTTTTCACTGTTAAATCTTGAGATTTGCTGTCTGCGGATAAGAGATGTTTTTTTGAGAGAATTAAAGCCTCTTTAGTTTTTTGTAAATGGGTTATTGATTTATCAATTTCTGAAATTGCATCATTAAATCTATCTTGGGCCAGTGAAACATTTTTACCAAAGGCATTTTTGAATTGCTCAAGAGTACTTTCAAAATTAGTTATGTCGTAATTCTCGCGTTTCATTAAATCAATTTGTGATTTGTATTTTAGGGTTTCCATAGATGCATTTCTTAATAGAGAAATAATCGGCAAGAAAAATTGAGGTCTTATGACATACATCTTTGGAAATCTATGGGAAACATCTACTATTCCTGCATTATATAGCTCACTATCTGGTTCTAATAGAGAAACGAGAACTGCGTACTCACAAGATTTTTCCGTTCTATCTTTATCTAATTCTTTAAAAAAATCTTCGTTTTTTCTTTTATTAGTACCATTTAAACTTTGATTCTTCATCTCAAACATTATGGATACTACTTCAGTTTTGTTTTCATCAAATTCTCTAAATATATAGTCACCTTTACTTCCAGAAGTGGCATCATTATCCTTTTCGAAATATGAGTTTTTAAACGCAGAGGCACGATTTAAGTTGAATTGGGTTTCGCAATGGATTTCCAATGTTTCTCCAACCATCTTTGTAGATAATCTAGATTTCATTTCTCTTAACTCCTGAATAGTCAGGTCCCTTTCACTAATTTTGCTTTTAAACTTTTCTTCAATTAATTTTTCATTAATTGAATGTTCAAGCTTCATCTTTTCAATGGAATTTGTTAATGATGTGTTCTCTTTTTCTAAATTAGTAACAGCTTCACTGACTTTGTTTTTTAAAGATAATTCTGAAATTAAAGACTGGTTTTTAATTTCATCCTTTAACTTGATTAATTCATTATTAAGTGAATTGATTTTATTTGTTGCTTGATTTTTTAAATCATTAAGAGCATTAGTTTTCTTTTCTTCCGCTATTTTTAAATTAGATTCAAGAGTTTGGATCTCGGATTCTTTAATGCGATTTTGCTCAATTAACTGTATTTTTAACTCACGTTTTAAAATTTCCAAAGCTTTTTTATTATCTTCTTCAGCCAAAATAAGTCTTTCTTTTATTTGTTTGTTAAATTCTTCGTCTTTTATCTGAAGAAGTATTTCTTCAAAGCTGCTGGGATCTATTCGGAAAGTTTTGCCGCATGACGGACATCTAATATCTTTCATTTTTTAATAACAACATTAATTTATAAAGGATTTAATATTCCAGTTATATAAAAAGAATATTATGGACTAAGAATAAACAATGATTCAATGTTATGCATTAAAAAATAAAATAATTACTTAATGGAAGTTATATTAATCCAGATTCCTTAAGAATATTAATTTTATTTGCTAATTCAATATCTGCAGAAGATATTGAGCGATCTAAAGTTTTGTGAGAAGAAACTGTGTAACCACTATCATCAACAAATTCATCTTCCGCATCTTTTAAGTGGGCATTCTCATTTTGGAGACCTTTATAATTATCAGACTTGTATATATTTGATTTGCTTATATTGCTATATCCAAAATTCGCAATTCCTCTGGCATCTAATGCTTCCTCAACTAATATTCCAACAACCTTAGATCTACTTATAGATTCGCTCTTAGATATTTCATCAATAATTTCAAGTACTCTTTTTCTAGGGAGATACCCTATTCTTTTAACTTTATTTTCCATGAATAATTACATATGTCGATATTGTAACACTTCTGTCAATTGGAATCAGATTTTGATCAATAACACTTTGTTTATATTTAAATGATGAGAATAAAGTATAATTTTTAATGAAAACTTATAGAAAGTTATTTCTCAAATAGTCATGAGGATAGTTTTATATGCTTCTTCTAATTAATCTCTCAGATTGGGTGGGATTTCAAAAATTTTTCTTAATTTAAATTTTAAATATCATGAAAGATAAACTATATGACAATGCTGATAGCTTTGCGATGTCATTTGATGAGGAATGGAAAAATATTAATTGTGATGACTTAAGATTAAAAATAGATAAGGTATTTGAACTTTTATCAGACCACCCTTTTTTTATATCTAATCCGCAAAACGCAAGAAAAGTGGCAGAATTTAGGATATTTTCATTAAAAAAACTCTAATAATTATTTTTAAATTTTATTGAAATAAATTATACAAATTTAATCTAAATTACATATGTTTACATAGTTGGCGGATTAAAAAAACCCTTACTATATAAAAATATTATTATTCCAATTATTGGACCTATTCCAAATACAAAAAGTACTAATTTTGCAGAATTTTTTGTTTCGCCTAATTTCTGGTTTACTGAATTTGTATTTGTTTGATTCTTTTTTGATTTTTTCTTTTTCATGACAGATATACTACTACAAACTAACTTTAAAAGATTCTGATATGTTATTGAGTTTGAAGTAATCTACCAATTTAATAAGGTTAATATGGATCTCAAAAAAGACCATATTGTATAATGTAATGACTATAAAGCAAATATGAGTGCAACTAAGAGAGAAGAAGTAAGTTCTCACCTTAGATATATAAGGTTAGAGCTTAGAGAAATGCATCAAATGCTTATAAGAGAGGATTTGTTACCTGATCCAAATGAAGCAATGGAAGTTTATGCACAACTAGATGCTTTACTTGATTTATTATCAGATAAAAGAGTAAAAAAGATAAAAAATCAGTTTTGACTAATTCGAAATTGTAGAAAAAATTACAAATAATTTGTAGCAGATTCTATTTTCTTGCGATTATCATGCATCTGTTCTATTTTATTGTAAATTTCTTTAATTTGAATTTGTAATAGATCGGTCGAATTCATATTGCTTAAAGCTTCCATTGCTGATAGAAGACTTTCCTTTGCTTCAATTAAATGTCTACATTCTTTGCTTCCTGCTTCGTATGACATGAAAAAAATTATAAAAAATCATTATTTCAAATATACAGAGAATTGTTCCGTATTGCTTGTTACTCTTATGTAATCAAAGCTTATTAATGTTATTTTTAATACATAAAAGGGACTTATTTTAACTAGGATAAAAAGAAAAACTGATGAAAGAAGATTCTAAGGATTATGAATTTTGTGTCAAAGTAGCTCTAGATAATGCAAAAAAAAGACTAGATATATTAGAAAACTTAGATAAACAGTCTGTTTTAGATGAATATAAGGAATGGATCAAAGATGGTTTAAGTAAGCATACAGTTTTATTACTTAGAGAAGACCCTATTATTTAAAATATTAAAAGACCAATTTTAATTCTTTTCTTTAGAAGTAGTAATCCTATATAAAAAATAAAAACTTAGAATAAAAGTTGCTATTAAAAATAAGGTTAGAAAAGAAAAATTAGGCATTAAAATATCTTTTATTTGTATTGATTATACCAAGCTTTAAAATACTTCTTTTATTATTCAATTATCATTTAAGAGTGAAGAAATAAATTTTTTCAAATTTTCTTTCTCTAAAAATATCTTTTTGTAATTATATTCTTTTAGTTTCCTGAATATTAAATCTACTAAATATTCTGATTTTTGTTTCATTACTTAAAATTATTTTTCTAATATATAAATTTTCTCTTCGCCAATTTTATCTGGCTTTGTTAACTTACATCCTTTATCTTTCTCCATATCGCAATCTTTTGTTGCAGGAACTGATTTCCAAGTACAAATTTTTTCTCGAGAATTTTCTTTTAAGATAATCCATCCATCTTTTAAGTATTCTGAAATCCCTTCGTCTCCGCAAGAAAATTTTATTTCCATCATTTTTTTATCTGAATTAGTGGATTCAAAAATATTCCTTTCCGAATTAATTATCTTGTCATCATTGTTTGTTGATGTTTTGCAAGCAGTTAATAAAATTAAGACGAAAAATAATTTTGAAAATTTTATTATGCTTTTCATTTTGTAATGGAATTTTTATTAGTAATTCAAATTATAGTTTATTTTGATTCTATTAATTTTAATAGTTGATCCATTTTATTCATTAATGTTTTAACCTCATCTGGTTGAGGTAAAATTAATTCTTCAGTAACTGCTAAATGCATTTTTTTTAAATTTTGTCTTAAATCTTTTAAATGCATTTTTACGTTTTCTTTCTTTTCTTTTTTATCAGTCATAGGATTTGAATATAAATTTAATTTAATTGTGGAGTTAACATCTTAATTTTATTATGAATATATATATGGTAAATAATATAAATTTTAGTTTTCCAGATTTTCAATTTGGTAAATCTCTTCACCACCGTTACAAAAATTAGTCGATAACATTTTTAACTCTTTATTATTAATTCTAATTATATTTTTATTTTTAATAATATAGTTTTTAGCAACTGCCTCACAATCCAATTTATTCTTTGAATGCTTAATTACTGGATAAAAATAAGCCAATGTAATAAAAACGATAAAAAATGCGAAAATTGATTTTTTATCATTCTGGATTAATTCTTTAAATTTCTTTTTGGTTTTTAATACTTTTATAAGTAACTTATCTGGCAAGCCTATTTGAACAAATAATAACTCTACCCACCAAGGAAGCTTTGCATTTTTCTTTTTCTTTGATTTATCGAAGGCATTCATTTTTTCTGATTCATAATTTTGATTTCTAAAATCTTTAGGATTAATTGTTTCTTTTTTAATCATTTCATCAAATAAAAGTTTTATTTTGATTTGGAAACTATATTTTTATTTTATAAGTTTTAATTTAATTTATCTATGAATTTGAGTAATGTAAATTTGTATTTAAAACAAATTTATAGATGGCAAAAAAAAGAAGGAAGTTAAATAAAGATTTCGAGAGGAAAATATATTCATCAAAAAAAAATGTAGAATTAGTTCTTGCTAAGATATATGATATCGATGATGAAGATATACAAAAAGAATATATGAGCGCATTTAATGGTGTTGTGTATTTATATGATGAATTAAAAGAAGATTACGAACAAAAAGGATTTACTGAAAATTCCCAAGAACTTCTGTCAAACTATAAAAATGCCTTTAATCATTTTGAATCAGAATTTGAAATTTAAATTGTAATTATCTTTTATAGGGTTTTACAGGTATTTCAATTGGATTCCCTTTTTGGAGTTTAGATTTTTTCATTAGCAAATTATTTATACAAATTGATTCACTTTTCTCCATCTTACAAATTCTTTTTATCTGGTAATCAGTAAGTGATAATGATTTGCCTCCAAATGTTAATAAAGCAAATAAAAATAAAGATAATTTAAATATTGCTTTCATTGGTTTTTTATTGTTTTATGAATTCTAATTCTTTTTTTTAAATTACCTACTATTAAATGTAAATGTCTATAATTTGTTTGAGTTCATTTTTACTTAAGTCTGTTGATATAAAAACTTCTTGGGCTGTTTTACCCTTTCTTGCTATTGCTTTATATCCATTTATAGTTTTCACTGACAATCTAATTATCAATTTAGAAGATCTTCCTCTAGCTCTTGAAATGGCAGCTGGAGTTATCGTCTTGATATTAATGTTCAGCGCTAACTTCTGGAGTATTGGAATAAGACCTTCTATATTTGTACTATGATTTAAGACTAACCTTCCCAATTTAGATTTATCAATATTATATTGATAAAATTTTGTTTCTGAGAATTTAACTTTAGTATTAAAATAAAAAAATTTTTTGAAATTCTGTTATATTTATAAAAGCGATTTAAATCAAATGATCTTTCAAATTGGTTGGGCAGCATTAGCTGCAATTTTCACTTTTTCGATTGCCATGGTTGTATGGGGAAGAAATGGTGACGGATCAATTGATATATGATTTCATTTTTAACTTATGAAGTCTATTTAAGTAAGTTTTTTATCTTAACATCTTTTGTTTTACTAATATTCATAACGTTCGCTGTAATTTATATATCCTATGTCTCTTGGAAAGATAAAAGAAGATTGAAAAAATAGATATTATTATTTTAGCCTTTTTTCTTATCTTTAATTCTGAGCTCTTCAATTAATTCTTTTGCTTGTTCCATTTTTGAGATGGTGCTTTTATAAATTCCAATATCTTTTTCTGCTTTATTAGTAGATAAGCTTAACTTCTCAAAAATATCAGAGATCATTTTGTTTAAATCTGATTCATTTATCTCTTTGAAATCTTTGGAGTTTGAAATTAATATATATATCCCTAAGTTTAAAATCCTTGAAGGATAAAGTTGAGAATTTCTTTTTTCTTTTAATAATTTTAAAATATCTTTAGATGTTTTATCCCGAAATTCATTTAGCGATTTTTGAGATATTTCATTAATGTCCTTCGCTTCAAAATTTGTAGAACTGCATAAAGATTCAAAAAGAAGATCCAAATGTTTCTCAGGTTTGTATCCTTTCATTAATTCTTTGAATGTTTCAGTTAGACCAACACAAAAGAGATAATCTTGCGTAAACTCATTTTGATGATTTAGAAGATTAAGTTCGACAAGCATTTCATCAACTATTCTTTTATATAAACCTGGAATGACATAAGGGAATTTTTCATGAAATAACTTTTTGCTATCTGAAACAGTCGATTTTTCTTTCAATTTTTTATATGTAAACCTTAATAAGGTTAGCGTATGTTGACTCAATATCGTTAATATCTAATAAACAGATAAATATTATTATGATCCCTTTAGTATTAGAAGAATCTGGCGGTAGTGAAAGAGTCTTTGATATTTATTCGAGACTATTAAGAGAGAGAATAATCTTCTTGGGCGAACAAGTTACCAGTGAAACTGCTAATAGAATTGTTGCTCAATTATTGTTCCTTGAAGCAGAGGACCCAGATAAGGATATTTATATGTACATAAATTCACCAGGAGGATCAGTATATGATGGGTTGGGTATCTTTGACACAATGCAACATGTCAAGCCTGATATTCATACAGTTTGTGTAGGCTTAGCAGCTAGTATGGGTGCATTTCTGCTCGCGGCAGGTACTAAAGGTAAAAGAAGTAGCCTTAGACATTCACGAATTATGATTCATCAACCACTTGGAGGTGCTAGAGGGCAAGCCAGTGATATAAGAATTCAAGCAGATGAAATTCTGTTCTTAAAAGAGCGACTTAATACTGAATTATCAGAGAGAACAGGAAAGGATTATGACACTATTAAAGAAGATACTGATAGAGATTTTTATATGTCCCCAAACGAGGCAGTTGAGTACGGTTTAATTGATCTGGTATTAGATAAGAAACCTGTTAAAGTCTAGCTTAATAATTGAGGTGTTCTCTCTTTCTCAGGAATTTTGGTGAATTTGGAAAGAATACTTACAAATTCATCACCATCTAATGTTTCTTTTTCTATTAATAAGTCAACTATCTTATCCATAGCTTCTCTATTTTTTCTTACTATTTCATAGGTTTCTTTATAACATTCCTTAACCATTACTCTTACACTTTCATCTATTTGTTTAGAGATTGAATCAGAAACTTCACTTCTAGTCATTAAATCTCTACCAACAAATACTTCTTGGTTACCACTTTCTAAAGCTATCGGACCTAAATTACTCATTCCAAATCTTGTAACCATTTGGCGGGCCATTGAAGCGACTTGTTGGAAATCACCTCCCGCTCCTGTTGTAATCTCACCTTTCCCAAAAACTACATCTTCAGCAGCTCTTCCTCCTAAAGCACCCATTATTCTGGCTTTTAGTTGAGCTCTGCTAACAAGGGTTTGTTCATCGTCTGGGGTAAACCAAGTTAATCCTTTAGCCTGACCTCTTGGAATAACGGTCACTTTTTGAACAGGATCATGTGCTTTCACAAGTGAACCTATTAGAGCATGGCCAACTTCATGATAAGCAATTAATCTTTTGCTTCTACCATCTGTTAATGGAGAACCCTCCATTCCTGCGACAATTCTATCTACAGAGTCATCAATTTCTGAAATACTGATAGAGTCTTTTCTTCTCCTAGCGGTTAATATAGCAGCCTCATTTAATAAATTTGCTAAATCTGCTCCAGTAAAACCAGGTGTTCTTCTCGCGATGCTTTCAAGTGTTAAATCCTTTTGAAGTTTCTTATTCCTAGCATGAACTTCCAATATTGATAGCCTGCCCTTGATATCAGGTGCGTCTACAGTTACCTGTCTATCAAATCTGCCTGGTCTCATTAGAGCTGAATCTAGAACATCGGGCCTGTTTGTGGCTGCAATTATTATTATGCCACTGTTACCTTCGAAGCCATCCATTTCAGTTAGTAATTGGTTTAGAGTTTGTTCTCTCTCATCATTTCCTCCGCCAATACCTGCACCTCTTTGCCTTCCAACAGCATCGATTTCATCAATAAAAATTAAACAAGGACTATTCTCTTTAGCTCTTTTAAAAAGATCTCTAACTCTACTAGCGCCAACCCCAACAAACATTTCAACAAATTCAGAACCTGATAATGAGAAAAAAGGTACACCTGCTTCACCTGCAATCGCTTTTGCTAAAAGGGTTTTACCAGTACCAGGAGGTCCTACCAATAGAACCCCTTTTGGAATTCTTGCTCCTACAGAAGTAAATTTTTCAGGTTTTTTCAGAAATGTGACAACTTCTTGCAAATCCTGTTTAGCTTCATTAACGCCTGCAACATCATCGAAAACAACTCCAGTTTCAGCTTCCATTGCAAATCTAGCCTTTGTTTTCCCAAACTGCATAGCCTGGCCAGGACCTCCAGGCATACCATTTGACCTCCTCGCTAACAAAATTAAACCTCCAATTAAGATGGCTGGGAATAGTAAATTACCCAAAATTCCTAATGCAGGAGGGGCTGTTTTGACTGGATGAACATCAAAACTGATTCCTTCGTTTTTTAAAGTATTTATAAGTTCTGGTGTTAAGCCGGGAAGATCTACACGCAACCTTTGGACTTTATTATCTAAATCCGAATCTATTGTCTCTATAACAGCATTTCTGCCCCCCTCAAAAATATCAACAGATGTAACCCTTCCTGAATTAATGTAATCTAAAAATCTACCGTAACTAACCCTTGCTACTGCAGAATTCCTTGGTGCAACAGTAGTCCCATTAGATTTTAGTGTATCAACATTGCTTGAAGATAAAAATTGGTAGGAAAGCGCAATTACTAAAAGTATAGGTAAAGCCCATAAAATTAATGTTTTAAATTTCTGATTCATTAATTTGTAGATAACTAATTATAAGATTCTAGAATGAATCAATGCATTTCGTTGATATTTTATCTAACTTTATGCTTATACTACCCTTATATTGTATCTAATTTATCAATGAAATTTGAGATCAACGATAGGGTTAAGTTGATAGGGCCAATCTCTTACTTGAAAACTTCAGATAATATGCCGATGTTAAGACCACCTGATCTAGTGGCAATTGATGAAATTGGAGAAATCCTATCAATCAAATCCCCAGATACAGTTGAAGTAAAGTTTAGAAGAGGTTCGTTTTTAATTGATATTGATAAGATTGAGAAAAATTAACTTAAAAATTTTTCTTCCACCTATTAGAAATTTCTAAACATATTTTTTCATTCCCAGAAATACTTAGAAAAGGTTTTGAAAAATACTTATTAGTTAATTTAAGAATATCTAGAGAAGATATTTCATCTATTTTTGAATTTAAATCGTTCTCAGAAATTGGTGAAATTCCATAACTAATTAATTGAATCTTTTTTTGTAAAATATCATCTAGTGATTGATTTCCTAATAGAAATGAACCTTTTAATTTCTCTTTTGCTAAAAATATTTCAGCATCACTCAACGGATTAAAAAGTAAATTTTTCCATAGTTTTGATAAAAGTTTAAAAGCAAAAATTGCTTGCTTATTGGATACTGATAAATAAATTAAAAATGGGGCATTTCTACTCCTGATAGGATAATAAACACCTAAATCGTAAGTGATACCATTTTTTTCTCTAAAAAGTTTAAATAAAGCAGCGCTCATTCCATAAGATAAATATGACTCCAAAACCTTAAGAGGTAAATATTGACTACTTCTTCGCGAGCAAGTTTGGTCCCCTATCATTATTATTGTTTGATTTGAATCATTATTAATGTAATCAAATCTATTCAAAGCACTTAAATTATGATCTACACGTCTTGATTTTTCTTTTAGGATTTTTTTTTCTAATGTCCCAAAATTTTCTCCATTTATTGCGGGATTATTTGAAATTAAATACTTTTCTCTATTTTTAAAATTTTCAAACTCAAGCAAAACATCTTCATAGGTAATTTTTGAGACATCATTTGCATTGCCAATTGTGTTGAAAGCATAAGGATGATTTGAGTAAACAATTTTTTTCCATTTTTCAAAACAGATATTGAATGGATTCTCTTTATCTTTTTTAATGTAATCAATAGAAGACTTTTTTACTTTTTCAAATTCACTTTCCGAGAGGATTGGCTTATTGATTATTAAATTTAATAAAGGAAATAATTTGCTGAAATGTTCATTTAGGGATTTAATGCTTATTGAAATACCATCTTCAAATACTTCTTGATTTAATTCTGCTCCATAGGACTCAACATATTCAGAGAGAGTGAAATTATTAAAACCTTCACATCCTCTTGTAAGTAATGAAGAAAGGATCTTGTTGATCCCTTTTTTGCTTGTACTATCCATATCACTCCCCCCTTTAATCCAAATTGAAGCAATTGAAAAATTTCTTTTTTTGTGATTTGAAAAATATCTCTTTAACATTTACCAGGGGATGCAACTAAAGTGAATTTATCTCCATTAATATATTTTGTGATCTCTTTAAAGTTATCCAAATCATTCCAATATTTTAAATGACTTTCTAAATTATTGATTGAAGATTTTCTACCCCAAAGCAGTTCATTACCAAAGAATGAAGAAAGTTGTGTGGATGTCTCTAAATTAAAAATATAGTTACTTTTCACAATATTTATAGCTTTATTTATTTCATCCAAAGTTAAGGCCTTAAAATTTGAAATTTCATCAATTATTTTATTAATTTGCTTTTCTACTAGAAAAATATCTTTGGATTCACAACTTGCTTCCACTATAAATAATCCACCTAATTCACCAGCGTTTACATCTACGTATACTGATTCCACAAGACTATCATCTTCTTTTAGAATTTTTACTAATCTGCTGTTTCTTCCCACAGAGAGTATTGATGCTAATATCTCTAGTCCAATAATATTTTTTT
>QCBX01000013.1 GCA_003281455.1 Prochlorococcus sp. AG-347-J21
AAAAGAGCTTTAAAATTTGTTGAAGAAGCAAAAACAAAAAAACCTGAGGCAAAAGCTGTGGAACCTAAAAAAGTCGCTGTTTCAAAAATAGAAGCTCCAAAAACAGAATCTCCAAACACAGAAGCTCCAAAAATAGTTAAGAAAAAACATGCAGATGTTCCAGTGAATATTTATCGTCCTAAAACACCATATGAAGGAACAGTTATTGAAAACTATAGTCTTCTCAAAGAAGGAGCAATTGGTAGAGTTAATCACATAACTTTCGACCTTAAAGATAGTGATCCATTTTTGAATTATGTAGAAGGTCAAAGTATTGGTATAATGCCTGCTGGTGAAGATGCTAATGGAAAACCTCATAAATTAAGACTATACTCAATAGCTAGCACTAGACACGGTGATGACTTTAATGGAAATACAGTTTCTCTATGTGTAAGACAGCTTCAGTACGAAAAAGATGGTGAAACCATTAATGGTGTCTGCTCTACTTACTTATGTGATATTAAGCCTGGAGATAAAGTAAAAATAACAGGTCCTGTTGGTAAAGAAATGCTTCTCCCTGATGAAGAGGATGCAAATATTGTTATGTTGGCCACTGGAACTGGAATAGCACCAATGAGGGCTTATTTAAGAAGAATGTTCGAACCAACTGAAAAAGAAAAAAATAAATGGAATTTCAAGGGTAAAGCTTGGTTATTTATGGGTGCTCCAAAATCCGCTAATTTGTTATACGAAGAAGACCTTCAAAGATACATTGCTGAAAATCCAGATAATTTTAAATATACAAAAGCTATTAGTCGCGAGCAGCAAAATACAAAAGGTGGAAGAATGTACATTCAAGACAGAGTTTTAGAGTCAGCCAATGAACTTTTCAACATGATTGAAGATGAAAAGACACATATATATCTTTGTGGGTTAAAGGGTATGGAACCTGGAATAGATGAAGCAATGACTAAGGCAGCAGAAGAAAAAGGATTGAACTGGTCAGAATTAAGACCTCAACTAAAAAAAGCAGGAAGATGGCATGTAGAAACTTACTAAATCTTTGATATTTAGATTTAAGTTTCACATACTAAATACTTTTTGGTTTAGACACAATATGTAGCTAATTTTTGAAAAAAAGAGGATTTTAAATAAAGAATACTAAAAATATGCCTTCAACTTTAAGTAATCCTCTAAGATTAGGTTTACGGCAGGAAAGAGTCATATCTCCACAATGTTTAGTAATTTTTGGCGCTAGTGGAGACCTTACTCATAGAAAATTAATACCAGCCTTGTTTGAACTCTATTTGCAAAGAAGAATTCCTAGTGAATTTGGAATAGTTGGTTGTGCGAGAAGACCTTGGACTGATAATGAGTTTAGAGAAAAGATGAAAGTAAAGTTATCAAATCAAATATCTGGTAAAGAAAGGGAGTGGGAACAATTTTCTAATTATCTTTTCTATGAACCAGTTGACCTACAACAAAGTGATCATGTCGTAAGGCTTTCTAAAAGATTAATTGAAATTGATAAAACACAAGCTACTCATGGGAATAGAACATTTTATTTATCAGTATCTCCGAATTTCTATGCAAGTGGATGTAAAGCTCTTAAAGGGGCTGGCCTTTTAGATGACCCTAAGAAAAGTCGTTTAGTAATTGAAAAACCTTTTGGAAGAGATTATTCAAGTGCAAAAAAATTGAATAAGATCGTTCAAAGTTGCGCTGAAGAAAGTCAGATTTATAGGATTGATCACTATTTAGGTAAAGAGACAGTTCAGAATATTCTTGTTTTGAGATTTGCTAACACTATTTTTGAACCAATCTGGAATAGGAATTATATATCAAGTGTTCAAATTACTTCATCTGAAACAGTTGGTGTTGAAGATAGAGCAGGTTATTACGAAAGCTCTGGTGCTTTACGGGATATGCTTCAAAATCATATGACTCAAATGCTTGCAGTTACAGCAATGGAACCTCCTGGCAAATTTGAACCAGAAGCAATAAGAAATGAAAAAGCTAAGGTTCTTCAAGCTTCAAAACTTGCTGACGAAAATGAACCGTGGAATTGTTGCATAAGAGGTCAATATGGAGAGGGAGGGAATATTTCAAATCGACTCAAAGGATATAGGCAGGAAGATGGTGTTAATAGTAATAGCACAACAGAAACTTATATTGCGACAAAAGTTTTCGTGGATAACTGGCGTTGGCAAGGGGTTCCTTTTTATTTGAGAACAGGTAAAAGACTACCTAAAAGACTTGGAGAAATAGTCTTGACTTTTAAAGACGTTCCTGTGCATTTATTTGAATCAACAATAATAAATCCTGCCCCAAATCAACTTGTCCTTAGAATTCAGCCAAATGAAGGTGCTACTTTCAAATTTGAGGTGAAATCTCCTGGTTCTGGAATGAAATCAAGACCTGTTGAGATGGAATTTTCTTATGATGAATCATTTGGAGAACCCTCAGATGAAGGTTATGTAAGATTATTAGCTGATGCAATGCTTTCTGACCCAACATTATTTACTCGAAGTGATGAGGTAGAGGCAGCCTGGAAACTTTATACGCCATTAATAGAATTGATGGATAATTCTCCTTGGAAGTTACCTATTTATAATTATGAATCTATGACATGGGGGCCTCCTGAGTCAGATCAATTAATTTCAAAAGATAAAATTTTCTGGCGTAGACCCTAAAAATGAAACCTCAACTTACACTACAAACCCCTTTAGAGCTGCCTTGTCAGGAAATTTCTAATTACCTTAATAAATTATGGATTTCAGAAGATAAAGATAATAGTGGAGCTAATACTTTCACATTAATGGTCTGGCAGCCTGCTTGGCTAGAACAATGTTTGGTTCAAAAAGGATTAGTAAATGGACCAATTACTGGAAATTTTAGTCCAGAGATAATTGAAGTTGCTAAAAAATTTATATTAGATCAAGGACTTCCTATCACTACTTCACTTAATAGTGAAGAATTATTGAATTTGTTGAAGGAAAATTTATCTAATAAAGACTTTGATGATTTTAGAGGACAATTTTTTGAATCAACGATAAGTACATTGAATCCAAGAAGATTAATAACTCTAGCTCCAACATTAAATAAAAATTCAGATATCAAAACTTTTGTATCCGCTTACTGTCCATTAAGTGATACCCCAGATATGCAACCTATTTGTGGGGATTTAGTTGTTATTAGGGGGGACTCGGCCACAATATCTAGTAAAGGATTAAAAATAATCGATGAATTATTTATTGATGAATTACCTTCATGGTTGTGGTGGAATGGAAGCTTGGATGAGTCGCCTGAAATCTTCGAATATTTCACTGATTATGGTCTAAGGTTAATAATTGATACTGCTCTTGGATCGCCTCAGAGATGTTTAAAAGTTTTAGATCAATTAAATAATTCAAATAAAGCTATTAATGATTTGAATTGGGTTAGATTGAAAAATTGGAGGGAATCATTGGCAATGATTTTTGATCCGCCTTCGAGGAGACCAATTTTAGATCATATTACTGATATTGACATTGATATCGCAGGAGATCATATGATTCAAGCGTTGTTTTTGATTTCATGGATTAGCGATAAACTTGGTTGGTCTTTTCTAAGAGTTGAAAGGGATACAGAATTAACAAAAATAGAGTTTGAAAGAATTAATGGCGAAATAATTTCTACATCAATTAATCCCTTATCTTTGGGAAATCCAAGTATTCATTTAGGACAAGTTATTGGATTAAGGCTGATTTCAAAAATTAGTGAGGTTCAAAAAAATAACACTTGTGTAATACTTGGCTGTGAATCAGTGGAATGTATGAGACTTGAAGCAGGGGGAATGGCTAATATGGAATTAATAGAACAAGTTGTTCCAAATTCTTTTTCTACATCAGAGTACGATGTTAGTAAATTATTGGGAAGTAGTAGAGGTAATACCAGTCCTCTTTTTGAAAATTCTATTAAAATAGCTCTTCAAATATTTAGCGGTTTGAATAACTAATAGATGCCTTGTGTAATATCTTCTCCTTCAACTGATAGCGGGAAAACTACATTATCTCTTTTGTTATCTTGTTGGGCGTTCTCAAAAGGTATAAAGATACAAACTTTCAAGGTTGGCCCAGATTATCTTGATCAACAACAACTTAGCTCAATTGGCCAACCTATTTGTAGGAATTTAGATATTTTTTTAAGTGGTGAGGAATGGGTTCAAGAAAGTTTTTTTAAACATTCTTTGAAATATGAATTCTCCTTAATTGAAGGAGCAATGGGTCTATTTGATGGACTAGGCTCAACAACCTATTCCAGTACAGCAAATATTTCTAAACTTCTCAATGCCCCAATAATTTTTATTGTTAATGCTAGAGGTCAAGTAGCTTCTCTTTTGGCTACTATTCGAGGTTTTAGAGATTTCGATAGTGAGTTGTCAATAGTAGGAATTATATTTAACAACGTTAATTCAGATAGACATAAAAAATTAATCAAAGAAGTTTTTAAAAATGAAGATATCGAAATTCTTGGTTTTTTACCATCTGATTCAAAAATAACTATAAACAAAGCTAATTTAGGTTTGATATCTCCAATGGATAATGGAAAAGAAATTGATGTTGAATATTTTGCAAATTTCGCCGAAAAAAATCTTGATGTATTTTCTCTTATTAAATTTCTGAAATCTCCTCAAAAGAAAATATTTAATTCTGTCAATTTTAAAGATTTTAAAATTGACGAAAGTAAACCTATCGCAATTGCAGAAGATAAAATATTTCATTTTCAATACCCTGAAACTAAGGAGTTTTTGAGTGAAATAGGCATACCATTGATTTCATGGAGTATTTATGATGATGAAGAAATACCTAATGAGGCTACTTCTTTAATTATTCCTGGGGGATTCCCTGAAAAATATGCTGATCATATAAGTAAGTCTACAAAAAGCTTAAATTCGTTAAGGAAATTCCGCAAAAATGGATTTATATATGCTGAGTGCGGAGGAATGATGATTTTAGGAGACTTCATAAAAGATGAAAAAGGTAATAATCATAAAATGACTGGTATCCTGCCTTTTAGATCAATAAAAAGTAAACTTTCAGTAGGTTATAGATACATTAAGGGCTTAAAAGATAGTCCGATTATTAAACAAAATCAATTAATTAGAGGACACGAATTTCATTATTGGGAAATTGAAAATAATTTATCTGAACTTAATTTTGGAAAAGCTGAGAATAAGAAGAAACTCTCTTCCCCATGGAAAATTAAATCTTGGAAAACCGAATACAAAAATGAAGGCTTTTTTGATGAAAAATTGCATGCAAGTTGGATTCACTTACATTTGCCAAGTTCTCCAGAAGTCGCCAAAAACTTTATAGAGGCCACCCAAATTAATTTTTCTAAGCATTATTAATTTATTATCAAATCAAATATTTTGTGTGGAGAACCTAAAAAATACATTCCAGGCAAAGTGATTAATGGTCCTAAAAAACTCCCCACCATGACCTCAATTTTCGTATGACCAAGGGTTTCTTTTAACATTAATTCAGATTGAGGTTCTAGTTTTTTTGATAATTTATTAATTTCTGCAGCTTGAACACCAGCTGATTTTCGAACACCACTAGCGTCATACATAACTATTAGTGCTACAGCAACTGATAATGCGAATATTGAGCTATCAAATCCTAATTCATAACCTATACCAGATGTAGCGCCAGTTATTAAGGCGGAATGACTTGAGGGCATGCCACCCGTCTCGAACATAATTCCAAATCTTATCTCTCTAGTTGAAAAGAAATTGAACACAATTTTAAAAAATTGAGCTAATAAACAAGATAATAGGCTCCAGAAAAGAACTGAATTATTAAAAAAGGAAAAAAACTCAGACATAAATTAAAATTAATTATCTGTCTCTATTTGTAATAAAGTCGGCTAACGATATTAAATACTTTGCATCTGCACCCCAAGGTTCAATTGCTTTTTTTGATTGGTCCACTAACTCAATAGCTCTTTTCTTTGACTCCTCCATTCCAAGTAATTTAGGGTAGGTAGTTTTGTCTGCTAAGAGATCTTTACCTGCTGTTTTCCCTAGCGTTTCACTGCTTGAAGTTAAATCAAGAATATCATCTATGATCTGAAAGGCTAAACCAATTCCCTCTGCATATGTTGTCAGAGCTTTTAATAATCTTTCATCAGCTCCCGCAATCATAGCTCCTGTTCTTACGCAGGCTTTTAATAAAGCCCCGGTTTTATGAAGATGAATGTATTCGAGAGTTTCTAGGTCAACTTCTTTCCCTTCGCATTCTAAATCAACCACTTGTCCCCCTACCAGGCCTGGTGCACCCGCAACTAGGGATAGTTCGCCAATGACATTTAATAATCTATTTGAATCGACTCCAGGGCTTCTTAAGGAGACCATTTCAAAGGCTCTGGTTAATAAGGCATCGCCTGCAAGAATAGCTATTGCATCACCATATACTTTATGATTTGTCGGCCTACCTCTCCTTAAGTCATCATTATCCATAGCTGGCAGATCATCATGAATTAAGGACATTGTATGGATCATTTCTATGGCTACAGCAGTAGGAACAGCAAGAGAGGGCTCTCCTCCCGCCAGTGAGCAAGATGCTAAACATAAAATTGGACGTATTCTTTTCCCTCCAGCTAAAAGGGAATATCTCATTGATTCTCTTAATATTTCTGGCTTTTCAGGGCCCAAGGAAAAATCCAGTGCTTCTTCTACAACCTTTTTTGTGTTTTTAAGATATTTTTCAAAATCAGAAATATAATTTATAACTTCAGTCATCTTATACCTTTAGTAAAAAAAATTTTCATCTTGGAGTTTATGGCAAAAGGTCATTCAGAGTTGATGATAAACCAAATTGTTTTTGCCAGCTAAAAATAGTATTTACAAGTAACATTGTTACTGTCATTGGTCCGACACCTCCTGGTACAGGTGTGTAAGCAAATACTTTAGAAATGACATCTTCTAATAATACATCGCCACATAATCTGCTTTGGTTTTTATCGAAACTTTTTAATCTATGTATCCCAACATCAATAATTACTGCTCCTTCTTTCACAAAACTCGAATCTACAAGATTGGGTTTTCCTGCAGCTGCAATTAGAATGTCTGCTTCTCTGCAGACTTTTTTCAAATTTAATGTTTTTGAATGAGTCATTGTTACAGTGCCATTTAGATTCAACAACATAAGTGAGAGGGGTTTCCCAACAAGCAAACTTCTTCCAATAACAACAATTTTCTTACCTTCTATTTTAATATTTTGGGATCTTAATAAATTAATAATTCCTGCTGGTGTACACGATCTCATAGCAGGCTCATTCTTCACTAATTTGCCGATGTTTATCTCATTTAATCCATCCACATCTTTGCTTGGATTAATATGGCTGATCAGTTTTTGCTCATCAAATTTCTTTGGGATAGGGAGTTGTAGCAACATTCCATCAATATCCTTATCAGAATTAAGTTTAATTATCAATTGTTCAACTTCTTTTTGCTCTACACTATCTTTTAGATGAAAGATAAAGCTCTTTATTCCAATCCTGGAACATGCTTTTTCCTTGTTATTAACGTAAACGCCACTAGCGGGGTCCTCACCTATTCTTATTACAGCTAACCCGGGAGCTCTTTTTGCAATTTTTTTATTACTAGAGATATAGTCATTTAATCTTTCTTCAATTTCAAGAGATAACTTTTTACCATCTAATTTTAATGACATTTAGAAAAACATCTCCTTTTTACAACTAGCATGCCTATAATTCTAAATTATTCAAATAGATTTATTTATATTCTGTGCAAAACACCACAACTACCTTAAAAAAATTGTTTTATCTGTGGAGTAGAAGCCAAGTCCCAGTAAAACAACCAATTCAAATTTCAAGAATAGATAATCTCATAATTTTTTTAGTTTGCATTTTAATTTCAATAATTTCTTCTTACAAACTACTTCTTATATCGCCTATAAATATCGCAGATATTTTTTCTTGGCTTTTGACCTTTACTGAAATTCTTATTAGTTCAGGCATTTTGATATTAGTTTCAAAAAAAGAAAATCCCACAATTTCTTCAAGACAGATCATCTTTATCATTACTCTGCTTTTAGCAGTACAATCTACGAAATTAGGCTTATCCTCAGCCATTACTCCATTATCTATTATTATCCCCCCGGCGTTATTAATATCTCAAGGAATGGGAAGCATAACAGCTTTAGCTTGGGTATCGATAGCATGCCTTAGTTGGCCAGACCCAGCGGTAGCTATAAATAATAATTTATTTTTTATTTTAATAGTTTGCTCTTCAGTAGTATCTCTTCTTGGAGGTAGAATTAGAAGTAGAGCTCAGTTACTACAACTATCATTTTTTGTCCCCATTGGATCGTTCTTCAGCCAATGGATATTGATAGGCAAAGATAAGATATCTCTTATTAATAATCAAGCTTTTGTTTTAGCTAATGGGGATATATTTTCTGATTCCTTGCTATTGGCAATAGTAATGCTTTTTACTATTTTATTTATTCCTATTTTTGAATCGATATTCGGATTATTAACTAAAGCGAGATTACTCGAACTGGCTGATAAGGAGAAACCTCTAATTAGAAGATTGTCTCTTGAAGCTCCTGGTACTTTTGAACATACCTTACTTATATGTGGATTAGCAGAGGAAGCCACAAGAATGATTGGTGGTGATATTGATCTAATTAAAACTGGAGCTTTATATCATGATGTTGGTAAATTACATGCACCTAATTGGTTTATAGAAAATCAGGATGGTTCAAAAAATCCGCATGACGAATTAGATGATCCGATTAAAAGTGCAGAAGTATTACAGGCTCATGTTGATGAAGGATTGAAATTTGCACGAAAAAATAGATTACCTAAACTAATAGCTAATTTTATCCCTGAACATCAAGGCACACTAAAAATGGGCTATTTTTTTCAAAAAGCTAAAGAAAAAAATCTCGAAATTAATGAAAAATTTTTTAGATATAAAGGTCCTATTCCTCAGTCAAAAGAAACAGCTATTTTAATGCTTGCAGATGGATGTGAAGCAGCATTAAGAGCTATGAATATTAATGCATCTGATAAAGAAGCTATGGAAACAATATCTAAAATCATATATTCGCGTCAAAAAGATGGTCAATTAGATGATAGTAACTTATCGAAAGGAGAAATTTTTCTGATAAAAAGGGCGTTCTTAAATGTGTGGAAAAGAATTAGACATAGAAGAATTCAGTATCCAACTAGCAAGAATAATACTTTTTCTTGATTTTCAATTTTATAGCCTAATACTTCTTCGATGTTTTGGATTACACCAATATATAAGAGCTAACGTACTTAAAAATGTTGTTAAAAGAGTAAACCCACCAATTCCAAAAATGTCTTTAAGAGTTATTAGTCTTACCACTGAATAAGGACCCGTCCCAGAAATTACCATTGATAGAGATACTAGAGTCAAAGTTACTCCCCATTTTCTCTCTGCTAAAAGAGCTGCTGAAGAAACTATTCCAACGATCGCAGCAGGCCATCCAAGACTTATAGCAAGAGTTATATTCGCAACTTTTAGTGGAGGCCCATAACTTATTATTAACGCAATGATCGGAAGTGCAATTATATTGCTTATTAACCCAACCCATGAAAGGGCCCAATAACCTAGTAATCTTTCTCTCATTATTAACTGCTTTAACTATTAGATAAATCTACAATATTAAGAGACTCTTTTAAATTCTACTTAATATTCCTAAGAAATAATTTAATTTGCGTGATTAGATTGAAATGTGTTGTTTGAATTTTCTAAATTATCAAATTGTGGGTGAATTGAATTTTTTTTCTCAGAAAAGACAAGCCTATTTAAAGCATTAACATAAGCATTCGCTGCAGCAACTACAACATCCGTATCAGCAGAATGACCAGAATATATTTTATTCTCCCTTCTTATTCTTATTGTTACTTCTCCCAAAGCATCAATTCCTTCTGTTACCGACTTTACAGAAAATTCAATTAATTCATTAGGAACTTTAGCTAATTTATTTAAAGCCTCGCATACAGCATCAACAGGTCCAGTGCCTATTGATACAGCAGTATTCTCAGTATTATCTTCAGTATTTAGTAGGGAAATGGTGGCAGTAGGTTTAGATGCGTTACCACAACTTACTTGTACAAGACTTAATTGAAATTTAGCTTCTGGGAGCTGAACTTGTTCACTTACTATTGCTTCTAAGTCTCTATCAGTAATTTCTCTTTTCCTGTCAGCTAAATCCTTAAAACGAGTAAAAGCATCATTTAAATCTTCTCGGCTCAAGTCATATCCCATCTCTTCTAATCTCGCTCTTACTGCACTTCTTCCACTAAGTTTTCCCAAAGATATTTTGTTGTCACTCAAACCAACAGTTTTTGCATCGATAATTTCGTAAGTAAGTCTATTTTTTAAAACTCCATCCTGATGAATACCTGATTCATGAGCAAAAGCATTAGCTCCCACAATTGCTTTATTAGGTTGTACAGTCATTCCAGTTAAGTTGGAAACAAGTCTAGAGGTTTTAGTTATTTCTTCTGTTCTTATAGCCGTAAGAGGAGTTGGTGAATCTGGATTTCTTTTGAAAAAACTATTAAAAAAACTTTTCCTAACATGAAGTGCCATTACTAATTCTTCTAAAGAGGCATTACCGGCTCTTTCACCAATTCCATTAATAGTACATTCTAGTTGTCTCGCTCCATTTTTTACTGCATCTAGAAAATTGGCTACTGCTAAACCTAAATCATTATGACCATGAACCGAAAGCACTGCCTCATCAATATTTGGAACATTTTTATTTATATCGGCAATTAATTTGCCAAATTCACTAGGAGTTGTAAATCCAACAGTATCTGGGATATTTATTGTTGTCGCTCCTTCAGAAATTGCAAGTTGAATCACTTCGTATAAAAAATCAGGATCACTCCTTGAGGCATCTTCACAAGAGAACTCAACATCATCTACCAATGATTTTGCATAGTTAACCATTTCTGGAACTATCTGAAGAACATCTTTTCTGGATTTTTTAAGTTTATGTTTAAGGTGAATATCACTTGTCGCAATAAAAGTATGTATTCTTTTCTTGGGAGCTGGACTTACTGCTTCGTAACATGCTTTGATATCTCCTTTAGATGCTCTTGCTAAGCCACATATTATAGGGCCATTTTCTTTACCTACGGCATTGGCAATTTTATTAACGGCTTTAAAATCTCCTTGACTTGCAAAAGGGAATCCAGCCTCAATAACATCTACCCCTAATCTTGCTAATTGGTGTGCGATAGCAAGTTTTTCTTCAAGATTTAAACTGGCACCAGGAGATTGCTCCCCATCTCGAAGAGTTGTATCAAATATCAAAACTCTTCCAGGATCTTTTGACATTAGAAGGAATAATCTAAACTCATATTAAGCTAATTAAAAAAATTTGACTAGATTTCGTTCAATAAAAATTTGCTAGAAGTTTACAACTTAACAATATTGGTTAAAATTCTGAAAAAAAAAAATGAAATACTTTGATTATTAAAGTATTCTTTTAGGATTAAATGTTCCTTTTTATAAAAGGTTAATTTGGATTTTTTATAGAATTACAGCCATAAATAATAAAAATATGAATGGGCAATACCCAAAAAAAAATGTTTTAGGTCAGTTAGCGATAGTTTTACATGCTCATCTCCCTTATGTCAGAAAAAATGAAAAAAACTCCTTAGAAGAGGATTGGTTATTTCAGGCGATTTTGGAATGTTACATACCACTACTTCAATCAATAGAATCCTCTAAAAATGAAAATCCTGAGAATACAAAACTTACTATTAGTTTGTCTCCAACTTTATTATCACTTCTAAATAATAAACAAATTCAAGAAACTTTCCCAAGCTGGATTGAAACAAGGAATGATTTCTTAAGAGAACTGCCACTAGAAGAAAAAAATGCCTCTGCATTTTTAATGAAAAATCTTAATGATAAATACTTATATTGGCAAAATTGTTCTGGAAATTTAGTTGAGAAGTTTAGGGATTTAAATAACTCTGGAAATTTGGATATTCTTACTTGTGCTGCTACTCACGGATATTTGCCAATTTTAAGGGAGAATCCTGAAACTGTAAAAGGACAAATTAATACAGCAATTAGGAGCCATGAAAATATTTTTGGAACAAAGCCTTTAGGTATCTGGTTACCTGAATGTGCATATTTTGAAAATTTAGATGAGATACTATTTAATTCTGGAATTAGATATACAATCTTAGACGGTCATGGGATTCTAAATTCCACACCAAGGCCTAGGTATGGTGTCTATGCCCCAATATGTTCGAAAAGAGGAGTTGCATTCTTTGGGAGAGACAGTGAGTCAACCTTGCCCGTTTGGTCTGCTAAGGATGGATTCCCAGGTGACAAAGTTTATCGGGAATTTCATAAAGATTTGGGTTGGGAATTACCCATTTCTATGCTCCAAAAGAAAGGAATTTCAACAAAAAGACCTTTGGGTTTAAAGTTTCATAAGATTACAGATGAAAACATTTCTTTAGGGAAAAAAGAGTTTTACCTTGAAAATGAAGCCAAAAATAAGGCCGCAGAACATGCTGAAGCCTATCTTCTAGCGAGATCAAAGCAATTAGAAAAATTGACTTTATCCTCTTCCTTTAATCCTTTATTGGTAGCTCCATTTGATGCAGAGTTATTTGGTCATTGGTGGTATGAGGGACCTTTTTTTATTGAAAATATACTAAAGAACTCAAGTAAATATTCAATTAAGCTTACAAATTTAAAAGAATTCTTAATGCAAAAACCAAATCTTCAGATTTGTGATCCATCGCCATCAAGCTGGGGGCAAGGTGGTTACCATAATTACTGGATTAATGATGCAAATGCATGGATCGTTCCAGAAATCACAAAGGCAGGCTCAACATTTGTAAATTTGTGCTTGGAAAATTTTAAGAATGATTTATCTCTAAGACTCTTCAAGCAAGCCGCAAGAGAACTACTTCTTTCTGAGTCTTCTGATTGGAGTTTTATTCTAAGAGCTGGAACCACAACTGAGCTCGCAAAAGAGAGAATAGAAAGACACTTATTCAGGTTCTGGAAATTGGTTGAAATGATTAAAAATCATTCTAATATTAATTCAAAATTTCTTGAAGATATTGAGGAAGAGGATAAAGTTTTTCCCGATATTAATATTGATGATTGGCGAAAATAAAAATACTAATTTAACTTGAGCATTCCTAGTTTTACTTTTAGAGGTGAATTAATAAACATCTTACTCATAACGTAAATTAGTCTCGGAAGTGGAAGTGTATTAGTAAGAAAACCTACCCATTCATTGGTTGATAATCTAAAGAAATTTAGGAAAAAGCTTCTTAATCTACTTTCGTCAAAACTCATTAATCTTCTTAGACCGTATCGGTAAAGTTTATGCCTTTGTGTTAACTCGTAAGGCCATAGGATTTCCCAACCTTTTGAAGCTAACTCTAGTGAACTTAGATGAGGTTCTTTTAAAAAGATTGCTAATTTTTGTGCAAGGAGTGGAGCCCTTCTCAATAAAGATCCAACCATGTATCCTGATGCAGGATGAACCATACTGGCAGCCCCTCCGAAACCAAGTACAAATTGTTTTTTAAATGGGAGAGGTAAATTCATAGGGAAAAGGCAATTCTCTTCATGAAAAATTTCTCTTACCTCAATACCCTTACTATTAAGTCTTTTATAAAGTCTTTTTTTAAGATTTTCTTGGGATAATGCAGGATAACTAGCTAATGAAGTTTCTTCAACAAAGAAAGTGTCGTTGCCAAGATCCATTGCATAAAGAAAGGAAGGAGATGACAACTTTTCTTCATTGTTTAAATGATTTGGACGAAAATCCATTAGAACAAATTGTTCTTTATTAACAGGTGGTGATGTAAATTTACCTACAATTCCGTAAGCAGCTTGTTGAGCGATTTCATTTTGAACGGGTCTTTTTACAAAATTACTTTTATGACCACTTGCGTCAATAACTAATCTCGCCTTTATTTTGAGACCTGAAAAACAAATTACCTCAGATAATTTATTTTTTTCTTGAATGTCTTTTGCTGTTTCATTCAACCATTCAATCCCTTTACATTTTTTTAAAAGCTCATTTTGAAAGGCTTCTTGATTTATTAAACCATAATCGTAATTGTGTTTTGTTGGAGCATCCCCTATTTTATTTTCCCCATCTCCAAAAAAACTAACTGTTTTACACCATCGGTGAGATAACAAGGACTCTAACCCTAATTCTTCTAATTCAGATGCCCAGATACCATATGTATTCTCCCATTTTTCATTTGGAGATTTAGTTGATATTCCCTTAATATTTAGATCCTGTTTGGCTAATTCGGAAGCTAAACATAATGCGGCAGGACCTGAACCTAAAATTAAAATATCAAGTATTTCCATATTATTTAGCTAACCATAAGGCTTTTAATTTAGTTCAACTGAGCTATGTTGATCTTTTCCCTCTATTTGTTCACGAGGTACCAATACCACTTCAGATAAATGATCACCATCATCTAATCTTTGTAATTTTACTCCTGTAGCTGCCCTGGATTGCTGTGAGATTTTATCTGCTTTTGTTCTTACTATTACGCCTTTTTCGGTCACAAGTAATAATTCTTCTCCCTCGCCAAGAACCTTCAAACAAACTAGCTGATCATCTTTAATTCTAAATTTTATAGCTCTCAAACCCATGCCTGCTCTTTTTTGTAATCTAAACTGAGCTACAGGTACTCTCTTCCCTAGTCCAAATGCACTGGCTATTAATACCCATGGACCGTCTGAAGAGTTTTCCTCAACATTATCTTCCAGATCTTCTGTTAGATCCTCAATTTCAGCTAATTGATCAACCAAATTAGATGTTAAAACATCCATAGAAACAAGATTGTCGCCTTCTCTTAAGTTCATTGATTTAACCCCTCTTGCTGTTCTGCCAAGTGGTCTTAATTCATTGATATCTAGTCTGAAATGAATCGCCATTCCTGTTTTAGATCCAATTAAAACACTATCACCTTCTTTTGATAATCTCACCCATGTTAGTGCATCTCCATCCTCAAGATTAATTGCTATTAGCCCATTTGAGCGAATTTTTGAGAAAGCAGAAAGTGCAGTTCTTTTTATATAGCCAGCTTTGGTTAGCATTAATAAATAACGATCGTCAACAAAAGAATCCACAGCAACTAGTGAAGTTATTTTTTCTTCTCTTGGAATTGGGAGAAGTTGAACTGATGGAGTCCCTTTTGCTGTTCTGCTACTTATAGGAACCCTATATGCTGGGAGAGCATAAGCTACTCCTCTATCACTGAAAAGCAAAAGAGTATCATGATCGTTACAGCTTATAAATAATTTCACGTCATCATCTTCTTTGGTTTTTGTGCCAGCTTTACCCCTTGAACCTCGACTGGTAGATTCAAAATCATTAACAGGCATTCTTTTTAAATAACCTGCTTCAGTTAATAGAACTACGGATCTGTCATTAGCTATAAGATCAATATCATCTAATCCGCCGCCTAAATCTAGTATTTCTGTTTTCCTAGGAGAAGAGAATCTTTCATCGATTTTATTAAGTTCTTCAAGAATGATTTCAAAAATTCTTTCTTTACTATTTAAAATTTGCTGATATAGGTTGATTTTTTGGGTTAACTCATTATGTTCCCCTTTGATTTTATCTGCTTCAAGTGCTGTTAATCTTCTTAATTGCATTTGTAGAATTGCATCTGCCTGTATGGAAGATAATTTATGGTCGTTTTGTAATTTTTCTCGAGCTGAGATTGAATCTTTCGCTGATCTTATTAGATTTATAATTTCATCCATAGCATCTAAGGCCAATAAAAGACCCTTTACAATGTGATCTCTTTCTTCTGCTTTTTTCAATAAAAAAGAGGTTCTTCGCTTTATTGTCTCAACCCTAAAATCTAGAAAAACGTCTAACATTTTCCTGAGTGAAAGTGTTGTGGGCTCTCCTTTTACTAAAGCAAGGATATTTGCACTAAAGTTATTTTGTAGAGGTGTTAACTTAAATAAATTATTTAATACTACTTGTGGGTAGGCATCTCTTTTTAGTTCAATAACAATCCTCATCCCATCTCGATCACTTTCATCTCTTATATCAGAAATACCTTCTAATTTTTTTTCATTAACCAAGTCAGCAATTCTTTCTATCAATGCAGCTTTATTGGTTTGAAATGGAAGCTCTGTAATTATTACTGCATCTTTCTCTGCTCTACCAATAGAATTAATTTGCTCAATATTTGCTACCCCTCTCATGGTTATTGACCCCCTTCCTGTTTTGAAAGTTTCTCTAATCCCGTCTCTTCCTAAGATTTGACCACCTGTGGGAAAATCAGGTCCCTTAATTATTTCAAAAAGTTCACTATTTGCAATTGAAGGGTTTTTGATTATTGATTTGAGACCATTAATTAATTCCCCTAAGTTATGAGGTGGAATATTAGTTGCCATTCCTACTGCTATCCCAGATGAACCATTTAGAAGTAGTTGAGGGATCCTAGCAGGTAAAACTGTTGGCTCTTGCTGAGAACCGTCAAAATTATCTGCGAAATCTACAGTTTCAGATTCAATATCCTCTAATAAACTTTCATCTGTAAGAGACTGTAAACGAGATTCTGTATATCTCATCGCTGCTGGAGGGTCATTATCAACAGAACCAAAGTTTCCATGGCCATCTATGAGTGGCATCCTCATAGAGAAATCCTGGGCCATCCTAACCAAAGCATCATAAACAGCAGTATCGCCATGAGGGTGGTATTTACCAAGCACTTCTCCTACAACTCTTGCACATTTTCTGTATGGTCTACTGCTGGTCAAACCAAGTTCATACATTGCATAAAGAATTCTTCTGTGAACAGGTTTTAATCCATCTCTTGCATCAGGAAGAGCACGACCAACTATAACGCTCATTGCATACTCAAGGTATGAACGAGACATCTCATTTCTTAGGTCAGTCTGAATAATTCTGTCGTTATCTTCGCTTAATCCTGAGTTATTGGAATCTAAAATATCAGACATATAAAAATCCTTTATTTAATAATAATCGCTGATTGTCATAATGAATAAAAAAAAAGATTTATTTAATTCCCAAATACTCACATTTACACACAAATCAAAATAAAACCTGTTGTTTTTGAATAAACCTTGGCTTATTACCCCTTTAGTTGTTAATTTAATCAGAATAAAAGAAAACCACCGTGAATATTGAACTGGGTTTAAATAAAAAAGTCAGACGGGCTTATGGCATCGATGAAATAGCTTTAGTCCCTGGTAATAGAACACTTGATTACGATTTGACTGATCCCTCTTGGTCAATAGGTGATTTCAAAAGAGAAGTTCCGATCGTTGCTAGTGCTATGGATAGTGTTGTCGATGTAAATACGGCTGTAGAGCTCACAAAATTAGGTTCCCTAGGGGTTATTAATATGGAGGGCATACAAACACGATATGAAAACCCTGATGAAATATTGAACCAAATAGCATCAGTCGGGAAGAATGATTTTGTTCCATTAATGCAGAAAATATACAGTGAACCGGTCAAGGAGGGATTGATTATACAAAGAATAAATGAGGTTAAAGAAAAAGGAGGTATAGCAGCCTTTAGTGGAACTCCTCAAGCTGCCATTAAGTTTAAAGAAACCCTTAATAATTCCAAAATAGATTTATTTTTTCTCCAAGGAACAGTTGTATCCACTGAACATCTTGGAATGGAAGGTAAGGAAACCTTAAATATCAAAGATCTCTGTCAATCTATGAATGTCCCAGTTGTAGCGGGTAATTGTGTTACTTACGAAGTTGCAAAACTTCTAATGGATGCTGGAGTTGCAGGATTGATGGTTGGGATAGGACCTGGAGCGGCATGTACATCTAGAGGAGTATTGGGAATTGGAATCCCTCAAGCAACTGCAATTTCTGATTGTAGTGCTGCAAGAAATGATTACTTTAAAGAAAGTGGTCGTTATATTCCTATTATTGGTGATGGAGGAATTGTTACTGGCGGAGATATCTGTAAATGTTTGGCATGTGGAGCAGATGCTGTAATGATTGGGTCTCCAATAGCTAAATCCTCAAACGCTCCAGGTAAAGGATTTCACTGGGGTATGGCTACTCCAAGTCCAGTATTGCCTAGGGGTACGAGAATTGAAGTTGGTTCTACAGGATCCTTAGAAAGAATAATTAAAGGCCCTGCCTTACTTGATGATGGGACACATAACTTATTAGGAGCCATTAGAACCTCAATGAGTACTCTTGGGGCAAAAAATATTAAAGAAATGCAAGAAGTTGAAATAGTTATCGCACCATCGCTTCTTACTGAAGGTAAGGTTTATCAAAAAGCTCAACAGCTTGGGATGGGTAAGTAGTTCACTTAGAACAAAATTATAAATCCTTAGTGAATTAAGTATCAATTTGAAAAAATTTCTGATTAGGAGTTATTATGAAATAATGGGGGAAACCCCATACTCCTCACACACTAAATCGCCCGATTAATCGGGCTTTTTTAGATATTTTGTTACTTATATTATTTAATCTGTAATGAAATCATCACTTAAAAGAATTGCCTGCTAAATTTTCAAAAAGGAATACTTAAATTATGTCATCAGCTCCAGCCGTAACTGATTCTTCATTTGACAAGGATGTACTGCAAAGTGATCTACCAGTATTGGTTGATTTTTGGGCACCATGGTGCGGTCCATGCAGGATGGTCGCTCCAGTCGTAGAAGAAATCTCAAAAGACTTTGAAGGAAAAATTAAAGTTTTTAAATTAAACACAGATGAGAATCCAAATGTAGCCAGTCAATACGGAATTAGAAGTATTCCTACATTAATGATCTTTAAAGGAGGTCAAAAGGTTGATACCGTTGTTGGTGCTGTCCCAAAGGCAACTCTTTCGAGCACTTTAACTAAGCATTTATAAATTTAAAAGCTTTGCATAAAATTGGACTGATAGATTATGGAATGGGTAATATTCATTCTGTAACAAAATCTCTAGAAAGTCTTGGAGAAGAAATTATATTAATCAAAAACTTTAATGATTCTAAGCTTTGTAAGGCGATAATACTTCCTGGCGTTGGAGCATTTGATCCAGCCATGAATAACCTCATAAATACAGATTTGATAAATGATTTGAAAAATTGGATTAAAAGTGGGAAATCCTTTTTTGGGATATGTTTAGGTCTCCAACTCCTTTTTGAATCTAGTGATGAAGGAAAAGTTCAGGGACTAGGAATTTTAAAGGGAAAAATACAAAAAATACCCAATATTGTTAACCAAAGAATCCCACACATGGGTTGGTGTCAACTTTTACCTACCAAAAAAAATACTTTATTTGGGATTGAAGAGCTAGATAATTGGGTCTATTTTGTACATTCCTATCATGCAATCCCAGATGACTTAAATATTATTGCAGCTCAGGTTGATTATGGCTCTGAAAAATTAACTGCAATGATTGAGAATGATAATTTATTGGCCTGTCAATTTCATCCGGAAAAATCTGGAAAAACCGGTGAAAAACTTTTGAGAAGATGGCTGAGTAATATTCAATAACAGATGCATAGGGATGAAGACTAACTTAAGATTAATAGGTGGTAAGAAACTCCAAAGTCCAAATAATTCTTATACCAGACCTACAACTTTGAGAGTGAGAGAGGCCATATTTAATATATTGAACAAAAGAGTTGAAAATAGTAACTGGTTAGATTTATTTAGTGGGACAGGGGCCATATCTTGTGAAGCCTATAATCACGGGGCAAGCAAAATAATTGCAATTGAAAAAAACAAAATCAACTCAAAAATTTGCTTAGAAAATTTACTCTCATTGGAGAATATTGAGAATAGGAGAAATGATATCGAAGTTATTTGTAAAGACGTTTTAAAATGGACAAAACCAAATTATGAGAGAAATTTATCATCTAGAAATATGGATTTAAACAAATTAAAATTTGATTTTGTTTATCTAGATCCTCCCTACGAAGTGGATTTCCATGAATTAGTTTTAAATCAATTATTTAATTGTAATTTTTTAAAAAAAGATTCAACAGTTATTTGTGAACATTCTCCAAACTTATTTATTAAAAAAAGTACTTTGTGGGAAACTATAGATGTAAGAAATTATGGGCAGTCAAGATTAACATTTTTAATCAATGTCCAACATCCCTGAACCTCTTCTGTATTGATTCCATGCACTTACGAATAATCCAAGAAGAGTTATTGGAACTAAACCTAAAACAATTCCACATAGAAGAGGCTCGATCATTTTTTTGCCTTTTTTGAATTTCTTATTCACAATTGTTACATAGAGATTATTTTTTGTGTCAACATCTTCATCAACTGCAGCAGAAAGAGACTTTAAAAAAGAATTCTTAAAAATTACTTTTATTGTATTTGGAGTTTTATTGATTTGTTTTTCAATATTTTTCGTAAGTCATCATGAAAATAATAAATATATTATTGAAACTCTTGAGCTTAATGGCTCTGCTGAGAAAGGAGATGCTCTTTTTAAGATGAATTGTGTTGGATGTCATGGAATTACAGCAAGAGGATTAGTGGGCCCAGACTTACACTCAATAACTAAACGTTTGAATGATAAACAGATAATAAAACAAGTTACTGGAGGTTTAACTCCTCCTATGCCAAGTTTTGAAATTGATCCTGTAAATATGTCCAATTTATTAAAATATCTTCATAGCCTTGAATAGTTTTGGGAAAAAATTTTTCTAATTTAAAGGTAATATTAGTTGAACCAAATGGTCCTTTAAATGTAGGGAGCGTTGCTAGATTATGCAGTAATTTTGAAGTCGATGAATTAAGAATTGTTTCTCCGAAATGCGATATATTTTCTTTAGAAGCGAAAAAAATGGCCCTCAAAGGTCATAAATTTCTTGAAAATTCTAAGATTTTTGATGATCTTCAAAAAGCGACTTTTGACTGTGATCTAGTTCTAGCATCTTGTGGAAGGATTGATGTAAATAAAAATTTATTTTTAGGATCTTCTGAAGATATATTTGATTGGACTTTATCCTTTAAAAAGATAAATAATTTAGCAATTATATTTGGAAGAGAAGATAGAGGTTTAACTAACAGTGAATTGCTTCTGGCAAATAAAACTTTTCATATCCCAACTTCTCAGAATAATCCTTCATTAAATCTTTCTCACGCAGTTTCAATAGCTTTGTATGAGTTAAATAAGTCTTCAAAAAGAAACTTTGATCAAGAACTAAAAGTTTTTAATCTTGCATCATCAAAACAAATTCATGATTCGTTTTTGGAGATAGAGGAATTACTTTTGAAGGTTGGATATCTTTTAAAACATACTTCTAAGGCAAAAATTACTAAATTTAAGAATTTTATTTTGAGGTCAAATACATCAATGCACGAAATAAATGTTTTAAGAGGAATTGTCCATCAAATAAACTGGTTTTTGAACAATTCAAAAAGAAACTAGCTACATAATCAATTAAGTTAGATTTTATTTCTTTATAGTTTTAATTTCAAAGGGATATTTACTAAAAACATTTTCTGAAGTAACATCTATTGATTATTTGAATATTTAAGAAAACTAAAACTGTGCCTACAACAAAGAAAAGAAGAGTTTTCCCCTTTACAGCTGTAATTGGCCAAGAAGAAATGAAATTGGCTCTCTTGTTAAATGTTATTGATCCAAGAATTGGAGGCGTGATGATAATGGGTGATAGAGGGACTGGAAAGTCGACTACAATCAGAGCCTTAGCTGATTTGTTGCCTGCAATTGATGTTGTTAAAGACGATCCATATAATAGTTCTTTAGTCGATCCTGATTTGCAAAGTAAAGAAGTTTTGGAAAAAATTATTCAAGGAGAAAATCTAGAGAGTGTTCAAAAACAAGTACCTATGGTTGACTTGCCTTTAGGGGCTACTGAAGACAGACTTTGTGGAACCATTGATATAGAGAAGGCTTTGAGTGAAGGTGTTAAGGCATTTGAACCAGGATTATTAGCAAAAGCTAATAGGGGTTTATTATATGTTGATGAAGTTAATTTACTTGATGATCATTTAGTCGATGTACTCTTAGATTCGGCTGCTTCAGGATGGAATACAGTTGAAAGAGAGGGAGTTTCAGTTCGACATCCTGCTAGATTTGTCCTTATTGGTTCAGGAAATCCAGAAGAAGGTGAATTAAGACCTCAACTTTTAGATAGGTTTGGAATGAGTGTTGAGGTTAAGACAGTTAGAGATGCTGAATTAAGAGTACAGGTTGTAGATCAAAGAACTTCTTTTGACGATAATCCTGATGAGTTTTCATTGGGCGTTGAGAAACAACAGGATGAACTTCAACAAAAAGTTATTAAAGCACAAGAAATATTAAATTCTGTTCAAATGGACGATGACCTAAGATTGAATATTTCTGCAATCTGCGGAGAACTAGATGTTGACGGTTTGCGTGGAGATATCGTTACGAATCGATCGGCAAGGGCAATTGCAGCCTTTGAGGGAAGAACTGAAGTGCAAGAAGATGATATAGCAAGGGTTATTTCTTGCTCTTTAAGACATAGACTAAGAAAAGATCCCTTAGAACAAGTTGATTCAGGGGAAAGAGTTATTCAAGCTTTTTGTAAAGTATTTGATTTAGATGAAAAAGAAAATCTTTCAAAATTTCAATTGTCTGCAGAAGCTTAATTACAGTGAGAATAATTGGGATTGACCCTGGATTAGCTAGAGTCGGTTATGGAATTATTGAAATAAAAAATGAAAAAAAGATATTATTAGATTGTGGTGTCATTGAGACAGGTAAAGATAAAAAAGAGGAAGATAGACTTTATGAGATATTCAAAGATCTTAATGAATTAATAAATCATTGGAATCCAACATCAGCGGCGGTAGAAAAATTTTTCTTTTACAGATCAAGCACTACCATAAGTGTGGTGCAGGCTAGAGGCGTAATTATGATGGTATTGGCTTCAAAAAAAATTCATGTCAGTGAATATTCTCCTGCCCAGATAAAATTAACCATTGCTGGGTCTGGAAAAGCATCTAAGAAAGAAGTTCTTGATGCTGTTATGTATAGCTTAGAACTTAAAAAACCTCCAAAACCTGATGATTCAGCAGATGCCTTGGCCATAGCTCTCACAAAACTAAATGAAGATGGCATCAACTGAAGATTCAATATGAATATTTCTGAAAAAAAGAAATTGGAGAGGCATTCCTTTAGAAAAATTAGAGATGAGATTTCTCTTAAGCAAAGAGAAAATGTAGTGAAGAATGTAAAATTATATGTTGATTCAACTATTAAGGAATATAAAAATAATGGTTACGTAGCCATATATTGGCCTCTAAGAAATGAAGTAGATATTAGAAGTCTTAAGGAAAAATTTTCTTTAGCTTTGCCCAGATGTAAAGATAAAAATGAATTACTTTTTTATCCATGGGATGAAGAACCTCTCACAAAAGATTCAGAGGGGATACTAAGTCCAAATAACTCTTTTTCATTAAGTTATAACCAGATAAGTATGATTCTTGTCCCATGTCTTTCTGTAGATAAAAATTTAACAAGATTAGGTTATGGAGGAGGTTATTTTGATAAATTAAGGACAGATAATAATTGGAGAAATGTTCCATGCATTGGAGTATTAACTTCCAATTGCGTAAGTACGGTTCCATTGACCAGAGCTTATTGGGATATTCCTTTATCAGGGTTTATCACAGAAAAAGAAATATTTGTATAATAGAAGACTTATAAAGCGATTAATTTATAGTTTTTAAAAATGGAAAATCAGGAAAAATATAATAATTTATCAAGATTAGTAGAAAAGTTGAAGAAATCAGGAGATCCAAAAAGAAAATATGAATACATTTTGTGGTTAGGCAAAAAATTGAAGGAACCAAATAATGAAATCCTTGTTGAAGAAAATAAAGTTAAGGGATGCGTTTCAGAAGTTTTTGTTAAGGCAAATATTAAAGGCGGTAAATTATTTTGGGAAGGATATTCTGATGCCCTAATAACCAAGGGTTTATTAGCATTTTTAATTACTGGGTTAAATGAATTAACCCCAAATGATGTTGTTAAAATAGATAAGAAATTTATTGAAGATACTGGTTTGAGATCAAGCCTAACTCCTTCTCGGTCAAATGGTTTTTTAAATATATTGTTGAAAATGCAGTCTCAAGCAAATGAATTTTTGTAGGCCTAATAATATAAAATTAAATTCAAAGTTAAAAGAAAGAAAAAATGAGAAGATGCAAAATTGGGATTGTAGGTTTTGGAACTGTAGGTTCAGGGATTTATAAAATATTAAGTTCTGAAGTTGATTCACATCCAATTCTAAAAGAAATAGAAGTTGCAAAAATAGCAGTTAAAGATCTTAATAAAAAAAGGGATATTGAGCTAGATAATAATTTATTAACTGATGATCCATTTGGATTAATTAATGACCCCTCTATAGATGTAATTGTTGAAGTAATGGGTGGGGTTGATTTGGCGAAAGAAATTATTCTGCAATCATTAAAATTAGGTAAATCTGTTGTTACCGCAAACAAAGCAGTTATTGCAAGATATGGAGAAGAAATATATAAAACTGCATCTAAAGAAGGAGTTTATGTATTGTCAGAGGCAGCAGTTTGCGGGGGGATTCCTATAATTGAACCCTTGAAAAGATCATTAAAAAGTAACAGCATAAAAAAAATGGTTGGGATAATAAATGGTACAACAAATTTCATTCTTTCAAAGATGACAAATGAAAAAGCTGATTATAAGGAGACCTTAAAATTGGCACAAAGCCTTGGGTATGCAGAATTTGATCCAACCGCAGATGTTGAGGGTCATGATGCTGCTGATAAGATTTCAATTCTTAGTGAACTTGCATTTGGAGGGAAAATCAAAAGAGAGGAGATTCATTCTGAGGGAATTAGCAAAATTAGTCTAAAGGATATCGAATATGCCAATAAATTAGGGTTTGAAATAAAACTTTTAGCGCTCTCAGAAAGGGGACAAATTGATAGTAATGATTCACTCGCTTTGAATATTTGGGTAGGCCCCTCTTTGATTCCAAAATCTCATCCATTGGCAACAGTAAAGGGAGTTAACAATGCTTTGTTAATAGAGGCTGATCCTCTTGGAGAGATAATGTTGTATGGTCCAGGTGCAGGGAGTGGGCCAACTGCTGCATCAGTAGTATCAGATATATTAAATCTGCATGCCGCCTCAGTAAAAAATACTAATTCAATCGATCCATTATTATCTTTTGATTTCTGGAGACACTGTCATATCATTGGATCTTCACAAATAAATAAGAAAAATTACCTTAGAATTATTTGTCTTGATAGTCCAGGTGTAATAGGAAAGATTGGAGATATTTTTGGAAAAAATAATGTATCCATCGAATCGATTGTTCAGCTAGATGCAAGTGAGGACAAAGCTGAAATTGTTGTTATTACTCATGAGGTGAATAATGGAGATTTTGAGAAATCGAAAGATGAAATAAATTCCCTAAATGAAGTAAAAATTATTGCAAGTCAATTAAGTTGTATTTAAAAAAATAGTTTGCAAATTTCTCTATAGCTTGGTAAACCGAAGAAAGTAAGTGTTTGGTTTTAACACCTTAATGATTCATTCAAAACTATTAGACAGTGAAAATAATAATTTAATTTCTTCTGAAAACCTTTATAAAGGTGCTTGTGTAAAAATTAAAAATAGCAATAAGACTTTTCAAGTAATTGGTTTAAATATAAGTAAAGAAGTTTGTTGGGTGAGAGAGTGGCCTTTTGCATGTAATTCTAAAAAAACATTTGCTTTAGAAATAAATCAAATAACCTTACAAATTTTCTGCTCAAATAATTCTTCAGAAGAACTAAGCAATTATGAAATATGAATAAAAAGGTTGTTGTATCAATATTTATTATTTTAATTTCTTTTTTACAGAATTCTTGCGCCTCAAAAAGAATATCTAAAAAAATCATAGTAGCAAGTTCTGGAAAAATTGAATCTTTAGATCCAGCTAGAGCAAATACTCTTAAAGCAATGCAATTAATCAGTTCTCTAGGAGATACATTATATGAATTAAATTCTGCTGGAGAATTAATCCCTCAATTGGCCTCGGGGATGCCAGTTATTTCAAAGGATAGACTTCAAATAACTATCAATTTAAGAAAGAATGTTTTTTTTCACGATGGAACCGCATTTAACTCAAATGCTATGAAGTTTACCTTTGATAGATTCAAAAGAATTGGAACGATGAACTATATTTTAGGAAATAAGATTAAATCAATAGAAGCGCCAAGTGAATATTCAGTCATAATAAATTTGAATAAACCATCAAGTTCCTTAAATGGTTTACTCACATCAGTAAATTTAACTCCAATATCTCCTACATTTTACAAACAATATTCTGATAAGTTTCTAAATGAAAAATTCGTTGGTACTGGCAAGTATGTCCTTACTAGTTTTTCTAATGAAGTTCAATCAATTGATCCTTATTTGAATTATTGGGGTGAAAAGCCCTTAAATAATGGCGTTGATTTTGTGGGATATTCAAATTCATCATCTCTTTTTGGGGCTTTAAAAAGTAAACAAATTGACGTGCTTTTATCAAATTCAATTGATGATAGTCAGAGAAAAAGTTTAAATAATTTAAGCAAAAATAAACAGTTTAATGAAGGTAATAGCCCTTTCACTGAATTAAGTTTTATAAGCCTTAAAACTAGTTCTTATCCCCTAAATAATCTTAATTTAAGACTGGCTTTGGCAAAAAGTCTTAATAGAAAATTGATTAGTGAGAAAGTAAGTTATGGATTAAGGAAGCCTTCTAGATCAATTATTCCTCCGATATTAAAAAAAGATAATCAAGAATTGTGGCCTAAATACGATTATTTAGAAGCAAGAAGGTTATTGCAAAAAGAAAATTATTGCAATGGAAATATTCTAAAAATACCCCTTACTTATAGATCGAATGTACCAGCTGACAAGCTTATTGCTCTGACATGGCAAGAAGAAATTAAAAGTTCTTTCAAAGATTGTATTGATATTGAACTCAATGGGGTTGAATCTACAACAGTTTATAAGAATTTAAGTTTAGGAATTTATACGGCAGTTCTTCTCGATTGGACTGGGGCTTATTCAGATCCAGAGGCCTATCTCACCCCTCTTTTAAGTTGTAATGAAATAGTTGATGGCATATGTAAAAAAGGAGAATCAGTTTACAGCGGTAGTTTTTGGGGGTCTAATAAAGTGGAAAGCTTATTTCTTGAGAGTGAAAAAATAAGTGGAATTAAAAGATTAGAAAAACTTGTCGAAATTGAAAAAATAGCAGCACGTTCAATACCTTATATTCCTATTTGGATATCCTCTCAAAAAGCATGGTCACAAAATAAAATATCAAGACCTATTTTTAATGGTGCAGGAATAATTTCATTGAGTGATCTTGAGTTAATTAATGAGTAGAAATTTAAATAAACTACTAAATTATTCCCTATTAAAAATTTCATTAATACCCATAATGTTATGGATAATTTCTTCATTAGTTTTTATTTTATTAAGAGTTGCTCCCGGCGATCCTGTCGATGCAATACTTGGATCTGGTGCAGATGAGGTTTCTAGGGAACTTCTAAGAAATAAATTGGGGCTAAATGAACCTTTAATAAATCAATATTTTTCATATATTAAAAATATATTGCACTTAGATTTTGGACAATCTCTTAGTACCCAAGAACCTGTCTTTAATATTATTATTAAATCATTTCCTGCAAGTCTTGAGCTTGGATTCTTTTCAATATTAAGTGCCACACTAATTGGATTCCCATTGGGATTACTTGGCTTAAGAAATAGAGGGAAAAAGACTGATTATTTTGCGCGAATATTAGGAATAGCCACATATGCGATCCCTCCTTTTTGGGGTGCAATGTTAGCGCAATTATTATTTTCTGTATTTTTTAATATTTCCCCAATTGGAGGTAGATTTCCAATATTTCAACAACAACCTCAAATTACAGGTTTTCTAGTTTTAGATAGTATTCTTTCAAATAATATTATTGCCTTGAAAGATAGTCTTTATCACCTCGCACTTCCTTCGATTACCCTTGGCTTTTTATTAAGTGGTATATTCAGCCGCTCATTAAGAGTAAATTTGGATAAGACATTAAAAAGTGATTATGTAAATGCAGCTATATGTAGAGGAATATCAAGGAAAAAAATATTTTTAAACCATGCATTGCCTAATGCTCTATTGCCAATTGTCACTATTTCTGGCTTGACTATGGCCTCATTAGCAGGAGGTGCTCTATTGTTCGAGGTAACCTTTTCATGGCCAGGGATCGCTTTAAGATTACATGAAGCTATTTCTCAAAGAGACTATACCTTGGTTCAAGGAATTGTAATTTTTACCTCTATGCTCATAGTCTCTTTAAATCTCTTCGTGGATATTTTAATCGCATATTTAGATCCACGAATAGAGTACTAATTTTTGGAAATTTCTTTTATTGTTTCAAGATCTAAAAGATGGAAATCAAGTCCTAGATCTCTTTGGTTTTTAATCACATTAGGGATCTTTTGGTCTTTAATATTTTTTAAAAATTCAACTATAAATTTAGTTGATAAGTCTTGCACTAATATTGGCTCTGAACCAATAAAAGTTTCATTTATTTTGAAGACGTCATTATTTTCTTCATAGCTTTTATTAATTCTTATTGGAGAGAAATGACTTGCCCCTTCAATAATTAGAAATCTATTTGATGGATTATTTAAAGCAGAAAAAACTTTAAATTGTTCATTCATTAATGGTGTAATAAGGTCATAAGTACCACCTATTAGAAGAGTTGGTGTCTTAATGCCTGTACTGTTTTGTTTTGGCCATACTAAACTCCCAAATGAATTAAAACCTATAATCGCACTGGCCTTATTGGAGTTATTTTTCTTTGGGAATGGTATTTCGCTCAACTGACATTGAAGTAATTTAGATAAATTTGTTACCGCAAAGTCTTTCAATGCCGAATCACATTTGTCCTCTAGTTGATCAGTAGGTTTATTGCCTTCATATAAAAGTGCTATTAAGGCACCAAGTGAATGCCCCATTAAGATATAAGAATCATTAGATAAACCAAATTCTCCATTTTCATGAGCTTTTAATACAGCATCTAAATCTTTAATTCTATATAAGAAAAAGTCTGCACTTCCTGGGATTGTGTCCTTACCTTCGAGTACTTCTATAAATGAATCCAAATTACTTCCTCTATGATCTATGAATAATATTGGCCAACCTCTTTTAGCCAATTCGTTTCCTATCCATTTGAAATTATTAATTTCGCCTCCAAGTCCTGGCATGAAAATTATCAGTTCTTTATCTTCATTAGTTTTATTGCTTTTCCATATTTCAATTTCAAAAGGTTTCACTCGGTGAGGGGCATAAATTTTTTTATCAATTTTTATTAGATCTTTAGTTGATTTTTTTTCAGTATTTTTGTAGGCATTTTGGTTAGTCTTTTCAAGTTTATTTAATTTCGATAAAAGTTCTTGTTGAATTGATAATTCATTTTTCCAAGTTGAAATTATTAAAATTAAATTATCAATATCAAGTGAAATTTCTTCAGATGGTAATGCCTTTATGATTTCTAAAGTTGAAACTTCATCCTTTTGATCTAATAAATTTTCTATGGTGTTATAAATTTCTGTTCCATTATTGTCATTTGGAACTTTAATACTTTTGCTTAATTCTGTAAGAATTTTACGCCCTATCCAACTTCTTAATATTTCTCTATTTAATCCCTCTTCCTTGAAAACTGGAAATTCTAAGAATTTTGATAATTCAAAAACTCTTATAAATCCATTTTTTTTTAACCAATCTATTAATTCTGTTGAATCATCTTTGTATTTTTCTAATTTTGATAATTGTTCTATAGTAAGAGGGATTTCCATCTCTTCAAACTTAATATTTATCTTTTCAGCAGCCTTTAAACCATTATTAAAAAATAAACCACAAAAACTAAAAAAAATTATAAAAATGTATTTCACTAGTGATTAGTCCAAATAGTTTACAAATTAGCAAAAATTGGTGGATTCAATTTCCTTATCATTTGAGGTTAATAACCAAGATAAGATTTTTCGCTGCATTTGGAGCAGGAGGTGTTATTTATTTAACATCACTTATTTTTAATAACCTAGGATTATCGGCGACAGATATTGGCCTGGGATTTACCATTTCAGCAATAATTGGAACAGTAACAAGACTCTTTACAGGTAATTATCTTAATAAAACGGGAAAAATACAATTTCCGATAATTACTTCTTCAATACTAAGTATTGCCGCTAGCTTTTGCCTCATTTTTTCAAGAGATACTTTTTTGTACATAATTGGACAATCATTTGTTGGGGCTGCTGCAGGAATATATTGGCCTGCTGCCGAGTTTGGAGTGCCCTATTTTTGTCATCCTATTGAAACACGTAAAGCTTATGCCCTTGTTAGAAGTTCGGAAGCTTTAGGAATATTTCTAGGGGTATTCTTAGGGGGTTATATGACGAATTTTTTGTATTCCAAATCAATATTTATAAATGATATATTTTGCATGTTAGTTATCACGTATTTAATATCTAGAAATAGTTCTTCTATAAAAAGAAACTTAGAAAATTTTCAAAAAAAATTAGTAGATCCAATTAATCAGGGACAATTGAAATGGAATAAAAATTCAATAATAATAATTTTATCTATTTTATTGATAACTACCTCTTTAGCCTTGATACAAGTAACTTTGCCTCTGGATCTTGTTAAAGGTGGGGTATATCGTAATGCATTAAGCAAAGAAATTATTAGTCTTATAATTTCTATTCAGTTAATTTTATTGTTGTTTTTACAATGGCCTGTCGGTTCTTGGATATCTAAGAAAGAAAGATTATTTGGCTTGAAATTTAGTTTAATAAATTTCACTTTTGCTTCATTTTTATTATTTATTTCTAGTTATTTAAATATCCCAGCGTTTTATTTGATTTCTTTGGCATTGATTTTAGTAAGTTTAGGGACTGCTTCATTTCTTCCAACATCAACAGATGTCGTTTTCAGAATAGCTCCTTCAAATAAAAAAGGTTTTGCACTTGCTCTATTATCACAATGTTTTGCTATGGGTTATTTTTTTGGACCATTTATTTCAGGACGCATATTAGATCTATTTGGTTATGCTTCAATAATCTGGCTTTCAATTTCTTGTTGTTGCTTTATTGCCTTTACAATTCTATTTAAGAGATTATTTTAATTAATCTTATCTAATTCAATAATTCTTCTCTCTCTTAGAAATAAGAAAAAAGGTGCTGAGAATGCGAAGGCTATAAGAAAAGTTCCAATGTATACAACCCACATATTCTTCATGTTAAGTTTTTTTGATTCATTTACTATCCATATAAAAATAGCGCTTGCACCTACTAATAAGTCTCTAGAAATTGACTGAGCGGCAGGGTTTGCATTTGCTAAAGAAATGAAGTTATTTATATCAAAGCTGTTTCCATATTCCCTAGCAAATTCGAAATTTGCCATCATTGGCAGGACAGCACCCAAAATTGATAGAAAAAGGTAAAGATAAGATAGTATCTGTTTATTATCTTTTAAAATGTTAAATGAATTCACTTGTCATAAATATTTCTTTTAATAATAGTATTTAAAAGCTTATGGTTGTTGAAAAGAATAATAAAGTTGAAGACTATAAATTTAAAAAAGGAAATTTAAATTTTGCTGTTGTTGGTCATGTTGAGTGGATAAATTTCTTAAAGGTCGATCAATTACCAAAACCAGGCGTCATTTCTCATTCTGAAAAATCTCTTGAGTATCCAGCTGGTGGTGGCTCTATTATCGCGAAAATACTTTCTGATTTAACTTTAAACCAAATTCATTTTTTTACGTCATTAGGTAATGATGAATATGGAGATAAGTGTTTCAAGATTCTCTCAAATATGGGAATTAAGATGCATGTAGCTTGGCGTGATAAACCAACTAGAAGAGGATTTAGTTTAATTGACTCTCAAGGTGAAAGAGCAATAACAGTTATTGGTGAAAGGTTAGCTCCCACTCATAAAGACAAGTTGGAATGGAACATTTTAAAAAAAATGGACGGAATTTTTATTACGGCATCTGATTCAGAGATTTTTAAAATGGCTAGATCAGCTTCAATACTGTGTACGACACCAAGGGCAGGATTAAATACAATTAATAATTCAAATGTTCTTTTAGATGGATTAATAGGCAGTAATCTTGATCCCGGAGAAGTTTTTTCTTTTTCTGAATTATCTTTAAAACCCAAATATACTATTAAAACTGAGGGAGAGAAGGGAGGCATAATATTCCCAGGAGGAAGATATAAGGCTCTTAAAAACAAAAAATTAAAGGTTGATTCTTATGGATGTGGCGATACATTTGCTGCTGGGATTCTTTATGGAATGGCATCTAAATGGGATATAGATAAAAGTTTAAATCTTGCTAAAGTAATGGGAAGAGACGCCAGTGAATTTTTCGGCCCATATGCAAATAGTGATGAAAAATAATTGAATTAAGACTTATATGAGCAATCTAGATAATAAAAATAAAAATCTACTTGTCGAAAACATTATTGTTTTCTTTTTCTTTACTGTTTTTTTAGTTTTTAATTCTTTAAAAACTTTATCTAAAATTTTTACCTATGGAATCATAAAAAAAGAAAT
>QCBX01000014.1 GCA_003281455.1 Prochlorococcus sp. AG-347-J21
TTACCTAACCTTTCTCCTTTAAAATTGGATTTTTGCATTACATTATAACACCAATTTAAATTCCTCAAATACCATTCAATGGTTTTAGTTAAACCCTCATCTAATTTAAAAGATGGTTCCCATCCTAATTCTGATACTAATAATGAGTAATCTATTGAATAACGTTTATCGTGACCAGCTCTATCACTTACAAATGTAATTAAATTTGAATATTTATCTTTTCTTAAATCAAATTTATCTAAAAGATTACATAATTTTTCAACAAGTTCCAAATTTGTAATTTCATTTGAAGAACCTATACAATATCTACTTCCGCTTTGACCATATGCCACAACATGCAACAAAGCACTTATATGATCTTCTATAAAAATCCAGTCTCTAATATTTTTCCCATCACCATAAATTGGAATATTAGTATTATTTAATGCTTTTAATATTGATAAAGGTATTAATTTTTCTGGGAATTGCCAAGGTCCATAATTATTACAGCAGTTTGTAATTATTGTTTCTAAACCATAAGTATGGTGCCATGCATTTACAAGATGATCACTTGAAGCTTTACTTGCCGAATAAGGACTCCTTGGGTCATATGGAGAAGTCTCCTTAAAACTACTAGGATAATCTATTGATCCAAAAACTTCATCAGTACTTATATGAATTAATTTTATTCCATAATTATCGCTATTAACATCTTTAAAATTATTTTTCCGAATAATTTCTAATAAATTAAACGTGCCAATAATATTACTATTTATAAAATTTTCTGGATCATCAATGGAACGATCAACATGACTTTCTGCTGCGAAATGCAAAACTAATTTTGGTTTAAATTTAATAAAAACATTTTCCAATTTTTTTTTATTAATTAAATCCCCCTTAAAAAAAATATATCTTGATGATAAATTTATTTTGTCCTCACTAGATTCATTTTTAATCAAATTTTCAATTCCAGAAAAATCACTGCAATATCCCATTTTATCAAAATTACAAATTTTAGTATTAGTCTCACTAAGAAGAGTCCTTATCATAGAACCACCAATAAAACCTCCACCCCCTGTTACCAATATTCTTTCATAGGATTCAATATATTTCTTTAATGATAATTTCATGTGATTTTCTTAAGCAATAAATAATTCAAAATTTCTTTTATTTTAAACTCCCATTTATGGGTTTTATAATTAAGTTTTTCTTTAATAATATTATTATTCAAAAGTGAGTATTTAGGTCTTTTGGCAATAGTTATATATTCAGAACTTTTTATGGGAATTATTTCTGAATTAATTTCAAATAGACCCATTTTATTTGCCAATAAACTTATCTTAACTGCTATTTCATACCAATTAGTTTGACCTTCATCGCAACAATGAAAATATGGTTCTAATTTATTACTATTAAAGGTGGTATCAGTAATTATTTTCAAAACAACTTCAGACAAAGTAAATGTACTTGTTGGACAACCAATTTGATCAGAAACAACTTTAATCTTTTTTTGATCTTTAATTAATTTCAATATTGTCAATAAGAAATTTTTTCTTACTGGACTCATAAGCCAACTAGTTCTTACTATTGTTCCTTGACCTTTTGGATGTAATATTTCTTCAACGGCTATCTCACCTTTTGCTTTAGTTTTACCATAAATATTTATAGGATTTCTTTTATCAAACGTATTATATGGCGTTGATTTTTTACCATCAAAAACAAAATCAGTACTTAATTGAATTAACTTACCACCATTTTTAGAAAGTGCATTTGCTAAATAGATAGGGGCGATTCCATTTATTAAATTAGCTAAATCAGGCGATTCTTCAGCCTTATCGACGTCTGTAAAAGCAGCAGCATTTACTACCCAATCAGGATTCAAATTTGAAATAATTGAGTTACATGCTTGCTCATTACAAATGTCTAATTCCTTTCTTTCTGGGGCAAAAATCTGAATTGGTAATGTTTTTGTTCTATTAATCAACAATTCTCTAAAAGCTATCCCAAATTGCCCCTTAGAGCCTATCAAAAGAATTTTTATCATAGTAATTCATCTTTCGAAATTTGATGCAAACTTTTTGCATTTTTATCCTTTTTAGAAATTATTGGTTTCGTTTCACCAAGTAAATGGATTGGCCAATGAATATTAATATTTTTATCATTCCATAATATAGATCTTTCATGAGGTTCAGACCAATAATTATTAGTTTTATAATTAACAATTGATTCTTCAGTTAATGAAATAAAGCCATGGGCAAAGCCAATGGGTATCCATAATTGAGATTTATTTTTTTCATTTAAAAAAGCACCAATCCATTTACCAAAAGTATTAGAGTCTCTTCGAATATCTACTGCTACATCAAATATTCCTCCTTTTAAACATGATACTATTTTGGCCTGTGAATTAGGATGAATTTGATAGTGCAATCCTCTTATTACCCCTTTGTAAGACTTAGAGATATTTTCTTGAACTAAATTAAATTCTTTAGAAACAAATTTTAAAAATGATTTTTTATTCCATTTTTCATAAAAGTAACCTCTACTGTCTTTAATTGGTTCAAAATTTAACAATAACGGTCCATTTAATATTCTGTCTTTTTCGTAAAATAAGCTTTCAACTTTCATTTAAATAGCATTTGTATTGTTTAAAAGTTCTAATAAATATTTTCCGTAACCACTTTTTATTTGATATTTTGAGATTTTTTCTAATTCAGAGTCTTTAATCCAATTATTACGCCAAGCAATTTCCTCGGGACAACAAATCTTAAGACCTTGCCTTTGCTCTAATGTTTTTATATAAAATCCAGCATCTTGCAAAGAATCAAATGTACCAGTATCAAGCCATGCAGAACCTCTGCTCATTCGAAATAAATTTATTTGTTTTTCCTTTAAATACATATTATTTAACGTAGAAATTTCTAACTCTCCTCGCGAAGAAAATTTTAGTTTTTTTGCTTTATCTACAACACTATTATCGTAAAAATATAATCCCGTTACTGCATAATTTGTCTTAGGCTTTGAAGGCTTTTCATCTATAGAAGTTGGATTACCTTTCTCATCAAAACTGATAACACCATATCTTTCTGGATCTTTCACAGGATAACAGAATATCGAACAGCCTTTTTCAATTGTGTCTGCTTTTAAAAGTAAATCATGAAATCCTTGTCCATGAAATAAGTTATCTCCAAGTATTAAAGCACAATTAGATAATCCAATAAAGTCCTCTGCTATTAGAAAAGCTTGAGCAATACCTTCTGGTTTTTCCTGAATTAAATACTCAAGTTGGATCCCCCATTGACTTCCATCTCCTAATAATCTTTTAAAAGAATTTAAATCATATTTAGTAGTTATAATCAAAATTTCATTAATTCCTGAAAGCATTAATGTGCTTAATGGATAATAAATCATTGGTTTATCATAAACTGGCATTAATTGCTTACTAATGCCCATCGTCAAAGGATACAGCCTAGATCCAAGACCTCCTGATAAAATTATTCCCTTTCTTTTTGAATTCACTGAAAATATAGAACTCCAATTCTGTAATTTACTTAATATAATACAGCATTATTTTTAATAAATAAAATCCAATACTAGAAGAATAAAGTTATAGTGGTGCTTGGAGATAAAGGAATTTAAAAATATAAACTTAAACAAAAGTATTAAATTATTTTTTTAATCAAAATACTGGATTGATTAAAATTATTATGTTAAATTAAAAAAAATAAATGATAAAAATAAATAATTTTATAGAAATCATTTTGATAAAGTAATGGTCAATATAAAATGCTTTATTGAAGAAAAAGGATATTTATTTTTTCAAATAGGTGTTTTTTTTATATTATCCGCACCTAATATTGCAGCACTTTTCATACTATTATCATTAATATCCTCACATACTAGTGAGAACAAAGTTTTAATAAAAAATAATTGGTTATATCCATTTTTTTTTAGCGGATTCATTGCAATTTTATCGGCAATAAATTCTAGTTTTAGATATTCGGAAATAGATGGCTGGAGTCCATATCTTTCATGGATAGGTTTAGCGAATTGGCTCCCATTTTTTTATTTTATGTGGCGTTCTCAAATTTATTTATATAAAAATGAAATGCGCCAGAGAATATCAAATCTTTTTCTTGCTGGATCTGTACCATTTATTTTTTCTGGATTTGGACAATTATGGTTTAATTGGCATGGTCCTCTTATGTTTATGAATGGATTAATAATTTGGTTTCAAAGAAGTTTAGATGTTGATAATAACCAAGGAATTACAGCTATGTTTAACAACCAAAATTATGCTGCTTGTTGGTTAATAATAATATGGCCTTTTTGTCTAAATAATTTAATTAACTCAAAAAAATTTAGAATTAAAAAATTTATATTCTTAATATATTCATTATTGATATTGTTGAGCGTTTATTTAACTAAATCAAGAAATGGGATTGCAGGAACCTTAACATCTTCCATATTTTTATCTAATAAATATTTTTTATTATTAATTCCAATAATAATATTATTATTATTTATTAATTATTTTTCTATTATTCCAATTTTTTTTAAAAATTTATTCAGAAAAAACTTTTTTAATAATATTATGGATGTTTTTCAGTTTTCTAGATTTGCAAATCTGCTAAATGAACCAAGAATATTTATATATTTAAATTCAATTCCAATAATATTGGAAAAACCACTTTTGGGTTGGGGAGCAGCAACTTTTCCAATTTTATTCAACTCAAGATATACAGAATTCGATAGAAATCCCACACACCCTCACAATTTAATACTTGAAATGGCTAATTCTTATGGATTAATTTTCACATCAGTAATATCGATATCAATTATATTTATAGTGTTTTATAGTTTCAAAACTATATTTATAAATAAAAATATCAAAAGTCATCCTATTGATAAAGCATGGTGGGCTTCATTCTTTGCTCTATTATTATCACAAATGTATGATATACAATATTTCGACTTTAGGATTAGTTTGTCATTCTGGATTCTTCTCACAGGATTAGTATCCATAATATAAAAATAATTTTAAAACTTATCTTTAATTTATTTTAGAAACTGATATTTTCTCTTTTTATCTAGAGATAATTTTTAATTGATTATAACTATGCTAATTTTATTAATAAAACAAATTTATTATGTTGAGTAGATTTCTATATAATATAAAATTTTATTTTATTAAAATAATTTTTATAGATAAATATATATTAAAAAGGATAAGGAATAATGATCCTGGAATAATTAAAATTAAGAATTTTTATTTTGTAGATATCCCGAAAGTAGGTTCATCATCAATAAAATATTTAGCGGCAAAAGAATCAAAAAGGTTTAAATTATTGAAAAAAGTTTTCAATAATGTTCCAATTCATCCTTCAGTAATTCCAGTGCAAAAATTAGAAATTAATAATTATAAAAATAAGATATTTTTATTTATTAAGTCTCCTGATGAAAGACTCTATTCAGTATTTAAAGAAAAAGTACTTTTCAATAAGTTTTTATTTTCTTTTTCATTACTGAAATATGGCAAATTAAAATCTTTTAAAAATAATTTTGAATTTAGATATAAATTCAATAAGGATAATAATTTTTTAGATTTTTGCAAAGGCATTATAAAATTAGATAATTATCTTAAAAGTAAAAATTTAGATAAAGAATTTTTTGATAAACATCTAATCTCACAATACGATCATATAATAAATTTAAAAGAAATTTATCCCAACATATTTGATTTTGAAATTATAATTTATCCTATTTCCAAAATGGATAAAATATTAAAAGACTTTACAAGCAAAAAAAAGGGATTAAATTTAAATACCTCAAAAAAAAATAATTACGATTATGAAAATGATATTAAAAAAAGTAACATAATTAATGAGGTTTATAAGAAAGATGAAAACTTATACAAAAAATTAATGTCTTCAAAAAATGGTTTTCTTGAAATGAGTTATGGATCTTTCTTAAAAGAAGCAAACTTTACTAATTCGTAATTCTTAAATATTAAATTAGAATTTATGTTAAATATAAAAATATAATAAATTTTTGAAAGACATTTTTTTAATAAATTTATCGCTAATTAAGTTTAGCCTTGATCTCTTTTAAATAATTAAAAACTCTTAAATCTTTTTCTACTTCACCATTATTAATTAGTTTTTCTAAATCATATTTACTGTATATATTCTCCTTACAAAATTTTATTTCTTTTTTTTCTAATAATTCCTTGTACATGATTCTCCAAGTCTTGCCAACATTTTTAGTTAACTCTTTATTGCGTTCATATGCAGCTCCCCCTAACATGATCTTTTGGTTAAATTGTTCTTCAGATCTAATTGGATAATGTAATATTTCAAGTTTTTCAGTCGCTTTTTTTTCGAAAAAAGGGAAGTTATTCTTTACTCTATGATTTCCTTGACAAACTTTTACATAGGGCATTGCCCGATGTGCAACTTTGACTGGTAACTTTTTTCCTAGGGAATTTACCGAAAAATTTTTACGATAAATCATTCTTTCATAGAAAGGAGATTTATCTTTTTTATCATCTAAAATACAAATCATATCTTTTCTTTCCCCAATTACTATATTCTCTTTAGAAAGAGATTGAAAAAAGGACTTCAAATTTTTATTCTTTGCCAGCCAAAACTCGTCGGCGTCATTATTAATGACCCACTTTGAATTAAATTCCTTATAAGCCATTCTTGCCATTTTTGTAACCCAAATTGATTGTGCATATACGTCACTTTGCTCATTTATTAGAGTCAGATAACCCTCTTTCTTGAAATCTTCAAGAATTTGAGTTGTACCATCTGTACTAAGATTATTTGTTGCAATTATATGATCAACACCTTGATTTAAGTGAAATTCAATATTTTCCTTTAATATATCCTCTTCATTTCTTACGAGAAGAGTCATTATCAAAAAATAATCTTTACTAAAGTTATTCATAATAAGCTTTAATATTGTTTAATTTTATCTAGAAATTAATACCTAATACTTTAATAATCAATTTCCTAATAAGATCATTTAATATTTAAAGAATTCATAATCTTTAAGATAAAAGTCTTTAATTCTGGGTTTTAATTTTAAAAATTGTTCTTCAATTAAGTTATCTTTTTTTGACTTTTTAAGTTTAATTTCTGATCTACGAAAGAATTTAGAAGGGTTTTTAAAATTTCTTGGAAAGAGAAAAGGCGATTCATCGAATGCATATTCACACGCTTTGGTTAGACCATCTTCTATCTTAAAAAATTTTACCCCTTCTACCATAAATTCATTTTGAGGTCTAATATGATTATCAAAAATAAAATTATTCTTTTTATAGTTTATTTTAATATCATTAAACCAAATCTCAGGAGTAATATTTTTTGTAGAAATTATCTTTAGTTTAGATTGCCAATAATATTCTGATTTACACCTTTCGAAAGGGTCTCTTACGATTGTAAGAATTTTATAAAATTGAGATAAGTCAAAAATTTCTTTTAAAATTTGAGCATGAGAATGTTGTAACGAGGATTTATAAATTCTTACAATATCCGATCTTTTCCCTTTACTAATAAAATTCTCATCCCATTTTCTGTATAGAAATAGTTTTTCTAAAGAAGATCCTCCAGTTTTTGGAATATGAATAAAAAGAATATTTTTATGATTCTTTGTATAAACTGGCATAAGAATTTATTTATAAATCGATTATTACACACAAAAATATAACAATCTAATTTGTTTGTAAATACTTAAATTCTGATTGAATGTTGTTTATGATTTTAAGAATTTTTTATTTTCTTATGAAAATTTATTTAAAAAATAAATTTACAAAACTCTTATTTTTTTTGAAAATTTTTTTACTAAATTCTTAAACAAAAATATAAAAATATTTAAAAAAAGACCATAAGTTGATTCAAAATAGGAATATTTGAAATGATTTCTATATAGATACCATTGATTTATAATTAATTTGATTTTTTTACTAGAAATACCAAGACTTGATCCATAAACAAAATAAGCATTACCTGGATCAAAATTATATGCTTTTATTTTTTTGTTAACCGTTAATAGTTTATTCCAATATAAAAAGTCGTTTCTTACTCTTATAGAGGGATAAGATTTTTTTTTGGCTAAGAAAGATTTTATTAGCACTGATGAATTTGGAATATGATTAATATATTTATTCTTTTTAATATCTACCATAACTGGAGAATTTACCTTATAAAAAGACAAATTATTTCTATAAGAAATTTCCATATAATAGTCTGAATATGTAAAGTTTATTTTCGGATTGTTCTCTATAAAATTTATTTGATTTAGTAACTTATTTTTAAGCCAGTAATCATCTGAATCCAAAAATGCAATGTAATCTCCTCTAGATATTCCAATACCAATTTTTCTACAATATCCAGAACCTTTGTTAACTTTATTTCGAAAAATTTTTAATTTAAAATTTTCTTTTATTTTTATTTTATTTATCAAATATATGGTCTTATCCGATGAATTATCATCAACAACTACTATTTCAATTTGATTTTCTAATTTTTGCGATAATATTGAATTCAAGCAAGTGATTATTGTTTTTTCAGAGTTAAAAGTTGGTACGATAACGCTAATTAATTTATCTTTTTTGTTTAATTTATTCATTAGTTCAATAATTAATATTAACTTTTAAAATTTTTTTTTACTTATCATTATTTATATTTTTCAAACGAATTAATTTAAGTCCCATAATATGAATATCTTGGTAATAATTTCAATAATCCTAAAAATTTTTTTAATAGATCAGTTAAAATTTCCTTACTTTTTCGAATATATGATTCACTCCAATTAACCCTTGTGATATTTCTTTCAAATATTATACAAAAAATCATATATTAGCTTTTAGTTTTAATCTAATATTGGACAAACTATGCCAAAACAATCCTGATGCCATTAAAAATTCCATTGTCTCAGAAATTCTTAAAGTGGGATATCTCATACCTAAAGTAATCCAAGATAGATCGGTTAACGCATAATGCGCTGCTACAAAAAGGAAAAAAAGAGCATATTTCTTGGTAGGAAGAGCTTCTATTTTTGGGAAAAATTTCCATCCTACCCATCCAAAAAATATTCCTGAAAAAATAAAAGAAAAATGAAGATAATTATTAAATCCTTTTAAGTTGTGTAAATTTGTTTCTCCTTGCATATTAATTTCTCTTATCGCATTTGATCCAAGATTGGTTATTCTCTCTGCCCAACTTATTTCTTCCCCAGCAACATAAAAGCAAAAAATAGCAAATATTAACCAAAATATATTTTTTAATTTAAATTTATTTTTAGATTTGTCCAGAAATATAATCAAAAAACTAATTATGCTTGAAGAAAAATAACAAATAAATTGAAGCCATTCTATTAAACTGTCTTCAGATACAAAAAGTTTCTTATAAATTCCAAAGGGCAATATATATACAAAACCAAATACAAAGAATAAGTAATATATGGGGAATAATATTACTTCTGATTTTATTACTCCGAAGGGTGTTTTTATTTCTTTCATAATTCAATATTAAACTTCAAGACACTAAAAATATTTAAAATGATCCAAAAAATAATATTATTTAACCTAAAATTATTAAAAAAAAATTTTTAAATCCAATCCATAGTTGATTAAAAATATAAGTTTGATTTACTCTATATAAATAGAAAATAGGATTAACTTTGACAGGTCTTTACCATCCCAGAATTGTCATGAACCTGCTCATTCGAAATGAGCAGGATCTAATTGCTGAAAATATACTTTTTCATCATAAACAAGGAATAGATCAGTTCATTGTAATGGACAATCTTTCTGACGATGAGACCCTAAAAATAGTTAAAGATTTGGCTTTGTTTATACCCATCAAGCTGATTTCACAAAATGAAGCTAACTTTAAACAATCAAAATGGGTAAAGTCTATGGAGCAAGAAGCATCTTTGCAATATAAGGCTGATTGGATTATAAATAATGATGCAGATGAATTTTGGATTTTTCCTGGTCTAGATGTCAAGAATTATTTAAAGAGTTTTCCTAAAGATATCTGCGGTGTGGAATTGCAGAGACATAATGCAGTACTGATTGAGGAACATTATTGGGAAGGTTTTGAGGCTCATCCTTGTTCAAGTATGCTCTTTGAGAAAGAAAGCTTTAATCCAAAAGGAGAACCTCTCCCAAATAGATTTTTATACAGGGCATCAAAGAATATTACAGTCGAGAAGACTAACCATAATATTAATAGAGAAGAAGGTGAAATTGTAAAGTGCAACAAAGCAAGAATTCTTCATTTTCCTCATAGATCCTTTAAGGATTATCAGGCCAAGATTCGTACTAGAGGTTCTACATTTGAGAATAATAAAAATTTAAATTTATCTATTGGTCATAAATGGCGCGAACACAATAAAATTGTTGAGACAGATGAGCTTTCTGCTTTCTGGAGTAGATTAAAATATTCTCTTAAAGATTGTATAAGTGCTGAAGCAAATGGTGATATCTTCCGAGAACCTCTCTTAAAAGATGCATTAAGACAACTAATAAGATTTTGGCAACATAAACAAATAGAGAAAGAAACAAAGAATGTAAAAGATTACACTATCAAAACCATCGATCAGAAGATCAATGAACTCAAGTCTGAAGTTGGAGATCTTAATTTGCCATTTCCAAAAAGTTTAAAGTATAACAATCTTCCCTTCATGATAAGTGGACCACAGAAACATAAAGATCTTCTCTTAGATTGGATAGGTTGCTTCTCGGAAAATGATCTTCTCTCTCAATTTACAGATCTTAGAGACTTATTTTCAATTTACCCAAAGAATCAGGCTGTTTTTGATTTTCTCTCAGTTTTATTGAAAATTCGTCATCCTCATTCTGTACGTAGGCTGAGTAAACATTGTAAGGGCAAAAATTTAATTGTATATTTTTCTTGCCAAAAATATCTTGAACGCTCTCGAAAATCTTCAATTTCATTCGAGGCGCATGGTTACAAAACTTTGATTGTTATCGGAACTAATGAAAATTATCCAGAGACTCTTGGACTTGATTTTGATGGAAAAATTCTAAAATTACCAGTTTTAGATGATTACGAGCATCTCGCCAGCAAAGTTTTTTATGCTTATCTAATATTGAGTCTTTGCGGAAATCCAATATCTGTTACTAAAATTGATGACGATATGGAACTGAATGATTTTGAAACCTTTTCATATTGTCTTAAGACTATTAATGAAAAAAATATTCAGTATTTTGGTCATATTATTGGTTCCTCACATCGTGAACAGGCTCATGGCTGGCATATTGGCAAATGTTCTAATAAAGATTTAAATCATCGAGGTTATCAATATCCAATGCCTAGCAAATATGCATGCGGGGGTTTTGGATATATTTTAGGACCAAATTTACTCAAGGAATGCGCTTTAATGTACCTTTCAATGCAGTCATTTTTTGAGATGAAATCTGTTCAGTTGGAAGATGTATTTGTGGGGCTAGCCGCACAAGATGCCACTATCAAGACAACAAATTGTCATAATATTTTTGAGCGCATAAAAAAGATAGGATACCCTGATGTAACTTACGCAACATTACCTGGTTTAAGACGGAAGAAAATTTTTAATTAAAAATTTTGCTGCACAAAATGAGTTAATTCTTCCTTATTTCAGATCAACAGATAATAAAATAGAGGATTTTTTGAGATTTTTGTTACCAATAAATTAAGCTTTTCTTTGAAGAAAGAAAAGATGAACAATTTCAGAAAGTTTTTTATATTAATCTTCTTAAAAAAAAATTAAAATTACAAATTTATTTATATAATTTTTACTAATTTATTGAATTTAACAAACTTTCAAGAGCTCAATTTTTTTATGATTTTATTATGTTGAATTAATTAATAATAATTAACTTTCATGATATCTTAATTTGATAAGAATTAAGCAAAAAACAAATATTAATATGTGCGATTGTATTTATTTTATTTTTAACTCACAAGAGTCCCAGCCTCTTGAGAATTTAATTCCAGATCAAAAGCCACTTTTTGAAATTTATCTTTTTGATTATAATTGCGATATTGGTGGAGAATATTCGAAAAAGAATATTCATAATCTGCAGGGTTCAACTAACGATGGGGAATTCTGGAGCAGACAATGCAAGATTATTAGAAAATCAACTGAAGGTAAAGGACAAATAATATTTGCTATTGCATCTATCACTTCTTATAAAAAAGGAGGCTATGTTGGAATATTTGGTGATGATATACTCATACGAGTTTCAGATATAAATAGAGCTATAAAAATTGCCAGAAAAAAATCGTTTGCGAGCTTCCAACCATCTCTTTCAAGATCTTCAGATTATAATTTTTATTTCACAACCAATAACTATAAAAGAACAATTTTTCCAACATTACATAGATACAGGATTGTACCCTGGATTGATATAATGATGTCGATTATGAAAAGTGAATTATTAACATCATCAATACCTTTTTTAAGAAATAATATTACTGCTAGTGGATTAGAACGCTATGTATTCCCAATGGTTTCAATTACTTATGGAATTAGTGGTAAGCATGCTGTAATTGATGCAGCAATTGCTACACGCCTGCGAGGTATGGGAACAGATGAGAAAATATATTCGAACGGTATGAATGCATATGAAGAACTTATTAAGGTAAGAACAGATTGTATTGATTACTTAAGCAAAAGAGGAATAAACTGGCAAAAAAACAAGCAACTGCTTGTCTTATTTAAAAATTACGGTGATAAAGATTTAAAAAAATATATTTTTAATATTATAAAGACCTTTTTAAAATCATTTAAAACAAGGATTATTCGAAAAAATTTTTTTTAATCCAATTAATTAAGGAATATCATTCTCTGCAGTAGTTTTTGAAAATCTACCTTTACTTAAAATATAATAATGGCATTTAAAATATATTATGCAACTAAACAAATAATTTATGGAGCCAAGCGGACTCGAACCGCTGACCCCCTGCATGCCATGCAGGTGCTCTACCAACTGAGCTATGGCCCCAAATCACGAAACGTAAGTATATCAATGAATCTAAGGATTTCTTTCGTAACGTTCTTAAATCCTATATTACTTTATAGAGTTTGATTATTAAAATATATATCTTATAAAGAACCTATAAATAGACAAGTTTTAGCAATCTATTTCCAGCTATCCTAAAGTATTTGCTCACCTACCTGAAAAGCCAGGTTGTCCATACTTGGTGTGTGGAAGCCAGTTAAAGTAGAGTTAGACTTTTAACAAAGGTCTCTTTTGATATTTATCTGGTTAAAGAAGTATAGTTTTATTGGAAATTGATTTTGATGCTGAATATCAAGATAACTTTGTAAGGACTATATAAAATTTTCAGAATTAATACGAAAAAGAAATATTGAATTATCTAATCTCTTTAAATCCATTAATAGAATAAAAAGCATTTAGTATATTTACTAATTTTATAATTTGTACTTTCGATGTTGCTTATAGGGATAAATAATAGAACAATGGATTTGAAAAAACTTTTTTATTTAAAAACTAAAAAGATATGATCTCACTTTATGGTTGCGGTTTTATTGGAAGTAAGTTCAAAGAAATGTATGATTCACAAGTTGAAATACAATCAAGAGATGAAAGAGTTCCAAAAAATAATGATATTTTATACATGATATCAACAACGGATAATTATAATGTTCATAGTAATATAACCCTCGATGTTGAAACTAATTTAAAAGTTTTATGTGAGGTTCTCAATTTTTGCAGGTCTAAAGATATAACTTTTAATTTTATATCCTCATGGTTTGTATATGGTAAGGGTGTATTACCTGCTAAAGAGGATTCAAACTGCAATCCAAATGGTTTTTATTCAATAACAAAACTATGCGCAGAAAACTTAATTAAATCATTTGCTAATACTTATGGAATGAATTATAGAATTCTGAGATTATGCAATGTACTAGGACCTTCGGATCACAATCGATCAAGGAAAAAAAATGCAATAGGTTGGATGATTGATGAACTTAAGGCAGATAGAAATATAAATTTATACGATCATGGTTCACATACTCGTGATGTAATGCATGTTTCAGATGTTTGTCGTGCTATAAAATTAGTCATAGACAAGGGTAATATTAACGAGATATATAACATAGGTTCTGGACATCCAACGACATTAAGTGAGTTGATGACGATGGCAAAACGTTTTTCCAGATCAAGAGGTAAAATACTAAATATTGAACCCCCTGATTTCCATAAAACCGTTCAAACTAAAAATTTTTGGATGGATATTTCAAAACTTAAATCACTTGGTTTTGAACAACATTTTTCCACTGAATATATTATGAAAGATTTATGTCTAGCGTAGAGGATCAAATTGGTATCTTCATCAATAATTTAAAAAATGCAGGATATGAACTTCAAGATTATTTACCTAATCAAAATTGGGAGCCTGGTGATCAGATTTTGTATTCAGGACCTTATTGGGATAATCAAGAACCAACTGCTGCAATCTCATCTCTTCTCACAGGTAAATGGTTGTCAGCAGGTGAGAAGGTAAACAAATTTGAAAGAGAATTTTCAAAAAGATTTGAATTCAATCACTCCGTCATGGTCAATAGTGGTTCATCTGCAAATCTTGTAATGATTGCTGCTTTAAAAAAATATTTTGGATGGGCAGATAATGATGAGATTATAGTATGTGCTTGCGGATTTCCTACAACTATAAATCCCATCATGCAAAATGGGCTGAAACCAGTTTTTGTTGATATTGATTGGAAAGATTTAAATTGGAATCTTGATGACTTAGAAAATAGTATTACAGAAAAAACAGTTGCTGTATTTTCTTCACCTGTTTTAGGAAATCCTTATGATTTTGATAAATTTCAAGATATTATAAATACTAATAATCTAAAGTACATAGCCGATAATTGTGATTCGTTAGGAAGCAAATGGAGAGGTTGTTATCTTACAAAGAATGCAGTTGCTGCTTCATGTTCTTTTTATCCAGCACATCACATTACAACTATTGAGGGAGGTATGGTCTCTTCTAATATTGAAGAGGTTGTTCAACTCTCTAGATCCTATGCATGGTGGGGAAGAGGTTGTTACTGCGTAGGAGCGCAGAACAAATTACCTAATGGAGTATGTGGGCATAGATTTGATAGATGGATAGATGGTTATGATAAGGATGTTGATCATAAATATGTTTTTGGTGTTCAGGGATATAATTTAAAACCTGCCGATTTTCAGGGATCAATAGGTTCAATACAACTTAAGAAAATAACTGAAATTCATAATGTGCGAAGAAGTAATTATGATGCCATGAGTAAAATTTTTCCAAAAATACCTGGTTGTAGAGTGGTTGAAGAAAATGAACATGCTGAGACATCATGGTTTGGTTGTCCTATAGTTTATGAAGGTAAGAAGCATAAATTAGTCAAGTATTTGGAAAGTAAAGGGGTCCAAACTAGAAATTATTTTGCAGGTAATATTTTAAGACATCCTGCATATAAGGGTTTGGATGATCCAGATAATTATCCGAATGCATCCAGAGTTTTGGATGATGTTTTTTTTATAGGGACTTCACCAGTAATTACAATCCCAATGATTGATTATATTAAAAAAATTGTTGATGAGTATATTAAAAATGAATTGTCTTAAAAAGACAAATGCTTAAAAATAATATTTATTAACTATAAAAAAGTATAAACTATCTGTTTATTTTTAAAAAAATATTAAATACTTTAAACCTTTCGCCATACCGCAAGCAACTTCCCTTGAAAAACAACATCTTCTTTATCTAATTCAATAGGTTCATAATTTGGGTTGGCAGCCTCTAAAAATATTTTATTATTTCTTTTCACAAAATATTTTAAAGTAGTCCCCAACCCAGGAACTAAAGCACTTACTATTGTTCCGTTTTTTAAGCAATAAGAATCAGTAATCGGCTCCATTAAAACCATATCCCCATCGGCGATACATGCATCAATCATAGAATCTCCATTAACAGTTAATGCAAAAACATTTTTCTTTTTAAACACATCCGATATATCTAAATTCTCTTGTATGTCCGAGTAAGTTTCAATCAATCCACCAGCTGCTACCGAACCCAGAATAGGTACACCCTCTATTATTTCATCTACTATTTGTAGTGTTCTAGCTTTACCTTCCTGCCATTTAATATAGCCTTTATCTTGTAAATGTTTTAAACGACTTTGAATAGGTGCAGGAGATTTCAAACTCATCGCCTGCATCATTTGCCTAATAGATGGACTATGTTGAAAGTCTTTCAAATAGTTCTTTATCCATTGATATAACTCATCTTGAGCTTCAGTAAGCTTATCTTCAGGAGAAGAATTCATAAAACAAATGTACTCTAATACATTTGTACCTATTTTAAGGTAATTCTGCAAGCCCTCAAGAAAGAAGGCAAGATAAAAGTGCCTGCTGAACATGCATTCTATTTTCAGCCTGCTCGAAAATTCTACTGTTTTTGCTTTCAATTACTTTATCAGTAATCTCTTTATCTCTATAAGCTGGTAAACAATGCAAAACGATTGCATCTTGAGTAGCTCTGCTTACCAAATCAGTGTCAATGGTAAAGCCATCGAACTCTTTATCTTTCTGTTCTTTTTGTTTTTCCTCCCCCATGGAAGACCAAACATCCGTATATAAAACATTTGCCCCATTTACCGCAATTTGTGGGTCATGAATTATTTTCAATAAATTATCATTTTTATAAATTTCACGAGCCCTTTTTATAACAAACGGATTTGGCAAAAAACCCTTTGGACATGCAATCCTAACCTCAACCCCTAATAATGCTCCGCATAAAATGAGAGAATTGGCGACATTATTTCCATCCCCAATAAATGTCAAAACTACCTTTCTGAAATCCTGGAATTCTTCCTTAATTGTTAAAAAATCAGCCAACGCCTGGCATGGATGTTCCAAATCAGTAAGAGCATTTATGACTGGTTTAGTTGACCACTTTGCATACTCTTCAAGATCTGAGTGATTAAAAGTTCTTATTGCGATTAAATCACAATAAGAACTGAGAACTCTTGCTGTATCTTTTATAGGTTCACCCCTACCAATTTGAGATGTGGTTGGATTGAGGTCGATTGTAGTTCCTCCGATTCTGGACATTGCTACTTGGAAACTAACTCTTGTACGTGTTGAAGACTTGTCAAAAATTAGTCCTAAAACTTTATTTTTATATTCAATATTTGTAACTTTATTTTTTAATTTTTTAGCAAGATCTAGTATATAAATAAGCTCTGTAGTTGAAATATCCAAGCTCGATAAAAAATTTCTTTTTGCAAGCTTGATTGGTTTTAACATCTAACTTTGTTTTAAATCTAAATTCTACTATGTTGGCATTTTACTTTCCGCTAGGAGTGTCTTAAGATCCTCACCTTCTATAACTTCCTCTTTCAGAATTTTTTGAGAAATAGATTCAAGAAGAGGTAAATTATTCCTTAGGATATTAAGTGCAGTTTCATGAGCATCATCAACAAGCTCTCTTACCTCTTTATCTATTGCCTGAGCAGTTGCATCGCTTACTGATCTCCTAGGATTATTCCCATTACCTAAAAACTGACCTCCACCTTGTTTATCGTAAGCGAGAGGGCCAAGAATATCACTCATTCCAAATGTGCCAACCATTTGTTCTGCTATGTCGGTAGCCCTCTGTAGATCATTTGAAGCTCCAGTAGTTATCTTCCCAAAAACAACTTCCTCAGCAGACCTTCCCCCAAGCAGGGTAGCTATTTGTCCTTTTAGTTCATCTTTAGAGTTCAAGAACCGCTCTTCCGTTGGCAATTGAAGAGTATAGCCAAGTGCACTCATACCTCTTGGTACAATTGAAATCTTTGCAACTTTTGAACCCCCAGGCATTAAATGACCAACAATGGCATGACCAACTTCGTGGTAAGCAACAACTTTCTTTTCATCATCCTGCAGGACTCTACTTTTTTTCTCAAGGCCTGCAACTACTCTTTCTATAGCCTCACTTAAATCTTGTTGTTCAACACTTTTTCTTTTAGCTCTTGCTGCTAATAAAGCAGCCTCATTAACCATATTCGCCAGGTCTGCACCAGCAAATCCACTTGTAGCTTGAGCGATAGAATCTAAATCAATAGAATCTGATAATTTAACCTTTTTGGTATATATCTCTAGGATTGTCTTTCTTCCAGACAAATCAGGTCTATCTACTAATACTTGCCTATCAAATCTTCCAGGCCTTAACAAAGCGGCATCTAGAACTTCTGGTTGGTTGGTAGCCGCAAGAACTATTACTGGTTTATCTGCTGAAGCAAAGCCATCCATTTCTGTAAGTAGCTGATTTAAAGTTTGTTCTCTTTCATCATTACCTCCTACAACTCCCATCGATCCAGAACGACTTTTACCGATAGCGTCCAGTTCATCAATAAAAATTATGCAAGGAGCTTTTTTCTTTGCTTGTTCAAATAAATCCCTAACTCTAGCTGCTCCAGCACCTACAAAAAGTTCTACAAATTCAGAACCCGAAATAATGAAAAAAGGTACTTCAGCTTCTCCCGCAACAGCTTTTGAAAGAAGAGTCTTTCCTGTTCCTGGAGGTCCTACAAGAAGAACTCCTTTAGGTATTCGTGCTCCTATATCAGTGTATCTTTCTGGTTTTTTTAGAAAATCAACTATTTCAGTTAATTCATCCTTAGCCTCATCAACTCCTGCCACGTCTGCAAAGGTAACTTTTGACTCATCATCTGGTACATAAACTTTAGCTTTACTTTTAGTGAAACTTAAAGCTCCTTGAGCACCTCCACCTCCCATACTTCTTCTAGCAAAGAATTGTAAAACGAGAATAAAAATCAGAGGAGGAACTACCCAGCTTAAAATTGTTGAGAAGAAATTAGGCTTCTTTGGAGGAGCAGCAGCGAATTCTACCCCCTTACTTTCTAACCTTTGAGGAAGATCCATATCAAAAATTGGTGTTGTCGCTAAAACAGAAGGTGCACCTTCTTCAGCACCATTTAATTCATATCTAATCTGTTCTTGAGTAATATATGCACGCTTAACTTCACCATCATTAACCTGATCTATAAATAAAGAATAAGGAACCCTTGGGATTTGCATATTTTGATTAGGGAACAAGCTACTAAATAAAAGTAATGCTCCAACTCCTATCAAAACAATATTTACAATTCCAAATCTTCTATTAGGTTGATTATCGTCTTGTCTTATTGGCATAGTTATGGTCAAATGTGAACTTATTATAAACTAAACGAAGAGTTTCCGTATCTGTATTGTTTTTTTTGGGTAAGAACCGTACGGTACTTTGACCCATAAAATTAGTGTAAAAATTAATTTTTAAATGAACTCTTAACGCATATATCATTTCCAATCAAATTAAACTGAGAATCTCTTAATTTAATAATTTCGTGCATTTCTCTAAATTCAAAATCGCTTAGGGGATTCATACTATTTTCTCCACCTAGGATTTTTGGGGCAATAAAAGTAATAATTTCCTGAATACAATTAGATTTAATAGCTGCAGTAGCTAACTTAGGGCCACATTCCCACAAAACTTTATTACATCCTCTTTTAGCAAGTAATTTTGAAATTAACACTGGATTATCTGATAATACCTTTACAACCTCCACACATTTCGGAATCCTTGAGAGGTAGCTTTCATTTGCTGTAGAAGAATCATAAATAACTAAAGTTTTAGCCTTATCACAATCCCAAAGATTAGATTTTGAAGGTAAATCTAAAGTTTTCGTGAAAACAACTCGCAAAGGCTCAGGATTTTTTGAACCTCTAGTTGTCAAAAGTGGGTTGTCTTTTCTTAATGTGTTTCCCCCAATGATTATTGCATCAAATTCTTCTCTAAAAGAATGAACTAATGACCTTGATTCATCACTAGTAATCCATTTACTTTTTCCATTTTTTAAAGCTATTCTTCCATCTATACTCATTGCCCATTTAAGAACACCAAATGCCTTTTTAGTAATATTCCTATGAATGAAAGCCTTATTTATATCTAAAGATTCTTTTTTACATAATCCCAAGTGAACTTGTATGCCAGCTTCTTTTAGAATCTTAATACCTTTACCAGATACTCTTTTATCAGGGTCTTCAATAGATATATAAACCTTTTTTAACCCAGAGGATATCACCTGATCTACACATGGAGGTGTTTTACCTTGATGGCAACAAGGTTCAAGATTCACATACATTGTTCCACCTTTAGCATCCTTTTTTAAATTATTAAAAGCCATTGCCTCTGCATGAGGCATCCCTGCCTTGAAATGAAACCCTTCTGAAATAAGGCTGCCATTTTTATCAAGTATCACCGCTCCCACCCTAGGATTAGGACTCGTTGTATTTTTGCCTAAAGAAGCCAAATAAATTGCTCTTTTCATCCATTTTGTATGGCTTAAATTTTTTTCAGACATCTCCAAAAATCAAATTCAGCTTATTGATCTCCACTCTTTAACAACGAAGGGAGGAACAGGTAATTCAGAAAAAACTCCTGACAAAGATAATCTTAATGGTCTATTTTTATCTAAATTTTTAATCAATTCATCAAGATCGAATTCTGCTGCAGCTTGTCTTCCATCATTTGCTAATTCCACATTAAGTAATGTTTTATCATCTAAAAGCCACTGTTTTCTCCCTGATTCAACCTTCAAATCAGTAGGATGATCAATCCTTAGATTTCCTGGATAACCTATTACTCTCAAGATTAATTTATCTTCAAAAAGAGGGGATTTATAAGCTACTAACTGCCAAGTTTCAAAGTCCAAGTCCCTTAAAAATTCACTACTAGAATTCATTAATTTCCCATTTATTTCTGTTTCTGCAACTTCTGCAGATACTTTTAATGGGTTAAAAATAAAGGATAGTAGTAAAAGTAAAGGTAATATTCCTTTTAAAAAAATATTTTTATTTAATTTTGTAATTTTCTTCATTTTCAGAATCCATCAGGGCATCAAGAGTTACAGCTGTTCTTACAATAGCTTGATATCTTTTGATTATATTACGATTTTTTTCTATAACTCGAGATAAATTCAAAGTATCTTTTTCAGAATAGCTAGAGGTTAAATCGCTAGAGTCTTCTTCAATAAACTCAAATTCACTATCTTTATTAATAAGAGTTAACAATAAATCATGTAATCTCTTTCTCCTTTCAGACAATTAATTAACTATGATAACTCTAATAATAATAAGATAATTTAATAAAACATTCAAACAATTTAGTTCCATTTGATTAAGTATTGATGACTGAAGTAAATAGAAAAATTCATGTAATTGGAATTAATTCTTATAAATTTGAGGATCTATCTTTCAAATTACAAAATTTATTTTTAGAAACAGAAAATATTGCAGTTCCAAATTCATATTTTGAAGAAATTAAGTCATGGAGCGAAAATGGTTTATTAAAAAAGAAATCATTTTTTTCCAGCAAAAGTAATAACGAACTTATTAACTGGCTTAGATCTCGAAATACTGATGTTATTTTAATTTCAAGAGGAGATCCACTTTGGTTTGGAATTGGAAGAATACTTCTAGAAAATTTTTCAAAAAATGAATTAAGTTTCCATCCTTCAAATACTTGCATTCAATTAGCATTTAGTAAGTTAAAGATCCCATGGCAAGATACTGTTAATGTAAGTATTCACGGCAGAGATTCGACTAAGTTAGTTGAGGCTCTTAAAACTAAGCCTACCAATTTAGCTATAATTACAGATTCAAAAAGCAGAAGTTTAGAAATAATCAAAAAAAACTTATCAGAACTAAATCTAATTGACTTTTATGATTTTTGGCTATGTGAAGAAATAGGTTTTGAAAATGAAAACATAAGGAAATTAAATCTTAAAGAGTCGTTACCCTCTGATATATCGAGTTTGAACATTGCTGTTCTGACAAAAACCAAAAAAAATAATTTAAATAATACTCTCCCTCTTTTCGGGATCAGTGACGTTAATTTTAAAACTTTTGAAGATAGACCAAATTTATTAACTAAAAGGGAGGTTCGCGTTCAAATCTTAGCTGATCTAGAGCTCCCAAAAAGTGGTGTCATCTGGGATATAGGGGCAGGTTGTGGATCAATTGGTTTAGAGGCATTAAAATTGAGACCTAAGTTAGATTTGTTTTGTATAGATAAAAGAATAGGCTCAAAGGCGTTAATACTCGAAAACTCAAAGAAGCTTGGTGTTAAACCAAAATTTATTTTTGAGGAAGACATTAAAAATAAATTGAATACGAGAAATTTAAATTCTTTTAAAAAACCTAATAGATTAGTAATTGGTGGCTGTGATAAAAAGACTAAACTTGAAATCATTAATAAAATTGCTCAGGGTATGAGTAATGGAGATATTATCGTTATCCCAATAATTGACATTCAAACTATTAAAGAATTGAAAGAAAAATTAGAAGATAAAGATTTCAAAACAACTTTAAATGTAATTCAAACCTATAAAAGCTTAAGTATCGCTGAGGGAATGAGATTAGAACCAAATAATCCTGTTTTTCTATTAAAAGGGAAAAAATAAATTTAAATAATTATTATTTATTAGGTTTAGCCACATGGGGTAAACCCCAACCTAGTTTATTTCTTAAAACTTGGAAAAATTCATGATCTTCAAGTCTAATAAACTTTACTGAGTGTTTACTTTTTCTTATTAAAACTCTATCTTCAGGCCAAACATAACAACCTGCATTTCCATCAACAACCATAACCAACCTTTCTGGAGTCGCAGGGAAAACAGTTACTGGCTCTGAATCATTAAAAACCAATGCCCTAGAGGCCAATGAATGAGGCGCAATTGGAGTTAATTGCACTACAGGACAATCAGGTGTAATAACTGGGCCTCCAGCACTTAGAGAATATGCAGTAGACCCAGTTGGAGTAGATAAAATTACTCCATCAGCCGAAATATCTACAGGAGCATGTCGCCCTATAGAAATCTCAAAATGACACATACTTGTGAGAGGTTCTCTATGAAGGGCCATCTCGTTAAGACAAAGAGACTCCCATCTCCTCTGATCATTCCTCATTACACTTATAATAAAGCAAGTTCTTTCTTCAATATCCCAATTTCCAGCAATGATTTTATCTATTGCTTCATCAAGATTAGATAAATAAGCTTCCGCAAGAAAACCTAAATGACCAGTATTTATTGTGAGAATTGGGATCTTCGCAGGCGCTGTTTGCCTTGCTGCAGAAAGTACAGTTCCATCTCCGCCCAGAACAATTGCAAATTCCATTGAGGAGTCAAACCCCTCGGGAACACAATTCGTATATCCTAAAGGACGAACATGTTGATCAGGATTGGCGAATCCAACCATTCCACCAGAGCTACTAACTCTTACGACTTCATAATTGGATTTTTCCAATTTTGTCTGAACAGAACTTGCAGTTTGAACGGCAAGCTCTTTTCCATCATTAACGATTAGCCCTGCTTTACGTACCAATCAATCAACTAAAACTATGACTATCTTAAACTATTTTTTGGACAATCCAATCTAAACAGTTAATCCTATTAGAACTGCTCTAAGAATCTAAGATCATTTGTATAGAATTTTCTGATGTCGTCAATCTGATGTCTAACCATGCAAAATCTTTCAACTCCTAATCCAGCTGCGAATCCGGTCCATTTCTCAGAATCTATTCCTAATTTTTCTAAAACCTTTGGATCTACCATTCCGCAGCCCATTACTTCTAACCATTTACCTTTCCATTGAACATCTACTTCTGCCGAAGGTTCAGTAAATGGGAAATAGCTAGCTCTGAATCTTACTGGAATATCTCCAAAAAAGGTTTTTAAAAATGTAAGAACTGTTCCTCTTAAATGACTAAAATTAATATCTTGATCAATACATAAAACCTCAACCTGGTTAAATACAGGGGAATGAGTAGCATCTACAGCATCTCGCCTATATACTCTTCCTGGGGCAATTATTCTTACTGGAGGAGGATTTTTCTCTAGATATCTTATCTGAACCGGAGAAGTATGGGTCCTCAAAAGTCTATTTTCATCTAAGTAGAAAGTATCCTGCATATCTCTTGCGGGATGATTTTTGGGTATATTGAGAGATTCAAAATTATAAAAATCAGTCTCTATTTCTGGGCCACTTTCAACTGAGTATCCTAGACCACAAAAAATATCTATTATTTCATCTTGAGTTGAAATCAGAGGATGTTTATTTCCAGGTGGTGTTCCAATTGAAGGAATAGTGACATCAACTTTTTCTGTTTTAATCTTTTTATCTAAGGCTTCACTGTCTAGTTGATTTTTTCTTTTAGTTATTAAATCTTGCAAATTTATCTTTAATAAATTTGCCTTTTGTCCAACAATTGGTCTATCTGTAGCAGATAATTGACCCATTGTTTTTAAGATAACCGACAACTCACCTTTTTTTCCTAGCAAGGAAACTCTCAATTGATCCAGTTCTTCATGAGTATTAGAATTATCTATATTATTTTTTGCTGTAAGAGAAAGACTATTTAATTTTTCCTCAATTTGACTTAATGATTCAATTTGACTCACTGATATAGTAAAAATAAGTATTACTTTATCTTACTTAAATATCGTCCATAAATAAAATGTATTGATTAATGAAACCGTTGAATATATTAATTAGCAATGATGATGGTGTTTTTGCTGCGGGGATAAGAGCCTTAGCAAAATCAGCGCAAAAAAGAGGACATAGGGTCAAAGTAGTATGTCCTGACCAAGAAAGATCAGCTACAGGTCATGGTCTTACTTTACAATCTCCATTACGAGTGGAAAGAGCGGACGAATTATTTGAGGAAGGTATTGAAGCTTGGGGATGTTCTGGCACGCCTGCTGATTGCATTAAATTAGCACTATCTGAGCTCTTGGATAATAAGCCTGATCTAGTTTTATCTGGAATAAATCACGGGCCCAATTTAGGAACAGATATTTTTTGTTCAGGCACTGTTGCAGCAGCTATGGAAGGTACTTTAGAAAATGTTCCCTCCATGGCAATAAGTGTTGCTAGTTTTAAATGGAAAAATTTTGAATTTGCTGGAGAAATTGCAATGAATATTGCCGAACAAGCAATTAAAGATAGTTGGCCTGCTTCACTTCTATTGAACTTAAATATACCTCCCTGCGAGAAAAGTAAAATAAAAGAATTATCCTGGACTAGATTATCAGTAAGAAAATATAAAAATCAATTTTCCAAAAGAGAAGACCCAAGGGGTGACGATTACTACTGGTTGGCAGGTGAGGTAGTTTTGGATCTCAAATCAAAAGGTTATGGTCCAAAGAATTGGCCTAGTGATGTATCACAAATACAAGAGAATAAAATATCGCTTACACCCGTTGAACCAGATTTATTTTGGAGGGGCAATTTAGGCGACTTGCCTAAAATTAATAATTCATTTATAAATCCTTCTTAAAAGCCATAAGGAAAAACAAAGTCCAAAAAAATGCGCAGCGATAACTTGTGTATTACTAAGTACTGATAATATTTCAAGACCAGTAATTGGAATATCAGATGTCGCTGTTATCAATTGTCCAGTTGTTTGAGAGGATGCTTGTATAAATAAGGCTCCCATAAGAGCTTGATATCCAATTAATCCAAATAAAATTCCTAATAAATCAACTATTAGACCTCTTTTTATTAATTTACTGGTTTGTCCTCTTGAGGGTCTTGCGTTGCTTGCAATTGCTCTACCAGTTTTAACTATTAGCCAACCTTGCCAAAGACTAAAAAGTAGTAAGATCAAGGATATTGTTGTAAGTGATAGTCCAGGCGCTAATCCAAGTTGTCCTTCGCTATTATTTACAACATTTGAAAAAAGCAAAACAGCTGCAACAACAACACCTAAAATGGATTGAACCCAAAAGCGTATCCATCCAATGCGCCGCATTCCAAATGAAAGCGACTGAAAATCAATTTTGTCAGACATTCATTTGATTAAATAAACTATAATCTATTCAAATTTGCCATCAAAATCATAAAATTGCACGTAATCTTTTGATCTCTTTAATATCGCCATCTGAAGTTAAGAATCCTACCTCAATAGCTATTGGAAGTTTTGATGGTTTACATGCTGGCCATAGAAAATTAATAAAAAGTGTAGTTGAAGAAAATCAATACACCCCAACAATTGCAAGCTTCTGGCCTCATCCCCGAGAAGTTCTTTACAAAGAGATGCGTCTTAGACTTGATCTCCCTAATGAAAAACTATCTATTCTTGAAGATCTGGGGATTGAACAATTAGTTCTGATTCCTTTTGATATGGAACTATCCAAATTAAGTGCGGATAGATTCGTAAGAGATATTTTAATAAATCAATTACAAGCAAAAAACATTTCTGTAGGTGCTAATTTTAAATTCGGTTTCAGAAGAAGTGGAGATATAAATACAATAAAAAATATGATTAAGGATACGGATATTAAACTAAAAATTATTCCAATTTTAGAAGACAAGGAAGGTAGAATCAGCAGCAGCAGAATAAGAGATCTATTAGAGAAAAGTGATCTGAAAAATGCTTTCAAAATTCTTAATAGGCCTTATAGTTTCAATGGAAAAGTTGTTAAAGGTAAAGGAATTGGGAAAAGTATAGGATGGCCTACCGCAAATCTTGAAATAGATGGCAGAAAATTTTTACCTGGAGAAGGAGTTTACGCATCTTGGACAACCATAGAAAATTCCAACAAAAAAATTGAATCTGTTATGAATCTTGGCTCTCAACCAACAATAAATCCTTTATTGCCTTCTGCAGTTGAAGTTCATTTAATAAATAAAGATATCGATCTATATGGTTTAAATCTATCTGTTGAACCAGTTGAAAAACTTAGATCTCAAATCAAGTTCAAAAATATAGATCAACTTTCTAATCAAATTAAAAAAGATAGAGATAATGCTCTGAAAATTTTTAAAAACTACAAAAAATAAATTACAAATGCTGAATTCCAATCCTAAAAACGCTGAAGATTTAAGAATTTATCAAATTATTGACGCTAATCTAGATAGAGCCAGAGAAGGGCTAAGAGTATTAGAGGATTGGGCTAGATTTGGTCTAGGCAAAGAAAAATATGTTGAAAAGATTAAAAATTTTAGACAAATTTTAGGAAAAAATCATTTAGAAGTTTATAAACAATCAAGAAATAACATTGAGGATAAATGTAAAGGATTGACTCATCAAGAGCAATTTAACAGAAAAACTTCTGAGCAAATTATAAGTTCTAATTCAGCCAGAGTTCAAGAAGCATTACGAGTCATAGAAGAATTCTCAAGGCTTCAGAATCATGAGCTTTCAGAAATCGCTTCCGAAATTAGATATGAAATTTACACTATTGAAATTGACTTATTAAATTATAGCAATTTTAAGAAGTCGGAGGAAATATTAAAAGAAAATGACTTATATGTAATCACAGATCAAAAAGACAATTTATTAGAAATAATAGAGGAAATTTTAATTGCTGGAGTAAGAATTATTCAACATAGATTTAAAACGGGAACTGATCAAGATCATCTTCAAGAAGCGATTCAGATTAAAAATCTATGTAAAAGATATAATTCTCTGTTTATCGTTAACGATAGACTTGATATAGCTCTGGCATCTAACGCTGATGGGATTCATCTTGGTCAAGACGATTTAGATTTAAAAACCGCAAGGAGACTATTAGGATATTCAAAAATTATTGGTATAAGCGCAAATAATGAAATTGATATTTCTAATGCTCTTAAAGAGGGTTGTGATTACATAGGAATAGGACCGGTATTTGAAACTGCAACAAAGAAGGACAAAAAACCCATTGGTATTGAAAAAATCAAAACATTAACCAAAGATTTAGATATTCCTTGGTTTGCCATCGGAGGAATTAAGTCAAATAATATTTCATATTTAAAAAGCAATGGGTTTAAGAAAGTTGCGTTAGTTTCGCAATTAATGAATTCTGAAGATCCTAAAGAAGACGCTATGATGATCCTAAAAAAGTTGTCTCATGAAAATTAGGGTAAATGGAGAAGAAAAAATAATAGAACTTGATCAAGAAAATGCTCTACTATCTACAGCTCTTCACCATATGGGATATAAACCAAGCACAATTGTAGTGGAGTTAAATAATTTAATTATAAATTCAATGAAATGGGAAAAAGTGAAGCTTAAAGATGGTGATAATTTAGAAATTGTTTCAATAGTTGGTGGTGGATAAAAGAAAAATATTCAATATATTAAAAATCTTCATAATTTTTTAAGTTTAGGCTTGAAACAATAACCAAATTTCTCCTTTTTTCGTTTTATATTCTTAATACTTAAATTTAACAATGAAAGAAAAGATTGATAGCAACTCAAGGTCTCTAAAGTGGGAGCAAAATGGGGAGTTAGCACATAAAGATCTCTCCGAACTGATTGAAAGATTAAAAAATGTAGAAAGTGAACATACCTCATCTGAGCTTTCTAGATTAGGTACAAAATCAAACATAAAAGATTAAATTTGTTACTTAGATCTTGTTTTTATAAAAATTTGTACCAAATTAAAAATACTGAATATAAAAATAAATGCCGAAAAGATTTCCAGAGTGGGTAAATACAGAAGTCGTGATTAAAGCAATCAAAATGAGAGAAGAAGGAATGCTATCAAAACAACTAAATTTATGGATAGAAAACCTTTTAGAAATAGAAAAAAAGTGATTATTTAGGAAATACTTTTAATAATTCTCAGAGCGGCCATTGCTGCTCCGTAACCATTATCTATATTCATAACTGCAATACCTGGAGAACAGCTAGACAACATACTATTTAAAGCAGTTTCTCCATCCTTGCTGACTCCGTATCCTACTGATACAGGTACTGCAATTATCGGTTGAGCCAACAATCCGCCCACAACTGTTGCCAAAGCTCCTTCCATTCCAGCACAAACTATTAAAACATCATATTTATTAATTTCTTCTAACTGACTCATCAATCGATGAAGTCCAGCTACTCCAACATCTATAAAAGATTGACAATTCACTCCATAAATTTCGAGCGCTAATTGTGCTTCAAGTGTTACGGCCAAATCGCTTGAGCCGCCTGAAATAATGGCAACTTTTTTATTCGTAATTATTTTATTAAAATTTTTCCCAATTAGTAGGCAATTTGCTTCTTCATGGAATCGTGCATCATCATACAAATCTAAAAGATAATTAGCCTTTTCACTATTAATCCTAGTAATGAAAACAACCTCATTTTTACTTAATACATTTCCACATAATCTTTCTAATTGGTCGATACTCTTATCTTGACCCCAAATAGCCTCAATGAGTCCAAGCCTATCTCTTCTTTGAAAATCAAACTTGATATCAAAATTCATCTTTGTTTATCTAATTCTCCCTCATAAATCAATTCAAAAGGATTATCGCCTACATTTAGAGCAGCTTTAACATTATCTTCAAATTTTTGTTGAACTACATTTACTTCTGACATTGGTATGCTTTTCCATAATTTCTTACTTTTCCAATTTACTAATATCAAAGCTTCTTCTTTTTCTTTATCCCAAAATAATTGTCTACCCAAAAAACCATCTTGAGAAGATAACCATGGCTCCCATATTTCTTTTTCCGCATTTAGCCAAGCTGCTTTTACATCAGCAGGTACTTTAAGTCTTAATTCTTCTGTAACCATTTCACTTTGAAAATTATCCATTGTAAGAGCTTTTAAATTGGGAATATCAGATTGAACAGTTAGAATTACTAAGCAAATTAATGATAGACAAAATCTTTGAATTTTTTTTTTCAAATTTAAATTAAATCTCATTTTTTCTCAAGAAGAACTACTGAATGGCAACTTATACCCTCTTCTCTCCCCTCTGGACCCAATTTTTCATTCGTAGTTGCTTTAATCCCAATTAAATTTTCATCAATATTTAAAATTTCAGAAATATTTTTTTTCATTAGTTTTATATGTGGCATGATTTTTGGCCTTTCAGCAACAAGAACGCTATCAATATTATTTATTTCCCAACCATCTTGTCTTATCAAGTCAATTACTTTTGATAACAAAAACAAGCTATCAGCATTTTTCCATTTTTCATCAGATGGGGGGAAATACTTTCCTATGTCGCCCAACGAAAGAGCTCCCAATAAAGCATCCATTATTGAGTGACTTAAAACATCAGCATCACTATGCCCATCCAATCCTAAACTTTCAGGGTGATGCAATTTTACACCCCCAATAATTAAATCTCTATCCTCTACAAGTCTGTGAATATCGTATCCATTACCTATTCTAAATTTCATTAATTGATTATTTTCTATTATTATTCTCTTACTTTTTGGGGATTTTTTGTAGTTTTCATTTGAAATCAAGTCACTTCTTCTCTCCAATGTTCTTTCAAAACTTTTTCTTCTTCTCCACGATTTAATCTCTTCATGATTACCGCTCAGTAGAATATCTGGCACTTTCATATCTTTAAAAGTTATCGGCCTTGTGTATTGAGGATATTCTAATAAAGAAGAATTATGACTCTCATCGACTAAGGAGTCTGGATCACCAAGAGTTCCTGGTAATAATCTAGTCAAACCGTTAATTATTGATATAGCGGGAATTTCACCTCCAGAAAGTACATAATCGCCTATCGATATCTCTTCATCAGCTAAACATCTAATCCTTTCATCAAAACCTTCATATTGACCACAAATAATTATTATTTGATCCAAAGTGGACCATCTCGCAAGATCCTTTTGCTTTAGTACTTTACCCTGTGGGGTCATCAGCAAAGTTTTACTTTTGGGTAATTTTCTAATTGATTCATATGCCTTATAAATAGGTTCAGGTTTTAATACCATACCTGCTCCTCCTCCATAAGGCTTATCGTCTACTTGTCTGTAAGAACCTTCTCCATATTCTCTCAAATCATGTAAATTTAAATCGATCAAATTCTTATCTAGAGCTTTTGTTATGACCCCTAAATTATTTATCAATTCAAAAGCTTTAGGGAACAATGTAATTACATCAAAATTAAAACCACTCATCTAGAAATCTTCCTCATAACCAAACTCAATTAACCTTGATTCTTTTTTTCTCCAATTTGGAATAACTTTCACAAACAACTCTAGGTGAACTGGACCATCAATTAATTTTGACATATTTGCTCTTGCTGACTGACCAATCATTTTTAACATTGAACCTTTCTTTCCAATAAGAATGCCTTTTTGAGTTGATCTTTCAACAATAATAGTAGCCAAAATAGCTGTAAAAACTTTGCCATTTTTTCTTTTCATTTCCTCCATCTTTTCTATCTTTACTGCCACACTATGAGGTACCTCTTCTCTTGTATTTTTTAATACCTGCTCTCTCACTAAATCAGATAATAAGTTATCTAATGGTTGGTCGCAAATCGTCTCTTCGCCATAAAGTTTTGGTCCCTCTGGAAGAAAATTAAGTGCCATATCGACTAGTTCAGAACATCCCTCTCCTTGAGAAGCACTTACAATTTGAAAGTTTCTATTAATTCCAAAAAATCTTCTATATTGATCTAATCGTAAATTCCTAAATTCTTTATTAACCAAATCCCACTTATTTAATGCCACAATAAACTCAGTTTTATTTGCGATTAGAAAGTTCAAAATATATTCATCACCTCTACCAGGTTCTTCACTTGAATCAATTACAAAAATCACCATATCAACTCCATTAATTGCAGATTTTGCATTTTTTACTAATATCTCTCCAAGTCGATGATGAGGTTTATGAACACCTGGCGTATCAACAAAAATTATTTGTCCATTGTCTGTAGTAAGTATTCCTTTTAATTTATTTCTAGTAGTTTGCGCTATTGGAGAAGTAATTGTTATTTTTTCTCCAACCAATTTATTTATTAAAGTAGATTTACCAACATTTGGCCTTCCTAGTAAAGTTACAAACCCAGATCTATAATTGGCCAAAGACTTTCAATGCATCAATAATAAAATTCTGATCAAAAATGGAAAAAAAAACCATAAATTTAAAAGAAGCTTCGTTCACGCAAGCAATAAACGTATCCGCACAATGGTGCAAAGAGTGGGGTGAAGATTTACTCAGCGAAGAGGTTTTAGCAGATAGAATCGCAGAGCTAACTAAAACAAGAAATGGACTTAGAGGATTTTTTGCATACGCTTTATCAGATAAAGATTGTTTTTTGTTAGATAAACTTCCTTTTTCACTAATTTACAAACTGAATGAAGGTGGTGATTCTGTTACAGAAATAGTAGTAAAAAATTTAATAATGAGTTCCGCTCAAATTATTATTCATCGAAGAGATAATAATCATGAATATGAGATAACATCGGAAAACATTTCAGATAGATGTAAGGCTATTTTAAGACTGCTAGAAACTAATTCAGTTACAAAGTCTGTCAATCAAGTCCTTAGAGACTTAGATGATATGGGCAATAGTTTTGATAATTCAGTAAAATATGACTCAGAGCAAAAGGAATTTATAAAAAAACAAATTCTTGATATCGCCCAATAAAAAAGCGCAGAAACAAATCCACGCTTTACGTTAGTTATATAAGTAATAGGTTTAGTCTCTTCTTCCACCACCTTGTAGTGCAATCATTAATCTCAATATAAAAACAAAAAGAT
>QCBX01000015.1 GCA_003281455.1 Prochlorococcus sp. AG-347-J21
TACCTTTAGACAAACATTTCATTTCTGAACAAGGGTGAAATTGCTTTAATTTTGATCTGACATCCATAGCATTACGAAGATATTTTAAGTTTTTATTAGCATTAGATTCAGGATTATTTAAAACTGCTAAAAGATTTTCTGATTTAAACTTTTCTCTATTAAGGTCTCTTCTTTGACCTGTCATAGAAAAACTTTTGATATCATTTTCTGAAGCTAGTAATGCTGGCAAATAAAATGCAGGGACCCCTTTCAGAGCCATTACTAATAATTGACTCAAAATAAATCTCTCATATTGAAATCTTTTAGCATCTCTACTGGAGTCTTCCATTGCACTCCACCAACTAATATTCAATTCATAAGGTTTATCATCACCATTTGATAAACGTCTATGACTTACTAATCCGCCTCTTTTCTCACAATTAATTAATAAATCTTTAATTCTCTGCTCATTCATTAAACCCTCAAGAGCCCTTAGCCCAACACCATCATGCGATGCAGTGAAATTAAATAATGTAGTATCTTCAGGTAATGTGGGCCAATCAAAAATCCATGAGTTTAGAATATCAGCTCTTGAAGTAATAATTGCTTCTAGGAGAAGAGGAGGTAATGGGAAATTATATGCCATGTGGGCTTCATCATCATGAATCAGATAAGATAGATTTTCCTTCTGAGGAACATTAGTTTCAGTTATTAAAACTCCATCATTAAGAAGATTATTTAAAAGAACTCTTAAGAGCTTCACAATTGAATGTGCTTTAGGTAAATGCAAGCAAGTTGTTCCTGATTCCTTCCAAATAAAACCTACAGCATCAAGCCTGAACCATTTAATTCCATTAGATAAATAAGTAATAATTAAATTTAAGAACTCAAGGGTCATTTTTGGATTATGCCAATTCAAATCAATTTGATCTGGACCAAAAGTTGTCCAAACTTGTTTAGGGCCACTTTCAGTATTTATTTGAGAAAACAAAGAGGAGCTTCTAGGCCTAACTACATTTGACCAGTCAAGAGTTTGTTTCGGTGAAAAAACATTTGATATACCCGGTTCTTGGGATTTAATAAATTGTTGAACCCATGGATGAGATGATGAGACATGGTTTAGCACTAAATCAGCCATCAAATCATGGTTTTTAGAAATACTTTTAAGATCATCCCAATCTCCAAATTTTTCTTCTAGAGAATCATAACTTGAGACGGCAAAACCTCCATCACTTGTAGATTTTAAAAAAGGAAGAATGTGTACAACTTTAGAAAGACTGCCAAAATGTTTACTTAGCAACTCACTAAGAGTTATTAATGTTGCCTCGCCATTTTTATAAATACTATCTGCATAAGTTATCAAAACGGAATAAGATTCATTCCACCTTTCTCCAAAGATTATTTCTTCATAATCAGATTTCTCTGAGAAATCATCTAAAATCTGTAATAATTGATTTGAAATAAAATTAATTTCTTCTGTAGTATTATCTGAATAAATTGTTCTCAACAATTTATAGAGTTTTAATCTATCTAATTTTTTCTCTGAATCAATTTGCTTCACTTTGAAAAAATCAACGAAGTATTAATACTATTCTGCACATCAATTAGAAAATGGACTTTCAACAAGGTTTAATCACAACAATACATGAATATGGAGTTACAAGAAATTTACTTAAAGAATTAAACAAAAGCCTTAAAAAAAGATCAACTAGTATTCTAATACCTTGCTTATATGAAGAATTTGAGCGTCCAGCATTAAAAGACATAAGAGAAGTTTTAAAAAACCTCACAGGTTTAAATGAATTAGTTATTGCTCTCTCTGCAAAAACTGTTGAGCAAGTTAAAGCAGCAAAATCATTTTTTGGCTCAATGCCATTTCCAGTTCACGTTCAATGGACTAATTCTCCCTCTGTAATAGAACTATTAAAAAGCCAAGAAAAAAATGGGTTAGAACTTTTAGGAACTCCAGGTAAAGGATGGGCTGTATGGCAAGGCATAGGAGTTGCGACGAGAAAATCAGAAGTTGTTGCTCTTTTTGATGCTGATATAAGAACTTTTAGTCCTTTGTATCCCTCAAGAATGATACTCCCTCTTCTGGATGAATCATATGGAATATCATATGTAAAGGCTTTTTACAGCAGGTTATCCTTAGAGACAAATCAATTACAAGGTAGAGCAACAAGATTATTTGTGGGTCCCTTATTGGCAAGTCTTGAGCAATTAGTAGGGAAGGGTCCTTTTTTACAATATCTTCAATCATTCAGATATCCATTAGCAGGTGAGTTTGCTTTCACTAAAGACCTCGCTATGAATTTACGAATTCCTTGTGACTGGGGTTTAGAGATAGGTTTATTATCAGAGGTTTATAGAAACGTAAGAACCTCCAAAATAGCCCAAGTTGACCTAGGCTTGTTTGATCATAAACACAAGAATATTGGGGATTCTTCTAAAGAAGGATTACAAAAAATGTGTACAGAAATACTTTCAAGTGTATTAAGAGGTCTCATGGAGCATCAAGCCGAGACCTTAACTAGTACTCAATTAGCAACTTTAGAAGTTCTCTACAAAAGAGTTGGAGAAGATCGTGTAAAACAATTTGGACTAGATTCAGCAGTTAATCAACTTCCATACGATAGGCATGAAGAAGAGCTATCAGTTCAAAAGTTTGCAAAGTTATTGAGACCTGCTACAGAAAATTACCTAGCTTGCCCTACTACACAGCAGTTACCAAGTTGGTCAAGAGTACTATCTTGTGAGAACAAACTGCAAGAAGATTTAGCGATCGCTGGTTCAAAAGATATAAAAACAAGTCAAAAAGAATTAATTAAAAATTTTTAAAGCAAAAAATATCTCTGCGCCATTGGGACTTCATCAAGTGGTTCACAAGTAAGAAGTTCCCCATCAGAAAAAACTTCATAAGTTTGAGGATCAACTGAAATATTTGGTAGTTTACTATTAAGTTTTAAATGTGATTTTTTGATATTTCTGGTATTTTCTACGGCAATACATTTCTTTTGTAAGCCTAATTTATTTGGAATACTTTGATCAATTGAATTTTTACTTAAAAAGGTAAAAGAACTCCTAATTAAAGATTGACCGAAACTTGCAAACATAGGTCGTCCATGAACAGGACCTGGAGTAGGAATTGAAGCATTTGCATCACCCATTTGGGACCAAACTATAGATCCTCCTTTAACAACTAATTCAGGCTTTACCGCAAAAAAGGAAGGTTTCCATAATGCTAAATCCGCAATTTTACCCTTTTCTATAGACCCAACATGTTTATCAATACCATGAGCTATTGCAGGATTAATTGTGACTTTAGAAATATATCTCTTTACTCTGTAATTATCGTTTCTATCAGAATCCTGCGATAGCGGTCCCCTTTGGACTTTCATTTTATGAGCGGTTTGAAAAGTTCTTGTAATTACTTCACCAACTCTTCCCATGGCTTGAGAATCACTAGCAATAATTGAAAAAGCACCTATATCATGCAAGATATCCTCAGCTGCAATAGTCTCTCTTCTGATCCTTGATTCAGCAAATGCAATATCTTCTGGGATTTTAGAATCTAAATGATGACAAACCATTAACATGTCAAGATGTTCTTCTAATGTGTTCCTCGTATAGGGTCTCGTTGGATTAGTGCTACTTGGAAGAACATTTTTTTCTCCACAAATTTTAATAATGTCTGGAGCATGACCTCCACCTGCTCCTTCGGTATGAAAAGTATGAATAGTTCTTCCGGCAATAGCGTTGATCGTATCTTCAACAAAGCCTGCCTCATTTAAAGTATCAGTATGAATACATACTTGTACGTCAAACTTATCTGCAACATTTAGACAAGAATTTATTGTAGAGGGAGTAGTTCCCCAATCCTCATGAAGCTTCAATCCACATGCTCCAGCTTCAACCTGATCAATAAGATTGCTCTCGTTTGTTGAGTTTCCTTTTCCAAAAAAACCTAAATTCATGGGAAAGGCTTCTGCAGATTGAAGCATTCTTGAAATATGAAAAGAGCCCGGGGTACAAGTAGTGGCATTTGTGCCAGTTGCAGGTCCAGTTCCTCCTCCCAACATGGTTGTAACTCCTGAGGCTAGTGCCGTCTCAATTTGTTGGGGACATATAAAATGTATATGGGTATCTATTGAACCTGCAGTAAGAATATGGCCTTCTCCAGCTATTACTTCTGTTGATGCACCAATAACAATATCGACATTATCCTGTATATCAGGATTACCTGCCTTACCAATTTCAAAAATCATTCCATCTTTTATACCCACATCAGCCTTAATTATTCCCCACCAATCTACGATCAAAGCATTAGTAATTACGGTATCTACAGCTCCATCAGCTCTTTTTACTTGAGACTGTCCCATCCCATCTCGAATAACTTTTCCTCCACCGAATTTGACTTCATCTCCGTATGTAGTTAAATCCTTTTCTACTTCTATAAAAAGTTCGGTATCAGCAAGCCTTACCCTATCTCCGGTAGTAGGTCCATAAGTCTGCGCATAAGTATTTCTGTCAATTTTATAGGACATAATTTTAAGTATCTAAAGTACCGTTCACCAATGAATTAAACCCATGTACAATTCTCAAACCTGTATATGGAACTAATTTGACATCAGTTGTATCTCCAGGTTCAAATCTAATTGCTGTTCCTGCAGGTATGTCAAGACGCATACCAAGAGTTGATTCACGATCAAAAATCAAAGCCTTATTAGCTTCAAAAAAATGATAATGAGATCCAATTTGTACAGGTCTATCTCCAGAATTAGAAACTTTTACAGTTTTAACTTCCTTACCAAGATTTAATTCTATTTCACCTTGTTTAGAAATTATTTCGCCAGGAATTAAATTACTCATAACTATTGAATCGGATTGTGAATAGTAACTAACTTTGTCCCATCAGGGAAAACTGCTTCTATTTGGACTTCATCAACCATTTCAGGAATGCCCTCCATAACTTGTGATTTTGAAAGCCAGGTAGTTCCCTCTGACATTAATTGAGTTACGCTTTTTCCATCTCGTGCTCCTTCAAGAACTTGAAAACTCAAAAAAGCAATTGTTTCAGGGTAATTAAGCTTAAGACCTCGACTAAGCCTTCTTTCAGCTAAGAGCGCAGCAGAAAAAATCAATAATTTATCCTTTTCTTGAGGTGAAAGATGCATAATAAAAAATTAAACTATAAATTCTTAAAAAAGGTTCTTTCTGAACATAATTAATAATTCATAGAATCTTGTAAAGGCCATACACCTTGATATTTTGGCTCACAAAATCCACAAACAGACCTAATTTGTTTCCAAATACAAAAAAAACATTTCCTTGCATCTTGAGAAGAATTCCCCAGGAAACGTACAGATATTCCATTTTCAAGGATTCCAATAGATAAATTATTATCAGTTTCATTGAAAATCTTTTTTATATTTTCCACAAGATTATTTATTTTTGACTTGGAAAAATCTTTTTCGCAAATCCAAATTAAGGATCCAAAAACAGGCATATAATCCATACCTGACTTGGCCTCATAACTTGCCTTAGATAATTCAATTTGATCAACATATTCCCAATCATCATATAAATCATTATTTCTCATAATTTCTAATTTAGACCTAAAAACTCCACTTTCAATTGACTCTCCAGAGGAAGATCTTCCAAGTCTTATTAAATCAGTAAATAAAAAACTTGAAGTTTCTGAAATAGATACTCTAAACTTTTGATCATATAAACCATTTGCAAAGATTATTGTTTCTTGGGGGAGATATTCCAAATGTGAATTATCAAAAATCTTTATTAGATTTTCTTGCTTTGCAAAAGTTCCTTTTGGATTAATTTTTGATATTCCAACTGATCCATATACCTTCTGAGCTGAAGAAGTTGTCAACAATACCTTAGAGTTTTTTTCAAGATTTACCTCCAACTCAAGTAAATCTCCTCCAACCAATCCCCCTGCAGTATGAAGAACAGGTAAAATGCACCTTCCATCCTTATCATGAGTAGACTTTAATAACTTGTAAGGAGACGTTGATTTAGATTTAAAGATTGTTTTATTAACATTTCCTAAACTTGCTTTATTATTGAAAAAATTTAAGAAACAATTACCTTCCCAAGAAGTTTTAATCATAAATTGTTTTCTTTAATTATTAAATTAAAGTAACCAAAAATTTTGATTATGAGAATAAATAAACAAATAGTTGTAACTGATTGGATTAAGGAAAAACCTCGATTAGGTTCTTTTTTAAAACTTACCCTAAGTTCAGATGAAAGAAGAATCTTACGAGGTAAAAGATTAACTGATTGTGATCAAGAAATAATTTTACAACTACCAAGAGAGGGTAAATTGAATGATGGAGATATTCTTTTAACTAATGAGTCCAATTCTTATGTAGAGATAATTGCCAAAACGGAAAATTTAATTCAAATAAGTTCAAATTCTAAAATTGAACTTATAAAGACTGCTTATCATCTAGGAAATAGGCATGTAGAAGTAGAAATTGAAGAAGACATTCTTCTAACAAAAAGTGATTACTTAATTGAAAATATGCTTAAAAATTTTAATGTTGATATCGTAAATACCCAGAAAAAATTTTTTCCCGAAAGAGGTGCCCATAGTCATGAGTAAAAGCCACTTATTAAAATATTTGTTAATAAGTCCTAACTTACCAGTTGGAGGATTTTGTTATTCGGAGGGATTAGAGAGTTACCTAAATACTAAAGATTTAAAGGACTCAAATTCTGTAAAAGAATTAATCATAAGTGAACTGAAAATTGGCCAGATTAGACTAGATGCAAAACTATTATTAGATTTTTTTGATATTTTTAATGAGTTAAACGAAGACAAAAACTTAAAAAGTAATTTGCAAAAGCTATTGAGTTTGGATAAATGGATTCTCTCATCAAAAGACTCCGTCGAAATGAGAGAACAACAAACTCAAATGGCAAAATCACTCTTAGATTTAACCAAAGAATTTGGATTTGAATATCTATATAAAAAAAACACAAAAAACTCTTGGCCTTTAGCGTGGAGTTGGGCTTGTTTTAGTTTTGAAATTACTAAGTTAGAAATGGTTGAGAATTTTTTCTACGCGTGGAGTGCAAATCAACTTAGTGCAGCATTAAGGATTATTCCTATTGGCTCAACAAAAGCACAATTAATTCAGAGAGATTTATTAGCAATAATTTCAAAAGTTTCTAAAGAAATTATGGACAAAGAAATTGATGACATCTATTTTGGCAATGTAGGTTTAGCTATGGCACAACAAAATCATAATGACCTTTATACAAAACTTTTTAGAAATTAATTTATGAGCAGCAAATTGAGAGTAGGAGTTGCTGGGCCTGTAGGTTCAGGGAAAACTGCATTAGTGGAGACTCTATGCTTAAATCTGAAAAAAAATTATGAGATAGCTGTTGTCACCAATGATATTTACACAAAAGAAGATGCTAACTTTCTAATAAATAAAAAAGTTTTACAGGAAGGTAGGATTATTGGTGTAGAAACAGGAGGTTGTCCTCATACAGCGATAAGAGAGGATTGTTCCTTAAATAAAAATGCAGTCTTAGATTTGGAAAATAAATATAATCCTTTAGATTTTGTTTTTGTAGAAAGTGGAGGTGATAATTTAGCATCTAGTTTTAGTCCAGAACTTGTAGATTTATCAATATATGTCATTGATGTTTCTGCCGGAGACAAAATTCCTAGAAAAGGGGGGCCAGGGATAACAAGGTCAGATTTATTATTAATAAATAAAATTGACTTAGCAGATATGGTTGGTGCAGATTTAAATATTATGAAAAGTGATACTGAATTTATGAGAAAAGGTAAACCTTGGTTCTTTACCAACCTAAGTAGCGGCATAGGAGTTGAAGAAATAACTCAATTTTTAGAATCACAAATACCCAACAATCGAAACTAGAAAAATGTTTATTACTAATATATTGGATTCAACAAAAAGTTACGACTGATACAAAACGAATCCTCACTCGTTAATAACTTTTATTTTATCCCCCTTATAAGGGTCAATTACCTAATTTATCCTAATTCATGAGAATTTCAAGGCGTATTTTGGCAGGATTAGCTACTGCCTCACTTGCTGTAACAGCTACTTCATGCGGTGGAGGTGGAACCTCCGGAAGTTTCGATGACACTGTAACCGTTGGTATTTTACATTCGTTATCTGGAACAATGGCGATTTCTGAATCAACCCTTGTTGATACTGAAAAAATGGCTATTGAAGAGATAAATGCTGCTGGTGGTGTAGTAGTTGGCGGCAAAAGCTACAAAATAGAATACATTGTTGAAGATGGTGCATCTGACTGGCCTACTTTTGCTGAAAAATCTAAGAAACTTATAGACCAAGACGGTGTTCCTGTCGTATTTGGTGGTTGGACATCTGCAAGTAGAAAGGCAATGTTACCAGTCTACGAATCAAAGGATGCTTTCCTTTACTACCCAATTCAATATGAAGCCCAAGAATGTTCTAACAACATATTCTATACAGGGGCCACACCAAACCAACAGTCAGAACCCGCTACAGATTTCATGTACAAACGTTCTCCTGCAGCTGGTGGAGATTTCTTCCTTGTAGGTTCTGATTATGTTTTCCCAAGAACTTCTAACACAATTACAAAAGCTCAGGTAAAACAGTTAGGAGGTAAAGTCGTTGGAGAAGATTACCTTCCTTTAGGAAATACTGAAGTTGCTCCAATTATCTCAAAAATCAAAAAAGCGCTTCCTGAAGGTGGAATAATCATTAACACACTTAATGGTGACCAAAACGTTGCATTCTTCAAACAAATTCAAGATGCAGGTATTACACCTTCAAGTGGATACTATGTAATGAACTATTCAATTGCTGAAGAAGAGATTAGTACAATTGGTCCTGAGTTCCTTGAAGGTCACTACGGCGCTTGGAACTACATGATGTCAATCGATACTCCTGCATCTAAGAAATTTGCTAAGAGTTTCAAGAAAAGATGGGGAGCCGATCGTGTTGTAGCTGATCCTCAAGAATCTGCTTATAACATGGTTTACTTGTGGAAACAGGCAGTAGAAGATGCTGGGACATTCGACGACAACGCAGTAAGGGAAGCTCTTGTTGGACAAAAGTTTGATGCTCCACAAGGCCCTGTTGAAGTTATGCCTAATCACCACTTATCTCAAACAGTAAGAATTGGAGAGATTAATGCAGAGGGTGGATTTACAATCCTTGAAGAGACTGGAGTTGTTCTTCCTCAAGCATGGAACCAAAAGCATCCAAGTTCAAAAGGATTTGCATGCGATTGGACAGATCCTTCAAAAGGAGAAAAGTATAAGCTTTAATCTAATTTAAAACCTATACTTCAAAATAAAAGGAGGTTAACGCCTCCTTTTATTTTATAAAATCAAATATTTTCTTTTTCTAAATTGGAGTTACTTCTCGATAGTCTTTTTAATGGTGTTGCAATAGGATCTGTACTACTTGTTGCTGCATTAGGTCTAGCAATTGTTTTTGGCCTTATGGGTGTAATAAATCTTGCCCATGGAGAACTTATGATGCTTGGGGCTTACACAACATACGTAACACAATTAATTTTCAAATTACCAATATTAAAACCTTTCTACAATTCGTATATAATAGTATCTATTTTCCTTGCTTTTATTGTTAGTGGAGTAGTAGGCATTCTCTTAGAAAAAACCATAATTAGAAAGCTTTATGGAAGTCCACTAGAAACACTTCTAGCAACTTGGGGTGTAAGCTTAATTCTTCAACAATTTGTCAGAAGTGTACCTTTAGCTTATGGGACCGGTCTGATTATAAGTCTTTTAATTGGTTTATTCTTACCAACATCATTCCCTTCAAAAATAAAAGAATCAATAAATTTCAAATATTTTAAATTTAGTTCTTGGATATTTGCTGCTTTAACTGGGGTCCTGACAGGTAGCGTGATCTCATCATCTGTAAGCAAACTTAGTAGAGCAAGTGCTCGAAATGTAGATGTAACAGCACCCTCATGGATGAGAGGTCAAGTAGAAATTATTGGCACTGCATTTCCTAAAACACGATTAATGATAATTGTCATCACTCTAATTTCTGTAATAGCAATAACATTATTTCTTAATCAAAGTGCTTGGGGGATGCGTATAAGAGCAGTTACTCAGAACAGACAAATGAGTGATTGCCTTGGTATATCTACTGAAAAAGTGGATATAATTACTTTTGGAATTGGATCTGGCTTAGCAGGAGTTGCTGGGGTAGCTGTATCTCTTTTAGGTTCTGTGGGACCAAATGTTGGCGGAAACTATATAGTTGGTTGTTTTATGGTTGTAGTGCTGGGAGGAGTAGGAAATTTATTAGGAACAGTACTTGCTTCATTTGGAATAGGAATAATGACTGATTTAATTGGAGCTGGAAGGCTCTTATCAATATGGCCAGATATGCCTTTACCTTTATCAAACACAATTAACTTTTTTGCGACCACTAGTATGGCAAGAGTAATGATATTTGCACTAATTGTTATATTTTTACAATTTAAACCTACAGGTTTATTTCCTCAGAAAGGAAGGATGGTTGAAAACTAATGTCCTTAAGTAAAATTAAATTTGATAAAAAAATAGTATTATCATTTTGGATAATATTAATAGCCTTAATTATTGCAGCACCAACAATACTCCCTGTATTTAGATTAAATCTTCTAGGTAGATACTTATCCTTATCTATAGTTGCACTTGGTGTTGATCTTATATGGGGATATACAGGTTTACTAAGTCTTGGGCAAGGTATATTTTTTGCACTAGGTGGATATTGTGCAGCAATGTATTTGCAAATAACGAGCTCCTCTGAATTTCCAAATAATATTCCTGAATTTTTTGCTTTATATGGTGTAGAAAAATTACCATTTTTCTGGGAACCTTTTAGATCACCTGTTTTTACCTTCTTCGCTATCTGGATAATTCCAGCAGTGGTTGCTGGTTTAATTGGATTTCTTGTTTTCAGGAATAGAATCAAAGGAGTTTATTTTTCTATACTCACTCAAGCTTCTCTTCTTGTATTTTTTAACTTCTTTAATGGGCAACAAAAACTTATAAATGGAACAAATGGATTAAAAACAGATGTAACACAACTATTTGGTCAGATGGTAGGTTCTGAATCCATGCAAAGAATCTTTTTTTGGGTAACCGCCATACTAGTAATAGCCGCATGGTTTTTTGCAAAGTGGGTTGTAAAGGGGAGATTTGGAAATATTCTTATAGGAATACGAGATGATGAACCAAGAGTTAGGTTTACAGGATATAACCCAGTAATATTCAAGACGATAATATTTTCTATCGCTGGGGGACTCGCTGGAATTTCAGGAGCTTTATATACCGTTCAATCTGGAATAGTATCCCCTCAATTCATGACTGTTCCCTTTTCTATAGAAATGGTTATCTGGGTTGCTGTCGGAGGAAGAGGAACTTTGTTAGGAGCGATACTAGGAGCAGTTTTCATAAACTATGCGAAAAGTCTAGTTAGTGAAGCTTTACCTGCTAGCTGGATGTTTATTCAAGGGGGTCTATTTATCTTAGTCGTCACAGCATTGCCAGAAGGTGTTTTGGGATGGATTCAAGGTAATGGCCCTAGAAATCTTCTTCAAAGATTAGGTTTAAAAAGGAAGATTGAAACCTATCCAAGCTTAGAAGTTGAAAATAAGGAGGGGAATAAATGAATAAGAAAGATCTTCTAAATTTAATAGATATTACTGTTAGTTTTGAGGGTTTTTTAGCTCTTAACAATCTTAATTTAAATTTAAAGAAAGGAGAATTAAGAGCTGTAATAGGACCAAATGGCGCTGGAAAAACAACATTTCTTGATGTAATTACTGGAAAGGTTAAGCCAACAAAAGGTGAAGTAATTTTCAAAGGGAAATCTTTAGTAGGTAGAAAGGAGCATAAAATAGCCAGACTTGGAGTTGGAAGAAAGTTTCAAAGTCCAAGAATCTTCGAAAATCTAACAGTTAAAGAAAATCTTGAAATATCGGTTACAACTCCTAAAAGTCCCTTAAACCTTATAAATAAAAGTATTAAGGATGAGCAGCTTAATGAGATTGAACGTCTTATGAAGATTGTTAATTTAGCTCAAAAAATTGATTCTAAAGCTGGATCTTTGTCACATGGCCAAAAACAATGGCTAGAGATAGCCATGTTGGTAGGACAGAAGCCAGATTTAATGTTAGTAGATGAACCTGTTGCTGGTTTAACTGATGAAGAAACTGATCTTACAGCTGATTTATTAAAATCTTTATCAGGAGAAAATACTGTAGTGGTAATAGATCACGATATGGAATTTATAAGAAGACTTGATAGTAATGTTTCTGTATTAAATCAGGGAACAGTATTATGTGAGGGAACAATGGAAACCATACAAAAAGACAAAAAAGTTATTGACGTTTATTTAGGAAGACCTGAGGACTAGTTATGGAAAATTTACTCGAAATAAAATCGTTAAATACTTACTATGGCGAGAGTCATATTCTTAGAGATGTTGATTTAAATGTTAAATCAGGAGAAATGGTTTGTTTGATTGGTAGAAATGGAGTTGGCAAAACAACTTTATTGAAATCACTTATCGGTTTGTTAAAGCAAAAGAAAGGGGATATTTATCTTATTGGAGAAAATATGAATAGAAAGGCACCTCATCAGAGGGCAAGAAAAGGAATGGCTTACGTTCCTCAAGGTAGAGAAATTATTCCTTACTTATCCGTTGAAGAGAACCTAATGTTAGGAATGGAATCTCTACCGGGTGGTTTATCTAAGAACAGAAAAATAGATCCATTTATTTATGAATTGTTTCCAATCCTAAAAGATTTTCTTCAAAGGAAAGGAGGAGATCTTAGTGGCGGTCAACAACAACAACTTGCGATTGCAAGAGCATTATTGGGAAAACCCCAACTTCTATTGCTTGATGAACCCACGGAAGGTATTCAACCAAATATAGTTTTAGATATTGAAAATGCAATCAATCAGATAATTAGAGAAACAGGAATTGGAGTTTTGTTAGTTGAACAACACTTGCATTTTGTAAGACAAGCAAATAGATATTATGCTATGCAACGCGGAGGAATTGTTGCTAGCGGAAATACTAGTGAGTTAAGTCAAGCAGTTATTGATAAATTCTTAAGTGTTTAAGTAGATTATTTTAAATTACTAAAAAATTTTATTCATTTTTCGCATCTTATTAGGTCTATACTGTTTGGATGTTCATTTATATACTTATTAAATTCCATTGCTAATGTTCTAGCCTCGAAAGCGTCAAAAGCATAAAAACAATTTTCTAATCTTATATTTTGAAAATCACGATAATGCACTGTGTATGGCTTCAACATATTATTTTTGTTCATTTTAATTTGCTAAAAAGCAATAATCTTATACCTAAACCTTGCATATGTTCATAAATTTACAGTACATCTTTTGTTGTTATCAAAATATATTGAATTAAATTATGTATTTAAAGATACTTAATGAGGACAAAAATAAATTAATTAATTTTTTTTATTTTTAGAATCTTGATTTTTGCCTTCTATTAAAAAAACAAATTTTGATAAAACATAACCAAAAACTGGGGTCCAAAACTTTTCATAAAAAAATTTCATAAAAATTAAGCAGCTATTGATTGGTCATCTTTAAGTTCAGTTTTATTTATAAGTTTCAAATCTATAGAATTAAATAAATGCTGCATAAGCAGAAAATCAAGTTCCCCTTTCAACAAATTAACATCGGATAAAAGTAGTTCATCAACGAAGTCATCAAAAGTTTCTGAAAGAGGTCTCACAATTTAAAATTTATTTTTGTCATTATCGTCTTATTAACAATAAAAGTCAACCAAATTTGAATATTATTTTTTTGAAATTTTTTAAATTAAATGAATAAAGACTTAAAATTTAAATAATAAATATAAATAAGAAAAATAATAGATTTAATATCAAGCTCAGGGTCTTTGAATTACATTTCATTTATCTTGCTTCTCTTAATTGAATATCTCTCTTTATTAGCATTATCAAAAAGACTATACACATATTTGCTAAAAGAAATTTAAAGAAATCATTATCAAACTATTTAAATTATTTATAGCAAGACTATTTATGTGGCAATTACAAAAGAATAACTTAAAAAGTTTTTTATAATCAATGAATTTTTGATATTAATAAAATTTGATACTAAAAGATCCAATTTTGAAAATTATTTTTTAATTAGCTCGAAGTAACCATTTTTATTTAAAAAGTACTTATCAAACCAAAGGCTTAATAGATTGTCTAATCCTATTCCATTCATTTTATTTATTTGAGAAGTCTTATAGTCTGAAAGTGCGAGCAATAAATACGGAAAAATCATATCAGAAACTCCTTTTGGCAGTTTTTCTAAAGGTACCCCATGCGCTCTATCCCATAAAATTTGCATATCCTGAGAGAACAAAGAACTCCAATAACTAAAATTACAATATAACTTTTCTGGAGGTAGAAGATTTACAGATAGAACTGGGGGAGATGAATTCATAGGAATAAATATTTTATAGATTAATTGAATTTAGGTTTTGAAAATGGTTTTAAATGATTTCTAATACGCAAATCTCCCCATAAATACAAATTTAATTTAACGCACTGTACAGCACCTAGCAACACTTTTTAATTATTATATTTATCCATCATTTCCTGAAATTTAAGGAATGATAAAAACTTTTTATAGGTTTGCAAGTCAAAATCTTCCTGATTTGCCCCATTAATATTAGTTGATTTACTAGGATTAAAATGATTTTCTAAATTAGTATCGATCGTAGTTTTTGCATTATCTATAACGTCACGAGATTTATCAGCTAAGTTTTGTAAATAATAATTATTCGATTGATATAATTGAGTTGCTTTACCATTTTTTTTATTAAATATACCTCTTATAGAAAGCGCTTCCTCTACCAAAATACTTATTATTTTTGAGTTACTTAAATTGTTCTCTATGCTCAACTTATCAATTATTCTCATAACATCTTCTCTAGGAATAAAACCAACTCTTTTTTTCTTAGTAGGCATTTAAAAATTAATTAAAGTTCAGCACTTGACTGTCATAAGTGTTGCACTATATTCACTATAAGTCAATTAATTGCTAATGATCCTACCAACAACCTTACTTTTAGGAGCTCTTGGATATCTTTTCTACACCTCAAAAAGTGAACTTTCACTAGATAACCATGACCTTAGGGAAAACCAAGAAGAGAATGATGATTTGTATAAAGATCTGGAAGATCTATTTATTTAAAATCACCTCATCAGCACTAAAGAACTTTGTTTCTTGACTAAAGATATACAAAAGCTTAAACATAATTAAAATGAATTTAAAGATATAAAATTAATGACTGTACATCAAGATTACGAAATAAAAATCAATCTAAATGAATTGATTGAGAAAAGAATTCCATGTTGTGATTTACTTCATCCAGACCATTGTCTAACAGAACAACAAGTCTCTGAAATTGCCCATGATATTCGTATGGATTTAAATTTGCATGATCTTTACAAGCAAGTGGATCAACACATTATGAATTATGTAAATGCAGCTGGTATTGATAACAAAGACCATTGGGTTGAACCACATCTTCCAGATTTGGAGAGAGATTTAAAAGAAGAAGTTGGTATAGAATTTGATTAATTTTTTTCTATAAAAGAGATTAATAAATGTATTTTTTTTCTAAATCATCTATCAATTTATAAATACTTTTTGCTGATTTCTTTCTTTTCTTTAAAATTCTAAATACTGTAAATCCAATCATTACTGCAAAAATAGGTGTGAAAATAATAATTCCATGATCCATAACCATCAAACAGAAGCCTATTATTAAAATTATTAAAAATTCTTCACCAATAAAATAGGTACTTTATACAAATATCTTTCACTATAAAAATTAAGATTTCTCATAGAAAAGTGAAAGAATTAAATTTTTTTGTAGATTATGTAGATATAAATTTTAATTCAATAAAGATAATGATTAATTATTTTGCTTTAACAGTAGCTGAGATGGGGATCGGCAAGATAGAGTTAGCAGTTATTGGTGCAGTAATTTTAATATTTCCAATTTTATTTGTTTATGCATCTAAAAACCTTGATCCTAAGGGGGTTTTCGAATGGATGATGGAAAAACCCAATGATTGGATAGGTAAAAAATAAGACTTTAACAATCAACATTTTACTAGTTAAATTTTAAATTTTCTAATTTAGTAATCGCAAAATCATAAACTTGGCAATTATTTTCTAAATCATTAACTATTGAATTTTTTAGTAGAGAATAATCTATAAACTTATTGAGTTTATTATTTTTAAATTCCTTATTAGTCTCTCCAATAGCAAATGCCAAAGCCCCCTCATAAGAAATACCGAATTTGGAAGTGTTACAGTAAGTTCTTGTGAACTTATTAGAAATCTTTTTAGTATACTTTTCTAGAGTTTTAGGGGAAGTATCTAATGAGTAAACTGGGCTACTAAAAAGGACAAGCAAAATTATAGTGAATATAGTAAAAACTATTTTGATCATAATATTTCATAAATTGTCAATTTAATATAGTTTAAAATTTAGCTCAGGCGATTATGTTTTATTAAAAATATAAAAATTTAAAATTTGTTTACCACCACAGCTTATTTCATATTTTGGAAGATAAAAACTCTCTAAATGAGTATTTTATAGTTTGAATTTTTTTTGGTAGTTTTTTTAAAAAACGTCTAAATGCTTTTGGCATAATAAAAAATTCATATCAATAATTAATAGATAACAAATAATACTTGGGTATTCAATAAATAATTATCCAAAAATAAGTAAATTAATTATTAAATATATGGATTTAGCTATGGAAATGTATTTGAACATGAATTATTGTTTAATTAAGTATTAAATAAAAAATTAATATGGCATTACCAGAACTTATATATGGCCCTATAGATGGCGGAACAATACATAGATATGAAATTAGTGGTGGCAAGAGAAAATTCTTAAGATTTATTGGTTGTTATTTGGGCCAGTGTAATTTCCATAAAAATATTGATGATGCTGTTGATTACATAAAAAATTTGAAAGAATCACAAAAGATACAAAAATTATGAAATAAAGATACATCAATACGACAGTAACTCAATATTTTTCAGGAACCACATAATTATTGCTACAAATAATAGAGAATTTTCTTTTTATAAGAAATTGATTATTTACTTGAGTTATAGTTCCGAAAGATAAACAGTCAATTAAAAAAAGAAATTAATTTATGGAAAACAGACAAATTAATTTTTTTAAATCAAAAGACATAAATACCGTTCTTAAGCCATTTAAAAAAGGAACGGTAGTAAAAATCGACTCGCTAGATATTAGGGAAAATCAAAATGAATTAAAAATAGGTTTATTTGGTTGGTATGCAATTTGTCCTTCAAAAGAACTAAAAAAGAATAAACTTTATTATTTTTCACTCTATGATGAGCCTCTAGTTCTTTATAGAGATGAGAATGAAAATGTTAGATGCATTAAAAATATTTGTCCACATAGAGGGGCCTCATTTTTTGGTGGAAAATTAACAGATGGAGTAATTACTTGTCCATATCATGGAGCTAAATTCTCATCTGGTGGAAGTTGCCAAAATCTAGATAGAATAACATGTAGTCACATAGTTGATAATAACTACGATAACTACGCTAAAAGAATTCACTTATCTCAATATAAAGCTTTAGAAAAGAATGGATATATTTTTGTACATTTTTCGAAAAAATCTGATACTGATTTAAAGAATATAAGTGAAGATTCACCTATAAGTAATTACGATTTATCTGATAATGGTTTTTCAGATAAGGATTATGTATCTGAAGAGGTATTAGTTGACTTTAAATGTGATTGGTCAAGGATAATTGAAAATCACTTAGATATCCTTCATCTTTTTTGGGTTCATGGCGATACAATCCCTGATAAAGATGTCAATAAAAACGTTCTAGTTAGTTTTAACCAGAAAATTAATGTTACTCCTAAATACATTGAAAGTATTTATTACTACAAGAAGCAACCTACAAAAGAATTTATCAGGATAAAATACATACCACCAGGAAGAATATTAATTTATAAAGGTGAACCCTTTGCAGCAAGATATTTACAAGTTTTAGATCATATTCCACTAGGCAATAACAAAGCAAGAGTAATAGTGAGACATTACAGAAAATTTTTAAAAAATAAACTACTTAATAACCTCATGTTGTTTAAAGAGACTCAAAGAAAGATTTTTTATAAGATATTCGATGAGGATTATATGATTTTAAAAACACAAACATATAATCACAATATGGGATTTATAAGTAAGGATGAAATAAAATTATTGGGAGAGGACAGAATAATAAATTATTTTTGGAAATGGTACAAAAAGTCTGAAGATAAAGATGTTCCTTGGAAAAACATTATAAAAACCGAAAATCTTGATGTATATGACAAAGTGATATTGAAATATCCACCTGAGATAAAGAAGTTAGAAATTGCAAATAATATAGATATTATTAGAAAAACATTTGTACGATTTGCTGCTCCGCTTATATTTTTTATGTTAATAATATAATTAATGAAGAAAGTAAATAGACCTTCATGGTTGAATTGGCTTTATCTTTTTATATTTATTTTAAGCTCAATTCAATTGATTATATTTTGGAGCAATAAGTTTTAGTGTTTAATAAATTTTGGTTTGATGCAAAAAATATAAATTGTTTTAAAAACGGCTTTAGAGTAATTGAAGATTTAAATTTAAAAATAGCGTATTCAGAAAATGTAATATTAATCGGGCCAAATGGTTCAGGTAAATCATCCTTAATTGAAATAATTAATAGAAACATATACCCAGTAGAAGCTAATGAATCGAAACTGAAGATATTTGACAAAGAACTTATAAATATATGGGAACTAAGAAAAAAAATAAGTACCGTAAATAATGATATAAAAAATAGAATAAATCCAAATTTACAAGTTTTTGATTTAATTTTAAGTGGACTATATGGAAGATATTGTTACGTACAAAATAAATCTGAAAAAGATTTTAATAAGGTGGAAAAAATCATGAAGAAAATGAATATATCTAATTTATCTAAAAAGAATTTTTCTTATTTATCAGATGGAGAGAAACAAATTTCTCTCATTGCAAGGGCATTAATCAAAAAACCGAAAATCTTAATACTAGATGAACCAATTGCAAATTTAGATTATAAATCAAAGTTTTTTGTAATTGATAAGGTTAATGAATTATCAAAATTAAATACTAAAATTTTATGCGTCACTCATGATATTTCAACGATTACAAAAATTTATGACCGGGTGATAATGCTAAAAGATGGCAAAATAATCGCCGATGGAGATCAAAATAAGGTTATAAATAGTGAAAATCTTAATAATTTATATGGTATTCAAGTAGAGGTAACAAATAATAATGGACTTTGGAATATAAAAAGATTAATTAAATAACAATTATTAAAATAGCTATTGCAATAGCTAGAAATACTAAATATTTACTTTTTAAAAATGAAGAGGATTTATTTTTAAATGAAGAAGATCCACATTTAGAACATACAATCTTACCTCCTAAAGATCGATCTGAGACGAATGAAGAACTTCCACAATTAAAACAAACTCTATTTACGCCCATCTAAAATAATAGAATTAATAAATCTACCTAAATTATATTCCTAAATACTATGTAAAGAAAAACTTCAAAAATACAATGATAATGAGAATCTATTGCAATAAGTATTTATTTAGTGCATAATTGATAATAATTCTCATTATCATATTTTAATTAATGAATTTCCATAGTTATGGAGACTCTCCCTCAAAATCGGTAAGGATAATAACTGGGCAATCAGTTTTAATAGATCCTTCATCAAGGCCAAAAGGCACATGCCTAGAAGTTGAAAGTGGAATTGCTCGAGTTTATTGTCCATGTGAAGAAACTGAAGGGATGACACTTGCATTCTTACAATCAGGTGATCAATTAAGAACGGACCTTTTATGTAGTGAAGGTGTCTGTGTTGAAGCGTTAACAGATTTGTCTTTTCATAGCAATGTAAATATTGATGAGAATATTGGTTTCGATGCAGTAAATGAATGGACGTTGCAACTCCTTAGGATTAGACACTTAGGAAATGCAGAACAGCGATTACAAGCCTTGTTTTCAATACTAGTAAATCGTCTAGGTAGAAGATGTGGTCAATGGTGTGAGTTACCTTTTAGATTAACTCATGAAAGGATTGGCGAATTAATCGGTTCTACACGAGTAACATCAACAAGATTAATTTCGAAATTAAGATCATCTGAGTTATTAATAGCTCCTATCGGGACGCAAACCGTCAGTGTTGCCCCTTCTTTTATTGAAACATCGCCGCTATAAAAACATGAAGGAATCACAATCACTTACAAACAATTTATTAATGGAAGTCAATTTTTTATCGAATAGACTCAGAAATATCAAGCAATCCTACAAAACCACAGAAAATAAAGCATTGAAGGAAAGGCTATTTACTGAAAACAAAAATATTTTTAAAAGAGTTAATGAGATTTATAAAATAGCTGAACTCTTAAATAGAAATAATGAGAAAATCAACTTTTCAAACTTACTTTTTGAAATAACCAAAAGAACATTGAATGAAAATAAATTTGAAAGTAATTTATTTTTTCTTTAAATCACTATCTATTAATAAGATTGCCGAAGGTTGATTTGAAGCAAACTTTACCTTGCCCAGTATGTTGGCAAATTCATCTTCTGATTTCGTTTGAGCCTCTATAATTGGATCTAAGAATACGTTAGTTCTTGTATCTGAAATTCTTTCTGATATGGAATAAAGTTGTTGTAGAGATGAAGTTAAATCAGCCTCCATATTAAAAGAGTAAGAAATGAGCTCCTCTATAGAATCCCACGTTTGAACGGGTGCAGGAATTTCATCTAATTTTACGCTTTGTCCTCTTGCGATTAAATAATCTGCAAATTTCTGAGCATGTTCCATTTCACCTTGTGATTCACTTAGAAAATGAGAGGCAAATCCATTTAAATCACGTTCTTGAAACCATAGATAAATAGAAAAATATTGAACATTGGCATATCTTTCCATTGTTAGATGTTCAAAAATGTTATCCAACAAACTTTTGTCTATCGGTTGAGCAACAGCTCTTCCAGATGGACCAAAATTAATTAATTTTTTTGTTTTTAAATTATTTTCATTCATTTTCGGATTAGTATCTAATAAAATAATACAACATTTTGTATAAATTAGTAATTAATAAATCCTTTAAATTAAATTAAATAATATGATAATGAAAATCACTCGCAATACTATAAATGAATTTAGAGTACAGTTTTTCTGAACTGCTTTTAACTAATAAAATATATAAAAATAAAAAAAAGAAATGTAAAAAGAAAAAATGCTCTAATTGGAAGGGAGGGAAGTGTAATTGCCTATAAATAAATTCTATATATATACCTTATGTGATCCAGGATATAAAAAATAGTAACTATTTTTATTTATAGAAAGAGAACATTTATCACCATTATTTAGGAGATTATTAATATCAGTTCTAACCCGCAATATGTTTCCATTAATAGTTACTTTATATATAAGAAATTCTCCAAGAAATTCTTTAGATATTACATTCGCATTTCCAGATTCTGATCTTTTAATTGAAATAAATTTAGGCGAAATTGACATACTTTTGATGAATGTATTTTTTAAATACTCTGAACTTTTTATTTCACCTAAACAAGAGATATAAGAATTACCATTTTTTTTGAGATTAATAATATTATTGCCCAAAATAAAACTGCTAACAAATATTGTCTTGGGATTATTTAGAAGGTTAATTGGTGTATCAATTTGATGTATTTTCCCCTCATTCATAACGGCGACTTTATCGCAAATTGACATTGCTTCTTCAGGATCATGAGTAACCATCAATCCACTTGCATTACAACCTTTTAGAATATTAGGGAGTTCACTTCTCAATTTTAGTTTGACATGCATATCAAGACTACAAAAAGGTTCATCTAATAAAATAAAATTTGTACCAGGAGCAAGAGCTCTCGCAATTGCGAGTCTTTGTTTTTGACCTCCAGACAATTCATGTGGGTACCTTCCAACAAAACTATCAAGACCAACAACATTTAGTAAATAATCAACTCTAGATCTGTCTTTTTTGTTTTTCAAACCAAACATTACATTTTCCAAAACATTTAAGTGAGGGAAAAGTGCATAATCTTGAAAAACCATACCAATATTTCTTTTCTCGGGACTAAGAATTTTTTTCCTACTTGAAATTTCTTCGTCATTTAGAGAAATCCTTCCTTTAGAGGGATATTCGAACCCCGCAATTAATCTTAAAAGAGTTGTTTTTCCACAACCAGAAGGACCAAGCAAACCTAACAATTCGCCATTTTCAATTTTCAGGTTAATTTCGTTTAATATCCAATTTGAACATTCTCGCTTATCATATTTATGATGCAGATCATCAATTATTAACGCATCATTTTTCACTAAGCTCTTCTTAATTAAATATATTAAGTTAGCAGAAAATATTCACCTAAAATATCCCTTGTATAATTTTATACACCATTTATTTTTCAAATTTAAATGAAAAAGTCTGAAAGAGCAGAAATAATACGCAAAGAACTCAAAAAGCTATATCCATCGCCTCCAATACCCCTTGATCATACAAATGCATATACACTTCTAGTCGCCGTAGTTTTAAGTGCTCAATCAACAGATAAGAAGGTTAATGAATTAACAAAAAGCTTATTTAAGGTTGCAGATAATCCCGAAAAGATGATGCAGCTTGGTATTAATGGCATTTACAATTACATAAAGTTTTTAGGTCTATCTAATCAAAAATCAAAGAACATTTATAACTTATCTAAATTATTAATTGAGAAGCATAATGGTACAGTCCCAGATTCTTTTGAGAAGCTTGAATCTCTTCCAGGGGTAGGTCATAAAACAGCTTCAGTTGTAATGTCTCAAGTGTTTAAAATACCCTCATTCCCAGTAGATACTCACATACACAGGTTGGCACAAAGATGGGGGCTATCAAATGGAGATAGCGTAGTTCAAACAGAAAAAGACCTTAAAAACATATTTTCTATTAATGATTGGAATACCTTACATTTGCAAATAATCTTTTATGGCAGAGAATACTGCACAGCAAGAGGCTGTGATGGAACAAAATGTTCTTTATGTCGCACTCTTTATCCCAAAAGAAAAAAGAAATTTATATGTAAAAAGCCTTAAGAAATTTATATAATATTTAAATTAGTTTTTTAATCATGAAAATAGCAATTAGTGGTGCATCGGGGAAAACAGGTTATAGAATTTCCGAAGAAGCAGTTAAGAAAGGATATAAAGTAAGACAAATCATCAGAAAGAATTCAAAAATCTCAGCAGGACTAGAGAGTTTGGAAACAATTAGGGTTTCATTATACAAAAAAGGAGAACTTGATAAAGCTTTAAAAGATATTGATGCTTTGATAATTGCGACTGGAGCGAGAGCATCATTAGATTTAACTGGTCCTGCAAAGGTTGATGCATTAGGTGTATACAGGCAATTAGAGAGTTGCAAAAGAGTTGGTATTAAAAGAGTTATTTTAGTTAGTTCCCTTTGTACTGGTAAATTATTTCACCCATTAAACTTATTTGGTTTAATTCTTATTTGGAAGAAATTAGGTGAAAACTTCCTACGAAATTCAAATTTCGAATGGACTATTATTAGACCTGGAGGATTAAAGGAAAATGAAGATATTAAATCAGAAAATATAAATTATTCAAAGGAGGATACTCAAATTAATGGATCAATCCCAAGAAGGTTAGTTGCGCAATGTTGTATAGATTCTTTAAAAAACAAAGAATCCATAAATAAATTAATAGAAGTTACAAGTTCGAATGATAATAAAAATATATCTTTTAAAAAAGCTATGCAAATGATTTAAAAGATGTAAATATATAAGTTAAAACCATGAAAATAAATCCCAAAATTGACGCATTACAATTAATGCTTACTGATTTAAGAACCAGAAATGAACCAATAAGGCATAAGGCTGCATTCAAAGGCTGTCAACCAGAATTTCAAAGTCTTGTATCAAGATTAATAAAGCAGTTAGAGGACGAATTAGTTGTTGAAAAACTTACTAATAGAGATAGTTAAAAAATCTAGATTACTTAAATGAACTTAAGTTATCTAATTTTGCTTGTTCAGAAAGTTCATCATATCCTCCAAAAAATTTATTATCCAAAAATATTTGAGGGAAAGTATTATGGCTACTTTGAGCCATTATTTTTTTGAAGCTCTCATCATTTTCTATTAAAGAAACTTCATGAGGAATAGATAAAGAATTAAGCAACCTAATTGCTCTTTTAGACCAAGGACAACCCTTTAAAATATATGCTTTTACACGTGATTCATTTTTCAATAAATCATTACTTGAGATATTAATAATTTTTTGTTCAAAAGAAAGTAATAATATATCAGTACCTTTTTTGACAATACATCCCTCCTCAAGATGGCCGCCAAAGACATTACATCCCTCATCTGCAAAACTCAAATGTAAATGAACATCTCCTTTATTAAAATGTCCATTTAAAGAAACGATCTCTAGATTTCCCTCAAATTTATTAATCTCCTGATTTCCAGGGCATTGAATACAAACTTTTCTAAGATTACCAACCACTCCAGAAACATACCCGTATAAATTATTTGATAAAGAATATTCTTTAATTGAATTTATCAAATCAGATTCTGGAGATAGCTTTAGGCTATGAGGCTGCATTAGATATAAGTAATAATTTTGTAATATAAAACATCATCATTCATAAAGAGAAGTTGAGTTTATAATTTTTAGGATTCAGATTTCAATTAAATTTTATAATCTAGCATTAAAAAAACTATTTAAAATTTTTACTAAAAATTTAAGCTTGTTGAGAGTGTAATATATTTTTTATATACAAAAACTAATTTGTTATTAAGAAAAAATCTTAAAAATTTGGCATTGAATATTCCCAACTTATTATCGATATCTCGCCTTTTCCTTGTATTTCCATTAATAATTTTTTTAGAAATTAACAGACCTTTTTATGTCTTTATATTGATTATTATTGGAGGATTAACAGATTATTTTGACGGGTTAATTGCAAGGAAATTTAATCTTAAAACTAGATTAGGAGCTATCCTTGATCCCTTAAGCGATAAAGTATTTTATTTAATTCCTTTAACCTTTCTTTGTAAAAATAATTTTATACCCTTCTGGTCTTTGTCATTAATTTTATTTAGAGAATTAATTATCTCTAGCCTGAGGAACTCTACAAAAGACGGTTTACCAGCATCTTTACTAGGTAAATATAAAACATTTTTCTTTTTTATTTCAGTAATTACCTTCTTTACACCATTAAAAATTAGCTTATTGAATAACTTGGCTTTAATTTTTTATTGGTTAGGATTCATACTAACTTTTATAACTTTATTAGGCCTTTGTTTTTGACCATCTAAATTAATTAAGAAACAATCCTTATTATTTGAAATACCAAAATGTCCATAGTTCTCCCAATATATTTTTAACCATAGATATTTTATTTTTTTTCTAAAATTATTATTGCTAAATTTATATATGATTCTTACAAATAATTCCGAATTTGACTTGATAATTGTTGTTGGCCAGTAATTTTTTAAATTCTTAATTTTATTATTTTCATATATATAAATATCTTCCTGATAATTAAAATTTTGGCAATATTCGTTACCTTTACTTTTAAAAAAATCTAATTCAAAATTTATATTAGATACCATCGTCTCTTTGGTTTTACTTTTATTAGTTATTTTTAAATCAATAATTAATTCGTTTAAACCATCCTTTTTTTTGATTTTGTAATTTATAGGTATCAGATTTAACTTTGATTTGGGTGAGTATTTAATATATAAATCTGAGAGAATTAAAAAAATTAAAAGAACTAAGAGGATATTTATTAATATCATTTTTTTAAATTAATTTTTGTTTTTATCTTTTTTTTCAGAAATGATACTGTTGTATTCATTAAAACTTTCTACAGAAAATGTCGTATCTTCTATATCAATTCCCTTTAGTTCTCCTATAACTTTGTTTAATTCATCTATATTAATCATTCCATTTTTATCATATTGTACTTCTCCCTCACTATTTAAAATAATGGTTTGTGGAATTAATCCGTTCCAATAATAGTTAGGTTCATTTCTAAGATCAGAATTTTCTTTATCCTGTAATTCATCAGTAGTTAGAGCAATGATATCTATATTATTTCTCCATATCAAATCTAAACCGGATATTATCGGAGCCATAGCTTTACTATCTGAGCTGTCGTCAAGATAAAAAAATAAAACCGCGACTCTTTTATTTTTTAATGATTCCTGAAGAGTTGTCTGGGGAGGAACTATAGCCCCATTACCTGCGTATATAGGAAAGATGTTACCATCGTAACTATCAGAATCTCTAGAGGCATTTGCTTTATATGGACTTAAGAAAATTAATGCTATTAGGATCCATTGAACTATTTTCATTAAAGTTTAAAAACTTACTTTGAACTTGATCTTCCTAATCCTTGAAGGATTCCTTTCCCAACTAAACCGATAGCTTTGCCAACGACCTTTGTAAGGAAAGTTACGAAAAGATTACCGATATATTTTACAGCAACTTCTAACTGAGGTGCTACTGCATCTCTTATCTCAACTAACAATGTAACTTGTTTTTGTAGCCATTCTAGATTCTCTAATTCTTTCTCCCTATTTTCATTTTTGAAGTATCGGGTAAATTTTTTATCGATAATATCAATATATTCTCTTTTACTCTCATACAAGTAGATAGGCATATAAATATAGTCATGCCAGCGATTGTAGTTATTAATATTATTTCTAAATCTTTCAAAATTTCTTGTCGATTGTAATTCGGGATTTATAAGTACAGTCCTTAATTCAGGCCAAGAAGAACAAATATTAAAGATTTCAGAAGCTAATAAATTACAGTTCCTTATTGTCCAATTTGAAATTATATTTTCAAGGATTAAAAACGATTCTGTTTCATATAGAGGGAGTAATTTCCCATCATAGTCAAGAGCTTCATTTTTAATAATTGGCTCAATAAACATTATTGATTCATGTGATTCTCTATCTATCTCTTCGCAACTTACTTCACTATAAATAAAATCATTTATTGAAATAGACTCGCCTCCTTTTTTTAATCTAAAATAGCTGTCTGTGATATTTGAAATTGTATTGACTTTAAGTTCTTTTATAAGAGAATTTAAATCATCTTTAAAATCCTTCTCCTTATAGTTTTCCTTAATATTTTTTACTAAATTATCTAACTCATCTAACATTTTGCAAATTAGTCGTGAAATGAATTCTTTCTTTATCCCAGAAAGAATTATTGATGAATTATTGAATTCAACCTGTAAGTTAGTTGAGCTATACCTTTCTTTTAGTCTATCTAAAATTAAATTCCATATTTCTGTGGTGTTTTTATCTTTAATGAATACAGTGTTCTTATTTTCAAGATTAATTATATTTTCAGTGTAAACTGCCTCTGTATAAAGTTCTAGTGAATTACCCCACAAGAAAATTAGAAAAGATTTTGCAGTAATAAGTTCTCTTAATCTTCCTTTTAAGATGAATTTATAAAATTCTGGTGTTGAATCAGAGTTTACATATTTGAATATATAATTAATTTCAGAATCTATTTGTTTAAGACCTGAAGTTAGAATTTTTTGACTAAAAGAGAGGGGTTCATTTTTGTTTAATTGAACACGGGAATTATTTCCAATATCAAATACCCTTCCTCCATTGAAAATGGTATCAATAGACTCAAGAACTTTTTCTGCACTGGGATTTAAAAGAAAACCTTCAGCATTTAACGATGGAGAGTTATTTGCTTCATAAACAAGTTCTCCAGAGAGAATTATAAGAAATTTTGACTCATCATATCTTTCTCTTAATTTTAATAATTCTAACCTAATAAGATCTTCTGATTGGAAATTAAGAACATTCCATATAACTAAATCAGGAGTTTTATCACCTGTTCCATTATTAAAATTAATGTCTAAATTTTCGTCTAGTGATGTTAACTTAAGCGATAAAGATTCTGCTATTAAGCTTGGAGCAATAATCAATATCGATTTTTTTGTAATTAATTCCAAGACTAGATTTCTTATCTCTTATACAAAATTAACTAACAATTACTGCAAACACCAGCCTTAAATCAATTTTTATACTCTTTTAAGCGTAGTAATTACTGTTTAAATCAAAGTCATTTAATCTCTCTGATGACAATACATTATTTGCTTCGTTGATCGTGAATTTATTTTCATATAGAGCTTTACCTACAATCACTCCAAAGAGTCCAGAGTTTTCAAATTTTACTAACGATAATAAATCAGAAATTGAACCAACACCTCCTGAGGCTATTACTGGAATATCTGTAATTTCGAGAATGCTTTTTATGAATTCTTCATTTGTCCCTTCTAATGTCCCATCTGTATTTATATCTGTAACAATAAAACTAGCTATTTTAAATGAAGAAAACTCCTTTACTAGATCTGTGGCAAAAATATTAGATTGCTTAATCCAACCCCTTGTACTAACTTTTCCATCTTTTGCATCTATCCCAATAATTATCCTTCCAGGAAATTTATTTGATAAGTCTTTAACTAGTTCTTTATTTTCTATTGCAGAGGTTCCCATGATAACTTTCTCAATACCATAAGAAAATAATTGTTCTATCCTTTCTTGAGACCTTATCCCCCCACCTATTTGAATTGGTATATTAACTGTTTTTGCAATCTTTTTTATTGATTTATCGTTTGTTGGGGACCCAGTTTTTGCGGCATCCAAATCAACTATATGTATATATTTAGCCCCTTCGCTTTCCCAAAATTTAGCTTGCTCATCAGGCTCTTTGGTAAAGTCTTTTCTTTTATTAAAGTCGCCTTTAAAAAGCCTTACACACTTACCATTCATTAAATCAATTGCTGGTATTAGGTCCATAGAATCGTCCTTTTCATTAATTACTTATTAGTAGTACTATTCAATATGTAATTCTATTTAAGATTACTACTTCAGTTAAATATTTTTTGAATATGAAAATTCTTGTAATGGGCGGCACTAGATTTGTTGGCAAGTCTTTGGTTAGAAAGTTATTAAATAAAAATTATGATATTGAAATTTTCACAAGAGGTAATAAAAGTAATCCTGAAAAAACAAATTTAATCAAAGGTGATAGAAATAATTCAGAAGATATCGTCAAGCTAAAAAATAAAAAGTATGATGTTGTTTATGATATTTCTGGACGAGAGTTAGAACAAACCAAACTTCTTGTAGAAAATTTAGATAACTCTTTCCAGAGATATGTATATGTCAGCTCTGCAGGTGTTTATAAAGATAATTCAGAACTACCCTTGTCCGAAGTTGATCCAATTGATCCAGATAGTAGGCACAAAGGAAAGTTTGAGACAGAAAATTGGTTAAAAAGCCAAAAAGTTCCTTTTACAAGTTTTAGACCTACTTATATTTATGGACCAGGAAATTATAATAAAATTGAAAATTGGTTTTTTGAAAGGTTATTTACTAAAAAAACTATACCAATCCCTGGTGACGGGTCTTTAATTACTCAGCTAGGCCATGTTTCTGATCTAACTGATGTAATGATTAGGTGCATAAATTTTGAAAATTCCAAAAATAATATTTACAACTGTTCAGGTGAAAAAGGAGTCACAATAAAGGGTTTAATTTATTTATGTGCGAATGTTCTTGGATTAAACCAAAATGAGATTTCTTTAAGAACTTTTGATTATCAAAAATTAGATCCTAAATCTCGAAAGGGATTTCCAATTAGATTAAATCATTATCAGACTGATATCTCTAAGATTAAACGCGATTTGGAGTGGGTGCCAACTTTTGATTTACTTAATGGTTTAAAGGATAGTTTTGTGAATGATT
>QCBX01000016.1 GCA_003281455.1 Prochlorococcus sp. AG-347-J21
ATCTTTGGAATCTATCTTTGAAAAATTAAGTCCGCAAGGGAATCCATATCCATCTCCTTTTCCATTAAAAACAAAGTGAAGTTTTGCAAACCCAAGCCCAAGTCAATTTTGAGTTTGGATGTGGGTACCAAAAGAATAGGATTAGCTTATTGTGATCCCCTATGTTTAACTTCAAATATACTTCCAGCAGTAAAAAGGTTTGAAAATAATCGAGAAATTAAAATCATTAAAAATTATATAAATGAATTTAATTTGACTGGTTTTATTGTGGGTATTCCTCTTAATGATGAAGGTCAAATGACCACCCAAGCTATTGACTGTAAAAATTACGGTCAATTACTTTCAAATAAGTTAAAACTGCCTTTTTCTTTCGTCAACGAACATAGTTCAACTTGGGAATCTTCAAATAGATTTGGAATAAAGAAAGATAAATCCGGATTAATTGATAGTTTTTCAGCAAAAATAATACTTGAACAATGGATCGAAGAAGGTCCTGAATTAGAAGAATTAGCTGGTAAACCTCAGATAAAATATTAGTATTGAAAAGGATAGATAATTTTCAAATGAAAGAAACCAACTCAAGTGATAATTATGATGCACAGACACTAATATTAAGTGACTCAAATGGAAACGAGCTATTTTGTTATCTTGAACAATTAGTAAGTGTTGAAGGGAAAGAATATGCTTTATTAACCCCCGTTGATACTCCAGTAAGTCTTTTCAAAATAAATGAGAAAGATGAACCTGAGCTAATTGAGAAAATAGATAAAAATGAACAACTACTTAAAAATGCTGATGCAGTTCTTCAAGAACATGATTTAAAACTTATCAGATCAGCAGTTACACTTACAGTATCAGGAGAACTTGAAGAACCAATTTACGATGAATTAGAAGAAGATTACGTCGATGATGATAGTGAGAGTTATGAATTGCTTGTAAACTTTAATCTTTTTGACCAAGAATATGGATTATATATTCCACTAGATCCATTTTTTATTGTGGGAAAATTAAAAGACGAAGGTGCCTTATTAGTTGAAGATGATGAATTCGATAAAATTCAACCTTTAATTGAAACTGAGCTTGAAAAAAGTAGTTCTTAAAGTAAATGAAATCTATCCTAAAAGTCAATTGGGATTCAAACTTACCAATATATGCGATTTCTCAATATGAGTTGCAAAAAGAAGGAATTCATTGTTTATTGCTAGACGTGGATGGGACTCTAGTAAATAGAAAATCAAATATAATCCCAAAAGCTGTAAAAAATTGGATCATAGAATCTAAAAAACTTTTCTCCCTATATCTGATAAGTAATAATCCATCTAAAAAAAGAATCTCAAAAATAGCAAAAGAATTAAATTTGAGGTATAAATGCAATGCATCAAAGCCAAGTAAAAAAGTAACTTTGTCTGCTATCAAAGAAATTGGCAGTGAGCCAAAAAATACAGCCATTATTGGCGACAGAATTTTTACAGATATTATTGTTGGAAATAGATGTAATATAAAAACAATATTAGTAAAGCGATTAAGTAGAGATGGCTTGCCTATAAAATTTAATTTAACTTTGACAATAGAAAAATTAATTTCTCATTTTATAAAATGAAAACTTGGGTTATAAAAATTGGTACTAGTATTTTAAGAGGAACAGAGGAAACATCTACAGAAGAAGTTATTGAAACCCTTTCTAGATCCTTTACAAATTTTCTTTTAAAAGGAAACAAATTAATTTTAGTAACTAGTGGAGCCGTTGGATTAGGTTGCCAAAAATTAAATATTAAAACCAGACCAAATGATCTAAGTACCCTTCAAGCTACTGCTGCAGTAGGTCAAGTTAATTTAATGTCCTTGTACGATAAAGTATTTAATAAATTAGGTCACAATATAGCTCAAATTTTAATAACTAAAGCTGATTTCAATTCACGAGAATCCTTTAATAACGCTTCAAGAACTTTAAAAAAGTTAATTGATTTGAATGTTATTCCGATAGTAAATGAAAATGATACTGTTGCAAATGAAGAGCTTAAATATGGAGACAATGATACTCTCTCTGCATTAGTTGCCTTAGCTATAAATGCCAACAAACTTATTTTATTAACCGATATTGAAAATCTATACTCAAAAGATCCACGTAATAATAAAGATGCGAAACCTATTAAAGAAGTCCATAACAGAGAATTAAAAGAAATTAAAGATAAAAATATTCAAAACTCAAATAATGAATGGGGAACAGGAGGAATTTCTACAAAATTAATTTCTGCAGAAATAGCAACAAAAGGAGGAGTTGAAGTACAACTAGTTGATGGAACTAATAAAAAGAACTTAATTGAAATTTTTAATGATAATAAAATTGGAACTTTATTTTATCCAATAGAAAAACCCATTGGAAACAAAAAAAGTTGGCTTTCACATGCTATTCAAACAGTAGGGAAAATTACTTTAGATGATGGAGCTTCTTTTGCAATTAAAAAAAAAGGTGCCTCACTTTTAGCAGTTGGTGTTAAAAATGTAGAAGGAAACTTTACGGTTAATCAGGCAGTTAAAATCGTAAATACAAATGATAAAGAAGTTGCAAAAGGTTTAGTATCAATAAGTAGTGACAAATTAAGAAGTATCTTAAATAATAAAGAAAAAGTCAACTCCTCCATAATTGTCGTACATAGAGATGTTCTTGCTCTCTCTTAAAAAAAATGAAAACTGAAAAATGCTTTTAAGTAATTTAGTTGATCTAATAAAAAGAGGAAATTCAAATTTTATTAGTGCCAATATTTTTGAAGATTTAAATATAGATGATGCTGCCTCATTAGATGCTGCAGAAAACCATCAAATTTCTTTTTTAGAAGAAAATAATATCCTTAAAGAAAAATTAGATAAAACTAAAGCATCAGCAATAATCACTACTAACAACGATGAAATCGTTAGTGCCCTAAAGAAACTCAATATATCAAACATAATCGTTAAAAATCCAAGAATTGCATTTGCAGAAGTATTGAATTGCTTATATAAAACTATCAATTACAAACCAGGAATTCACCCTTCAGCGGTTATAGATAAAACTACAAAAATTGGAGCAGATTGCCATATTGGATCTAATGTCTATATTGGAGAAAATACTGTAATTGGTGACAATAATCATATTCTTCCTGGAACGTCAATTTTAGGCAATGTTCAAATAGGTAATAATAATATAATTCATCCAAATTGTGTTATTTACGAAAATACCACTCTAAAAAATAATTGTGTAATTAATTCAAATTCTGTTATTGGATCAGAGGGATTTGGTTTTATTCCTAAAGATGGCAAATGGGTAAAGATGCCTCAAAAAGGTGGTGTAAAAATAATGAATTTTGTAGAAATTGGAACGAATTGTTGTATTGATAGACCCGCAGTAGGATTTACTTTTATTGATGAGGGAACAAAGTTGGATAATTTAGTACAAATAGGTCACGGAGTTAAAATTGGGAAAAATTGTGCATTTGCAGCTCAAGTTGGTATCGCAGGTGGAGCAAATATTGGAGATGGTGTTATTTTGGCAGGGCAAGTAGGAGTTAATAATAGAGTAAAAGTTGGGAATAATGTCATAGCGAGTTCAAAATGCGGGATCCATTGTGACGTAGAAGATGGCAAGGTAATTAGTGGTTTCCCCGCGATGGAAAATAAATCATGGCTAAGGAGTTCAACTATTTTTAAAAAATTACCCGAATTAGCAAAAAAACTTAGACAATTAGACAAGCAATAAATTATTGTTCTATAAAACAATAATTTAAATGAAGAAATATAGGATTGTTTTATTATCAGGAGACGGAATTGGACCAGAGATTTCAGAAGTTTCAAAAAAAGTTTTAAAAAAGCTTTCAAAAAATCATAATTTCGATATTGAGATTATTGAAGAATTATTTGGAGGGATAGCTTATGAAAAATATGGGAGTCCTGCTCCAGATAAGACACTTGATCAATGCAAAAAAAGTGATGCTGTACTTTTAGCATGTGTAGGAGATATTAAATATGACTCTCTTGCAAGAGAATTAAGGCCAGAAAGCGGATTACTAAAGTTAAGATCCGCCCTAAACCTCTTCGCAAATATCAGGCCTGTCAAAATAAGAAAATCTCTACTAGATGCAAGTACATTAAAAAAAGAAATCGTTGAGCATGTAGATCTTATTGTTGTAAGAGAATTAATAGGGGGAATTTATTTTGGAAAACCAAGAGGACATATAACAAATACAAAAATCCCAAAAGCTTTCAATACGATGGTTTATGATTCGGCCGAGATAGAGAGAATAACAGAAATAGCAATAAAAATTGCTAACCAAAGAAATAAAAAAATATGTTCTGTTGATAAATCAAACGTTCTTGAGGTTAGTCAATTGTGGAGAGATACAGTTTTAAATATCACCTCAAAAGATAAAAATATATCTCTAAGCAATATGTACGTTGATAATGCAGCAATGCAATTAGTTAGAGATCCTGGTCAATTTGATGTAATTTTAACAAGTAATTTATTTGGAGATATTTTAAGCGACTTAGCCGCAATGTTAACTGGTTCTATTGGTATGCTTCCTTCTGCTTCTCTAAACAATGATGGTCCAGGAGTTTTTGAACCGGTTCATGGTTCGGCTCCTGATATAGCTGGTAAAAACATAGCTAATCCTATTGCGATGCTTTTATCTGCTTCTATGATGTTAAAAATTGGATTAAATGAAGAAGAAGCTGCAGAAAATTTAGAAACTGCCATTGATAAAGTTTTATCAAAAGGATTTAGAACAGCCGATTTAGCTGATGGGTCTTCCGAAGTATTATCTTGCAGTGAAATCGGAGATAAAATAATGGATGAAATTTAAAAAAAAATTAATAAATAAAAAAATATTTTTAAGTAAAACATAAAGTTGGCATATGACCTGTCAGAATCATTAGATATTGTTTTTAAAAAATGTCAAAACGTCATCCAGTAGTCGCTGTAACAGGATCTTCAGGAGCAGGAACAAGTACAGTAAAAAGAGCCTTTGAGCATATTTTTGCCAGAGAAGATATTGTTCCCGCAGTTGTAGAAGGTGATAGTTACCACAGATTTGAAAGAATGCCTATGAAAAAAGCGATGGCAGAAGCTCTTTCAAAAGGTGAAAATTTCTCTCATTTTGGTCCCGAGGCTAATCTATTTGACAAATTAGAAGAACTTTTTAAAATCTATGGTGAAACTGGAGGAGGAAAAAAAAGATATTATCTACATAGTCTTGAAGAAGCAGAAGAACATAATACAAGACTTGGGACATCCCTAGAACCTGGGCAATTTACTCCATGGGAAGATATTCCTGAGGGAACAGACGTACTTTTTTATGAAGGTTTGCATGGAGGGGTAGAAGGTGATGGATACAATGTGGCATCCTATGCTGATTTACTTGTTGGCGTTGTTCCGATAACAAATTTAGAGTGGATTCAAAAAATCCATAGAGATAACGCAGAAAGAGGTTACTCAGCGGAAACCATTGTGGATACGATATTGAGAAGAATGCCTGATTATATAAATCACATCTGCCCACAATTCAGCAAAACTGATATTAATTTCCAAAGAATTCCTACAATTGACACTTCAAATCCTTTCATATGCAGAAATATCCCAACTCCTGATGAGAGCTTTGTGATCATACATTTCAGAAAAGGGGCAAGAGAGAAATGGGGTATTGATTTTCAATACTTGCTTGGAATGATTAACGATTCATTCATGTCAAGTCCAACAAGTATCGTTGTAAATGGTGGGAAAATGGGATTCGCAATGGAACTAATTCTCACTCCAATAATTCATAAAATGATTGAGGAGAAAAATAAATAATAATTAATTTTCGATTATCAACTCAGATCATTATTTTTTAACTTTGAGAAGTTTTTAATCTAAAGGATCTCAAATTTTTATATATCTTTCTTGATAAAAGTACCTTACTTAGATTTAAATAGAAAAAACAGGAAAAGTTGTGTCATTAATCGACTGGTTTGCCGCAAGGCGTAAAGATCAATTTGTTGGGAAAGTTTCCCAAGATACTGACGAAGGAGATGGTTTGTGGGTTAAATGTTCAGAGTGTTCGCAAGTAGCCTATAGAAAAGACCTAATTTCAAATTTCAATGTTTGTAGTAATTGTGGACACCACAATAGGATTAATAGCGATGAAAGGATAAATATAATTGCTGATAAAAATTCATTCAAAGAATTTGATAGTTCACTAAGTCCTACAGATCCTTTGGGTTTTAAAGATAGAAGAGCGTATGCTGATCGAATTAAAGAAAGTCAAGCAGGTACAGGTTTAAGAGATGGAGTCGTAACAGGTATCTGTTCTGTGAATTCAATGCCTTTAGCATTAGCTGTTATGGATTTTAGATTTATGGGAGGATCCATGGGTTCAGTAGTTGGTGAAAAAATTACAAGGATAATTGAGAGAGCAACTTTGGAAAATTTTCCAATTCTTATTGTTTGCGCATCAGGAGGAGCAAGGATGCAAGAAGGTATGTTAAGTCTCATGCAAATGGCAAAAATATCTGGAGCACTAAAAAAACATAAAGAGAAAAATCTCCTATATATGCCCTTGTTAACTCATCCAACTACTGGAGGAGTAACAGCCAGCTTTGCGATGTTAGGTGATTTAATTTTGGCGGAACCTAAAGCACTTATTGGATTCGCTGGAAGAAGGGTTATAGAACAAACATTAAGAGAAAAATTACCCGATAATTTTCAAACAGCTGAATATCTGCTTGAGCATGGTTTTGTTGATGTAATAGTAAAAAGGAAAGATCTCAAGGATACTCTGACTAAAATTTTAAAAATTCATGGTGTAAAAGAACTTGCAAAAGCAAATATATAAAATGAGAATAATTTGTAATTTATTTTATTTTTCTTTAACCTTTCTACTCTTTATTTTTAACTTTGCCTCCTATTCATATGCGATAGGAAATGTTGACTGGGTCCTACTAAAAGAGAATGATGATGGGAAAGAATGGCTTGATAAAGGGAGTATTAAGTCGCTCCCAAATGGTGAAATAAGTGTATTAACAAAGTTCTTTAAGAATCCAACTAATTCTGATAATGATGGAGAGTTATCACTTTATGTAATGAGAATTAATTGCAATGAAAAAAAGTTCAAAGATACATCAATAAATGGAATTCCACAATTCAATTCAAAATGGCAAACTTCTAATAATGATGAACTTATAGATGTTGTTATTGAAAATAGCTGTTCAGAGTTTATTAATGAATAAGAATGAATACTAAAAATAAAAAATTAAAAATAGCAATCGCTGGACTAGGATTTGGGAAAAAAGTTCATTTAGAGGCATTAAAAGAGTCTGATCACTTAACTCCTGTAGCAATTCATCATTACGAGAAAAAGCAAAAATCGATAATAGAAAAAGAAACGGGCTTAGATTTTTTTCATAATTGGGAAGACTTAGTTAAATCTCCAAAAATTGATGGAATTATTATTGCCACTCCTCCTGAATCAAGATTTAAGTTAGCAAAACTAGCTCTAGAGAATAATAAAAATTTGCTCCTAGAAAAACCCGTTTCAATATCCTCCTCAGAAATTGAAGAGCTTCAGAGAATATCTTTAATTAATAATTTAAGCGTATGTGTTGATTTTGAATATAGAGCAGTACCTCTTTTCCTTCAGACAAAAAAACTTATTGATGAAAATATCTTAGGAGATATATATTTAGTCAAATTAGATTGGTTAATGGGCAGTAGATCCGACCCCAAAAGATCCTGGAATTGGTATTCATTGGAAGAAAAAGGTGGAGGAGTTATTGGGGCTTTAGGTACTCATGCATTCGATATGTTGAATTGGTTTTTTGGAGAAGCAATAAACGTGTCTGGCAAGTTAGCAACATCAATAAAAAAAAGACCTTTACCTAATTCATCTGATTTAAATAATGTTACTAGCGAGGATGTTTGTCTAGCTAATATTGAAATATCAAACTACAGCTCGAACCTTATTCCATGTCAGGTATCTTTATCATCAATTTCTAAAAATGGTAGAGGATTTAGTTTAGAAATATATGGAAGCGAAGGTTCACTAATTCTTAAAAGCGAAAACCAAAAAGATTATGTACATGGTTTTAATTTAAAATATTCAAACAACGAAAATAAAATACAAAATCTAACTGCAGATTCAAGTTTTAATTTTGAAAAAACATGGACTGATGGGAGAATAGCTCCAGTTTTGAGAATTCAAAATTTATGGGCCCAGAGTATAATGAATGGAACACCTGTAATCCCAGGCTTATGCGAGGGACTTGCTAGTCATAAAGTTTGCGAAGCCATAAGAGAATCTTCCAAAAGTGGATTAAGTATCAAAATTTAAGGCTATACATTTATAAGTAGCAATTATCACTCGATAAAGTATTGGATTGATTTTATTTTTTTTTCATATTCTGGAAAAATCAATTGAACTGAATTATTAAAGAATGGCTTTAAATTATTACAAAAATGAGCTTAAAGAAAATGCTCAATTACTAGCTTCTAAAGGAAAAGGAATTTTAGCGGTAGATGAATCCACTAAAACAGTAGGTAAAAGACTCGCTGGAATTGGCGTTGAGAATACTGAAGACAATAGGAAGGCATATAGAGGAATGCTTTTTACTACAGAAGGTCTTGGCAAATATATAAGTGGAGCAATCCTCTTCGAAGAAACTCTTTATCAGAATCACCAAGATGGCGAGTCAATGGTTAAGAAACTAAATGATTTAGGTATTATTCCAGGTATAAAGGTCGATAAGGGCCTAAATCCACTTCCAGGAGGAGGAGATGTAGAAACTTTTTGCTCTGGCCTAGATGGGTTAGTTGAAAGAGCCGCAAAATATTATGAACAAGGTGCCAGATTTGCAAAGTGGAGAGCAGTTCTGCAAATTACAAATGATGGTTGTCCTTCAAAACTATCAATTCAAGAGAATGCTTGGGGATTAGCAAGGTATGCAAGATCAGTTCAAGAATCTGGGTTAGTACCAATTATTGAACCTGAAATCTTAATGGACGGCGACCATACTATTGAAAAAACTGCTGAAGTTCAAGAAGAGGTAATAAAGCAGGTTTATAGTGCCTGTCAAGCAAATGGAGTTTTTCTAGAAGGCACTCTATTAAAACCTTCTATGACTGTTAATGGAGCAGATTGTTCAACAAAGGCTGATCCTATGAAGGTTGCTGAAATGACAATTAAAACTATGGAAAGATGCGTTCCTGCATCTGTTCCTGGAATAGTTTTCTTATCAGGAGGGTTAAGCGAAGAAGCTGCTTCTGTTTATCTAAATAATATGAACACTCTTTATAGGAAAGCTTTATGGAATGTTTCATTCTCCTATGGAAGAGCATTACAGCACTCATGCTTAAAGGCCTGGAAAGGAAGCGACGTTGAAGGAGGTCAAAAAGCATTAATAGCAAGAGCTCAAGCAAACTCTGAAGCTTCAAAAGGTGCCTATGTAGCAGGATCTCAACCTTCATCTGATGAACAATTGTTTGTGGCAGGCTACACTTATTAACTAAAAAATCCTAAAAATGTACTCTGGGTCATAAAATAAGTTTCTTTAATTTAGTATTTTGTATATCTAATGACGTGACATTTGATACCTCTTTATACTAAACTCGCGGAAACATATGCTTTATATAGCATTTAACTTATTTTAATTATGGCCCTCGTTCCACTAAGACTACTTTTAGATCACGCTGCTGAGAATGGTTACGGTATTCCAGCTTTCAATGTTAATAACCTTGAACAAGTTCAAGCAATCATGGAAGCAGCATATGAAACTGATAGTCCTGTAATCCTCCAAGCTTCAAGAGGGGCAAGAAATTATGCAGGAGAAATTTTCCTACGTCATCTAATCCTTGCTGCTACAGAAACATATCCTAATATTCCAGTGGTAATGCACCAAGACCACGGTAATGAGCCATCAACATGTTACTCAGCAGCAATAAATGGTTTCACATCAGTAATGATGGACGGTTCTCTAGAAGCAGATGCAAAAACACCCGCTAGTTACGAATATAATGTTGCAGTTACTAAAAAAGTAGTAGATTTTGCTCATTCAGTTGGAGTTAGTGTTGAAGGAGAGTTGGGTTGCTTAGGTTCATTAGAGACAGGAAAAGGTGAAGCGGAAGATGGTCATGGATTTGAAGGTGAACTTTCTACAGATATGCTTCTGACTGATCCTGAAGAAGCTGCAGATTTTGTAGCTAAAACAAAAGTCGATGCTTTAGCTATTGCTATAGGAACAAGTCATGGTGCTTATAAATTTACAAGAAAACCTACAGGAGAAGTTCTTGCAATAAGCAGAATTGCTGAAATTCATAAAGCACTTCCAAATACCCATCTTGTAATGCATGGATCTAGTTCAGTTCCTCAAGAATGGTTGGATATCATTAACAAATATGGCGGTGAAATTCCTCAAACTTATGGTGTTCCTGTTGAAGAAATTCAAGAGGGAATAAGAAATGGAGTTAGGAAAGTCAACATTGATACTGATAACAGACTTGCTTTCACTGCCGCGGTTAGAGAGGCAGCATTTGCTGATAAGGCAAACTTCGACCCAAGACATTTCAACAAGCCTGCTAGAAAATATATGAAGCAAGTTTGTCTTGATAGATACAAGCAGTTCTGGTGCGAAGGTCAAGCAAGTAAGATCAAACAAAACAGCACTAATTATTTTGCTGATCTTTACGCAAAAGGTGATTTGGATCCAAAAGTAAAAGCTACTGTTTAATTTCTTCCCAAATTAAATAAAAAAAGGCCTCCAAAATTGGGGGTCTTTTTTTATTTCAACATTAATGATTTTAATGTAAAGAGACCATCAGTCCCACCAATTGTCTCGTCGCATGCTCGCTCTGGATGAGGCATTAAACCTAGAACATTTCCCTTCTCATTAGTTATGCCTGCGATATCGAATGAGGATCCATTGGGATTATTTTTATATCTCAAAGCGATCAATTCATTATCTACAAGTTTCTTTAAAGTATCAGAATCACAATGATATCTTCCTTCCCCATGCGCTATTGGCAATTTAATTGTTTGTTTTTCATCTACATTATTAAACCAACCTCCTTTTGAAGAAACGATGTCCAGTTCAACGTCATCACAGATAAAATTAAGATTTTTATTTGCAACAAGAGCACCAGGCAAAAATCCTGATTCTGTCAAAATTTGAAACCCATTACAAATTCCTAAAACTCTTTTCCCGCTTTTAACAAACTCATCCAAGGCATTTATTAATGGAGAGAATCTCGCAATTGCTCCGCATCTTAAATAATCACCATAGCTAAATCCTCCGGGTAAAACTATTGCATCTACATCACTTAAATCTGAAGACTCATGCCACAAGTATTTTGTTCTTATGTCTAAACAACCTTCCAATGCCCATGAAACATCACGATCACAATTAGAACCAGGGAAGACAACAACTCCTACAGTAAAATTATCCATCTTATAATTTTTCTAGTGAATACTCATAATCTTCAATAACAGTATTTGCGAATAACCTATCACACAATAAATCAATTTTTCCTCTTACTTCGTTTTCGCCATTACCTTCTATTTTTACCTCAATCATTTTTCCTATACGTAATGATTTTATTCCCTCGGCTCCAAGTTTTATAGAGGCAGATTTAGTAGCTTCCCCTGCTGGATCTAAAACTGAGGGTCTTAGTCTTACAAAAACTTTTACAGCAAATTGGTCCAATTAAAAATTAATTTCTACTAGAAGATTAGTTTAAATTTTAGTAAAAAGTACTATTGATTAATAAACAAATATTTTTACCTTAAGGTTTTCTGAGTTATTAGATGTTTATGTAGCCTCTACCAAAACATACTAAGCAAGTTCTTCTTGAATTTTCATGTGTTTTAAAATTTCCTGCCCCTCCACATTTTGAACATTTTATTTTATCAATTGATGTAACTTCGTCAGAGATTATTTGTTTTAAAGCAATTTTTGGATTTTCCATCTTTGGGCTGTCTACTGTTTAAGTATCCCGGCAGCTAACTATAATGTCAAATTGCTATTTTTGGTTCACCTAAAATCTTAAATTTCTCTTTAATTTTTTTATTGAAAGTTTTTATAGATTTTTCATCAAAGGAAATAATTACTAATTCAAGCCCAGCATTATCATTTGGTCTCCAACAATTGTCTGGAGCTTCTTCAAACCAAGTATTAATTTTCTTTCCAACAATTTGTATTTGTAAAGGCAACGATTTGTTTGGTATCCAAATACGTCCTTTTATTCGAAGAATGTTTAATTCATCCAAGATTTTTGACATCTCCTTTTCAAAGTCATTTTTTTCAAGGAAATGATTTAATTTAATTGAATCTGATACAAGTTCAACATGATTATGGTCATGTTCTTCAGTTAAAAATTCTTTATAAGTCTCTTTTTTAAAATTAAAGTCAAATAGATAGTTCAAATCAATTTTACCATTATTGGATTTAAGGACTGGTTTAGATGAGTTTAGACTTCCTTGAATTTTATGTTTTACAACTTCAAACTGATCATCATTTAAGATATCTGATCTAGAGACTAATACGATATCAGAAACTTCTAGTTGCTCCTCAAAAAGTTCATCTATAGAGGCGTTGTGATCAATTTTATCTGTTTCATTATATTGTTTTGTTATTTTATTTAAATCATTAATTGGTGAACCATTAAGCATTGATTCTCCATTAACGATACCAACAACCACATCAAGGTAGATGGAAGACCTAATCTCAGGCCAGTTAAGTGCTTGAATTAAGGGAATTGGTAGTGCCAAGCCACTTGTTTCGATAATTATTGATTCGATAGGAGGATTAAATTCTAGGAGAGCTTTTATTGATGGAACAAAGTCATCTTGAACAGTACAACATAAACATCCATTGTTTAATTCGATTAAGCAGTCGTCTTCAGATTCATCACATTTATCACAACTTTTAATCAAATCACCGTCAATTCCAACATCACCAAATTCATTAATTATTAAACCAAATTTTTTATTACTCTCTTTTAATAAATATCTTAGAAAAGTTGTTTTACCTGAACCAAGAAATCCTGAAACAACTATAACTGGTATTTTTTTTTTCATTTTTTATGATTAACAACCTAAGCTATATTCTGTACTCTCTCCTGTAGAACTATTTGTGCCATTAGCAATCGCACATAATTGTTTTTGTTGTGTACGACTAAGAACAGCATCAGTAAAATCTGCACCATCTATTTTTGCTCCTTCAAAATTACTCTCCATTAATAAAGCATTTGTAAAATTAACATCCGAAAGATCTGCATCTGTAAAATCTGTTGCATAAGCTAGTGCATCTCTTAAATTGGCTCCATTAAACTTTGAATTTTGCAATTTACTATTATTGAACACCGCGCCTTCTAAATTACTTTCACTGAAATTAAACCCATTCAAATCAAACTTAACGTATTCGTTACCGCTTAAATCTTGACCATGCATATCTGGCTCTAAATTAAGGTCTTGCTGGTTTCTAATCTCAGGAGGTCGTTTAGCCCATGCAGAATTTACAGAATTAAAAAATAAAATCCCAACGAACAACAAAGTAATTAATGCATTCTTTAGTGAGGGGAAAACAATTGATTTAATCATAATAAGACTGTATTTTAGAACTTAAGTATTTAAAGTTTGTAAGAGTATCTTAAAGGAAAATATATGGCAATGTCACTAAAGGTTATTGTTCCTCCTCATCCATTAATAAAACATTGGCTTTCAATATTGAGAGAAAAAAATACTCCAGATATTTTGTACTCAACAGGATATGAGCAATTAGGGAAATGGCTTACATATGAAGCATTACGTAATTGGCTGCCATATAAAAAAGAAATAGTAAATACTGATAATGGGGACACAGATGGATTCTTTATTAATACTGATTATCCAATAAAAGTGCTCGCAATGTTGCCCGAAGGGTTATCTCTTTGGTTTGGATCCAAAGAAGTAATTCCTAATTCAACCCTCTCATTAGGAGAACTTCCTAAAACTATTGAATCAAATGAAGGAGTTATATTTTATTCAGAACAAATAACGACAAAATCAACCACATTAGAAACCTTAATTAAATTAAAGGAATTAGGTGTTGATTCAAATAGGATTCTTTTAATAACTGCTATTTGCTCCAATAAAGGGTTAAATGAAATTGCGAAATTATTCCCGAATCAGGTAATTTACACTTCTTGCATAGATGAGGAAGACGAAAAAAAACCATTATTGGTACCCGGTATTGGGAATCCTTTATCGCGTTTAAGTACTATATTTCAAGATAAGAACTAATATAGAATATAGGAGTAAATATTTTACCAATGTCTGAATACAGAGATTCGTCTTCAAATAATCTTTTATCATTAATAAGTGGTGCTTTTATTGGAGCAGCAGGTCTAGCATGGTGGTTAATATCCGAAGCAGACAAAAGAAAGGAGGAAAAAAAGCAAAAAGCAATGATGTATTCCTCCAGAATTCAAGACGGCTCAGAAGCGATTGATTCAAATGAAAATATAAATGAAGTTGAAGGAGAGAATCTGGAGAAGAAAGTTGAGCAACTTAATTCTGCAATTGCTGATGTGAGGAAGCAACTTGAAGAGTTGGGGCAATAGAATAAAAAAGGTTCTCAAATAATATGAATAAACTCAGATCATCTGCAATAACCCAAGGTGTGCAAAGATCACCTAACAGATCGATGTTAAGAGCTGTTGGATTTAATGATGAAGATTTTAATAAACCTATTATTGGAGTTGCAAATGGATACAGCACCATAACACCATGCAATATGGGTTTAAATAAGTTAGCTCTAAAAGCTGAAGAGTCTATAAAAAGATCAGGTGGGATGCCTCAGATGTTTGGGACTATAACAGTAAGTGATGGGATTTCTATGGGAACAGAGGGCATGAAATATTCCCTAGTTTCAAGAGAAGTTATTGCTGATTCAATTGAAACAGCATGCAATGCTCAGAGTATGGATGGAGTACTTGCTATAGGTGGATGTGATAAAAATATGCCGGGTGCCATGATTGCGATTGCAAGAATGAATATTCCCTCAATTTTCATTTATGGAGGGACAATAAAGCCTGGGAAATTGCATGGAGAAGATCTTACTGTTGTTAGTGCATTTGAAGCTGTTGGCCAATTAACATCAGGCAAAATTAATGAAGAAAGGCTAATCCAAGTTGAGAAAAATTGTATTCCTGGTGCTGGTAGCTGTGGAGGAATGTTTACAGCTAATACAATGTCTGCGGTTATTGAAGTATTAGGGTTAAGTCTTCCTCATAGTTCCACTATGGCTGCTGAAGATCTTGAAAAAGAACTAAGTGCAGATAAAAGTGCTGAGATATTAGTCTCTGCAATAGAAAAAGATATAAGACCTCTAGACCTAATGACTAAGAAAGCATTTGAAAATGCAATATCAGTAATTATGGCAATTGGCGGATCAACAAATGCGGTATTGCACATCTTAGCTATCGCGAATACTGCAGGAATAGATATCAACATTAATGATTTTGAGAGAATCAGACAAAAAGTACCCGTTATTTGTGACCTTAAACCGAGTGGTAAATATGTGACGGTGGATCTTCATAAGGCAGGTGGGATTCCACAAGTAATGAAAATACTTTTGAATGCAGGATTAATTCATGGCGATTGCAAAAACATTGAAGGGAAAACCATCTCAGAATACTTACAAAATATTCCAGATAAGTCTCCAACAAATCAAAATGTCATAAGAGACATAGATGACCCTCTTTATAAAAAAGGACATCTAGCGATATTAAAAGGTAACTTAGCGAGCGAAGGTTCTGTAGCCAAAATTAGCGGAGTAAAAAACCCTGTATTAACAGGTCCCGCAAAGATTTTTGAAAGTGAAGAGGATTGTTTAAAATCGATATTAAATAACGATATCAAAGCTGGTGATGTTGTTGTTATTAGAAACGAAGGTCCTGTAGGAGGACCAGGTATGAGAGAGATGTTAGCTCCAACATCTGCAATTGTTGGTCAAGGGCTTGGAGAGAAGGTGGCTTTAATTACCGATGGCAGATTTAGCGGCGGTACCTATGGTCTTGTTGTGGGTCACATAGCTCCAGAGGCTGCTGTAGGAGGAAATATTGCTCTAATAAAACAAGGTGATTTAATTACAGTAGATGCAGTAAAACAACTAATTGAAGTTGATTTATCTGACGAAGAATTAGAAAAAAGAAAAAAAAGATTGGGTAAAACCTATTCAAAAATACAAAAGAGGAATTCTTTCAAAATATTCGAGAATCGTAAGCACATCAAGTTTAGGGGCTGTTACTGATTTATAAATCAGCTCAAATTTTTTTTCTTAATCAATAAAACTTTTTATCCTATTTGCTAAATTTTCCAATCTAGCGCTGTATTTTGGTGAATTGCATTTTTTCCCATTATTGCTATCCATCCATAATGTTTTAACTCCACACCATAATATTGGTTCATCAGGGAAGTTAAGCTTAGAGATTACTAAAACCAACTCTTTATTTGATTTAAAAAGTTCTAATTCAAGATCATAAATTTCTAATCTTTTACCTTCTTTATCTCTACATAAGATATTAACTGTTAAATCAATATCTTCATCTTCGAATTCGTATTCACCATTTATTTTTACTACAGAATGAACAAAAGGTTTATTTGTTAAATCTGCTGACTTAGCGATTAAGCTCTCTATATTTTTAGGTGGATTTTCAAATAACACTTATTGATTTAATTAAAACTTTTATTGAACCCTGTTTAAACGCATTATTAAGTAATCCATCATCACCGAACTTAGAGTGTAGTATTTGCAATCTTTTAATTTTAGACGGCTTGAATTTAAATGGAAAACGTACTTTATTAGCTCTTACTGAGGGTTTTAAATCACTAAAAGGAATTTGAACATTTGTTGTCCCGAATTTTTTTGTTGGAAATGATTTAATCCATCTAAGTCCACCAGGAATAAATTCGGTTAGTCCTAGTAGATCATCTTCACAAGCGACAGCAAATTTAAAAGTTCTTCCTTGTCCATCAATATTTAATTCAAAGGATGAATACTCAGATACATTTAAAGAAGGTTTATATATAGAAGATCTACAACTAACAAATCCTCCTGCTTTCTCGACAATATTACCTCTTAATATCAAACCCGAATTTGAAGTTTCACAAAAAGCTGAACTTGATCCGCCCATAACAGTATCATTTAATGTTTTCCAACCATCGAACTCCTTTTTCTGGAATAAAAATTTTTTCTTACTCATTAAATAATTTAAATTATTAATAGACTTTAACTAAATTTCTAATTCTTTTGCTGATTCCTGATCACAAAATATTGAAATTTGATTAATAGATTTTATTAATTTTGATGGTGTTCTATCTGGTGGCTCTTTTTCATCTAATAACCTCTCAAGAGCAATTCTTTTAGAAGCTCCACTAACTAAAAATACTATCTTTGAAGAAGCGGAAAGAACCTTTGGAGTTAATGAAATTCTTTTTAAACCTTTACCTTCATTAAAAATAACAAAATCATCTACATTATTATTTTTTTGATAAGGGAATAGTGAGGCTGTATGACCATCATCACCAAGACCTAATAATGTTAAATCAAAAGTTGGAGGGTTTGATCCGCATTTTTCAAATAATTTAGAAATAAATTGATTTTTAGTAGTTTCATCATCAGCGTTTAAATCATTGGAAATTTCATAAAAATAAGCTTTAGATCCAAAATTAGTTAGCAAAGAATTTCTCAACATTAACGAGTTACTTAATTCTGAATTTGGATCAACACATCTTTCATCTCCTAAAAAGACATCAACCATATCCCATTGAAGATCATTATTAGATAAGAGATGATACACAGATTTAGGAGTTGAACCTCCACTTACACAAAATTTGAATCTTTCTTTCTTTTTTAAAGTATGAATAATATGGCTTTGAATAAACTTAAAAACCGCTGTTGATAGTTCTAACTTGTCTTTGTAAATATTTAAGGTGTATCCATTTTTGACCTTTTCAATCATTTCATCCATTCAGTATGAAAACTACCTTCCTTATCAATTCTTTCATATGTATGAGAGCCAAAACAGTCTCTCATTGCCTGCACAAGATTCTGAGGAAGTCTATTGGTTCTATAACTATTCAAATAATCTAAAGTACTGGATAAACATGGGACTGGTATACCTGCCTTTGTGGATAGAGAAACTACCTTAGCTAAGTTATCTAATCTTGTCGCAATTTCATTATTAAACCAATCATCAAAAATTAAATTTTTTAGATCAGGATCTTTATTATAAGCATCTTGAATTTTACTTAATAATTTTGATCTAATTATGCAACCACCTTTCCATATTTGTGCAATTGACGGCATATTCAAACCATAATTATATACTGCAGATGCTTCTCTTAAAATATCCATACCTTGGGCATAGCTAGCAATTGTGGCAAGGACTACAGCATCAAATAAAGGTTTCATTCCATCTGATACATTTCCTAAATCAAAATCCTCTATCTCTTTAGATGGAATAGTTTTTTCAATCTCACTACGTTGCTCTTTTAAAGAACTCATTACTCTTGCATTTAAAGATGCATAAATAGTTGGGACTGATACCCCCAGTTCTAGAGCACTCACAACAGTCCATAAACCTGTACCTTTCTGACCAGCTTTATCTAATATTTTTTCCACGACATCATCTCCAGTTATCTCATCTTTTGTATTTAGACAAATCTCTGTTATCTCAACAAGATAAGAAGCTAATTCATTAGTATTATTCCAAATACCAAATACCTCTGACATTTGCTGACCGTTCATACCTTTGACTCTCTTCATAAGGTCATAAGCTTCTGCAAGTATTTGTTCAATTCCATATTCAATTCCGTTATGAACAGTTTTCACAAAATGACCTGAGCCTCCCGGTCCAACATATGCAACACATGGTCCGTCTTCAACTTTGGCAGCCATTTTTGTTAATAAGCTTTCTATTGCATCATATGAAGCCTTAGTACCACCGGGCATCATACTTGGACCCTCCAAAGCTCCTTTGGCCCCTCCAGAGACTCCCATCCCAATGTATCCAAAACTTTTACTTTCAAGAGTATTCACCCTTCTTTCTGTATCTTTAAATTGGGAGTTACCGCCATCTATTAATAAATCTCCTTCCTCGAGATATCCAGAAATATTATCAATGACAGCATCTGTTGCGGGCCCAGCTTTTACCATCATTAGAATTCTTCTAGGTCTCTCTAGCTTATTAACAAATTCTTGAAGAGTTTCAGCTCCTTCTATATTCTTCCCAAGGCCACGACCTTGTAAAAATTCTTCGGTTTTTGAGTAAGTCCTATTAAAAACTACACTAGAAAATCCATTTCTCTCTGCGTTAAGAACTAAATTTTCGCCCATAACACCAAGACCTATTAAACCAAAATGTGCCTTGGACATAAAAAATTAAAAAACTCAATAAATATAGTGTGCCTGCAACTCAACAAAATTGCTCAAAAAAAATACTTATGTCAGCGAAAAATGATGGAAAAGATTTAAATAACAGTTCCGTTTGCAATAGTTGCATTTTTAACTACTACAACAATTCCATTTCTGATATAAAAGCCTAATTCTGGCTTATCTGCTTCTTCTACTCGATCTTTATTAATGATCACAACATTATCGCCAATTCTTGTATTCTTATCAAGAATTGCTCTTTTTACAGTAGTCCCTTCACCTACTCCAAGAGGCGTTCCGCCCCCTTTTCTTAATTCAACCCTCTCTTCAGGGGATTCAAAGAAATCGGCTCCCATAACAAGAGTATCCTCAAGAACCGAGTCACTTTCAATCCTACTTCTTACACCTAAAACACAATGTAAAATACTGCATGACTTCAAGATTGTGCCTTCACAAACAATTGAATCAGTAATTTGAGCATCTACAAGTTTAGAAGGGGGTAAATATCTAGGTCTAGTATAAATTGGAAATTTCTCATCATAAAAACTAAATGGAGGTTTTGGTTGCTCAGTCAATGCAAGGTTTGACTCAAAGAATGCTCCAATTGTGCCGATATCTTCCCAATAATCATCGAATACATAACTTTTAAGAGTATCGCCTCTATTGAGGGCTTCTGGAATTATGTCCTTACCAAAATCCGTATAACTAGGAAATTTATTTAGAAGATCAAAGAGAGTATTTCTGCTAAAAACGTAAATCCCCATAGAGGCTAGATATGGTTTTTCGGCAGCTGACTCCTTACTTAATCCAAATTTTGAAGTATCTACTGCCATAGCCTTCAACTTCTCTCCAGTAGGCTTTTCACTAAATTCTTTTATATTTCCTACATCATCAGTTCTCATTAGGCCAAAACCTTCTGCTTGAGCTTCATCAACAGGCAAAGCTGCAACAGTTAAATCAGCACCATTATCTCTATGATGTTGAACAAATAAACTGTAGTCCATTCTGTACAGTTGATCCCCTGACAATATTAAATATTCATCAACATCCCATTCTTGAAATAACCATTGGTATTTTCTTACAGCATCAGCAGTACCTTCAAACCACTTAGGACTATCAGGAGTCTGTTGTGCAGCTAAAACCTCCACAAATCCTTGGCCAAAAGGGCCATTTAAATTATAGGTTCTTCCTATATGTCTATTTAGAGATGCACTATTGAACTGGGTCAATACGTACATTTTTTCAATGCCTGAATTTATACAGTTACTAATCGGAATATCTATCAAACGATACTTACCTGCCAATGGCACAGCAGGTTTAGCCCTCATTTTTGTTAAAGGGTAAAGTCTAGAACCTTTTCCTCCTCCGAGGATTATGGCCAACACACGCTTCATTCAATCTAATGGAGGTAGATATACAACTATTTAAAGTAACTGATTATGGGCATATTTAGAAATACAAATGGTCAGTTTACAAAGGTATTTCGATAAATCACTGGAAAAACTTAATATAAATCGAAAAAAGTTAGTTATTTTTATCCTCTTCTACCAAAGAAAACAATTTTTCAACGATTTTCAAAGAAACTTGTCTTTCTTCTCTTGATTGAGGACTTCTCAAATTGGTGACCGGCGTATGAAGTATTTTATTAATTATTCCTTTAGTCAGAGCTTCCACAACTTTTCTTTCTCTAGCCGAAAAATCTGGTCCCATTCTGCTAAGTGCTTTTTGCAATTCCTCTTTTCTAATTAACTCCAAATCTGATCTAAGTTTATTAATTACTGGAACGGCCTCTAAACTTGCCCACCATTCTAGAAAAATGATCCTTTCTTCTTCTACTAAAGATTCCGCTTCCTTTGCTATTTTCTGTCTAAATTCTTGATTTCTTGAAACGACCTCTTGTAAGTCATCAACATCAAATGATTTAACAAATTCATGTAGTTTGACATCATTAGATATATTTCTCGGTACACCAATATCAATAAATTTAAGCCTATTACTCAAATTTATTTTTTCAATTTTTGTGAGATCAATAATTGGCTCTTCAGAAGCAGTACTGGTGAAAACAAGCGAAGATAATGATATGTTTTCTTCTAATTCGTTTAACCCTTTACAAACAATCTCTAAATCAGGGAAGTCTTGAGCAAGATTTAATGCTCTATCAATGTTTCTATTTAAAAGGATAAGTTTATGACATCCTTTTGATTTTAAATGAGTTATTAAAAGCCTACTCATTCGTCCGGCGCCAACAACAAGAATGTTCTCTGATTCCAAACTTACAAGAGTATCAAAACCCTTTTCTTGTCCAATTTTTAATTGAGCTAGTTCTACCGCTGCTGAACTGATTGACACAGCTCCAGTTCCTAAATTTGTTTCGGATCTTACTTTTTTACCTGTACTAACTGATTGAGTTAATAATCTATTAAGAATTGGTCCAGTAGATTGATTCTCTTGACCTAATCTCATCATTTTTTTTACCTGCGAAAGGATTTGTCCTTCCCCTAAAACGAGGCTATCGAGTCCGGCCGAGACTTTCATCAAATGCAAAACTGCTTCTTCCTGTCTAAAGCAAAAAAGATGTGGATTTAAATCTTCAAAATTAATTCCAGAATATTCTGATATGAATTCTTTAATAGATGAAATTCCAGTATTTTTATCCTTTACTAGCGCATATATTTCCAGCCTATTACAAGTACTTAAAATTGACACCTCTAATACATCAGAGAAAGCTTTTAATGCTTTCAATGACTCTGTTATGGATTGGTCAGGAATACTTAACTTCTCACGCACTTCGACAGGTGCCGTGCGATGACTCAGTCCGACGACAACAATATGCATAAAATCAAAAGTGAATTTTTAAAGGCTGATACTCTTAGCACCATCTTTTATGTGGACAGTGTTTGTGAACCTTGCAGTACTATCTAATGTACTAATAACTAGACTACTTGTTCTAACACAATCCTTCTCAAATTTAACTCCATCAAATAATAATCCATCAGTTATTCCACTTCCAGCGAAAACAACATTTTCTCCCGATGCCAATTCATTTGCTTCATAAATTTTATCTATATCTGTTATGCCCATTTCATTAAGACGTTTTATATTCCCTTCTTTTGTGTAATCAGCCCATTCAGAGGTTTGAGCGATTGCCGGATCATAAACTAGTTGTCCTTGAAAGTGTCCGCCGAGAGCTCTCATTGCAGCAGCTGAAATAACACCCTCTGGGGCTGCACCTATACCCATCAAGCAATGTGTTCCAGTTCCTGCAAAACCGCATGCAATCGCAGCTTGAACATCACCATCAGAAATCGGTTGTACTTTTGCACCACATCCTCGAATCTCTTTAATTAAATCTTTATGTCTAGTTCTATCCATTACAACTACAGTAAGCTCATCAATAGAAAGTCCCAAGCAATCACTTAGTATCTTCAAGTTTTCAGTAGCTGAATTTCTAATATCAACTTTACCTTTGGCCGCAGGAGGCGCTGCTAATTTATTCATGTAAAAATCAGGAGCATTGAAAAGACCACCCGTATCAGAGGCAGCTAAAACCGCCATAGAACCTCTTTGATTATTCGCACAAAGATTTGTTCCTTCACAAGGATCTACTGCAAAGTCAACCCCTGGGCCACTTCCACTACCAACCTCTTCACCTATATAAAGCATGGGTGCTTCATCTCTTTCACCTTCTCCAATAACAATTTTCCCTTTCATTTCAATTTTGCCCATTCGCAATCTCATTGCTTCGACAGCTGCAGCATCAGCTTCATCTTTTTGACCAAGTCCTGTTAGTTTTGCTGAGGCAATAGCTGCTTGCTCGACAACTTCGAGAATTTCTTGAATTAAAGTTTGATTCACAATTAAATTTTGAGGATTTTCTAAAAGGTTTTGAGTATGATCTCATATAAAATGCAATTTTTATGAGAATTATTATGCTAGTAAGCTTTTTTTAACTCTTTACAGCTGTTACTTTATCAGGCCGTGACTTGAAATTAGGAATAAACAACTAAATATAGTATCTTTATTAAATATTTTAAAAATTAAATGACTGAGTCAAATCAAGCAAATTTAACTGGTGCAAATAGACCAATTCAAATAATTCCTTCAGTTTTACCAGCAGATTGGGCAAATATGGGGGCATGTGTGAAAGAGCTCGAGGAAGCTGGGGTAGATAGAATTCAATTTGATGTAATGGATGGAAATTTCGTACCAAATCTTACATTTGGTCCTGAAATGATCTCTGCATGCAGGAAATATTGCAATGTCCCTTTTGAAACTCAATTAATGGTAAGCCAGTACAACTGTGAAACAATGCTTGAATCTTATGTAAACGCTACAAAAGGGGCAAATGGGGAACCAGGAGTAGTAATAGCTCATGCCGAATCAAATATTCATTTGCATAGAGTTCTAGGAAGAATAAGAGATTTAGGAGGATCTCCTTCTGTTGCATTAAACCCTCATACTCCTTTTGAAATGATTAAAAACATAATGGATATGGTTGATCATGTTTTGGTTATGACAGTTAATCCAGGCTTTGGAGGACAAGCTTATATACCAACAATGCTTAATAAAATAAGAGAAATAAGAAACTTAATTATCGAAAAAAACTTAGATGTCGACATTGAAGTTGATGGGGGGATAAAAGCAAATTGGACTATTTCACAATGTGCCGATGCTGGAGCTAATTGTTTTATTGCAGGTAGCGGAATGTTTGCTTACCCAACATTAAAAGAAGGATGTGATGACTTGAGAAAAGTTGCAGAAGAAGCACAAAAAGGGAATGTAATTTCAGAACCTCAATAAATATTCTGGATGATTAAGAAATCACCCAAATATCCATCCATAACTATGCAAACCTATTCCTAAAAAATTAACTCCTAAATAACATACTAAAACAACTAAAAAGCCTGTAGATGCCAATAATGCTGGTTTGCGTCCTTGCCAACCCTTGCTTATTCTCATGTGCAGATAAGCGGCATAAAACAACCATGAGATAAATGCCCATGTTTCTTTTGGATCCCAACTCCACCATGTGCCCCAGGCCTCATTAGCCCAAACTGCACCTGAAATTAAACCGAGAGTCAAAAGAACAAAACCTACCAATATAGAACGATAACTTAATGTATCTAATTCTTCTGAATGAGAAAATTCAATAGGTTCAACTAAATCATTTACAGGATAGCTATTTGAAAGTTTAAATCCTCCTATACCTGTAGAACTACTTCTGATTTGAAGTGGCTTATTTTTGTTGATGAACAAAACGGACATTGAAAGTAAAGAACCTATTATTAATGCTGCATAACTAAGCATTACGACGCTAACATGCATTACTAACCAACTAGACCTTAAAGCTGGAACTAAATTGGATGATAATTTCAAATCCTCAGGTAAAACAAAACAAGCAAAAGCCACAGTCAGTAACTCAATAGGTATAGCAATTGAGGGAATTATTGGAGCTTGGTATTCTCTTTCAACCAATAGTTGACCTAATGTGATACCCCAAGTAAGGAAATAAAGAGATTCATACAAATTACTAATAGGAAAGTGCCCAGAAATTGACCACCTAAAAAGTAATTGTAATGTTATTAATAAGTTCACTAAAATCGTAATGAGTCTTACAGCAGCAGAAGACTTTTTTTTAAAAACTGCACCCAAAGATATTGGTAAGTTAATTAATAAAAAATAAAAAACTAAAAGACCTAAAACTGAAACCGGTTCATATATTAAATTTTTAAAAAAATTATCTAGTATCATTTCTAGAAATTTCTGAAGTTTTAATATTCAATGACAATCAAATAATAATTAAAATCATTCTCACATGAGTAAATCTTTAATAATAAATTTTTAATTTATTTTAAAAAAGGCATTTCAAAGTTTGAAATTATCTCCTAGATAATACTTCTTGACTATTGGATTATCAGCCAATTCACTTGATGAACCGTAAGCTAAAATTTTTCCTTCACTTAATACATATGATTTGTTAGTAATTAGAAGGGTTTCCCTCACATTATGGTCTGTAATGAGAATCCCCACCCCATGACTACTTAATTTTAGAATTAGTTTCTTTAGATCATTAACAGCTAGAGGATCTATCCCAGCAAAAGGTTCGTCTAATAACAAATATTTAGGTCCTTTTCTACCTACA
>QCBX01000017.1 GCA_003281455.1 Prochlorococcus sp. AG-347-J21
AAAATTAATTAAGGAGAGTGGTGGTAAAAGTCAAATATATGCACCGAATCCTAGAAATGATAAGTTTGATCAAATAATTTCTTGGATTGAAGAGATTAACAAAAAGCTTAATTCGAAAAATGTTATTGAATTTCTGTATGATATTTCTAAAGATGATCTTTTATTAAAATATTTTTACATTGAAAATGTATCTAAAGAAATTAAAAAATATAACCTAAAATTAGATTTTACAAAATTTAATTTATTACAAGATAAAATTTATAAAATAAAAGAAGGATTCTACACTGAATTTGTAAGAATATTTACCCAACTAGCTTATATAAAATTAATAGAATTGAAGAAAAGTTTTTCTATTTTCAACTTCAATGATCTTATAAAGACTGTAGAAAATAAATTTCTAGATTCAGAAATGTGCAATAGTATTACTCTATCTAAAATTCAAAAAAGATTCAAATGTGTTTTAGTTGATGAATTTCAAGATACAGATAATACTCAGTGGAATTTAATAAAAAAGTTCTTTAATACTAAAAATCATTTTTTACTTTGTGTAGGTGATCCAAAACAAGCGATCTATAAATTTAGAGGTGGAGATATTGAAACTTACTTAGATGCAAGATCAAACGCAATCGAAGTTTTTAATCTTACAGATAACTATAGATCTTCAAACAAATTAATGGATGTCCTTAATAAAATTTATAAGAATGGACTTAAAGAGTCAAAACTAAACTACAGGAAATTAAACTCTAGAATTAATGAAAATATTAATACTGAATTAAAATTTAAGGATGTATTCGAAATTATAGAATATTCAAAAAAAGAGACTGATATTGAGGATCTTGTAACTAATTATATAGTTAACTTTATTTTAAATAATAAAGAAATTGATATTAATAAAATTGCGATTCTTACATTAAACAATTCGCAATGCTTAGTTTTGAAAAACAAATTAAATCAATTTAACCTCCCATGCAAAATCAAAAATAAACAAAATATTTTTGATACAGAAGCAAGTTCTCTATTATTTTTATTAATTGAATGTTTATTAAATCCTAGGGCTTTAAAAAATATAAATTTGCTTGCCGCTTCAAAGCTTATAGAAATTGAATCAAAAGAATTAATTGATGATGGAATTAGTAATAATTTAGAAATTCTAATTAATAAATGTATTACTTGGTCACAGGAACTTAGAGAAAAAGGTTTTTTAAATATTGTTAATGAACTTCTTATAAATTACAAGTCATCCTGGATTATTCAAGATTCAGATTTAAATTCAAATTTATTTCAACTTTCAGAAATTGTTGAGATAGAATTATTGAGTAATGATTTTAATCTTAATAAAGTTTTTAACTGGTATAAAAATCAGTTAGATCATTCTTTAAGAATTTGTACTGAAGAAGATTTTTTGACGAAAGATTATAATCTTCAAAATGGAATAAATCTTTCTACCATTCATAGTAGTAAGGGTTTAGAGTTTGAAATAGTCCTATGTCCATATCTCTCAATTATTTCTAATAATTCAAATAAAATTAAAGGTCCTATTTGGAAATCAAATATTGATAGAAGCATATACATTAATATTTCTAATAATTACGAGAAGGTTGAAAAATTTAAGTTAATAGAAGAAGAAGATTTATTTAAAGAGAGTGAGAGGTTGATTTATGTAGCACTTACAAGGTGCAAATATAAACTTATAGTTTTTAATGATTTGGAAGATACGAATAATATCTTAAATAATGATTTACTTAATAATTTGGATAATATTAATATTTATAAATCCACTTTTGAAGATAGTTTAGAGAAAGAGAAAATTAAAGAAATTTTCGCCAAGTTTCAAATTAACCGATTGAATAATAATCTTTGGAATATCGATAACTTTAATAAAAAAATTATTAAAGAATTTAAGGCTGATCAATTCATTTCTTATTCAAGTTATTCTTCTTGGATACGTAAAGACAAAAATATTGATTCAGCCATTAATCAATATAAGGATTATGAAGATAATATATCAATTATCAATGATTCTAATTTTAAGAAATCAAAGAATTATCCTAATTATTTTTCTTATCCAAATCCCCTAAGTGAATTTCCAAAAGGAAATATTGCAGGAACTTGCTTGCACAAAATAATAGAAAGATTTGAATTTAGAAACGATAATAATCAAGAATTAATAGATTTAATTATTGAGGAATTGCACTTTCATCAAATAGATACTGCTTTGGCTTTTAAAGTAAAAGATGCAATTTTAAGAATTATAAATATATCTTTAGGGAGTGAATTACAAAATAAGAGACTAGTTGATATTCCAAATGAATACTTTCTTAAGGAAGTTAAATATGATTTAACACTATCTTATGAAGGTAGAAATATAAATTCCTACGATATATCAAAATGCTTTCTTTTAGATCAGGAATATGAGTTTGGTGAAGAATATGCAGATAAAATAAATGATCTTCAAATCATGAATAAAGGGTTTCATTCAGGATGTATTGATTGTGTTTTCCCTATAGGTAATACATTAGAAGATAGCAAATGGTGGGTAATTGATTGGAAAAGTAATTTGATTTCTGGAAGTGATAATAGTAATTGTTTACCAAGAAACTATAACTATGAAAATATGAGAGATGAAATGATTAAACATCATTATCCCTTGCAATCCCATCTTTATTTATTAGCATTGCATAGATTATTAAAGTGGCGACTTAAAAATTATCAACCTGATAAAAATTTAGGAGGATATATTTATTTGTTTTTAAAGGGATTACCAGATCTTGAATTATTTGAAAAATCTAATTCGCAAGATATATCTCCAGGTGTTTTTATTAGCAAAGCACCTTTAAAGAGAATTAATTATTTGGATAACCTTTTTTAGAATGACTAAAACTAATGCGGATATTGAAAAGTTCCAATATGATCATATATTTAATTTGATCTTAGGTATTTTCAAATTCAATGAAAAAAAATATGGAAATTTTGTAAAAGATGCAATAAGAATTTTATTAGAGTTTGAAAAAAATGGTGAAACTATTATTGATTTAGATAATAGTCTAATATGCTTTGAATTATTAGAAGATGGCTGGCCCAATAAACATATAGATGTTCTAAAAAATATAGGCTTGATAGGTTCCCTTGATTCTCCATTCGTCTTAGTAAATAGAAAATTATCCCTATCAAAATGGTCAAAAAAGATAGAAAGAGTTATGAATTTATTTTTAAAAAAAATAGATACATATAATTCAAAAAACTCGATTATTTATAAAGATGATAATAAAATTGATCAAATTAAAAATATATTTAGATATTCAAACTTAGTTTTCCTTCAAGGAGGACCAGGTACTGGTAAAACCACTTTAGTAATAAAATTAATACTAGAACTCCTTCGAATTGATAACTTTTTAAATATTGGTTTTTCAGCACCAACGGGTAAAGCTACAGCTCGTTTAAAAGAAGCTCTTAATGATAAAAAAAATATTTCCTTCAGCAAATTTATGGACCAAATAGAATTTCAAACTTTACATAGATGGATTTTAAATTCTCAAAATAAATCTCTGAAGTTGAAATTTAAACTAAAAGAACTTGATATTTTCATAATTGATGAAATGTCAATGGTTAATATCGATTTGGTTGAATCAGTTCTAAGTTTACTAGCAAAGGACTGTAAAATTATTTTAGTTGGAGATAAAAATCAATTGTCTCCAGTAAATAACTGTTCTATTTGGAATTATTTGTTTGAATATGGTGAAAATAGTTCAATTAAATCTTCTGTAGTAAATTTAGAAAAAATTTATAGAAATATAGGAGATATAGCATTAATTAGTAGTTTAATATTTAATAATGATTGTTCTTTACTTAAACAAAAGATAAAAGAATTAGAAAAAAATAACAATTCAAAAGAAGTTACTATTTCAAAAAGTAGAGAAAAAGATATTCCAAAAGATCTATTTTTCTCTATTACAAGTCATCTAAATAAGTTAAATCTTTCAACTACAAATTTAAGTAAAAAAAAATATATATTTGATGAGGGTATTGATAATTTATTGCTTAAAGAAAAAGATTTAGTAGATAAGATATTTCTGGATTTACAAAGTTACTTGATTTTATGTGAAAAAAATTCTGGGATATGGAGTGTTGAATATTTGAATGAAATTATTTTTGGTCAAAAAAAAACCCTATGACCTTAAAACTCTTAATGAGGGTGTTCCAATAATGTGTACAAAGAATAATAATGAACTTGGATTGTCAAATGGTGATATCGGGGTAATCATAGGTTTAAAAAATAAAAGAAAATATCTTTTTAGAAAATTTAATGATAATAACGAAGAAATTGTCGCATTAATTGATCCATCTAATTTAGAAAATGTTGTGCCAGCAATAGCCATTACTATTCATAAATCTCAAGGAAGTGAATCTGAGAAAGTAAGCATTTTGTGGTCACAAAAATATAGAAGAAATCAATATGCTGTAGAAGAAAAAAAAGATAATGAAAATATCTTTTTCAGAGATAGTTTTGAAAGAAGGTTATTTTATACTGCTGTTACAAGAGCGAAAAAATTTCTAGAAATATATTATTTAAATTAAATCTTATTTTTGAGAAATTAATAGGATTTTAACCCCAAGATGTTAGATTAATAATACGGCTCTGTAAGGCTAGTCAACAATTCAAGTCTATTGAGATATTTGTTGAATGCCTAATCAGAAGATTATTAGGCATTTAAAATGGCTTTAAAAAAAGATAGTAACTCTATTGATAGTGCGCAGGAAAAATCTCGGAATGAAGATGATTCCGCTCTTGAGTTAAAGAACTTGGAGGATAAAAAAGAAATTGAATCTCAACCATTTGAAGAATCAAAAGGAAATGGAAATGAGAATGGATTTCTCGATTTTGGCTTTAATCAATCGATTTTAAATTCGTTAAGAAATAAAGGATATAAAAATCCAACTCCCATCCAAAAAGCTTCAATTCCAGAACTAATGTTAGGCAGAGATTTACTAGGCCAAGCACAAACAGGAACAGGAAAGACTGCAGCTTTCGCATTACCATTAATAGAAAAACTTGCAGATAATAAAGAATTAAATGCCAAGGTTTTAGTTATGACTCCTACAAGAGAATTAGCAACTCAAGTCGCAGAATCTTTTAAAAGTTATAGTTCTGAATTTAGTAATTTTAAAACGGTTGCAATATACGGGGGTACTGACTATCGAAATCAAATTTCTGCATTGAAACGAAAAGTTGATGTAGTAGTTGGGACCCCTGGCCGAATAATGGATCATATAAGGCAGGGAACTTTTAAAATTAAAGACATTAGTTGTCTTGTTTTAGATGAGGCTGATGAAATGTTAAATATGGGTTTTCTTGAAGATATTGAATGGATAATAGATCAACTTCCAGAAAATAAGCAGATGGTATTGTTTTCAGCAACAATGCCTAATGAGATAAAAAATATAGCAAAAAAATATCTAAATGACCCTGCCGAAATATTAATCAAAAGTGTCAAAAAAGAAACTCAATTAATTCAACAAAAATTTCTATATGTACAAAGGCATCATAAGTTAGATGCTTTAAAAAGAATATTAGAACTTAATAACGAGGGAGTAATAATTTTTGTTAGGACAAAACTACTTACCATTTCAATTGCTGAAGCTTTAGAGAATTCAGGTCATACTGTGGCAGTACTTAATGGAGATATACCTCAAAATCAAAGAGAAAATACAGTAGACAGATTAAAAAAAGGATTTATTGATATCCTTGTTGCAACTGATGTCGCAGCTAGAGGATTAGATGTTGAGAGGATAAAACTAGTTGTTAATTACGATTTTCCTTTTGACAAGGAAACATATACTCATAGAATTGGCAGAACTGGAAGGGCAGGCAGATCAGGAGAAGCAATTTTATTTGTTAATCAAAGAGAAAAACATTTTCTAAGAAACTTAGAAAACTCAACAAGAACTAAGATTGAAGAAATTAATATACCAAGTAATAAAATAATAAATGAAAAAAGGATGGAGAAACTTATAGAGAATGTTAATGAGAGTTCTTTAGCTAAAGATGAAAATGAAGAAAATAAAGCTTTGATTATTGATGTACTAGATAATTTAAAAGAAAAACACTCTATGGATGACTCAAATATTGCAATGGCGGCGATTAATTTAGTAATAGGTAATAAAGCATTTTTTGTTAATGAAGATGATTCTTGGATTCATAAACAAAATAATAATGATCGAAATAGATCAAATAGAAATGGTAATAATCGTATGAGAAATTCAAATAGAAGAAATAATTATCAAAATGATTCTTTTGAAACCTACAAATTTAACTTCGGAAAATTTGATGGGGTTAGAGTCGCAAATATTATATCCACAATCTGTAATTCAACTAATATAAATGGTAGATCCATAGGTAAGATACAGATTTTTAATGATTACAGTTTGGTAGATTTACCAAGAGATCTGCATAGAGAAACTAAAAATAAATTAAAAAAAATTAAAGTTAGAAACTAGGTTTAGATAATGAAAGCTAGCAAATATAAATTCTTTATTATTGTGAATCTGATAATCCTATTCAACTCTTTAAATAGTTATTATTTAGCCCAAACTAAACAAAATTCAATCATAAAATTATTTTGTCTTCAGAGTGTCAAAGAGGAGATGCTGAAAGCAGAAATGGTATATAGTGAAGAAATTGCAAATGCAACTTGTGAATGTTACTACGAAGAATTTACACAAACTGCAAGTCATCAAGATGCAAAAACAAAATGTAAATTAGAAACTAAAGAAAAGTTAAATCATAATAGAAAAATTTAATTGTTATTTTATGAGTTCTAAGAACAATCAAAATCCAATAATAAGACTTTATTTGAATCTGATTGAAGAAAAAAGGTTACTATTCTTTGCCTTTTTTAGTTCCATAATTAATAAAATATTGGATTTAGCTCCCCCTGTAATTATTGGTCTTGCGGTAGATATTGTTGTAAAGGAACAGAATTCATGGATTGCTAGTTTTGGGATAAAAGAAGTTCCAGCACAATTGATTTTTCTTGCATTTGCTTCAGGAATAGTTTGGTCTGGTGAATCCTCCTTTGAATATTTATATTCGATTTTATGGAGAAATTTGGCTCAGCTATCGCAACATAAATTAAGAATAAAAGCTTATGAGCATATCCAAGAATTAGATATGGATTTTTTTGAAAATGATAATACAGGAAGACTATTATCTATTTTGAATGATGATATAAACCAACTTGAGAGATTTCTAGACCAAGGGGCTAATCAGATTATTCAGTTATTTATAACTGTCTTAATAATTGGGGGCACTATGATTTTTGTTGCTCCAAAAATTGCTTTATTTGCTTTCTTTCCTATTCCAATCATATTTTTAGGATCAATTAAATTTCAAAGGAAGCTTGCTCCAAAATATAGAGACGTTAGAAATAAAGCTGGAATGTTGGCATCAAGACTTAATAATAATTTAAGTGGAATACTGACCATAAAAAGTTTTACTAAAGAAAAATGGGAACTAAATAGATTAAATAAAGAAAGTCTCGATTATCAAAGAAGTAATAAGGCTGCAATAAAATTATCTTCTGCTTTTATCCCTCTTATAAGATTTGCAATTCTATTTGCTTTTATAGCGATTCTATTAATTGGAGGTTTTCAAGCTTGGAATAAGACACTTGATGTAGGAACTTATAGTTTTTTAGTGTTTATTACACAAAGATTATTGTGGCCTTTAACTACTTTAGGACATGTTTTAGATGATTTTCAGAGATCTATGGCATCAATAGATAGAGTAATTGATCTCATAGATACGCCAATAAAAATAAAAGATGGGAAAATAAAAATTGAACCTAAAGATACCAAAGGAGAAATAATTTTTAATAATGTAAATTTTAATTATCCTAGACGAGATTTAACTTTAAAAAACATAAATTTCAAAATTGAAAATAACTCAACATTAGGCATTGTTGGTTTAACAGGTTCTGGGAAAAGTACAATAATAAAACTACTCCTTAGGATTTATGATAGTAATAATGGCTCAATAACCTTGGATGGCATTTCTATTAAAGAAATAAATTTGAAGGATTTAAGAAAGTGTATATCTTTAGTAAGTCAAGAAACTTATTTATTTCAAGGAAGTGTACAAGAAAATATTGCTTATGGCTCAATTAACCCTAGTTTTAAAGAGATAATTAAAGCTTCAAAGATTGCGGAAGCTCACAAATTTATTGAACAACTACCAAATGGTTATAAAACAATAGTAGGAGAAAGGGGTCAAAGGCTGTCAGGCGGACAACGTCAAAGAATTGCCTTGGCGAGAGCTGTTTTAAAGGATGCACCAATACTAATATTAGATGAGGCTACAGCCTCAGTCGATAATGAAACAGAGGCTTTAATTCAAAAATCACTATCTAAAATCACAAAAGAAAGAACCACTATAGTGATAGCTCATAGATTAAGCACTATAAAAAATGCGGACAATATTATAGTTATAGATAAAGGTAAAATAGTTGAAAGTGGAAAACATGAAAACCTATTAGGTCAGAACAAAATATATGCAGATTTATGGAACGTTCAAGTAGGTATTTAGTATAAAATTTCTATAACTATATTAGAAAGTTAAATGATTCAATTACATTACTAAAAATTCCATCAACTTTATTCCATCTCTCTTCATTTGTTCCTACAGCAAAAGTATAAAGTGTTCCTCTATCAATTACTACAGTAGCTAGTTCGTGTCTGACCTGTTCATTTAAATTTAGTTGGTATTCTAAATCATAGAAAATATGATTGGATGCCTCCCTCTTATTAGACTTTACAAGTTTTACATCTCTGCCTGAACCTTCGGGAGCAATAACTTTATCAATTAAAGTTTGAGATACTTCACTTGGGCTTCCCAATTGCTCTAGTTGAATTTCTTTATTTACATCAGAAATTACTAAACTTAATGTCTCATTACTATTGATTAAATCATGATAAATAATTTCAGGTCCTCCATCGACTTTTACTCTAGTCCATCCTGTTGGATATAAAAAGGCATATCTTCCATCAGGGCTTTGATAAGCTTCTAATCCTGCATTGAGACCTCCACTACAAGCGCTAAGTGTTAAACATAAAAAAATCGAAAATAAATATTTGAAAGGGTTAAATTTGATATTTTTCATTTTGTTTGAATTTACTAACTAAAAACATAATAAGACATTAAAAGCAAACAATTATGGCAATTCAAAATTTTGCGTCTAAATTATTTCTAGAAATAGTTTAATTTTGATTACCTATACTAAACCGCTTTCAAAATTAATTGGTCATTTTGAGAAATTCCCAGGGATTGGTCCAAGAACAGCTCAAAGGTTAGCTTTGTTTATTTTAAAACAACCTGAAAGCACAATAAGGGATTTTTCAAAGGCTCTGTTGGAAGCTCACAGTAATGTTGGTCGTTGTAAAAAATGCTTCAATTTGACTTCAGAAGATGAATGTGAAATATGTAGAAATACTGAAAGGAATCAAAAACTAATATGCGTAGTGGCAGAAACTAAAGACTTGCTTGCTTTGGAACGTTCTCAAGAATTTAAAGGTGTCTACCATGTTATTGGTGGTTTAATATCTCCAATGGATTCTGTTGGCCCTGAACTCTTAGAAATAAGGAGCTTAGTAGAACGAGTTAATAAGTCTGAAATAAATGAGATCATATTGGCATTAACTCCCAGTGTTGAAGGAGATACAACAAGTCTTTATATTGGAAAATTGTTAGCCCCTTTTACAAAAGTTACGCGGATTGCATATGGCCTCCCAATGGGCAGTGAACTTGAATATGTTGATGAAGTTACACTTGCGAGAGCCTTAGAAGGAAGAACAAAACTAAATTAGACAATGAGAAAAAATAATCTAATTAAGAAAGAAAAAATCTTAAGACTCCCCTCCTGGATAAAATTTCCTATTAGTAAAGCTTCAGAGTTTGAAAAAATACAAACACTTATCAAAAAATCAAATATTCATACTATTTGTGAAGAAGCAAGATGTCCAAATAGAGCAGAATGTTACGCCTCAGGAACAGCCACTTTCTTGCTGGGTGGGTCTATATGTTCTCGTTCTTGTGCTTTTTGTCAGGTAAATAAAGGTAGACCTAGTTCTATAAATATTGATGAATGTACTCAAGTCGCTGAAGCAGTAAAAGTACTAAATTTGAAATATGTTGTTTTGACATCTGTAGCTAGAGACGATCTCTTTGATCATGGTGCAAATTTATTTATGTCTACAATTGATGAGATTAGGAAAATTGATTCAACAATTAAAATAGAGGTTTTAACTCCTGATTTTTGGGGTGGGGGCAAAAATTTTCATGAAACTAATAACCTTCAGACTGAGAGATTGAGGATGATTTTAGAAAAAGATCCAATATGCTTTAATCATAATCTTGAGACTGTTGAAAGACTCCAAAAAGAAGTAAGGAGAGGTGCGAATTATAAAAAATCCCTTAATTTACTGAAAAAGTCGAAAGATATTGCTCCTCATATTCAAACTAAATCAGGCATTATGTTAGGTCTCGGGGAAACATTGGATGAAATAAAAAATACAATTTATGATCTTAAAAAAATAGATTGTGATCAAATTACAATTGGCCAATATTTAAGGCCCTCATTTAATCATTTGGCAGTTAAGAAATATTGGGATCCATCAGAGTTTGAATATTTATATCGCTTCTCTAAGGAATTAGGATTCAAGAAAGTATCTTCTGGCCCCTTAGTTAGAAGTAGCTATCATGCAGGTTAATTTTATTCAATAAAAGAGAGTTTCTTTTCAAGTTTTTTCAATATTGAAATACATTCCCCGTTCATAAGTGTACCTGCACCTCCCCAGACCAATCTCAATAAAAGATCTATTGGGCTAGACCCAACTTCTTTCACAATTTTGAATCCTATTAACTTGAAATATCTTACAAGTTTTTTACTGTATCCTTCACTATCAAAAATAGCTAAAAGTCTTGCTTTGTTGCTTGATTTTTTTTCAATTGCCCAAGCCATTGTTGTTGCCCATATTAATTCTGAAACAAAAGCAGGAGCTTTACTAAGGATTCTTAATGTATCAAGCTGAATACCCTGTTTATTTAAATAAGTCCACCCTTTCATTTCGGCCCAAATCTTAATGATGTTATCTTTCTGTTCTGCGATAACAATTCTAAAGAAACATAATCCGAGAGTTTCTCTGACTTGAATTTTAATTAATAATCCAATTCTACTTGCTAATTTTTCTAATTCTTCAACCTTCATTATTTTGAAAATTAGTCCTTATAGATTTTAAGATTTTTCACTTTTAATCTATCGATCTGTGTTTGTCTTTCTTCAAACCTTTTCCTATCATTATCACTGAATTGATCTATGCAGAAATGACATTGGATACCCTTTCTATACTCTTTTCTTTTTTGATCTTGAATTGAAACTGGCATTCCACATGCATGACAAATTGAGTAGGACCCTTTTTCTAATTCTTGATTTAAAGCAACTCTTTTATCAAAAACATAACATTCACCTTCAAATAAGTTTTCTTCTTCTGATGTATCATTAAGGTATTGAAGTATGCCCCCTCTTAGGTGATAAATATTTTTATAACCTTTCTTTTTCAGCAAACTAGTAGCTTTTTCACATCTAATCCCTCCGGTACAAAACATTGCTATATTTGTAGACTCTTTATTTTCTAAATGACTATCTAGATGGTCATCTACCCATCTGGGGAATTCGCTAAAGTTTCTCGTTTTTGGGTTTATAGAATTCTGAAATGTTCCTATAGAAACCTCATAATGATTTCTAGTGTCAATGACTATTGTATTTTGATTTTTAATTAACTTATTCCAATCAGCTGAGTCAACATAAGTGCCATTCTCTTGTGAAGGGCTTATTTCATTAATGCCCATGGTAACAATTTCTTTTTTGATTTTTATTTTTAATTTTTTGAAGACTTTCTTTTTTGAAAAGTTTACTTTTATGTTCAAATTTCTAGTATCTGTATACTTGTTAAGTAAATTGATAACAATATCAATTACACTTTCTGCCGCACATATAGTTCCATTAATACCTTCACTTGCAAAAATTAGTAAACCTGAAAGATCGTTCTCATTTTCAATATCTAGTAATTTATTTTTGAGATCAAGAATTAAGTTTTCTTTAAATGAAAAGAAAGAATAAAGAGAAACTATTTTATAATTTTTGCCTTTCATAAAGAAGATAATGTTTTTTCATGAGTTTCAAAATCTTTATTAAATGATACTCCAACCTCTTTAAGAAGTTTTCTGTCTGATTGAAAAGATGGATTTGAAGTGGTGAGTAACTCATCTCCATAAAAAATTGAATTTGCCCCACATTGAAAACATAAGATTTGGGCTTCTTTTGAAAGCTTTTCTCGCCCTGCACTTAATCTTATTTTACTTTTAGGCATGAGAATTCTTGCTGTAGCTATCATCCTTATCATCTCAATTGAGTCAATTTCTTGATTATCTTCTAAACCTGTACCTTCAATGGCTACTAGTGAATTTATAGGAACACTCTCAGGATGGGGATTCATGTTTGAAAGCACTTCCAGAAGAGATGCTCTATCTCCATTAGTTTCACCCAACCCTATTATTCCTCCACAACAAACATTTATTCCTGCATTTCTTACTCTTTTGATAGTTTCTAGTCTGTCCTGATAAGTTCTAGTCGTAATAATATTTTTGTAATATTCTGGACTAGTATCAAGATTGTGGTTATAAGCAGTCAAACCTGCATCAGCTAGTCTAGAAGCTTGTTCTTCAGTAAGCATCCCAGCAGTAACGCATGCTTCCATTCCTAAATTTCTTACACCTTTTACCATCTTTAACATTGCATTAAAAGATTTCCCATCTCTAATTTCTCTCCATGCCCAACCCATACAAAATCTATCTGCCCCCTCATTTTTTGCTGTTTGAGCCCTTGCTAGAACCTCTTCTACTTGAAATTGCGGGTGACTTTTGATTTGGCTGGAACTGTAGATTGATTGGCTGCAATAAGAGCAATTTTCCTCACATCCGCCAGTTTTTACGCTGAACAATGATGCTAGTTGAATGCTGTATTTGTTAAATTCCCTGTGAACGATTTGTGATTTCCACATCAAATCAATAAGGGGCATATTAAGTATTTCTAATATCTCTTTTCTATCCCAATCAAACCTAATTTCTTTAGATAACTGATTATTCGAAATAGTCATTTTTTGTTAGGAAGAACATTCAGAATCTTCATAAGATTCATCCTGTAATGATTCTATACCGCCGAATCGTCTGTTCCTTGATTGGTAATCTATTATAGCTTTTAGAAATTCGAACTCATTGAAGTCTGGCCATAGTACCTCAGATATATAAATTTCTGAATAAGCTAATTGCCATAAAAGAAAATTACTTATTCGTTTTTCTCCACTAGTTCTTATTAGTAATTCTGGATCCTTTATTCCTTGAGTTAATAGCTCTGAATTAAATAATTCCTCATTAACTTCACTTGGTTTTATTTCGCCGGAAGAAGATTTAAGTGCTAGTTTTTTTGCAACTTTTACTATTTCTTGTCTGCCTCCGTAGTTCATACAAACATTCAATAAAAATTTATTGTTGGTTTTCGTCAGGGATTCTGAATTAGAGATAATTTTTTTTAAAGTTTCTGGGAAAGGAGTTAAATCGCCAATAAATTTTATCTTAATTGATTCTTGATGAATCTCGTCAATTTCGTTTTTCAAAACTTCGCTAAAAAGATTTATAAGGAAATCCACTTCTTGTGTTGGCCTTGTCCAATTTTCAGTTGAAAAAGCATATACAGTAAGTACCTTACAACCTAATTTTTTTGATGCTTTAATAATTTCTTTTAATACACCTACACCTTTGTTATGACCAAATGATCGAGGGAACCCTTTTTTAGTTGCCCATCTCCCATTTCCATCCATAATTATCGCTACATGTTCTGGCACTTTTTGTTTGTCTATTCTCTTGACTAGGTCAGTATTTAGTTGTTCTATAACTTTTCCAAAACTCATTAGTTAATCCTTTATGTTAGTAAGGCTTTCTGATTTATTAGAGTCTTTTTCTTTGATAATATTATCACCTTGGTTTGTCTTTTGGGATAAAGCAGTTTTACCTAAAGATGATTTGCTTGTTCCAATAGAGTTTTGATTCCCGATTAAATTTATAAGAAGTTCTTGTAATCTGCTGCTAGTAATTGGCCTCTCAAGTTTACCCTGATTTGCTAACGATAACGTACCGGTCTCTTCAGAAACAACAATACAAATACATCTGTCAAATCTTTCTGTTATGCCTAATGCAGCCAAATGTCTTGTCCCATACCTACTAATTCCTTGTCTAGAAAGAGGAAGTATTACTCCAGCAGATATTATTTTGTTACCCTTTACAAGAACGGCTCCATCATGCAATGGCGTATCTGTTGCAAAAAGATTTATTAAAAGGTCAGTTGATAACTGTGCCTCAATATTGGTACCTGAATATAAGAAATCTTCAGGCCTTAAATCACTTCCCAAATCGACAACGATTAAAGCACCTCTTCTATTCTGGGAAAGTTTACCGGCAGTATCAACTAATTGGGTAATAGTATTGGATGTTGCTCTAAATTCCTTCGGAGGATTTCCTAGCAATACTGCAAGTCTCCCAGTTCCTAATAATTCCATTAATCTTCTTAGCTCACCTTGCCAAAGGATGGCTAAGGAGAGAGAGCAGGCGAGAACTACAGCATCTATTAATTTTGATGTTAATGGGAGGTATGCATATCTTTGAATAAACCAAGCTGATGAGACTAAAAACAAATATCCCCTTAAGAGCCATAATGTTCTCTGTTCTTTTACTCTTGAAAATAATAAAAGTCCGAAACCAACAGCAAATAAGACATCTAATAAAAACTTTAAATTTATAATTCCCCAGAAATTCACATTAAACACAAAATTAATCTAAATGTACCTAATTTTGTTTAATAAAGCGATCAGGCAGAACATCATATTTTAAAAGATCAAGCGGACTTTCTCTTTTTTGGATAATCTCAGCTTCCCCGTCTGAAACTAAGAGAGCAGCAGGTCTTGGGATTCTGTTATAGTTTGAACTCATTGAGTAATTGTATGCACCCGTACCAAAAACACATATTAGATCTCCGGTCTTGCAATCTGCTAATTCTATCTCCTTAAACAAGACATCACCTGATTCACAGTGCTTGCCAGCAATAGTATATTTATTCTTAGAATTAGTATTAAAGGGATTACTTACTAAACATGCAGAATAATTAGATTGATATGTAATCGGTCTTGGATTATCGCTCATCCCACCATCAACAGATAAGTATGTTCTGATCCCTGGAATTTCTTTAAAGGCGCCAATTTTATAAATTGTTATACCTGCAGTAGATACTATAGATCTACCGGGTTCACACATTAGTTTAGGTAAATCTAAATTGTGTTTTCTACAAGCTTTAACAACTGAGGTGGCAATGGTTTTTACCCATTCATCAATTGAAGGGGGGTCGTCATTTTCTGTGTACTTAATTCCTAATCCTCCGCCAACATTTAATTTTTTAATTTCATGGCCAAATTTTTTTGCTTCTAAAATAACATTTGCCATTATTTCTCCCAAATCCTTATGAGGTTCTAGTTCAAAAATCTGGGAACCAATATGTGCATGTATTCCCTTTAATTTAAGGTGTTTTGTATTACTGATTTTTGCGAATAAGGTATTCAAATATTCAATTCCAAAACCAAACTTGCTATCAAATGAACCCGTTCTTATGTATTCGTGTGTATGACATTCTATTCCAGGAGTAAAACGTATCATAATTTCTAAGTCACGACTAAATCTATTTGATAGTTCGTCTAATCTCTCTAAGTCATAGTCATTATCAACAATTACGTTGATATTGTTTCTAACTGCAAACTCTATTTCTTTATCTGACTTGTTATTTCCATGAAAAACAATTTTCTCATTTTGGACCCCTCCTTTAAGGGCAGTAAGTAGTTCACCTTCCGAGACTGCATCAAGTCCTAGACCTTCTGAGGAAACAAGGTTACTCATGAAGATAGAACTATTTGCCTTGGAAGCATAAATTGGGAGTGATTTTCCTGGGTAATATTTTTCTAATGCTAATTTGTAGGCTCTACAGGAGCTTCTTAAGGTTTTCTCATCCAAAATATAAAGAGGAGAATCATATTTCTTAACTAATTCTTCAATAGAACATCCCCCAACAAATAATTTCCCATCACGTCCAATGGATGTAGTAATAGGTACTATATTTCTATTAGGACTTTTAAAATCAATCTTTTCTTTTAAAAAGGATTCTTGTTCTTTCATAGGGTAATTTTTAAAAAGTTTACTCTAAAAATGTCATTGATTTATGGTGAATTTAAATTCAAATCTTTGGAGTACTTAATACATTATAAAATGATATTCATTAAACAATTAAAAGAAATAGATATTGATGTATGTTATGAACTAGATTTAAATACGATTTCTTTATGGAGCAAAAAGCAATGGGCTAACGAATTCAAAAAAGAGGGTGCAAAAGTATTTGGGATATTAGATGCAAATTCAATAATAGGGATATGCGTTTTTCAAGTAGTTCTAGATGAGGCTCAATTAAATTATTTTGTAGTAAATCCGAAATACAGGGAAAAAGGTCTTGGATCTTATCTTATGAATTACTTAATAAAGGAATGTGAAAAATTAAATGTTAAGAAATTATTTTTGGAAGTCTCTAAAAGAAATGTCATAGCTGAAAAATTTTATACTCGCTTTAAATTTTTTACTGTTGGAATAAGAAGAAATTACTATAAAGATGGTTCAGATGCTCTCTTAAAAGAAAAATTTTTAACAACTAAAAAATTTTGAAAATTAATTGTTCGGATAACCAGAATCATTGAAATTACTAGAATTTATTGCTATATCACTAAAAAATTTAAATTTGAATCAATAAAATACAATTTTGAGTATTCACAAAAGCTCATGCTGAACACAAAACTGACATATTACTGGTAGGTTATTAATAGTTTTAATCTTCTCATGTTTGAAAGGTTTACAGAAAAAGCTATAAAAGTCATTATGCTTGCTCAGGAGGAAGCTAGAAGACTTGGTCATAATTTCGTTGGAACAGAACAAATTCTATTAGGTTTAATCGGTGAGGGTACGGGTGTAGCGGCAAAAGTTCTTAAATCACTAGGAGTGAATTTAAAAGATTCAAGAATAGAAGTAGAAAAAATAATCGGTAGAGGTTCAGGTTTTGTGGCTGTAGAAATACCTTTTACGCCAAGAGCGAAAAGAGTTTTAGAACTATCTCTTGAAGAAGCTCGTCAACTTGGGCACAATTACATAGGAACTGAGCATCTTCTACTAGGTTTAATAAGAGAAGGTGAAGGTGTAGCAGCTAGAGTCTTAGAAAATCTTAGTATTGATCTTACTAAAGTAAGAACTCAAGTTATAAGGATGCTAGGCGAAACAGCTGAGGTCGGTAGTGGTGCTAATTCAAGTAAAGGTAATTTAAAGACTGCCACCTTAGATGAATTCGGTACAAATTTAACAAAATTAGCTAGTGAGTCAAAACTCGATCCAGTAGTTGGACGCTATGCAGAAATAGATAGAGTTGTTCAAATATTAGGTAGGAGAACTAAAAATAATCCAGTTCTTATTGGAGAACCTGGGGTTGGCAAAACAGCTATTGCTGAGGGTTTAGCTCAAAGGATACAGCTAGGAGATATACCAGACATACTCGAAGATAAAAGAGTTTTAACTCTTGATATAGGGCTTCTAGTAGCTGGAACAAAATATAGAGGAGAATTTGAAGAAAGACTGAAAAAGATTATGGAAGAAATTAAATCTGCAGGTAATGTAATACTTGTCATAGATGAGGTTCATACATTAATTGGTGCTGGAGCTGCTGAAGGAGCTATTGACGCAGCAAATATTCTAAAGCCAGCTCTAGCACGTGGAGAACTTCAATGTATAGGAGCAACAACACTAGATGAATATAGAAAACATATTGAAAGAGATGCTGCTCTTGAAAGAAGATTTCAGCCCGTCATGGTTGGTGAACCATCTATTGAAGATACAATTGAAATCTTAAAAGGGCTCAGAGAACGTTATGAACAGCATCATCGTCTAAAAATTACTGACGATGCTCTAGAGGCTGCAGCTCACTTAGGAGATCGCTACATATCTGACAGATTTCTGCCCGACAAAGCTATAGACCTTATTGATGAGGCAGGAAGTAGAGTTCGTTTGATAAATTCTAAACTCCCACCAGAAGCTAAAGAGATAGATAAAGAATTACGACAAATTCAAAAACAAAAAGAAGAATCTGTAAGAGATCAAAACTTTGATCAGGCTGGTCAATTAAGAGAAAAAGAGATGGAATTATCTGCAAAAATTAAAGAAGTGCTTGAAAATAAAAAAGAGTCTACAAATGAGGATAAATCTAGTGTTGATACAAACTCAGAAAAAAATAATATAAAACTTTTACAAAATCCAATGGTCTGTGAAGAAGATGTAGCACACATTGTTGCCTCTTGGACCGGTGTACCTGTTCAAAAGTTAACTGAAACAGAATCAGTTAAGTTACTTAATATGGAGGAAACACTTCACCAAAGGTTAATTGGACAAGATGAGGCTGTAAAAGCTGTTTCTAGAGCTATTAGGAGAGCAAGGGTTGGATTGAAAAACCCAAATAGGCCTATAGCAAGTTTTATCTTTTCAGGACCTACTGGTGTAGGTAAAACTGAATTAACTAAATCTTTAGCTTCATATTTCTTTGGTAGTGAAGAAGCAATGATCAGATTAGATATGTCAGAGTTTATGGAAAGACATACAGTTAGTAAGCTTATAGGTTCGCCTCCAGGATATGTTGGTTTTAATGAAGGTGGTCAGCTTACTGAAGCTGTCAGAAGAAGGCCTTACACAGTTGTTTTATTTGACGAAGTTGAGAAGGCTCATCCAGATGTTTTCAATTTACTACTGCAACTTCTTGAGGACGGCAGACTTACAGATTCCAAAGGTAGAACTGTAGATTTTAAAAATACCTTGCTTATAATGACTTCCAATATTGGTTCAAAAGTTATTGAGAAAGGTGGAGGTGGTTTAGGATTTGAGTTCTCTGGTGATTCTCTTGAAGACAGCCAATATAATAGAATTAAATCTTTAGTTAATGAAGAACTGAAGCAATACTTTAGACCTGAATTTTTAAATAGACTTGATGAAATTATTGTATTTAGGCAATTATCTAAAAATGAAGTTAAAGAAATTGCTGAAATAATGTTACGGGAGGTTTTCGTAAGATTACAAGATAAGGGCATCAAATTGAGCGTAACTGATGCTTTTAAAGAAAGACTTGTTGAAGAAGGATACAATCCATCCTATGGAGCAAGACCCTTGAGAAGAGCTGTTATGCGCTTATTAGAGGATAGTTTAGCTGAAGAAGTTCTTTCTGGTAGAATAAAAAACGGTGATAAAGCTTTGGTTGATATAGATGATAATAAAAAAGTTACAATCAATATCTCTTCCGAAGAATCTCCCCAGGAATTAGCAAGTGCTAATTACTAAAAATTAATTTCAATATGCAGTCCATCTCTCCAGAAACCATATTTAGGGGAAATGACGCGTGGGAAAAAGCTATCCCTCAAATTACTAAATTAACTAATAATCCTTTAATTTTAGGCAGAAGTATTAATACATATAATCTTAGAAATAAAATATTTAGAGACTTAAAAAATCAAAACCTCAACGTTAATTCTGCAGATTTACAATTCGATTGTTGTCACGAAGATATTTCAAGGGTTAAGAACATCATCTTGAGCAATAATAATGATTCTGTTATTGCAGCTGGAGGAGGCAAAGTTCTTGATTCGGGGAAATATATAGCAGAATCTCTTAATATTCCTTGTATTACAGTACCTTTTAGTGCATCTACATGTGCAGGCTGGACTGCCTTGTCAAATATTTATACAAAAAATGGCCAATTCGTAAAGGATGTTGCATTAAGATCTTGTCCAAAACTACTAGTATATGATCATGAATTTATTCGAACAGCACCATCAAGGACTCTTGCAAGTGGTATTGCAGATGCTTTGGCAAAATGGTATGAATCCTCAATTACTAGTTCAACAATAGATGATGGACTTGTTCAACAAGCGATTCAGATATCAAGAGTTTTAAGAGATCAATTACTAATAGACGGGGAAGAAGCCTTCAAGGCTGAATTTAAAAATAATACTTCTTGGCGAAACACTATAGAAGCATGTGGACTTACAGCAGGATTAGTCGGGGGTATTGGAGGAGAAAAGTGTAGAACAGCTGCAGCACATGCTATTCATAATGCAATTACTCAGATAATTACTCCAAATAAATTCTTGCATGGTGAGATTGTGGGAGTTGGATTATTATTGCAATTAAAAATTGAAGAAACAAAAAATAATAATAAATTGGCTGCTCAATCAATCAAACAATTATTGGAACTAATGAATGTATTGAATTTGCCTACTAATATTGCACAATTAGGAATAAATGTTTTTGAAAATCAAAATTTAGATAAAATTGCAGATTTTACTTGTAGAGATAAATCTGAGATTCACTTTTTGCCTTTTGAAATTAATAAACGGGATATAATAGAGGTCATTTCAAATTTTGAACAACAAAAAATTAAAATATAAACATTTTTTGACTAAAAACAATTTTGAACAATTAAGTGATTTAAATGCAGAATTTTTTGAAAATGCCAAATTGTCACTATTAGACCCTTTAGGTCTCTATTTGGCAAATGATGTTAAATGGATAAAATTCAACCAAAACTGGAATTCTTTAAAATTCCCAGTAGTTATCGGAGGGAAAGGTCAACCTATTCTTCTTCTGCATGGCTTTGATAGTAGTTTTTTAGAATTCAGGAGAATATATAAATCACTAAAAAGAAATTTTCAAGTTATTGTTCCTGATATGCTGGGGTTTGGTTTTAGTCCCAGGTGCGCAACAAATGAATACAATTCCTCGAAAATTATTTCACATTTAATTGATCTCCTTAAGACCTTAAAGATAACGAAGAATCTAAAAATTATTGGTGCCTCTATGGGAGGCTCAACAGCTTTAAAACTTGCTTTTGAAATTCCTGATTCTATTGATAAAATTATCCTTTTGTCCCCCGCAGGATTGTTTGGAGAACCTAAGAGTATCCCTTTCCCTCTTAACCAAATTGGTGCCTCATTTCTTGGATTGCCTCAGGTCAGAAAAAGCCTTTGTAGGCAAGCATTTGCTTTCCCAGATAAATGTGTTGGTAAGATGGAAGAGCAAATTGCTTCTATTCATCTAGGCTGTAAAGGATGGAGAAATTCACTTGCATCATTTGCAAAAAGTGGTGGGTTTGCAGGGACTCAAAAATATATCCAAAATATCCCAATTAAAACATTATGTGGAGAAAATGATCGAATTCTTGGAAAAAAAGAGATTAAAAATATAAGAAGTATTGAAAAATTAAATTTTGTAGGGTTACAAAATTGTGGTCATCTTCCACATATAGATCTACCATCATTATCTAGTAAAATTATCCATGATTATTTTTTGGAATAAATGATTTTTAATTAATTTAAATACTTGAGAATTATAAAAATATAATACAAAACAGATGGAGTAAAGATGTAACTGTCAATTCTGTCAAGAATTCCTCCATGTCCCGGCAAAAAAGTTCCGGAATCTTTTATTTTTGCATCTCTCTTCATCATAGATTCTATTAAATCTCCAACTAATGCCATAAGAGAAATTGAAATTCCATATATTATTCCAACAAATAATGGATTCTCCCAATTCATTAAAAATGCGAAAAATATTGCTAGTAAAGTTGAACAGGATATGCCTCCAATTAAACCTTCTATGGTTTTGCTCGGAGATATTGGAGATAGAGTTGTTTTACCAAATGACTTTCCAATGAAATAGGAACCAATATCACTAGCTACAATTAAAAAACAAGAAGTTAAAGTTAAATGAAGACCTGTAGTATTTGATAAGTTCTCAAACGATATAAAACCCTGATTTGAACTTATTATCACTGAATCTAATCCCCTTAACTTAATCCAGTAACTAGGCAAAAAACCTAAATAGAATAATCCAAAAATAGAGGCTGCAATATCTGAAATTGTCCCAGGTTTTGGTTGCAAAAGTAACCAAGTGCATATACCAACTGAACAGATTGGCAAAATTGAATTTGAAATTTCTCCTTCAATCACACCATTAGTCTCAAGGTAAGTAGAAACTATAATAAAAAAGGATGAAAATAATGTGGTTTTTGTAGCTGGTCTTATTCCTTTAAATTCTGCCATTCTAAAAAATTCTAATAATGCTAGATATGTAAGCAACGCAGTTGCCAATGTAAAAAACCATCCCCCCATCAAAACAACAATTAAACCAAAAATTCCTATAAGTAAGCCGCTTCTTAATCTCATATAAAATTGCTATGTTTCTAAGACTCTTATATTAAAATTTACCAGATCTTTGTTGCATAAACTTTGATTATTTATCCAATTCAACCTATCTATATCAATTTTTTCGCCAGGAATTAGTAGAGGTATCCCAGGAGGATAAGGGCAAATAATATCTCCGGATATTTTATTTAATGATTGTGAGAAAGAAATTCTCCGAGTCTTACTTCTCCAGGCAATTCCAATTTCAATTTCGGGAGATTGAACTAATTTAAAGGGCGATTTGAGTACTTCTAAACTTTTTGATTTTTTGGAATTTAATAGTAATTTTTTCCATAACTTTTCAAATAAATTAAGAAAATCTTTTTGATTTCCAAATCCTAAGCAAAAAGTGAGAGTCATCATTTCTGGCAATTCGGCAATAAGGCCATTTCTATAAAAAAATTTATCAGCAGTAAAACCATCAATCCCAGCCTTAGAGGTGTTTAATACAATTTTTAAAGGGTCTTGAGTTTCTATGAGAGGAATATTTTTTTTGAATTAATTTTTTATAAATACTTTTTGCCTCTAAAATTCTTTTTTGATATTTTGATAAACTTTTTTTGTTTAGCCAGTCCCTAATAGACTCTTCACAAGAAGAAAGTAATAAGGAACTTGGACTGGTAGTTTGCAGCAAATTAATACTATTGATTAAATTCTGCTCGTTTACTAGATTTCCTTTGTACCAAAGTGCAGCTGTTTGAGTTAAACCATTAAGCGACTTATGCAATGAGTGAACTACTAAATCAGCGTTTGTTGCTAAAGCAGATTTTGGAAGGTTAAGGTTTTCACAAAAAAAGGAAATAAGAACCATGGGCTTCATCAACCAAAACAGGGAGATTTTTTTGATGACAAAGATTAATTAAAGGCTCTAAATCTCCCGCATACCCATGATAAGAGGGATTTACAAGAATAACTCCTACAATTTTATTCTCATCAAAATTTAAATTTTTTAAATACCTTTTCCAACCAAATTTTTGTTATTGGTTTGTAATGCCCCGTTAGGGTTGAAAATTCTAGGTCAAAAAATATTGGATTTATATTCTGCATCGCGCAGATTTTTATAACACTTATATGAACATTTCTAGGCATCAGTATATTTTCGCCTGGATTTGCCATTGCAATTACTGCTGATTGTATTAATCCGGAAGCTCCATTAACTCCAAAAAAACATCCTTTAGCTTCAAATTTGTCGGAGAATTCTCTTTGAGACTTTGCAATTAATCCGCTTTGGGATAGTGGGGAGCCTATTTCGGGTAGTTCGGGCAAGTCCCAATAACCAGGTGGATATTTTAATAACTTCACTAATTTCTTTGGTAAAGCTGTCCCTCTGTTATGAGAGGGAAAGAATAAAGACTTTAAAAAACTTTTTAGTTAGAAAAGATGAAATGCTCATAAAGTATTATTGACATATATAGAATGGAATAAATGGTAATCTTTTTCGATATTTTTTAACTTTAATGAAAAGATCTTATTCGAAATATTCAGCAAAATATGACTTGATTTGGTTGATTTTGAGACCATGGATTTTTATCCCAAGAGTTTTATACATCCTTTTAACTTTTATTTTTCTTTTTTTAAGAATACTTTTTCAAGGTAACAGTAAAAATAAAAATGTACAAAAAAATCTCTCGAAATATCTTTTTGATGTAATAACCGATTTAGGCCCTTGTTTTATCAAATTAGGTCAAGCACTCTCAACTAGACCAGATCTTGTTAGACAAGATTGGCTTACAGAACTTACCAAATTACAAGATAATCTCCCAGCATTTGATCACAAAATTGCTTTAAAAATCATAGAAGAGGAACTTGGATCCCCTGCTAATGAATTATTTGAAGAGTTTCCAGATAGTCCTATTGCTTCAGCAAGCTTAGGTCAAGTTTATAAAGCAAAATTAAATAATTCTTATTTAGCTGTGAAAGTACAGCGGCCAAATTTATACTTTCTCATAAGAAGGGATGTTGTAATCTTAAGGTTTTTTAGGAACTTTTTTATCCCCGCTCTTACCATTAAATATAGGTGTTGGAATTGGAGAAATAATAGATGAATTCGGTATGGCACTTTTTGATGAAATTGATTATCAAAAAGAGGCCGAAAATGCTTTGAGGTTTGCAAATTTATTTAAAGAAAACCCAAATATTTTTATTCCTAAATTAGAAAAACAGTTTTCATCTAAAAGGGTAATCACTACTTCTTGGATTGATGGAGTTAAGTTAAGAGATCGAGCTTTACTAGAGGAAAATAACTTAACACCTTCTTCTTTTATAAAAACATGTGTCATTAGTGGTCTGCAGCAATTATTTGAATTTGGATATTTTCATGCAGACCCACATCCAGGAAATATGTTTGCTCTCAAAGGAGGAAGTGCAGATTGTGGGAATTTAGCTTATGTTGATTTTGGAATGATGGATACTATTTCAAATTCAGATAGACTTACTCTTATTAAGGCAATTGTTCACATAATAAACGAGGAATATTATCTTCTTGCAGAAGATTTTCAGAAATTAGGTTTTTTAAACAAAGAACAAGATATTCAAAAACTTGTTGAACCATTAAAAGAAGTTTTAGGAGGATCTTTTGGTGCTGAGGTTGGTAATTTTAATCTTAAAAATGTAACTGACAAATTCTCAAAACTAATGTATTCCTATCCTTTCAGAGTTCCCAGTAGGTTTGCCTTAATAATAAGGGCCGTTGTTAGTCAAGAAGGTTTAGCACTAAGGTTAGATCCTGAATTTAAAATTTTAAAAATAGCTTATCCATATATTGCTAAAAAAATACTTACAGATAACTCTGAAGAGATTTTAGACATACTTTTAGAAGTCGTTTTTGATAAAAAAGGTCAAATCCAAATACAAAAAGTTGAAAGTTTATTAAACATTTTATTTAGAGATTCTGATAATATTAATTCAGATCTCATACCAGTTGCGAAC
>QCBX01000018.1 GCA_003281455.1 Prochlorococcus sp. AG-347-J21
ATCAACCCCAAATCTATGGACCCACTTAAGAATAATATTTTCTTTAAGCAAAATATTATTCTCTGAAGAGGCTTTTTTAAAAACTTCTATTAGATGATTTTTTAAAAGCATAAATTTATTAATTTAATTTTCTATTTAACAGAGGCCTTATGATAATCAAGGATAAGACTGTTAAAGAAAATAAAATTGATATACAACTCTTACAAGTTAAATCACCATATGGGGCATGTAAAGCCACTAATTCTAAATTCATAGTTTTTGTATAAGCAGTCCTAATAGGTTCAATCGCAAAAGTTAATGGATTTAATGAAGCTAACCACCCAAGCCAATTTGGCATGAAAGAAATTGGAGCTAAAGCAGTGCTTGCAAAAAGAAGAGGTAAATTTATCACAAATATAAGAGCGATTAATTCAATATGTCCAGGCAAAACAAAAGCCAAACATAAACTTATTGATGTCACAAAAAGAACTAATAAAATTAATGTTGTAAAAACAATTCCTAAACCATATAAGTTGGGCCATCCATAACCCAAAATGGATGAAACAACCATTATTACAATACTCTGAACAAAGCTTAGGATTGTTATGTAAAAAAAAGAAGATAAAACTATGGATAATCTACTGGTTAAAGGAGCCACAAGTAATCTATTAAGAAATCCAAACTCTCTATCAAACATTAAAGGAAGACCAGAATTTAGGGCTCCGCTAAAAGCAGTAAAAACAATAAGTCCTGCTCCTAAAAAATTCCCATAAGAATCAACTCCTGGTAAAAAACCTTCAGGAGCTTTAGAGAATAATGCTCCAAATAAAAAAAGCCAAATTATAGGTTGTAATATTCCAGCTAAAAGAGTTGATGGTCTTCTTTTTAATTGAATAAATAATCTCTTTGTTAAGGCAAATGTTTCTTGATATAAAAAAAATAAATTATACTGTTGCAGTTCCATAAGTAGCAGTAATTAATTTTATTATAGTTAGTTAACCAGAAGTTTTTTATCGCATTGATTGCTTTGATTCTTTTTTAAGGTCTCTTTTCCCTGCCATAGAAATTTCGGCATCCAATAATGTTTTACCAGTTGCCTGAAGATATACATCATCTAAGCTTGGTTGACTTTGGGTAAGAGAAAAAATTTCAAACTTTGAGAAGGCCAATTCAACTTTGAGCTTCGTAAGTAAATCTTTTTCCTTATCTGCTACAAAATTTATCGAGAAACCTTGAGCTTCATTTATGATAATCTGAGTAATTCCATCTATTGAAGATAAAATTTGGCATATATTTTTTGCTTCTTCCTGATTACTAAATTCTCTTACTTTCAAAGTTACTCTATCTCCTCCTAATTTATTTTTCAGTTCTGCAGGAGCCCCTTGTGCTATAACGCTTCCATCATCAATTATCACTAATCTGTCTGCCAATTTATCTATTTCATCAAGATAGTGACTGCTTAAAATAATAGTCATTCCATTATTTCTCAAATCTTTCAAAAGTTGCCATATTATATTTCTACTTTCAATATCTAAACCAACTGTAGGTTCATCCAATATTAAAACTTGGGGCAAATGTAAAAGTCCAGCTGCCAGATCTATTCTTCTTTTCATTCCCCCTGAATAAGTTCCACACTTACGATCAATCCAATCATTCATTTCTAATTGATCTATTAATTTCTTTATCCTTTCAAATTTTTTGTTTTTGTTGATGTGATATAAATCTGATTGAAAATCCAAAAGCTCTCGTCCAGTTAATATTTTATCAAGTGCAATGTCTTGGGCAACATAACCAATTAATTCTCTAATTTTCCGTGAATTTTTTATCAGGTTAATATTATTAATTAAAACTTCTCCACTATCAGGCTCTATTAAAGTTGCGAGTATTTTTATAAGTGTTGATTTGCCAGCACCATTTGGACCTAGTATTCCGAATAATGTGCCAGCTTCAATTTCCATTGATAAATTTTTTAAAGCCTTGATATCTGAATAAGATTTAGAGAGCCCTTTAACTTTTATATAATTCATCGAACTTACTATTTATTTAAAACACATTTTACATGTAATTTAATTACTAAGCAGGGATAATATAGATAAAAATATTTGCATAGATTGCTGCTCAAATTCTACGGATAGTTGGGTTCTAGAAATTAATAACAAAAGACAAATACCAAACATGTAGAGAATAGACCACCTAAAAAGAGACTTTGCTCTTGAAAGATCATCAGGAGATTTCTTTAATTCATTTATTAATTGCAAAAGTCGTCCATTAAATGGCAATAACATAATTCCGTATAATAGACCCCCTTCAGGTAAAGCAAAGACTCCCAGAATACTCATTAAAACAGTTGCCCATCCGTAATGAGAAATTGCTTTAGCAGTAAAAACAGATCCTTTAACAGAAGGGAGCATAGGAATACCAACAGATGCGTAATCATCCTTCAACAAAATTGCAAGTGCCCAAAAATGAGCTGGAGTCCATAACATTACTAAACCAAACAACCACCAACCACTAAGCCCTACATGCCCTGTGGCAGCAGATGCTCCAACTAAAGGTGGTATTGCGCCAGCAACTCCTCCGAAAACAATATTTTTTGTTGTACGAGGTTTCAAAATAACTGTATATAAAATTACGTAGCTAAATAGACCAAGAAGAGTTAATCCCGCAGCCAAATAGTTTACACCACTTACTAAAAGCATCGAAGCTGCCAAAGTACATGATACGGCAGCTAAAAATACAGTATCAGATGTCAACTTTCCTGCTGGCAAGGCTCTTTTGCTAGTTCTTGCCATCCTCTTATCTAATTCCATTTCCCACAAGCAATTAAGAGCTCCTGCTGCTGCTGCTGCCAAAGCCCCGCCTCCTAACGTACAGATAAGTTTCGGTGAAGACAAAGGCCATTCCTCTGTTAAAGCCATTCCTCCCAAAGTTGTTGCCAGTAAAAGTGGAATTAATCTGGGTTTTGCCACTTCAAGCCAAGGCGGCAAAGTTAATCTTTTTCTTGAAGGTACAACTTCATCTCTAATTGAAGATTTGTAGTTCAAGTTTTCTAAGTTACTACTGTTCATGAATTGATACCGACCATTTGGGAATTTAGGGAGTGGTTTAGACCTTTTTTTGTAAAAGGATTTCTAAAAATTAATGTTGTTAATATTGCAATAAATAAAGAGGCGTTAAGTTGATGACCGATAATAAAAATAGGTTCATTCAAATTTGTTTTAAGACTTAAAACACCCAAAGCAATTTGGGAAAACAATAGAAAAATAAGTGCTGAGAGATATCTCCAATTTTCAGTCAGCAAACTTCCCTTATAAATTGCAGTAGCAATAATCAATAGAATTGAGAAAGCAATTGGAAAAGCAAATAATTTATGAGTATTTAGAATTAGGCACTGTTTATTAAAAGATAAGCAAATATGTGCTGACCAGGTTGATGAAAGCCTTACTCCAATAAAAGATTGAATTAGAGTAAGCAAAAGAGGAACAAACAATAATAATCTCCACCAAATTAATGGTTCTTCTCTTTCGTTATTTTCTAAATTTTGATTTATTGAAATTGTTGTGATGAGAAGAAGAAAAGCTATTAAAAGATGGCCAGTAACAGTGTATGAATCAAGCAGGTTTATTACTGTTAAAGCTCCCAAAGATCCTTGGACAATAACGAGAAAAAGTAATAGGGAATAAGTTTTAGGCAACCAATTTGGAATTTCATTTTTCCAAATAATTGAAAGGGCAAATTTAAAAAGAATTAATATTCCAACCAGAAAAGCATCTAGCCGATGAAACCATTCTAGAAATACTCTTAGGTTCATATGATTAAAAGGCAAAAAAGATCCATAACACAATGGCCAATCAGGACAGGCAAGTCCCGCCTCCATGACTCTCGTAGCACCTCCAATTACGATTAGTGCGATAAGTGCAAGTACACTATGACTTCCCAACCTTTTAAAAATTGTTAGATATGTTGATTTATATAATTGGTTATTAATCAAATGGATAAAACCTATTATTTTGCATAATAAATTAGATTCAAAAACCAAACATTAATTAAAAATTAATATGTTAAATTTAAAAAAAAATTTACTAATTTAATCTTTTTTCCCTGACAATTAACCCTAAAAAGTTATTAATAATACGCCTTTTATTTCATAAATCTTAAGAAGTTGTGAATTTAAATGTTTTTCTTTTAACAAAGGATGCAGGATTAAAAAAATTGAATATCTTGAGGATATAAATACAAATTTTTAGAGATCAATTGTTAAATAAAAACATTTATTTAATACTAATTATTTCCCTAGTTTTTGCTATATCTTTTTGGATTGGTTTTAATGTAAATTTGCTTCCAGCCGAAGCAAGTATTAATGCACCAATTTACGATGAACTTTTTAAAATTCTTTTTATCATTGGATTAATAATTTTTATAGGAATGACAATAGCAGTTATTTATAGCTTATTTAAGTTTAGGAAAAGAAATGATCAGATAGGCGATGGTATCGCTTTAGAGGGCAATTTAAGCTTAGAAATTGTATGGACAATTATCCCTTCAATAATTGTTTTACTAATAGGTTTATATAGCTACAACATCTACGATCGAATGGGAGGGATGAAAGAACTAAATCATAACCACGAAATGATGAGTTCTAATACTGAAAAAATATGGGCTGGAATAAGTCAAACTTCTAATAATGAAATAGCAATAAATAATTTATCAATTGAAGTTTCAGCTATGCAATTTGCATTTCTATTCAATTATCCCAAGGGCAATTTCATTTCGGGAGAACTACACGTTCCTGTTGATCAAAAAGTATCAATGAAAATGGAATCCAAAGATGTCATTCATGCTTTTTGGGTACCAGAGTTCAGAATTAAACAGGATATTATTCCTGGGCAACCGACTATTTTAAATTTCACTCCTACAAAAGTAGGAAAATATCCGATAATTTGCGCAGAATTATGTGGCCCATATCATGGAGGAATGAGAGCCTCGATAATAGTTGAAGAAGAATCTGACTACAACGAATGGTTTAACAAAAATAAAAAACCAGAGGTAAATTTATGACAATATCAATTGATCCACAAAAAACTGATAATGAAAGTCTTCAACCTAAAGGCTGGCTTAGATATTTTAGTTTTAGTCTTGATCATAAAGTAATTGGGATACAATACTTGGTTTGTGGTTTTCTCTTTTATTTAATAGGAGGAACTTTAGCGAGCGCTATAAGAATTGAACTAGCCAGTCCAATGTCTGATTTCATGCCAAGAGATGTTTATAACCAAGTTTTAACTTTACACGGAACAATAATGATATTCCTTTGGATAGTGCCTGTAGTAAACGGTGCTTTTGGCAATTATTTAATTCCATTTTATGTAGGTGCGAGAGATATGGCATTCCCAAGATTAAATGCCGTAGCTTTTTGGTTAATTCCTCCTTCAGGTTTGATGCTGGTAGCAAGCTATTTTGTTGAGGGTGCTGCTCAGGCTGGATGGACGGCTTATCCACCTTTGAGCATAACTACTCCTCAATCGGGACAAATTATTTGGATTCTGAGCGTTCTATTACTTGGAGGCAGTTCCATATTTGGAGGAATAAACTTTATCGCGACCATTATCAAATTAAGAAGGCCAGGATTAAAGCTTATGCAATTACCTATGTATTGTTGGGCAATGCTTGGAACAAGTCTATTAGTTGTTTTGTCAACTCCTGTTTTAGCAGGCACTTTAATTCTACTTAGCTTCGATATCATTGCTAATACAGGGTTTTTTAATCCTGTTTTAGGCGGCAATGTTGTAGTTTATCAGCATTTATTTTGGTTTTATTCTCATCCAGCTGTATACATAATGGTACTTCCTGCCTTTGGTTTGGTTAGTGAAATACTTCCTGTACATGCTAGAAAACCACTTTTTGGATATACAACAATGGTTTTTTCAATAATGGGGATAGTAGTTTTAGGTTTGGTTGTTTGGGCTCATCATATGTTTACAAGTGGAACGCCCCCTTGGATGAGATTGTTCTTTACTATTGCCACAGCATTTATTGCTGTTCCAACAGGTATAAAATTTTTTAATTGGGTTGCAACATTATGGGGAGGTAAAATTTCCATCAATAGTGCAATGTTATTCTCTTGCGGATTTATTATAAATTTTGTTTTTGGAGGTATTACAGGAGTTGCTCTAGCTCAGGTACCTTTCGATATTCATGTACATGATACCTATTTCGTCGTAGCTCATTTTCATTACATAGTCTATGGAGGGACTGTTTTTATTATTTTCTCCTCAATTTATCATTGGTTCCCCAAAGTAATTGGGAAAATGCTAAACGAAAAATTGGGAATTTTACATTTTATCATTACCTTTATTGGATTTAACTTGTGCTTTGCCCCTCAACATTGGCTTGGTTTAAATGGAATGCCAAGAAGAGTTGCAGAATATGATCCTCAATTCCAGTTCGTTAATCAAATTAGCAGCCTTGGGGCTCTTTTGATGGCTATAAGTACAATTCCTTTTTTAATTAATGTATTCCTTAGTGTGAGAAATGGAAAAGATGCTGGAGATAACCCTTGGAATGCTCTTACACCTGAATGGTTAACATCTTCTCCACCTCCAGTTGAAAATTGGGAAGGAGAAGCTCCATTAGTTGCAGAACCTTATGGTTATGGTAAAGAAATTTCTGAACGAAAATAAAAACATATGACAACACTAGATAGCTCAAAAGAAATTCAAAAAAATAATTCTGAAGTTAACGAAACACATGAAGACTTCAGAATGTTTGGTCTTATAACTTTCCTAATTGCGGACGGAATGACTTTTGCCGGATTCTTTGCTGCTTATCTAACTTATAAAGCAGTAAATCCATTACCTGATGGTGCTATTTATGAATTAGAACTACCAATACCTACACTTAATACAATTTTGTTACTTGTTAGTAGTGCAACTTTCCATAAAGCAGGCAAAGCACTTTTAAAAGATAAAAACTCTGAATCCCAAAAATGGTTATTTCTTACTGCTTTTCTTGGAATTATATTTTTAATATGTCAATTATTTGAATATTTTCATTTACCTTTTGGATTAACCGATAATTTATTTGCAAGTACTTTTTATGCTCTTACTGGTTTTCATGGATTGCATGTCACTTTAGGGACTTTAATGATTTTAATTATTGCCTGGCAATCGAGAATCAAGGGCGGAAGATTAACTAGTCAAAATATATTCCCTTTGGAAGCTGTTGAATTGTACTGGCATTTTGTAGATGGAATATGGGTTATTTTATTTATTATTTTGTATCTTTTATAAAAAAAACTAAATTTAAAAAATTAAATTTATCTTTTATTAATTTATATTGCCACAGCTCTCCTTTTTAGTAAGAATATATAATTAGAAATTTGTCAGATAATGCTAGAAGGAAAAGAACTTCTTGAAAAAGCAAAATTATTAAGTAAAAAATCTGAAGATGAGATAGCAAGAGGTTGTGGGTACGTAGGTCCTAGTGGAAGAATCTTAAGAAAAAGTTTTTATAGGGCGCTTATTGAAGCTAAGGGTTACAAAATAGGAAATGGTCGTCAGGGGAAAAACGGTAATAGAGCTTCAAGAGGCAGACAGACAGAATTTAAAACTAAAGTTCATGGCAATGGGAACCTATTAATTGGTCATGCCTACACCAAAAAATTAGGTCTTGAACCTGGTCAGGAATTTAAAATCGATCTTAAGAAAGAATCAAAAACAATTTATCTGATTCCATTAAATTAAAAAATATACTTTACCAACCGTTTTCTTTAAGCCACTCGGAAGAAATATTATTTGAAGATAAATCCTGATTACTATTTTTATTAAATAAAAGTAATTTCTCTACATATTTAATTAATGCATCTGCCTCAAGGTTTACGCTGTCACCGATATTTAATTTATTCAAATTTGTGTTATGCCAAGTATGAGGAATTATCGCGATAGTAAATATTTCTCCTTCCTGCTCATATTTTGCAATCGTAAGACTTATACCATTTACACAAATACTCCCTTTATTAACTATATATTTTGAAAAATTATTATTTTTCCACTTTATTGATAGGAGCCAAGATTTCTCTAATTTTTCTATATTCTCAATTTTTCCTAGGCCATCAACATGGCCGCTGACTATATGCCCTCCTAGACGGTCAGACACCCTAAGAGCGGGTTCCAAGTTAACAATCTGATTCAGGTTCGACTTTACTCCTAAAGTTGTTTTTTTTAATGTCTCCTCACTAACATCAACAGTAAATTTATTTTGAAAAATCTCTTTAACTGTCAAACAAATTCCATCAACAGATATGCTGTCACCGATTGCCATATCAAATAAATTATCTAGAATTTCAATTTCTAAAATATTTTTTTCTTGTCTTAGTTTCCCAACTGATTGAATTATTCCTGTAAACATAGATTTAAGAAAAATATTTTTGCAAAATTTTGTATTTACTTTAATTTACTTTAAATGATTTTCAACTATAAATAAATTAAAGAGTAAATAAAAAGAAATTGGTCATATTTAGATGATTATTAATTCACAAAAAAGATCATTTGGTAGAGGGGCGAAAGTGAGCCTATTCACTTTAGGGACAATGCGAGCAACTGAAAGTCTCGAAAAAATGTATAGCATAATAAAAAATGCATATTATGCAGGAATTAACCACATAGAAACAGCACCCTCTTATGGTGATGCTGAATCACTTATTGGAAATTCAATAAAAAAATTAGCAATAGAAGAGAATATAAAAGAAAAAAATTGGGTGATTACTTCCAAAGTTTTACCAAAGGGTGATTTAGACTTTTTAAAAAATAATTTTAAAAAGTCTCTTAAAAATTTAAATCGCGAGAAAATTAATAATCTTGCAATTCATGGACTCAACTTAAAACAACATCTAGATTGGGTTCTTGCTGGAGAGGGTAAGAAATTCATATCTTGGATACTTGAGAAGGAACTGGTTGATCAAGTTGGTTTTAGTTCTCACGGAAGTTATTCACTAATTAAAGATGCAATTAACTGTGAAGTTTTTACTTTTTGTAGTCTTCATTTGCATTATTTAGATCAATCTAAGATTGCTTTAGCAGAGGAAGCTATAAGAAAAGGTATGGGAGTTTTAGCAATATCACCTGCAGATAAAGGCGGTAGATTGTATTCTCCAAGTGATATTTTGATAGAGGCCTCTAAGCCTTTTCATCCATTAGAATTAGCGTATCGATTTCTGCTGGCGAAAGGCATTACAACCTTGTCGTTGGGGGCGACAAACAAAAAAGATTTTGAATTCGCGTATAGACTTAGAAACTCATTCGAGAAGCTTACAAAACTTGAAAAAAGCGCCCTGAATAAAATTGAGGAAGTTTCTAATGAAAGATTAAACTCAACCAAATGTGAACAATGTAGATCTTGTCTTCCATGTCCAAATGAAGTGCCTATCCCAGAAATACTTCGTTTAAGAAATATATCTATTGGTTATGGCCAATTAGAATTTTCAAAAGAAAGATATAATTTAATAGGAAAAGCTGGTCATTGGTGGGAAGAAAAAAATTCCTCATATTGTCAAGAATGTAATGAATGTGTTCCTAAATGTCCTAGTAAATTAGATATACCAAATTTATTAAAGGAAACTCATAACTTATTAATTAAAAATCCAACAAAAAGATTATGGGGATAAGGACTCATTCCAGATATTTTTAAGATTAATTTTTTGTTCATTTGTTAAGACTGGGAAAGACCAACTATTTTCCCAACATTTCTCAGAAGGTCCTGAGATGGGTAAAATTTCAGATTTATATTTACTTTGCAAATAATCACTATTGAATGGAAGATACCAACCCTGGCTTACTAATTTATCTACTATTGATTTATTTTCTAAGGATTTAATCCATTTAATTAATATTTCATTATTTAGATTTGATCGACTAAGTAGAAAATGCCACATCAAAGGTACGCCTTGGCTTGGGAAAACTAAAGAAAGCCTTGGATCAATTTTTAAATATTTTGAACAAAGACTATAAGGAACTATTGCGACAATGGCATCAGAATTAATCAACCAATTGAGCATATTTTTATCATCAAATAACATTGCTTGGCTTTTGATTTTTTTTAAAGAATTAGATGAATTAATTTTTTGAGCAATTGAAAATATTATTCTGGGACTTTGTGGAAAAATAATTTTCCCAGTTAATTTTTTAGAAAGAAGAAAATCCCAAGATGTTCTGGCTGAATTTATTAATTCTTTATTATTTTTAATGATAATTGTATAGGGTACTACGCCAATAGGAAATAATTTACTTCTCTGATTTTGATTAAAACTTCCCAAAAAATCTATCGACCTCTTATCCAAATTTTCGAACAGTTCGTATTCATTTATTTTTTCAAATTCTGAAAAATCTATACTAGAAATCCATCCATCATTTATTAAAGTAAAGTCAGAATTTAAAATTGCGTTTCTATTTTTTTGTAGCCGAATATTTTCAAAATTAATTTTTTCCTGCTTCCAATCTTTTGGAATCGTATCTTTAAAAGATTCTGGATACAAGGAATTTTGTAATGCAATTTTTACTTTATTAGGTAGATTACTGCAAGAGTTTAAGAGAAATAAAAGCGAAAGCTTACCACAATTTAAAAATTCTCTTCTGGTTGTAAATTTTGAAAACATTCAGCAATCCTTCTCTAAAGAAATTTGACCTAGGCCCTTCATTATTTCCAGATTTTGTTGACACAATGAAACTATTTCTTCATTTTTAAATCCATCTAAGAAAGCAAGCAATGATATTCCACCAGCACCTACACCTTCTTTTACATGACCTAATTCATAATCTCTCAATTCTTTGTATTTTGAAGATTTGAAATTTAAAGGACTAGCTAAACCCAATAGTTTGACATCATATTTTTCATTAATAAGATTTACTAAATCATTTAGAGAATTATCTTTAACAAGCCACCCAGTTGTGGCAATAAAAGCTTCTTCAATAAATTCATCTTTATTTTTTTCATCTAAAAATTCTAATACAAGCAAAATGACCGCTAACATCTGACTCCCGCCAGACAATATTACAGGTTGTTTTGCTAGTCTGGCACCAATTAATAGACCCATTGAGAAAGCCTGGAAAGGATCACCTACCGCCGCGACAACATCAAAAGAGTCGAAATCAGCCTTTAAATTTGCATTGAAAAGTCCTCTTTTAACTACATGTCTTCTTAGTTCTCTTGGAGCTTTAAATAAACTACTCCCTATTAAATTAGATACTTGTAAACCAAAAGCTTCCATTACTGCCTGAGCAGTTGTGGTACCCCCCGGCACAGATTCAGAAATTAAAACTGGTTGTTTTAAGGATTTTCCTATCGCAAGACCTTTATCATAGAGATTTAGAACTCTCTCTTTAGTCATCGATTTACCAGTAGTAAGACAATTTGATGGGCCCAAATTTCTATCTTCTACAACCAAATGATTAAAATAAGGCTTTGCTCCTATTCCAATAGGAACAACAACTGGATAAATATTTATAAGCTTTGAACAAACATGACTTATTAGGGCTGGAGTTACTCCTGCATTAAGAAGAGGCAATTTATATTTATGATCTTTTGAAGCACCCTCAAGCAAAAATTCAGCATCTGCGAGCGCAGTTTTTCTCCTTGATTTTGCATTAATACCTGCTGCGGAAATTCCTGGAATTTGAGATGTATTAGTGCCAGCAATTATAAGAAATATTTTTAAATTTTTAATATTCTTTTTCAGTATTTCTATCTTATTAAGTTGTCTTTTTTTATTGGATTCATTACCAAAAAAAATTATCTCTAATTCTGTTCTGTACATTCTTAATTTTTTAATTATTAAAATCAACTAAGATATTTAATAATCTTGGAGGATCTGGGATGGTTAATTTAAATCTAGGAAATAGAGAATAGGCAACTACATGTACAGTTAAAACATAAACTATTTCTTGAAAAATTATTAATAAAATTGCACCCAATTGTATACTAAAAATTGAGGGATATAAAGGGAAATTAAATAATTCAATGAACTTTTCTATTAGACCATAACTAGCTCTAGTGATTAACACCCAAAGATTATCTCCAACCAACGTAGATAATGCTATTACTCTTAGTAAGAAGCCAAGGGTTCCAATCACAACTCCCCCAGTTAAACTGAGTTTCCAACTCTTTTTTTTAAACCAACACCAACCTAACCAAAAAGCCAAGATCCCATAAGGGAATAAAAATAAAGTTCCTCTAACAGGACCCATAATTATAAATAAAAGTAGAAATTGTATTAGAAGTCCTTCCAATGCAATTTTAGTTCCTCTTCTCAAGTGCAACAAGATCATTGGGAGGGGTAAAATCAACCTTAATAAAGCTCCCCCAATTGGCAAATAATATAATGCAACCCAGAATAAAGAAGAAAGAGATGCTAAATAAGAGGTCTCGACAATATTTAATGCTTCAGTTTTTGTTGTTATTTTCATTTTTGTTGAATTTATTTAATTAATTTTTATTCATACTTTTATTTTTTGAATCTAAGATACGTTCAATCTTTTCTATTTCAAAATTTACCTCAGAATTACTCAATACGGAACTTAACTCTTCCGTGGGATCTTTTGGATCTACATCTTTTAAAATGAATATT
>QCBX01000019.1 GCA_003281455.1 Prochlorococcus sp. AG-347-J21
AGCAGTAAAACATGTTTATGGGCCACTATTAGTTGTAGCAGGTGCAGGAAGTGGAAAGACTAAGGCTCTTACACACAGAATTGCAAATCTTATTGAAAATAATTCTATAGATCCTTATAACATTCTCGCAGTAACTTTTACTAACAAAGCTGCTAAAGAAATGAAAGCAAGATTAGAGGTTCTTCTAGCCCAAGAATTAGCTTTAAATCAATTTGGTCAGCCTTGGACAACTCTCAAAGAAATTGATCAAAATCACTTAAGAACAAACGTTTACCAAGAGAGACTTCAGAGCCTTTGGATCGGTACTTTCCATTCTTTATTTTCAAGACTACTTAGATACGATATTGAAAAATATACTGATCCAGAAGGACTAAAATGGACAAGGCAATTTTCAATTTACGACGAAACAGATTCTCAAACATTAGTAAAAGAAATTATCAGTCAAGATATGAATCTTGACCCTAAAAGATATGATCCCAAAAAGATTAAAAGATTAATAAGTAATGCTAAAAATCAATGCCTAACTTCGAATGATCTTTTAGAAAAAGCAGATAATAATTTTGATAAAACAGTTGCAGAAGCCTACAAAAGATATAGGATTTCTCTTTCAAAAAATAATTCTTTGGACTTTGATGATCTTCTACTTTTGCCTGTTTTCTTATTGAGGCAAAATGATGTAGTCAGAGATTACTGGCACAAAAGATTCAAACATATTTTGGTTGACGAATATCAAGATACAAATAGAACACAATATGAACTTATTAAATTAATTACTGCTGGAAATACAGAACCAAAAAAATTCTTTAGTTGGGAAGATAGGTCAATTTTTGTAGTAGGAGATGCTGATCAAAGTATTTATAGTTTCAGAGCAGCTGACTTCAGAATTCTAATTGGTTTTCAAGAAGATTTTAAAACTTCACTTAATGAAGAGACTAAATCATCTTTAATTAAATTAGAAGAAAATTATAGGTCATCATCTAATATCCTTGATGCTGCAAACTCACTCATTGAAAACAACTCTGAAAGAATTGACAAAGTTTTAAGGGCTACTAAAGAAAAAGGGGAGCTTTTAAAGTTACTAAGCTGTGATGATGAAATTTCTGAGGCAGAAGCAATTACTAATAAAATCAAGTCACTTAACAATATTAATCAGAAACAAATTTGGAAAAATTTTGCAATTTTATATCGAACTAGAGCTCAGTCAAGAGTAATAGAGGAATCTCTTGTAAGGTGGCGCATTCCTTATACAATTTTCGGAGGATTGCGTTTTTATGATAGAAGGGAAATTAAAGATGCCATAGCATATTTGAAAGTTCTGGTTAATTCTTCAGATAACGTTAGTCTTTTACGAATCATAAATGTCCCTAGAAGAGGAATTGGTAAGACTACTATTCAAAAACTTAATGAATTATCTAATAATTTAAATATCCCATTATGGGAAGTTATCAATGATAAGCAAAGTCTTGAAGAAACAATAGGCAGATCATCAAAAGGAATTAATAAATTTACCGAAGTTATGAATGATCTACTTTGCTATCTAGAAAATTCAGGTCCTGCTACATTATTACAATTAATATTAGAAAAAAGTGGTTATTTAAGTGATTTGATATCTAGTGGGACTGAAGAATCTGAAGATAGAAGAAATAACTTACAAGAACTAATTAATGCAGCTACTCAATATGAAGAAGAAACAGAAAGTGGAGATGTAGAGGGATTTCTTTCTACAGCAGCCTTAACAACTGATAATGATACTAAGAAAAATAATCCCAACTCTGTAACTCTTATGACTCTGCACAATAGTAAAGGTTTAGAATTTCAAAATGTTTTTATCACTGGGCTAGAACAAGGTCTCTTCCCTAGCCATAGATCAATAGATAACCCCTCACTTCTTGAAGAGGAAAGAAGATTATGCTACGTAGGTATTACTAGAGCTAAAGAAAGAGTTTTCCTAAGTCATGCCAGAGAAAGAAGATTATGGGGTGGTATGCGTGAAGCAACAATTCCTTCAATATTTCTATCAGAAATACCTGAAGACTTAATGGATGGCGAATTACCACAAACTGGTGGTGCTTCAATTAGAAGAGATTGGCATCTTGATCGTTTAACAAGAGTTGATCGAAACAATCCAAATGAACTTGTTAACAAACCAATAAATGCAGTAAGGAAATTATATTCAGGACCCAGTAAAGGGAAAAGCTGGATAGTTGGAGATAAGCTAATTCACTCAAAATTTGGGAAAGGTGAAATAATACATATTTTTGGGAGTGGGGAAAAAATATCTTTAGCAGTAAAATTTGGCGATAAAGGAAGTAAAATTCTAGATCCTAGATTAGCTCCAATACGTTATGTAAGTTAAAACTCATGAACGATATCTCTGATTACATCCAAGGGGAATTAATCAAAACTCCATTTAATTTATATAACCTAATTACTAAATACGTAGAATTTAATAAAAATACTAAAGTAGCTTTTGTTGGCGGTTATTTAAGAGATTTATTAATTAGTAAATTCCACAACAAATCTTTTTTAAAACCTGTAGATATAGATCTTGTTATTGAAGGCTCCTCTATTTCTCTAGCAAAATTTATAAAAAAAAATATTGTAAATGTAGATTTATGTTTAATCAAGGAATTTAATCTATACAACACAGTAGAAATAAATATTAATGACTATAAAATTGATATTGCTTCTGCAAGAAAAGAGATTTATTCTGCTCCAGGCTTAAATCCCACAGTAACTAATAGTACTATTCAGGAGGATCTTAAAAGAAGAGATTTCACTATAAATTCAATAGCATTCGAGGTATCGACGAGAAAAATTTATGATCTCTATGGAGGAATTTCTGATATAAAAAGCAAAAAATTGAACCTACTTCACAGTAAAAGTATTTCAGATGATCCAAGTAGATTAATTAGATGTGCAAAATACGCTTCACGGTTAGATTTCAATATTTCAAATAATTCCCTCAAACAATCTCAAGAAACAGTTAGACAATGGCCATGGAAAAGTTCAAAAACTCATCAGAAAATGATTTACCCTCCTGCACTAGGCATACGAATAAGGATGGAACTAGCTGAAATATGCAAACACGAAAATTTGACTAATGTAATTTCGATAATTAATAAATGGGAAATTATCTCAATCTTAAATGAAAATATTAAAGTCGATAAAAGGTTTTTAAGAGGACTTAACTGGATTAAGAAGTTGAAGGGAAATCATATGCTCTACTTATTAAAAAATTCAGAAGATTTAGAAACAGCATGTCAAAGATTTTTGGTAAATAATAGTGAGATAAAAATATTAGAGGATTATTTAAATATCAAAAAGATATTAAATACTAACCAAAAAAATTTCAATCATTTTTCTCCTTCAAGTTGGACAGAATTTATTGAGGGCAGAAACCTTAATGATGAGACAGTCAAATTATTAATTTGTGATGGAGGACCATACTGGCGTAAATTCTTTAAGTGGTTATTTATTTACAAATTTATAAAATCAAAAAAAGATGGAGAAATATTAAAAAAAGAAGGATGGGATCCAGGGAAGGAGATGGGAAGGGAAATAAAAAGATTAAGGTATTTGGAAATTGACAAATTAAGTAGGAATTAATTACATTTTTACAACTTCTCCAACCTTGTACCATTTATACTTTAGAACATTTTCATATTTAGGATTGCAACTAATCAACAAGGGGCCGCAAGTTTGAGGATCTAATAGTAATGATATTCTCTCGTTAAAATTCTCTTGATCTAATGAATTTTCGTTTAAAAAATTAATTATTCTTTTTTGCTTATTTACTTTATAGATTTTGTCAAAAATTTCTTTATTAGATTCAAACAAAGTACTTTTAACATCTTTTCTTATTAAATCAAATACTGAAGGATAAGCTTTAAATGCAAATAAATCTAATACAACTTTTAGTGGCTCAAGATTATTTCTTTGCCTGTATAAATTAGATGATTCAACCATTTCTTTAAGATGTCCAATAAATCCATATCCAGTAATGTCAGTCGCAGCATTGACTAATGATTCTTTAAATTGATTTTGTAAAAGATAAATTTCATCAATCAAATATTGCTGACTTTTTACTAAATTATTAATTATTTTAGAAGAACTACCTAGCATATTAATATTTTGCATTTGACCGGCAAAGTAAATCCCAACGCCCAGAGGTCTAGACATCATGAGAATATCTCCATTATTCATTCCAGATTTAAGCCATGGTTTTGCTCCATTTTTTAAAATACCTTGAACTGTTAAAGAAATATCTATTCCTAATGTATAAGGTTTATTTACTAAACTTCTTGCCTCGAAAGTATGGCCTCCAAGTAATTCACCTCCATGATCCGCAACTGTTGATTTAATACCTTGAAGGGATTGAGAAAAGAGGTAACTCTGAAATTCCCTTTCAACTTTTGGTAATGAAATTAAAGCCTGCGCGGATGAAAGTTTTGCTCCGCATGCCCACAAATCTGAGCAAGCATGCAAAGTAGTAATTTTTGCATTAAGCCAAGGATCACTTACCAAAGCAGGAAATCCATCTACACTTTGCAAGATAATATCTTGACCATTTTGATATATCTCAACTGAATCTTCAGGTGATGAGGCAAAAGAATTTAAATTAGATTTTATTAATGATTTATTCAAAACAAACTGAGAAACTTTAGCTGCACATCCTCTGCAATCATTCAATGAAATATTTTTTTCACTACTTTTCATAATTAGCCTTTTTGATCTGAACTTTTTAATAAAGTTTAGATCAATCTTATTTTTTAAAATCCAAAAAAGGAAAGAAGGGCCGAAAACAAAATTGTGATAAATAGCAAAAGCCTTTGGATTATGGCTTGGAAATATATTTACTATTTGCAATCCAATTTTTTGAGGAAACCACTTTTTTAATGATCTCCCATCTATATCTTTTTTTAGATTTTGGACTAATGTATTTACAACTTTTAATGCAAAAACTCCCGATGCTGGTCTTTTTGCTGAACCTACAACTGCGCAATCACCGACAGCAAAGATTCCGGAGAAACTTTTTATCTGTAAATTCTGATTTGTAATTATTCTGCCATGAGAATCAGAATCTAATAATTTTTTTTGTACCCATAACGGAGATGTATTTCCAGTACATAAGAGAATCTTGCCATAATCAAAATTAAGTTTTTCAACTAAATCAATATTGGAATTCCTTAAACTTTTTAGAATTGTATTATTAATTTTTCTTGAGTCACATAATAGTTTTAAAGGTCTATCTACCCATCTTTTTCTCAAAGCATATGATACTTCAATTGCAGCAAGGCCACTCCCAACAATTACAAATGGAAGTTCATTAATTGAATCAAAAATGTCTTCTTTTAGTATTGAGTCATAAGCCCTTAAAAAAGGTTTAATTGAAAAAGCATTTCGATTTTTAACTAGCGATTCAAATTCTTTTGGAATTCTTGTTTGACTTCCATAATTAAGCACCAACTTCGAATAATTAACTGAAGGCCTATTACTTAAAATAATTTTTTTTAAATTGAAATCAATATCCTTTACTTCTTCTTCTATAAAAGATACTTTTGCATTTTTTGCTAAAGATTTTATATCAATTAAACTCTCTTCTAAAGTGATTGATTTTGAAATCACCGATGGGAATATCGCCGAATAAACCAAATGAGAATCTCTAGATATAATTGAAACAGGAATTTCTGGCTTTAATTTAGGAAACATTAACCATTTCTTCAATAAAGAAACATTTGAGTGTCCTCCTCCAATTAATACCAGATGATTAAAAGTCATTTACATCACTATGAATAAAGAACATTTATTACCAATTGAAAAATCAAGATTAGGAGTAATTGGTGGGAGTGGATTTTATTCAATGGATCATATTGAGTACAATAAAGAAATAGAAATCAATACTCCCTATGGTAAACCCTCTGATTCAATAAGAGTATATAGTCTTGGAAATTTAGAGATAGCATTCATTCCTAGACATGGAAGAACACATAGATTAAATCCTACTGAAATCCCTTACAAAGCTAATATTTGGGCTTTAAGATCAATAGGAGTAAGATGGATTATTGCCCCATCAGCAGTTGGTTCACTACAAGAACAGATAAGGCCACTTGATATAGTGGTCCCAGATCAATTTATAGACCGTACAAAAAATAGACCAGCAACATTCTTTAACGAGGGAGCTGTAGCACATGTAACTATGGGAGATCCCTTCTGCACAAATTTATCCCGTATATTAAGTGAAATCGGAGAAAAAAATATTCCTGGCGGCAGACAATTACATAGAGGAGGTACCTATCTAGCTATGGAAGGTCCTGCTTTCTCAACTAGAGCAGAATCTAATTTATATAGAAGTTGGGGATGTTCAATAATAGGGATGACGAACCATACAGAAGCAAGATTAGCTAAAGAGGCTGGAATAGCTTACTCCTCATTGTCGATGGTTACTGATTATGATTGCTGGCATCAAACTCATCAAGAAGTTTCTGTAGAGATGGTTTTGGATAATCTTAGATCAAATACTGAAGTGGCTAATAAAATAATCTTCGAAGTAGCTAAATTAATTGAACAAGAAAGACCAAAAAGTAAGTCTCATTTTTCATTAAAAGATGGATTAATAACCCAGAAAGAAAATATCCCATGCTCCACAAAAGAGAAACTAAGGATATTTACTGATTCTTATTAGGCTTATTTGATATAAGTGATTATCAGGTCAAGTAAGGATTTGTTAGCCTCCAGCTCCAACGCCTTGGTATGAACCATAGAAGAATATTCCTAAAACGAAGATAACTGCAATTCCACCAGCTGTTGCAACAAGCCATAGTGGAAGAGTTCCTTCAGTCCATCTTCTTTCCCAAGCAACTGCTGGTCTACCGTCGGGAAGTCTATCTGGAATTCTTCCATCAGGTCCTTTTAATTTACTCATGATTTTAATTTAATTGAAAAAGTAACTGGAAAATAAAATTCCCAATACAAAGACTGATAATAAGCCTAAATAAAGGCTTGTACGATTAAGTTCAACTGGAACTTTGTTAGGATTTTCGTTTACTTGCATGATAGTTAAATTTATCGGGCTACGAATTGCATTGCAGCAATAGAACCTAAAAAGAATACTGATGGGATAGCTAAAGCATGAACTGCTAGCCAACGAACAGTAAAAATAGGATAAACGCGGACTTCCGCAGCCTGCATTGGAGCTTGAGAATTAGTCATTGTTATTTTGTTCTTAAATCTAGTTGAGATTTAGCTTCATATCTTTGTGTTACGACAGGCGCTTTAGATTCAGATGATTGGAAATAACTATCTGGACGAGGAGTTCCGAAAGCATCGTAGGCTAAGCCTGTATATACAAATAAGAAGCCTGCTATAAAGATAGCTGGTAATGTTACTGCATGAATAATCCAGTATCTAATACTGGTGATTATTTCAAAGAATGGGCGTTCACCCGTTGAACCTGCGGCCATAATCACAAATGTTTACCTTATGATCTTACAGTGTAAAATCATAAGTTCGCGAAGAAATTAACAGGTTGGTTACAGACAGTTGTTAAATCTTTCAAAAATTAATTTTTTTTTTACTATTAACTCAAGTTATTCAAAGTTAACTATTCCATTTAAGGATATAACCACGCTCGCCAAGGACAAATCCTTTTTGATTGTCTAAAGCATCCTTATTAAGAAAAACTATTTTAATGTAGTTTGTTGGTAATTCAGAAGCGATGGGATCTTTATTCCAAGTTTTACCTTGATCTTTACTTACTATTAAAGTTCCATTACCCCCGCCAGCCCATATATCACCATTTGGATCCCATCCCATGTCTAGATAATTGTATCCATTAAGAATTGGTATAACAGGCTTTGACCAATTTTCTAAGTCATTAGTATCTTCATTGAATCTAATTTCCGCTCCTCTAGAAAGCATCCATAAACTTCCTTCTGGATTAAAACCAATACTTTGAACTCTTTTGCTACTGGCTCTTTGATGAGCTATCCATGTATCACTATCCTTTTCCAAAGTAGAAAAGAAATTACCCAGACTACTTACACTTACATAATCTCCTTTATTAGTTCTTCTTAAATCTCTTACACCTCCAGAACCAGATGCATCTACAACTTTTGCATTCCATGATTCACCACTATCTGATGTTTCATAAATAGCACCTGCAGTGGTAGCCAATTCTGCAACACCATCATCGACAGTAGTTATTAGAAATGGTTGGCCAGGTAATTTGTTACCTAGAGATAAACGTGTCCAATTCTTTCCTGAATCAAGTGTATGCATAACTAATGAAGGCTGACCTATTAACCATCCCTCTTCACCTTTAAAATCGATATCTAGGAGACGAAAGTTCTCTTCACTTGGTAAATCTAAATTTCTTTTTTCCCAAGTTTCTCCTCCATCATTGGATTCCATAATAAGTCTATTAGAACCTACTAAGAATCCATTTTTATCATCTATAAAATCAACATCTAAAGCATTAGCCTGGTCCTCAAACTGAATTGTTTTCCACGGACTGCTATCACTCATTTTTACTCCTGTAGATGAACAACTGCTCAATACAAAACAAATAAGAATTGATAAAAGGAGATTGGGAATACTAGTAATAATTTTTTTCATTTGTATATATTAGTGCAAAGAGTACAAAGAAAGGAACATAGCAGCAGCAAACGCCAGACCTCCAAAAATCAATATGTTTTTTTGTCCAGGGGGTAAACTATTAAAACCAAACCCATAAACTAAATTTTCTTCAAAACCACTAGGTTTAGATTTAGGACCTATATCCTTATAAAAATTTTTGCCAGCTCTACAAACAGGGCAAGCGAAGGTATTCCCATCCAACTTTGAAAAAGGAGTATTCTTAGGTATATTTAATTTTTTATTTCCTTCAGACGGATCATAAATATATCCACAACTTCTACATTCGAATCTATTTTGTTCTAGATTAAGGACAGGTTGTTCAACATTTACTCTTGAAGAATTTTCAGAAAGTTTTTCGTTCTCAAAGTCTTCAACTATTTTGTTTTCCTCAGAGGCTGGTTGAATGTTTTCACTCACGGTTTATTATTGTTCTTTAAGAACTTTAAAAGATTTTGCTTAATTAAGCGACTTTTATTCAAAATTAATTTTTTAAGATGTTTTTATTAACTGGCTATGAATACTTTTTAGGTTTTCTTCTAATTGCCGCAGCTGTTCCAGTATTAGCTCTAGTTACTAATCTCATCGTTGCCCCAAAAGGCAGAACAGGGGAAAGAAAACTTACATATGAATCTGGAATGGAGCCTATTGGAGGAGCATGGATTCAATTTAATATTCGTTATTACATGTTTGCCTTGGTTTTCGTTATATTTGATGTAGAAACAGTATTCCTTTACCCTTGGGCTGTTGCCTTCAATAGATTAGGGTTATTAGCTTTTATTGAGGCTTTAATCTTCATTGCAATACTTGTTATTGCCCTGGCATACGCATGGAGAAAAGGTGCTTTAGAATGGAGTTAAAAAATTGAATCCACAATTATCCCCAAAAGCAATAAGAGAACTTCGAGAAGGGACTTGTAACCCTCTTGGTGCACCCCAAGTTACTACGGATTTAAGCGAAAACATTATATTAACAAGCTTAGACGATCTTCATAATTGGGCTAGACTAAGCAGTCTATGGCCACTTTTGTACGGAACAGCTTGTTGTTTTATAGAATTTGCAGCCTTAATCGGATCTAGATTTGATTTTGATAGATTTGGTTTAGTCCCTAGAAGCTCGCCAAGGCAAGCAGATTTGCTAATAGTTGCAGGAACAGTAACTATGAAGATGGCTCCAGCACTAGTGAGACTTTATGAACAAATGCCTGAACCAAAATATGTTATTGCGATGGGTGCTTGCACAATTACAGGTGGAATGTTCAGCGCAGATTCTACAACTGCTGTAAGGGGTGTTGATAAATTGATTCCAGTTGACTTATACCTTCCAGGATGTCCCCCAAGACCAGAAGCAATTTTTGATGCAGTAATAAAATTAAGAAAAAAAGTTGGTAACGAATCAATCTTAGAACGCACAAAAACAGAACAAACCCACAGATACATAACATCTGATCATGAAATGAATCTTGTTTTCTCAGAAAATACAGGTGAATATCTAAACAAAACTTCAGCGAACGCCATTACCTCCTCCAAAAAAGAAAAAATAACTGAACTACCTGAGAAGATCGAAAAAGCTGAAATTATAAATACTGAAGAAAACTAATGGAAAAAGACAATTCAGCCAATTCTTCAGATACGTCAATAGAAAAAGAAGGAGTTATAAGTCAATCTCTATCAAAAGATGGAATTTCAAATCAATCATTAGCCAATGATCACATAGGAATAGAAAATATTTCAGTTGAACCTAGCAAATTATATGAAGCAGTATCGGCTTTAAAAAATTATGGTTTCAACTATCTCCAATGTCAAGGTGGCTATGATGAAGGTCCAGGGAAAAATCTTGTAAGTTTCTATCACTTTATAACTGTTGATGACTTACAAAAAATTGGAAAGATTAAAGAAGTAAGATTAAAAGTCTTTTTAAAAAGAGACTCTGATTTATCAATCCCCAGTTTGTATAAAATTTTTAAAGGTAGTGATTGGCAAGAAAGAGAAACATTTGACATGTTTGGAATAAATTTTATTGACCATCCAAATCCCAAGAGACTTTTAATGCCTGAAGATTGGAGAGGATGGCCATTGAGAAAAGACTATATTCAACCAGACTTCTACGAACTTCAAGATGCTTACTAATTTAATTTCTTTAATTTTCGGTAAATAAACATAACTGCCCTTGCTAGTCTTCTCGGATCATGCCTAAGAGTTGGAGTTATCCTTTTTGAGTATAAGGGTGCCTGCAAAACGTAATAACCCTCAGATAATAACTTTTCTTTATTACATTTGACAGGTTCTGCCCCTCTACTTTCGTAATAGTCAACTAAAGGAGACTTTTCAAATTGAATTTGAGACAATACTGCGTTAAATATTCGAGTATTAACTCCAAAATTTGATAATTGTTTTTCTATTGATTTGATATGTTGGTAAACATCAAGCCCATCTGTTTCTCCAGGCTGAGTCATCAAATTACTTATGTAAATTTTGGGTGCATTACTTTGCAATAAGGCATCTACTATCTCTGGAACTAACAAGTTGGGTAATAAAGAAGTATAAAGGCTCCCTGGTCCAAGAACAATTAAGTCAGCTTCTTTTATAGATTCAAGGGCACTAGGAAGAGCAGAGGGGTTTTCAGGTAGGTAACCAATCCTTGAAATTATTTTTTTAGATTTACTAATATTACTCTCGCCAAAAATTTTTTCACCATCCTCTAATTCAGCCCATAACATAACATCAATATTTGTTGCAGGTAAAACTTGACCTTGTACCGCCAAAACCTTGCTAGAGGCTTGAACTGCTTTTTCTAAACTGCCTGTAATTGTTGTTAAAGCTGACAAGAACAGATTTCCAAAACTATGTCCTTCTAGACCACTTCCTCCTGAAAATCTATACTGAAATAATCTTGTTAAAATAGGCTCTTCATTTGATAAGGCTGCTAAACAATTTCTAATATCTCCTGGTGGTTGAACACCTAATTGTTTTCTTAAAATTCCACTACTTCCACCATCATCGGATACAGTTACGATGGCTGTAATGTTACTACTGTAATTTTTTAAGCCTTTCAGTAAAGTAGATAAGCCTGTGCCTCCACCAATTGCAACAATATTTGGGCCTCTATTTAATTTACTTTTAACTCTTAATGCATCCACTAAAAATGTATTTTTTTCTGGAACAAGCGCTTTTTGAATAGAATTAATGCTTCTATTTTGTCCAATCCCGATTAATAAAAGTCCAATAACAAAAATCAATGGTCCTAATAATGAAACAGGCAAAATACTTGTTAAAGCTTTCAATACACCAAAAAATATTTCAGTAAACCAATAAAGGGGGCTTAAATTTGTCCAAATTGCCAAGCCTAATAATGTAGTCAAAAATCCTATCGCAGATGTAAACATCCATCTTTTTATTACCAGTCCAGGCAAAAGCCAACTCAAAATTCTTAAAATTTTGTTTAAGAAAATAAAATTGGATTTTTTATAATGTTTATAGAATTTTCTTACTCGTTTTTTACGCTTATTCATCAAAAACCTCTTAAATTATCGTTCTCAAATTAGAAAATTATTTAGACTCATTATAAATCAAATTCATACATCCTTTTTTTATTTCAAAAAATAGGCAAAATGATATATAAATGCTCATTATGTAAGTTTTGGAAAAATCAAAGCATGCAGTTCAGACAAAAAAACTCTCAATAAGCTGGGGAGAAGTTAATGTGCTTAATCAAATAAATTTTGAACTTAATGATGGAGAAAAATTAGCTATTGTTGGACCCTCAGGTTCTGGTAAATCAACCATATTAAAAATATTAGCAGGACTCA
>QCBX01000020.1 GCA_003281455.1 Prochlorococcus sp. AG-347-J21
CTCTATGCTGTCGAGGTCAATATCATCAATTTTTTTAAAATTAGCTTCATAAAAAATCAATGATTCGTATAGTTTCAGTGGAAGTTCATAAGAAAAATCAAGTGGTTTTGAAATAATTAAAGAGCTACTTTGTTCATTTTTTCCAGTTACAAACCTCCAAAATCTTTTAATAAAATCTCCTTGAAAAGAGTTATCAGAATCAGACTTAGTACTAAGTGTATAATTTTGATCTAAATAATATTGATCTATCCTATCTAGATCAATATCATTTATTCTGTCAGGACAAGACATGCTTAGTTCAAGCCTCTAGACCAGTTATAATCTGCAGATTTACAAGACTAATATTGTATTCATTTATAGCTTTAGCATGAGTTATTTCAGCTTGAGTAAGATCTCTTTGGCTATTAAGTACCTCACGTTGAACACCTAGGCCTGATTGCTGTCTTAAAAGAGATAGTTCTAATGATTCCTTCGCAGACAATATGGCAGCATAGCTGTGCTCTATATTGAGCCTTGATTTTTCTAATTTCGTAAAGAGTTGCTCAACTTCTTTTCGGACTTTAGATTTTTCTAATAAAACTTGCTCATTAATTTCTTTAATCTTTGCTTCTTTTGCTTTGGAATATGCTTTTGAAGATCCACCATCAAAAATTTTCCAATCAAATTGAAGGCCAACTGTGTTATTTGTACTATTTGATTTGTTATTTGTTTGGGGTGATAAAGAATTTGATTCTCCCTCTGCTACATCCGCCTCAAACAAGTTAAAAATAGACACTGTAGGTTTTGTTTTAGCTAATTCAAGTTTTGATTTATTTTTATTAACTGAAATTTTAAGTTTAAGGTCATCTATCTCTTTCCTGTTTACATAAGCACTACTAATCGAATCGTCTAAAGATGTTTTCCATTCTCCGATAATATAAGGCTGAGAATCCACTGAAGGGAGGGTTTTTTCATTCATATTTAGAATCTGTACTAATCTAATTTCATTCATTTTCTTATTCCCTTGCTTCTCTGCGAGTAATTGTCTATCTTTTGATAATTGAGTATTAGCTTCTAATACATCAAATTTTGTCCCCGTACCACTCTCCAATCTTTCAAGCGATTGATTTAGTGCTGCTTTAGAAATATTTATTGAATCTTCTGCAATACGTACATCTTGGAGTGAATGTTGTAACTGGAGAAAACGAACTTTAGCTTCTAACAATAAATCACGATGCCTTAGCGAATAAGCGATTCTTGCATTCTCAAGATTAGATTTAGCAGTATTTATTTGAGGGGACCTAGAAGGATTAATTAAATCCCATTTTAAAGTAGCTTGGAGACTAGCCTTCTTCTGATCAGTTGATTTATTTGGAGCGAGACTATGGTACGTATTACCTTTTGTATACTGAGGCAAACCTGTACTAGAGAGATTAAGAGTTGGGCTCCATGCTGACAATGTGCCTTTCTTCATTTGTCTTGCTTCTTCTATTCTTGCTTCCATAATTTTCAATTCATGGCTACTCTCTTTAACAATTTTTTCCAAATTTTCAAATTGAATTAATTTAAAATCTTTTTCTCCAATATCAGGACTAGAATAGTCATTATTCTGAAGGATTTCATTTTTAGTCTGTTCTTTCAAAAATTCGATTTTATCTAAAACATTTTTTGCATAGAGTTGACTGCTTGGTGAGTTAATACTTTGACTTGTGTTATTTCTTTTAATTACACGTTTATTTGAATCAGTAGCTTCAATAGCAATTTCATCAGGCTTTCTATAAATTGGAATATTACTTTGCCCTTCAACAGGGGTTATTTTTTCTATTAATGGAGGAACTCCCAATATTAAAGGAGATGTTTTAGATGGAATAAAGGCTAGATCTTTTCTATCAGTCTCTATAAAAGATTTATTAATCAATTCACCAAAATTAAAATCTTTTCTTTTATAAATTAATTTATCTTTGATAGGTATGAAGGTATTTAAGGTAGTGCTAGAACTACTATTTTGAATATCGCTTGTTAAAGTTACACTTTGAGCAAGTGAATTTTCTGGTTTTTTATAGATAAGAACACTAGGACTTTCCTTAAATGGAGTTTTATCATCTGTGGAGGGAGCAGTGGATAAATTTAAACTTTTATTGTCATTAATTCCTGCTATGTTGCTTAATTGCGGGGTTAAAAAAATATTACCTTTAGGTTGAGGGATCCTATTTAATTTTAATGTTGGAGAAGTAGTATCTCTGACTTGGTGTGTCCTGCTTAATTTTAATGTTGGAGAAGTAGTATCTCTGAGTTGAGGTGTCCTGCTTAATTTTAATGTTGGAGAAGTCGTATCTCTGAATTGAGATGTACTCCTTAATTTCAACTTCGGCGCAATAGTATCCGAAGTAGTAAACGAATAAGATGATGCATCATTTACACCTTCGAAAGAATTACCATAAGCATCATCAAAGGCAGTTGAATCAATTTTGAGATAATAATTGGTAGATGAGGAGAAATTACGAGAGGGATTTATGGTGATCTTGTTTGTTCTTGAGCCAGTAACTTGAGGACTATTGACATCAATTATCTCAAATATTGAGTTATCTTCAGATTTGTAAATAACAATATTACCTTCTTTTATATAAATGGGTTCAGAAAAATCAAGAGTAATATTTCCATTTTCAGCAACTAAATCACTACCATTGGAATAGAAATCTTCATTCAAATCATCTCCATAAAATGAAGAATAAATCCCAGCATTGTTATCTAAATCAGAAATAGACTCAGTTGCACCTGTGTAAAATGAAATTGATTTACTATCTTCTAATCCTTCATATGAATTACCAGACAGATCATCAAAAGCAAGACTATCTATTTTCAGATAGTATTCTGTAAAAGGGGCCAAGCTAGCTCTTGGGGTAATTGTTATTTGATTTGTATTTGTACCATTAACTTGAATGCTCCTAACATCAATAGTTTCTACTATTGAATCATTAGACCTTTTGTAAATAACTATATTGCCTTTCTTAACATCAACTGGCTCTGAAAAATTAAGAATTATATTCCTACTTCCTGCAACTATTGTTTCTGAAAAATCTTTTATATCTGGGGAAATAGTATCTAAAGTTTCAAAAGAAAAAGAGGTCTTATCGTTTATCCCTCCAAATGAGTTGCCGAACTCATCATCAAAGGCAGATGAATCAATTGTGAGATAATATTTAGTTGAAGAACAAAAATCAAGAAGAGGATTAATAATGATTTTATTAGTACTAGAACCGCTAACTTGAGAGCTTGTAACGTCAATTGTCTCAAATATTGAATCATCATCTGCTCTATGAATAACTATATTGCCTTCTCTTATAAAAATTGGCTCTGAAAAGTTAAGTTCTATATTGTCTCTCTCAGTAATTAAATATTCCTGAAAATCATTTTTATTTTCCTTCGCATATCCTGATCCAAGAGTACCTGTAAGGGCCACAAAAAGAGAAAATACTGTTTTAGGAAAGTAACTCATAATGAAATTAAACCTCCTTAAGAGAATCTGTTTTATCTTTAAAGCCACCAAGTAATAACTGGAGCCATGAAACTTTTCTCAATTTAATATTTGCAGTTAAAGACATTCCTGCTTGTAATGGCAGTTCTTTCCCAGACTTTAAAACCAACTTTTGGGATTGAAGTCTGACAACTGATGGGTATCTATAAAACTGATTTTCTTTATCAGGAGGTAGAACATCACTACCAATTCTGATAACATTTCCTCTTATAACTCCAAAATCATTTGCCGGGAATGAGTCAATACTTATATCAACGGGTTTATTTAATTGAATAAAACCAATATCAGAACTTTTAATATTGATTTTTGCTTGAAGTGCATTAAAAGGAACAATTTTCATAACTGGCTCACTACTTTGAGCTACAAAGCCAGGTCCTGTTGGTTTAAGATCGAAAATTATTCCATCTACAGGCGAAACTACATCTTTATATCGGAGATTAACATTTGCTTCTGTCACATTACTTTTTAAACCGGCAACCTGGCCTTTAAGTTCTTGAATACTTTGATTAAAAATCGCTAGTTGCCTTTCGCGAACAATCAAAGTACTTCGATACTCACCTTCGAGCTCGGCAACCTGATCTAATTGTTGTAAATATTGTATTTCTGGTGCTGCTCCTTTTAAAGCAAGCTTCTCAATACGATCTAGGATTGTTTTGTTTAATTCGATTTTTTGTTTCAGTACTTCTATCCTCGAGTCATTTAGGCCAAGATACCTATCTAACTCAGTTTGTTTTAGCTGAAGTTGCGCTTCTTTAGCCCTTAAAATTTGCAAACTTCTTCTAGCTTTATCCTCTGAAGCCTCTTTATCCAATCGTAATAATACTTGTTCTTTATTAACTCTTTGGCCATCAGTAACCAACATTTCTTTTAAAACCCCGCCCATCGGGATTTGTACAACCTTAACATCACCTATTGGGTGCAACAATCCTTTCGCAACTACAACTTCATCAGTTTTAGCTAAAGCTAAAAAAGAAAAAGTTCCTACACTAGTTCCAAGAAGCGTCCATGTAATTGTTTTAGCTAAGGATTTAGAAGGTTGAATTCCCATTTCTCCTGAGTCATCATTCTGAGAAATATTTGAGAGGATAGATGTTTCTGTTTGATTAAAAAAAAGTTTCAGAATATCGATCATACATTTAATTCAGTTTGATTATTTAGGGTAAAATAGCCTCTTTGTTTTTTAAGAAGTTGCTCATGAGTGCCCTTTTCAAGAATATTGCCATTTTCCATATAAAGAATCAAGTCTGCATCTTTAATTGTTTGTAATCTATGAGTGACGAAGAAAACAGTAGTATTTTTAACTTCATTGATTAAGTTTTTGCAAACATTATGCTCCGTTTGATAATCAAGAGAACTAGTAGCTTCATCTAAGATTAATAATCTGGGCTTGGAGATCAATGTTCTTGCTAATGCAATACGTTGCCGTTGTCCTCCAGATAAGTTTGCTCCTCTTTCTGAAATAAGACTACTGTATCCATCTGGTAAATCCATAATAAAGTTATGAGCACACGCAATCCTACAGGCTTTGATAATTTCCTCATTTGAAACATCTGTATTATCAAAAGTAATATTTTCGGCAACAGTACCTCTAAATAAAAAAGTATCCTGAGGTACAATCCCTATCTGACTTCTTAAAGAATAAAGCTCAACTTTAGAAATATCGTAATTGTCAATCAATATTCTTCCTTCATTTGGAGAATAAAGTCTTGATAACATTTTAGTAAATGTGCTTTTACCGCTACCACTTCTTCCAACAACACCAACAAACGTACCTGGATCAATATGAAGGTTTATATCACTAATACTTTTCTTAGTAGATGTCTCAAAAGTAAAAGATACATTCTCATATTTCACTTCCCCTTTAATAAGGGGTAATGGGATCTTTCTCTTGTCTAAATCATTTGATTCTTGCGGAGTATCTATTACATCTCCAATTCTCTCTAGTGAAACTTTTAGTTCCTGAATACTTTGCCAAGTATTTGAAAGTCTAAGAAGAGGCTGTGTTACATATCCAGAGATAATTCTAAAAGCAATTAATTGACCTAGGCTTAATTTCCCATTTAAAACAAGACCTGCTCCAACCCACAAGATCAATATTTGAGAAAGCTTTTGAAGTATTTGAGAAGATTGAATTAAAATTGTGCCGGTAACATTCTTACTGAAAGATTTAGAAACATACCTTTTGTAAATTTCTTGCCATTTCCATCTTGTTTTTAATTCTATATTCTGCGCCTTAACAGTATTAATTCCCGTTAAAGCCTCATTTAGACAGCTTTGAGCTTTTGCATTTTCATGAGCTGCCTCTCGATGTTTGCGCCTAAATAAGGGAGTCCCAACTAATGTTATGGCTACCTGTATTGGTAACACACATAATGCAAAGAAAGTAAGTAACCAACTATAGAAAAGCATTACAACGATATAAATTACTGAAAAACAAGTATCAAGTAAAGTTGAAAGTGCTTGACCAGTAAGGAAATTTCTTATCTTCTCCAATTCTGCAACTCGCGTACCAAGTTCCCCTACAGGCCTCTTATCAAAATAATTAGAGGGTAATCTCATCAGATGATCAACAACTTCTGAGCCTAATCGCATATCAATGCGATTAGTAGTTTCACTAAAAAGAAATGTCCTTAAACCACTTATTAATCCCTCCATAAGAGTTATAACAACTAAAGCCAAACCAAGAACTTGCAATGTTTCTAGACTTCGTTGATTAATAACCTTATCGATTACAACCTGAATTAAAAGAGGATTAGCCAAGCTAAATAATTGCACAACAAATGAAGCTAATAAAACCTGAAAAAGAACAGTTCGATGGCGACGTAATACTGGCCAAAACCATGAAATACCAAACTTAGATTGAGGGGTTGTACTCTTTTTCTCTAAAAGCAACATCTCAATTCCATCTGGAAATATCTTTTCGATTTCTTCAGTATCAAGTGAGACCCAACCATCGCGCGGACTGGCAAGAACCAAGCCCTTTGCATTAGAGCTACTAATTACTGCAAACCCCTCGCGCCATTTCAATAAAGATGGAGTCTCAAGTCTCTTTCCTAATGATGATGGAGCATGAATTTTATTTACATGTAGTCCCATCATTAATGAAATATCTCCACAAAGTTTCAGATTAATATCCTTTTTACTCTGTAAAGTTTTTGTTAAAACTTTTTCTATTGCATCTCTACGAAAAGGAAGATCTAATACTTTTGACAACATCTGGAAACAAGCCATAGCCTCCTGAAAATTTCCTTTACCTCTTATTAGCTGTATTTGATTATTATCAGATTGTCCAAGATCAATTCCAGTAGCCAATGGACCTGATCGAATTTTTTTTGTTAATAAATTATTTTCTCTTACATGGTTAGATTTATCTTGATCGAAAATATTAGCAAAATGGAAACTTTTAGTGTTATTTATGACAATAATTCTTGGTGGAAGAGGAGGTGAAGCTTTAGGAATTTTTTCGCTGGTCAAAATTTTTGTCCCGATAGGATTGTCAGGTATGTTTTGACTCGCAACTATTACCTTTTGGTTTTGTTTTACTGAATTTGGTTCCCCACCACAAGGCATTAGATATGATTGGGATTTTATTTCCTCAAGAATTTTTTTTAAAGATAGAGTACTAAGAGGATAATCTGAGAGTTCAAGGCTTACGAGACTAGCTAATTCTGCAGTAAAAAGAGTACTTGTACACCATTTAAAGAACCCTCGTTTTTCTTGAAGAAGTTTTAGGATCAATTTGTCAGAGAAAGTGATAGCTTTTAAATCCGAAGCAGCTATTATCTCTTCACAGGGAGCGGCTCGTAAAAAAGATGCAAGCCCAATAAATGAACCAGGACCTAACTTTTCTAAAGTTACTATTTTTCCCTGGTCTTCCCCAACTAATCTTGCCTCTCCTTTAGAAATAATAAGAATTTCACTTGGTATTATATTTTTCCTACATAAATAATCTCCAATTGAGAAATAATGGCTTTTACAACTTTCAGAAATATCT
>QCBX01000021.1 GCA_003281455.1 Prochlorococcus sp. AG-347-J21
GGGTATTAATGATACGACTACACTTTCTTTTACAACAACAGGAGATACCGTTGATCCGACGTTAACGAGTTCTGATCCAGCGGATGATGCAACAGCTGTAGCAGAAGGAAGTAATATTGTTCTCAATTTCTCAGAAGTAGTTGATGTAGAGACTGGAAATATTGTTATTTATAAAACATCTGATAATTCTGTAGTTGAGACGATTGATGTTACCAGTAGCCAGGTAACGGGATCTGGTACCAGTCAGATTACGATTAATCCAACAGATGATCTTGATCAATTAACTGAATACTATTTAAAGATTGATGCGACAGCATTTGATGATCCAAGCGGTAATTCTTATGCGGGGATCAATGATACGACATCATTATCATTTACTACGGGAGATACAGTTAATCCAACATTAACGAGTTCTTCGCCAGCGGATGACGAAACACTTGTTGCTATTCATAGCAATATAGTCTTGAATTTTTCAGAAGTAGTTGATGTAGAGACTGGAAATATTGTTATTTATAAAACATCTGATAATTCTGTAGTTGAGACGATTGATGTTACCAGTAGCCAGGTAACGGGATCTGGAACTAGTGAAATTACGATTAATCCAACAGATAATCTTGATTCATCAACGGAATATTATTTAAAGATTGATGCAACAGCATTTGATGATTCAAGTGGGAACTCCTATGCAGGAATTAACGATAAATTATCTTTGTCGTTTACAACTTCTGGTGATCTTGTCGCGCCATTTCTAATAAGTTCATCGCCAGCTGATGATGCGATTGCTGTTGCTAAAAATAGTGATATCGTATTGACATTCTCGGAAGCTGTAGATGTAGAAAGTGGAAATATTGTTATTTATAAGACTTCCGATAATTCTGTTGTCGAGACGATTGATGTTACCAGTGACCAGGTAACTGGAACTGGTACTAGTCAGATTACGATTAATCCAACAGATGATCTTGAGTCATTAACGGAATACTATATAAAAATTGATGGAACAGCATTTGATGATCAAAGTGGTAACTCTTATGTTGGGATAAACAATACAACCTCTCTGTCATTTACAACGGCAGATACTGCAGGCCCAACTTTAACAAGCTCTTTACCTGCAGATAATGCAACGCTCATAGCTACTGATACTGATATTATCCTTGATTTTTCAGAATCTGTAGATGTTGAAACTGGATATATTGTCATTTATAAAACATCTGATGATTCTGTTATAGAAACAATTGATGTTACTAGTAACCAGGTAACAGGATCTGGGACTAGTCAAATAACTATTAACCCTATTAATAACCTTCAACTTTCTACAGAATATTACGTCAAGATTGACGCTAGTGCATTTGATGATTCAAGTGGCAATTCCTATGCTGGTATAAATGATGCGACTTCTTTATCTTTTACAACAGTTGATGCTATTGCTCCAACCTTAAGCAGCTCAACTCCAGCGGATGATGCAACAGCTGTTGCAGAGGGAAGCAATATAGTTCTTACATTTTCAGAAGTTGTTGATGTTGAAAGGGGAAGTGTTGTAATTTATAAAACCTCAAATAATTCTGTTGTAGAAGCAATTGATGTTACCAGTGATCAAGTAACAGGAACTGGGACTAGTCAGATCACGATTAATCCAACAGATGATCTCGAATCAAATACTGAATACTATATAAAAATTGATGCAACAGCATTTGATGATCCAAGTGGAAATTCTTATGCGGGAATTCATGATACAACTTCATTGTCATTTACGACGGGAGACGCAGTTGATCCATTATTAACGAGTTCTAATCCTGCGGATGATGCCATTGCAGTTGCAGAGGGAAGCAATATAGTTCTTACATTTTCAGAAGTTGTTGATGTAGAAACTGGAAATATTGTTATTTATAAGACATCTGATAATTCTGTCGTTGAAACAATTGATGTCACCACTAGCCAGGTAACAGGTTCTGGTACCAGTCAGATTACTATTAATCCAACAGATGATCTCGATTCAAATACTGAATACTATATAAAAATTGATGCAACAGCGTTTGATGATCCAAGTAGTAATTCTTATTCGGGTATTAGTGATACGACCTCTTTGTCATTTACGACGGGAGATACATTTGATCCGACATTAACGAGTTCTAGTCCAGCGGATGATGCAACTGCAGTTGCAGAGGGAAGTGATATCGTTCTTAATTTCTCAGAAGTAGTTGATGTAGAAAGTGGAAATATTGTGATTTATAAGACATCCGATAATTCTGTTGTCGAGACGATTGATGTTACTAGTAACCAGGTAACTGGAACTGGTACTAGTCAGATTACGATTAATCCAACAGATGATCTCGATTCAAATACTGAATACTATATAAAAATTGATGCAACAGCATTTGATGATCCAAGCGGAAATTCTTATGCGGGTATTAGTGATACGACATCATTATCGTTTACTACCGACGACACGACAGCTCCTACTGTAATAAGTACTACTCCTATAGATAATGAAGTACTTGTTGCTGTTGATAGTGATATTGTTCTCAACTTCTCAGAAGCAGTCGATGTAGAAACTGGCAATATTGTTATTTATAAAGCATCCGATAATTCTGTTGTAGAAACTATTGATGTTACTAGTAATCAAGTAACTGGATCTGGTACTAGTCAAATCACGATTAGCCCAACAAATGACCTGCCACCTTCTACAGAGTTTTACATCACGATTGATGCAACAGCATTTGATGATTTAAATAGTAACTCATATGAAGGTATCAACGATTCGACTACTCTTTCCTTTACATCTGCCGATATAGTCGCGCCTACTTTAAGCAGCTCAACGCCAGCAGATGATGCAACTGCTGTAGCGGAAGGAAGTAATATCGTTCTTAATTTCTCAGAAGTTGTTGATGTAGAAAGCGGCAATATCGTTATTTATAAATCATCTGATGATTCAGTTATAGAGACTATTGATGTTACCAGTGATCAGGTGACAGGATCTGGAACCAGTCAAATCACTATTGATCCAAGCGTTACTCTTGACTCCTCCACTGAATACTATGTAAAAATCGATACCACTGCTTTTGATGATCCATCTTCTAATTCTTATGCAGGAATCAACGATAACACCTCTCTTTCTTTTACTACGGGAGATACTACCGCTCCAACTTTAACTAGTTCCTCTCCAGCTGACGATTCAATAGGAATAGCTGAAGATAGTAATATTGTCTTAAATTTTTCAGAAGCGGTTGAAGTTAAGAACGGTAATATAGATATTTATGATGCATCTACTAACACTATTTTCGAGAGTATAGATGTAGAGAGTCTTTTCGGTAAGATAACTGGTTCAGGTACAAGCCAGATCACGATCAATCCAGATAGTGATTTCTCATCTTTGACAGATTACTATATCAAAATTGACTCGACAGCTTTTGATGACTTAAATGGTTATTCTTATGCCGGAATTAACGATACAACCTCTCTATCCTTTACAACGGGAGATGATAATAATCCAGCGGTAACTTCTGTTTCTGCAACTACAACTAATGCGTCGTATAACGCTGATAATAATGTCATTAATATTACTATTGATTTTTCTGAGGATGTCATAGTTGATACGTCTGGTGGGATTCCAACTCTAGAACTAGAAACTGGTCAAACTGATCGAACTGCGACTTATTCCTCAGGTAGCGGTTCTTCTACGCTTGTCTTTACCTATTCCATTCAAGATGGAGACACTTCATCTGATCTTGATTACACCTCCACTTCAGCCCTTTCTTTAAATGGGGCTACTATTCAGGATTCATCTAATAATGACGTTTCATTGACTCTACCTTCTCCAGGGGCAGAGCGTTCTTTAGCTAATAATAAAGATTTGGTTGTTGATACAACACCTCCCACAATATCAAGTACTGATCCGGCTCATAATGCAACTGCTGTAGCTGTTGGCAGTGATATTATTATTAGTTTTTCAGAAGTTGTTGATGTTGAAACTGGATATATCATCATTAAGAAAAAATCTGATAATTCAGTTGTAGAGACGATTGATATTACGAGTAACCAGGTAACAGGATCTGGAACCAGTCAAATTACTATTAATCCAAATAATGACTTAGGTTCTCTCACAGAATATTATCTCCAGATTAATTCGACGGCCTTTGATGATGTAGCTAGCAATTCATATGTCGGTATATTTGATAGCTGGACTTTGATTGGTTCTGATATAGATGGAGAGAATGCAGATGATAACTCAGGTTATTCGGTTAGCTTGTCTTCTGATGGGTCTGTCGTGGCTATTGGTGCGACTAATAATAATGGAAACGGAACAAAAAGTGGCCATGTACGTATTTATGAAAATAGCAATGGAACTTGGACACAAATAGGATCAGATATAGATGGGGAGAATTCTGAAGATTACTCAGGATGGTCGGTAAGTTTATCTGATGATGGCTCTGTTGTAGCTATAGGTGCTCATAGAAACGATGGAACTGGTACTAATGCTGGTCACGTACGTATTTATGAAAATAGTAATGGAACCTGGACAAAAATAGGATCAGATATAGATGGAGAGGCAATTGATGACCACTCAGGAAATTCGGTAAGTCTTTCAGGAGATGGCTCTGTTGTAGCTATTGGAGCATATGACAATGATGGTAATGGTAGTGCTAGTGGCCATGTACGTATTTATGAAAATAGCAATGGAACCTGGACACAAATAGGGTCAGATATAGATGGAGAGGCTTCAGAAGACTATTCTGGTACGTCCATTAGTCTTTCTAATGATGGCTCTATTGTAGCTATCGGAGCTATTTATAACGCAGGAGTTAATGGTGCCCAATCTGGCCATGTACGTATTTATGAAAATGACAATGGAACCTGGACAAAAATTGGAGATGATATTGATGGAGAAGCCGCTAATGATCAGTCAGGCCACTCAATAAGCCTTTCAGGAGATGGTTCAACTATTGCTATAGGCGCTACTCGAAATGATGGAAATGGCAGTAATAGTGGTCATGTACGTATTTATGAAAATATAAATGGCACTTGGACTCAAATAGGTAGTGATATAGATGGAGAAGCAGCTGATGATGCGTCAGGAAATTCGGTAAGTCTTTCTTACGATGGCTCTACCGTAGCTATCGGTGCATATGATAACGATGGTAATGGTAGCAGTAGTGGCCATGTACGTATTTATCAAAATATTGATGGAACCTGGACAAAAACTGCTGAAGATATTGATGGAGAAGCTGCAAACGATAATTCAGGATGGGCTGTTAGCCTCTCTAATGACGGTTCGACGATTGCCATTGGAGGATATCTAAATGATAGTAATGGATCTAGTAGTGGTCATGTACGTATTTATCAAAACTCTGGTGCCTCTACCTTTACCTTCACAACTGCTGATGTTGCTGCTCCAACCTTAAGTAGTTCATCACCAGCAGATAACGCAACGGCTTTTGCAGAGGGAAATAATATTATCCTGAATTTTTCAGAAGATGTAGATGTAGAAAGTGGAAATATTGTAATTTATAAAACTTCTGATAATTCTGTCGTAGAAACGATTGCAGTTACTGGTAATAAAGTTACTGGATCTGGTACTAGTCAAATAACGATTAATCCAACAAATGATCTTGAATCTTCTACTGAGTACTATGTAAAAATCGATGCATCTGCTTTTGATGACTCTGTAGGTAATTCTTATGCCGGGATTAATGATTCTACTTCCTTGTCATTTACAACCGACGATACAGTAGCTCCTTCTCTAACAAGCACCTCACCAGTAGATAATTCAACACTTATTGCATTTGATAGCAATATTGTCTTAAATTTCTCAGAAGCAGTCGATGTGGAAAGTGGTGATATCGTTATTCATAAATCATCTGACAATTCCGTTGTAGAGACAATTGATGTTACTAGTAACCAGGTAACAGGATCAGGTACAACTCAAATTACAATAAATCCAAGCGTTACTCTTGAATCCTCCACTGAGTATTACGTCAAGATTGATACCACCGCCTTTGATGACTCATCAGGAAATTCTTATTCAGGTATTGAGGATACTACAACTCTATCTTTTACCACAGCAGACACCACTGCTCCAACAGTTACTTCTGTTTCTTCTAGTACGCCTAATGGTTCTTACAATGTTGGTGATGTCATCGAAGTACAAGTTACTTTCACAGAGAATGTCACTGTTGATACGACAGATGGAACTCCAACTTTAGAACTAGAGACTGGTTTAACTGATAGGACTGCAATTTATTCTTCAGGTACTGGTTCTTCTACTCTTATATTTACTTACACCATTCAAGAAGGAGACACCTCATCTGATCTCGACTATAAATCAACCTCATCACTTGTTTTAAATAGTGGAACGATAAAAGATGCAGCAGAAAATGATGCAACTTTAACTCTTCCTTCGCCTGGAGCTTCAGGTTCCTTAGGAAGTAATAAGACTTTCGTTGTAGATACTACAGTTCCTACATTATCGAGCATTAGTCCTGCAGAAAATGCAACGGCAGTATCTACAGGCAGCAATATTATTCTTACATTTGCAGAATCAGTCACAAGGCAGACTGGTAACGTCATTATTTATAACGCATCTGATGATTCGATTTTTGAAACGATCGATGTTACTAGTAATCAAGTTAGTGGATCAGGTTCTACTCAAATAACAATTAACCCCAGTAATGATCTCTCACCTTCTACTGAGTACTACGTAAAGATCGATGCCACTGCCTTTGACGACTCATCAGGCAACTCTTATACAGGTATTGATGATAAAACTACTATTTCCTTTGCAACTGAAGATACTTTATCTCCTTCATTAATAAGTACTTCTCCTGTCAATAATGCAACAGCAATAGCCTTTGGTAGCAATATTGTTCTTACATTTTCAGAGGTCGTTGATGTCGAGAGCGGTAATATCGTTATTTACAAAGACTCTGATGATTCAGTTTTTGAGACAATCGATGTTACCAGTAACCAAGTAACAGGATCAGGCACAACTCAAATAACCATTAACCCCAGCAATGATCTCTCTCCATCTACAAAGTATTACGTCAAAATCGACCCTACTGCCTTTGATGACCCTGTTGGCAATTCTTATGCGGGTATTGTAACTGGCTGGGCTCAATTAGGAAGTGACATAGATGGAGAAAGTTCGTATGACTACTCAGGGCATTCAGTTAGCTTGTCAGGTGATGGGTCTGTTGTAGCGATTGGAGCTTATGGAGACGATGATAATGGCAGTAGTAGTGGTCATGTTCGTATTTATGAAAATAACAATGGAACCTGGACTCAGATAGGAGATGACATAGATGGAGAAGCCTATAATGACTACTTAGGGTATTCAGAATCAGGTTCAGCAGTTAGTTTGTCA
>QCBX01000022.1 GCA_003281455.1 Prochlorococcus sp. AG-347-J21
GAAGCTAATCTTTTATTAGATTCTGCCAAAATTTGTAATGTTGCTTTACCCTTCTTTTGCATCTCATTCGGTATTCTCGCATCCACTCCTGTAAATGCTTTATTTAGGTCTGAATAAAATGATGCTAGTTGTGTAGCTAACTTTCTCGCATCAAGATAAGATTCTTTAGCTTTTTCAAAATCACCGTTTTTAATAGAATCATCGCCTTTTTTTAAGTAATATTCTACGTTTGAGATAGAAAGTTTTTTATTAGTAGTTGAGAGAACTTTGTAATCTTTTGGATTTTTAACTTCCGCATGAACTAAATTTTCGTAAGGAAAGACTCCAACAAATATAAATAAAATCGGGATTAATCTTAAGAATTTCATATCCTAAATAAATAAATGAATAAATAAATAAATTTAATACTAACTTACTACAGATTCATCTACCGACATTTTTTAAGGCTATTTTTTCCGCCTTGATCATTTTTTCATTTAAGAATTCATTAAATTCCTTAATTGTTAAAGTTAAACAATCATCCATCGAAATAGGTTGGCCAAGTGATAAACAAAATTCATCTCTAAATCTCGGTGAAACTCTACTGTATGCAATCCCAATTGGGACTATGGTAATTGACTTTGTTTTTTTTGTTGCTAAACGAGCCAATCTATAAAGACCCTCTTTAAGAACTAATTTTTTCCCATATTTATTAATTTTACCTTCTGGGAAAAGAACTAGTTGTTCTCCTTTTTCTACGAGAGAGATTGCATATCTTAACGTTGAGAGTGAAGGTGACAACTGATTTATTGAGAAGCATCCAAGTCTTTTTAAAAACCAACCTTGTATTCCTCTCATTTCGGATTTAGTAACCATAAACCTACAATCCTTGCTAGTTACTCTTCTACCAAGTGCCATTGTTAGGACTAAGCCATCCCATCTTGATCTGTGGGTTGGGGCCAAAATAATCGAGGAATTTCTGGGGATTGAAAAACCACCATTAATTATTTTCTTTTTACTAAAAAATAAACTTAAAACAATGTCCTGAGTAACGAACATTGCTAAAAATCCGAGTATTGGATTGATTCTGTAACAAATATCAACAGATTTTTTCTTCAAATTGAAATAACCATATATTAATAATTTAAGTGTTTGCAATTTCTTATTAGCTATTATTAGGGCGGTTACTAGATTGTCTGGAAAATAAAATCTTAAATTATGACTACATTAGGAGTAAACATTGACCATATTGCAAATGTAAGGCAAGCAAGGAGAACTATAGAGCCTGATCCCGTACAGTTTGCTTTTTTAGCTGAATTAGGAGGTGCAGATTCAATCACAGTTCATTTAAGAGAAGATAGAAGGCATATTCAAGATAGGGACGTATTCCTTTTGAAAGAGACAATAAAAACGAAACTTAATTTAGAGATGGCCGCTACAGAAGAAATGTTAGAAATTGCAAAAAAACTTCATCCAGATTATGTAACGCTTGTACCAGAGAAAAGAGAAGAAGTCACTACTGAAGGTGGGTTGGATTTAAAAAGTAATGAGCAATACCTAAAGAATTTTGTTAAATCTCTTAAAGATTCATCCATAGAAGTAAGTGCATTTATTGATCCTCTTGGTGAACAGATAAATTATTCCAAAGAAATAGGGTTTGATTTTATAGAATTACATACTGGAAAATATTCTGAACTATCTGGATCTGAACAATATAAAGAGCTGCAAAGGATAATAGAATCTTCTCACCTAGCGACTGACCTTGGATTAATTGTTAATGCTGGACATGGACTTAACTATAACAATGTTAAAAAAATTGCATCAATTGACAATATGAACGAGCTAAACATAGGTCATAGTATTGTTGCAAGGGCTTTAGCGATAGGATTAGAAAATTCTGTCCGTGAAATGAAGTCCCTCATTACATTAAATTAAATTTCAAAATGACAACATATTTTTTCGTCGCGGCAAGTGAACAGTTTTTAACAGTTGAAGAACCTCTCGACGAAATATTGAAAGAGAGGGCGAGGAACTATAAAGAAAACAATAAAGAAATCGATTTTTGGCTCTTAAAAAATCCATCTTTTTTGCAAAACGCTCAATTTGATGATCTTAAAGCAAAAATCCCATTCCCTCCAGCAGCTGTTTTATCGACTGATAAGAAATTTATAACTTTCTTAAAGCTTCGCTTAGAGTTTGTTGCTGTTGGGGAATTCGAATTTCCTAATGCAGAAATAACTGATCCATTTAAAGTTGAGTAATATTATCCACCAGTAAATTGCTCAATCTATATAAGTCAAACAAAATTGAAGTGATTAGTGACCTTTTGGCAGAAGAATTAAAAATATGTCCTCCTCTCATAACTGATAATTTAGAAATAGCTGTTCCTAATTATTTTTTGGGGAAGTGGTTAAGTGAACAAATAACTATAAAAAACAAAATAAGTGCTCTTTATGAATTTAAGACAATATCAAATTACACGGAATCATTATTGACAAATTTTTTCCCCGGAATTGATATGGGTTTATGGAATTTTGAGTCAATTAAATGGGGCATTATTGATTCATTAGAAGAATTAAATAGCTTTAAAGAATCATTTCCGCTTAAAAATTGGATTAATAAATATTTGGATAATGAAAAAACAATTGATGGAGACCTTTATAACCTTACAAAAAAGATCGCGAATAATTTCATTGAGTATCTAATTTTTAGACCTGAAATGATTGCTGAATGGAATAGATATGAAATTAATTCACTTAATCTATTTAAGAATTTAAATTCAGATCAATTTTGGCAACCTATTTTATATAAATTATTAGAGAAAAAGATATCTGAAAAGCCTTCATGTTTATACATGATTAAATTAATCAAGCACTTAACAAAAGTTAAAAAAGTTCAATTTAAAGTACCAAATCAAATTTATATTATTTCCGATAATAACTTATCTAAACTACATATTAACTTTTATTCAGAACTTTCAAAATTTACTAAGGTAAATTTATATTTATTATCTGCAGGAGATAATTTATGGAATAGAATAAATTCTCTTGAAGGTGCGTTGGAATTTGATAATCTTAAAAATAAATTGAATTCAAACAATACAAATATAGAGAAAATATTTGGTAAATTTGGAGCAAACTTTCAGAAATTAATTGAGGAAAATATTTATAAAGAAGCTATAAATTTAAATAATAATTTAATATACATTGATCCAACAATTAATTTTCGTGAGAAGAAAGATATTCCTCTTCTTAATCAAATACAAAAAAGACTAATTGATAATAATAGAAATGATTTTATAGTAAATGAAAGGGATGATTCAATATTATTTTGTGCGCATCTTAATCAGAATAGTCAATTAGAATTCATAAGAAATAAGATTATAGAAATAATAAATTCTTGCGAGAGTATTAAATATAGTGATATTGCTATTTTATCTCCGCAAACTAATCAAATCAAACCATATCTAAAGTATATCTTCAATAATGAGTTAATTAATGGTGAAAAGATACCTTATTTTTTTGTTGATGATGATAATTATGATTATCCAGATATTTATAAATTTTTAATTGACATCACTGAAATAGCAAATGATAAAATTACACTTGAAAAAATAGATTATATTCTTTCAAAAAAAGTAACTCAGAACATTTTTGATTTTGATATTACTGAGAAGGATGAAATTATTTTCTTACTTACACAAGTTGGCTTTCATTGGGGATTAGATGCTAATGAAAGATTAGGGGAAGAAAAAAATACTCTAGATTGGTGCATAAATAGAATTACTTTAGGCTTAATTTATGACAAAGAAGAAAATTTAAGTACTTTTAATTTAAAACCATTTAGGTTGAAAAATATAAGTTTGGATTTGAATAAATGGGTTAAATTATTACTTGATTTTAAAAAATATATTAATTTGCTTAGGGGATCTTTTTCTTACTCAGGTTGGGTTGAAAAGATAAAGTTTCTATTAAAAAGTATTGCTGATTCTAATAGGAATTTTAATTTAGAAATAAGTGAAATAAATAGAATTCTTGATAATCACTCAATACCTTTAATACCTGATGATCTTATTTTGTTAAATGTTTTTAGAGAGATATTAATTTCTTGCATAAATGAAGCTAAATATCAAAGCAAATCACGTATCAACAAGATTCTTGTAAGTGATATTGAAAATGCAAGGCATATTCCACATAAGGTTATCTTCTTAATAGACATGAATAGTATTTATTATCCAAAATTATCAAATAATGAAAATATTAATTTATTAAATAATAAATATAACCTTGGCGATCCATCAGTTTTTGAAAGAGAGAAATATTTATTTCTTGAGTTGTTAATTGCTTGTAGAGATAAATTAATAGTTTCTTGGGTAAAGAATGACAAAAACAATAAAAAATTAGATGTTTCATTTCCTATAAAAGAGTTAATTTCTTTTTTTGATAGTTTTTTAAAACAAGGCAAAAGAGAACAAATAATAAAAGATTCAGATTTAAATAAAAAAGAAATACTTGATCTTGATAGTTCTAAGATAATTAAAAGTAATTATTCTTTAGTAGAAGATATAGATTGGATTGAAAAAAAATCTGATATTAAAAATTACAAATTATCAGAACTGACTTATTGGTTCAAGACTCCACAAAAATATTGGTTAAATAAAAAAAATATTTCTCCCAAGGAAATATTTATTCATCATCCAGATGAGGAGTATGTAAGTAATCTGCATAAGTCGCAACTAATTAAAAAAATAATCCAGGAGTTAGAGATTGATAACCATAATTTTATTGATGATTTAAAAAAATTAAACATTAATGATCAATTGATTGAAAATGGGATTATTATCCCCAATAATAGTATTTTTATAAAAGAAAAAGAAATCAAAGATTTATTAGAAAGTCTTTCTACAAGTTTGAGTCAACATAATAAGATTAATAGAATTTATGTTAAATCAAATGCAAATAAAGAAGAATATTTTATAGCTGATGACACCGTAATTGAATTGATTCATGCGAAACTAAGTTTAAGTCGTTTGACAGAGGCTTGGATAAAATCACTCTTCATTTCTTCTTTAAAGAAGAATATAAAAAGGACTAAAGTAATTTTTAGAAAAGGAAATAATTATAAATCGCAATTTATTAAATTACCTGGAGTAATGGAGTCAAATTTAATTTTGGAGGAATACATAAATATTTTTAAAAATTATTCTGAAATATGTTTACCTCTCCCTCCAGAAAGTTCTTATAAATATGTAGAAGCAAAAATAAAATCAAAAAATGAGAAAAAAGCTTTTATGGATAGATGGATTGGTAATAAAACTTTTTCCAAAGGAGAAAGAGATAATATCGAAATGAAATTATGTTTTGGAAATAAAAAAGAACCAGACTTCTTTTTGAGAAATAATAATTTTGATAAATTATCACTCAGATTATATGGTCCTCTTATTGAAGCATTAAAGAAATAAATAATGACTAAATTTAAGTTAAAAATTTTTTTAAATGCTGCTTATGAAATAATCCTTGTTTTTTTACAGTTCTTTATTATTAGTCTCCATTTTTTTAAATGGGAATTTATTCCAGAAAAACAAATAATTCAAGTCACTCATTTTTCTTATTTTGTGGGGTTTTTGATTATCATAATTGCTTTAATAATATTGTTAGTTGCAATTAAAGACTTAGGAAGAAATTTGTCCCCTTTCCCAAGACCTATAAACAATAGCATTCTTGTTACTAAAGGTATTTATCGATTTACGCGTCATCCAATGTACTATTCATTAATATTTATTTCCTTTGGTATTTTTATAACAAAGTTATCTATTTATTATTTATTTTTATCAACAAGTTTGGTTTTAATAATTAAATTTAAGATTGCTTTAGAAGAGCAATATTTAAACAATAAATTTAAGAATTACTTACTTTATAAAAATGAGGTCAAATATTAATTTAATAAAGATATGGATATTAATCAAATTAAATTAGATAATAAATTTAAATTAGTAGAAGCAAGTGCAGGAACTGGTAAAAGTTTCACTTTAGCTCATCTAGTTTTAAGAAATGTTTTGGAGAAAAAAATTAAACCAGATGAGATACTGCTATTAAGTTTTACAAAAAATACGTGTTCTGAATTACGAGATAAAATACTAATAAGATTTCAGGATTTAAAATTATATTTGCAAAATCATAATGAAAGTAAGATAGATAATACCCTTAAGGATTGGTATCTAAAGTTTAATGAGAAGGAAAAATCTAAGGAAAAAACTATATCCGAAATTGATAATTTTATTAATGAAATTTATAAATTACAAGTAACTACATTCCATGCTTTTTGTAATAATATTATTGATGAATATAGTATTGAAATAGGGGTAACTCAAGATCCATGCATAGAAAATAATATAGATAATTTGTATAAAGATGTAATAGATAATTTATGGATTGATGTTTTTCTAAATCTCAATCCTGAGCTCATTCGAGCAGTCAACAAAAAAAAAATAAGTTCTAGATTTGGAAGTAGA
>QCBX01000023.1 GCA_003281455.1 Prochlorococcus sp. AG-347-J21
CTGAGTTAAGTACCCTAACCCAAGTCTTGATCTAATTGGTAGAGGAAGATTGGTTATATTTTTCCCATTCATTAAAATTTCACCTTTATCTGGTTTTATATTCCCAACTGCAAGATTAAAAGTTGTAGTTTTCCCAGCACCATTAGGTCCCATCAAACCTACAACTTCCCCTGGATTAACAGTAATGGAAACATCATTTACAACTAATCTTCCTTTAATTGAAAGGGATACATTTTGAATATTTAGGTTCATTTTCCTTGAGATCGATTAGTTTTCTTACTTTCTTGAAAAAAAATTAAATACATAATAATAATTTAATTGAACATAAAGATATATTCATCAAAGAGGTTTCAAAAAAGGCTTATCATTCTCGTTTAATAGTTCTCTATATTGTAATTTCCTTAATAAATCTTCCAAACATTTGCAGAAGGATTCAAGATCAATCCCTAAATCAATCTTGGTTCTAGTTTTTATTCTGCCTAAACCCTCTCCAAGCAAAATAGTAGCTCCATTTAAATTACCTTTACTTAAGTGAAACTGAGAAACAGATACTTGTAAAATTCCTTGGATAACTTGTCTTTCGTCACCATCTAAGGAATTCCATATTTCTTCAAAAGCATCATGAGCCTCGTACCATTCATGATTGTTAAAAAGATTTAAAGCTGTAAAAAGGGAATCTTGAAAACTTTTTGCACTTTCTTCGTTCATTAGAGCAATTACTAATTTTTTTTCTTTTTATTTATTTTTCTCATTCTTATTGAATCCGGTGTTACCTCTAGCATTTCATCTGGACCAATATATTCGAGCGCTCTTTCAAGGGTAATATCCACAGGTGACTGCAAAGTATCAAGTTCTTCTGCACCTGCAGATCTCATATTAGTCAACTGCTTAGTTTTACATATATTGAGCTCAAGATCTTGAGGTCGATTATTCTCACCAATTATCATTCCTTTATAAACTTTAACTCCAGGTTTAATGAAATATACTCCTCTATCTTCAGCATTCTTTAAAGCATAAAATGTGGCTACACCTTCCTCAAAAGCTATAAGAACGCCATTCCTTCTGGTTTCAAAGTCTCCTGTTTTAGGTTTATATTCATAAAACGAATGGCTCATGATACCTTCACCTCTGGTTATCCTTACAAACTCCCCGCGAAATCCAATTAATCCTCTTGATGGCACTAGAAATTCTAATTGAGTTCTACCATCTGAACTTGTCTGCATGTTTTTCATCTCTGCCTTTCTAGATCCAAGTTTTTCGATGCAAGAACCAACAGATACTTCAGGTACATCTAAAACCAAAGTCTCTATAGGCTCACATTCAACATTATCAATTTCTCTGAAAATTACTTGAGGTTGTGAGATTTGAAACTCAAAACCCTCTCTTCTCATAGTTTCAATCAATATCCCTAGATGTAATTCTCCTCTTCCTGAAACTGAGAACCTGTCAGGAGAATCAGTTTCTTCTACTCTCAGGGCAACATTTGTTAAAAGTTCCCTCTCCAATCTATTTTTTAATTGTCTACTAGTAACAAATTTCCCTTCCTTACCAGCGAATGGTGAATCATTGACAACAAAAGTCATATTTAAGGTAGGTTCATCAACTTTGATTAATGGAAGAGGATGAGGAGAATCGGGACATGCTATGGTCTCACCAATATTGACGTCATCGAAACCAGAAACAGCAACAATATCACCTGCAAATGCTTCATTTATATCAATTCTTTGTAATCCTTCAAATCCTAAAAGCTTACTAACCTTACCTTTAATAGTTTTTCCGTTTTCTTTAATTAAACTAGCCTGTTGGCCATTTTTTATAGTTCCATTGTGGATCTTTCCAATTACTATTCTGCCTAAGAAATCAGAATAGTCCAAAGTAGTTATTTGTAGCTGAAGAGGCTTATTAGAATCACCTACTGGAGGAGGAACGTGTCTAATAATAGCTTCAAAAAGAGGCATCATATTATCACTATTAGATTCCATCTCTTCTTTTGCGAAACCAGATAAGCCACTCCCAAAAAGATAAGGGAAATCACATTGATCATCATCAGCACCTAACTCCAAAAACAAATCAAGGACCTTATCAATTGCTATTTCTGGTACTACTCGTGGTCTATCAATTTTATTTACAAAGACTATAGGTCTAAGTCCTTTTTCTAATGCTTTTTTTAAAACAAATCTAGTTTGAGGCATAGGTCCCTCATTTGCATCAACAATAAGCAGACAACCATCAACCATTCCCAAAACCCTTTCAACTTCTCCTCCAAAATCAGCATGTCCAGGTGTATCTATAATATTAATTCTGGTATCTTTGTAGTTAACTGCAGTATTTTTTGAGAGAATTGTTATCCCCCTTTCTCTTTCAAGATCATTTGAATCCATTACACATGTAGGGATAACTTCATTGTCTCTAAATATTCCTGATTGAGATAACAATGCATCTACAAGAGTTGTCTTCCCATGATCTACGTGAGCAATAATTGCAACATTTCTAATTTCTTTTATCGAAGATGACATATATAGAATTTATATAAATATTAGATTGACTTTATTAAGGCTAACTCAAAGTATGCTTATTATGAGAATTTTCTCTTTAAGACTTTGAAAAATATAATTTATTGAATAATTAAATTAATCAATTAGATTTATAATTTTCTATTTGAGCTTTCAAAAACTTTTAATGCTTCAATTGACCCCTCATATCTCCAATGCCAGGGTTCGTAATCTATATATTTATTATCTTTGTTGAACGATAACTTAAAGTGAAACTTAGCTGCATTTTTTATTAACCATCTGAAGGCATCAGTATTTTCGAAGTCGGTTTCAAAGTCTGTCTCTCTTTGAGTAGCATCACCAATATCGATTGCGAAACCTGTACTATGTTCGGAATACCCTGGAGGGGCTGAAACTCTAGCTCTTTCTGCCGCTTCTTGATTTCTAATAGATTTTAAAGAATAAAAGATATCGTTTTGCAAATTTATTGATCTATAACCACTCAAGAAGACTAAATATATCCCATCCTTTTTGGCTTCTTCTCTCATCTTTAGTAGAGAATCGCGCATATCCATATGAACTTCAATATTAGGCTCAATTAAAACTAGTTTCTCCTTAGAAATTTCCGCATAGGGTAAATGACCTAAAATTCTATGGTCGTGATTTAGCTGAGCCTGAAAATTGAGATTTTCAAGAGATCCTATTTCTATGTTTTTAATTAATCGCAATGCAGCAACAGAAAAGATAAGAAAAAGAAATGGAGAAAATATTAATAGTTTTTTTAATAATGTTGAATTTGGATTATTTAGGTAAGTTCTTTTGGCAAGTGGTATATCAAACTGATCGATATCTTTGTTTAGTGCCAATATTTAGAAGTGAATTTGGAAAAGATATTTCGATATTAACTATTATTTTAAGAAATGCACTTTTATAAGCAAAAAAGATGTAGGTTTTTATATACAGTATTATTTTTTTTCATATGTTGAGGGTAGCTGTTATTGGTGGAGGTCCAAGTGGTTCATGTGCGGCAGAAATACTTGCTAAAGCTGGAATAAAAACTTGGCTCTTCGAGAGAAAATTAGATAATGCTAAACCATGTGGAGGAGCAATTCCACTTTGCATGGTCGAAGAATTTGATTTGCCTGAGTCAATTATTGATAGAAAAGTGAGGCATATGAGAATGATATCTCCATCAAATAGAGAAGTAGATATAAGTTTAGATAGAGTTTATGGAAAAAGTGATAATGAGTTTATTGGGATGTGTAGAAGAGAAGTTATGGATGCCTTTATGCGCAACAGAGCATCAGATCTTGGTGCTACATTAATAAATGGATTAGTTACTTCTATTGATACTGGCGATAATAATCAAGGGCCATATAAGCTTTCCTACTCAGATTTTACGAATGGAGATAAAAAAGGGGAACTAAAAGAGCTTACTGTTGACCTTTTGATCGGAGCTGATGGAGCAAATAGCAGAGTCGCAAAAGCAATGGATGCTGGTGATTACAAAGTTGCTATAGCATTTCAGGAAAGAATTAAATTGCCTAAAGAAGAAATGAGTTACTACGAAGATCTTGCTGAAATGTATGTTGGAACTGATGTTTCTCCTGATTTTTACGGGTGGGTATTTCCTAAATATGATCATGTTGCTGTGGGCACAGGAACCATGCAAAAGAATCAGTCATTAATTAAAGGACTTCAAGAGGGTGTAAGAAATAGGGCAAAGAAAAGACTGGTTAATGGTGAAGTAATAAAGGTAGAAGCTCACCCTATTCCAGAACATCCAAGGCCAAGAAGGGTAGTTGGGAGAATGGCATTGGTTGGTGATGCAGCTGGTTATGTTACAAAAAGTTCTGGAGAGGGTATTTATTTTGCTGCAAAAAGCGGAAGAATGTGTGCTGAAGAAATTGTTGAAGCATCAAAAAATGGTCAAGTAATTCCATCAGAAAAAGATTTAAAAAACTATCTTAAAAAATGGGATAAAAAATATGGCACAACTTATAAGGTGCTAGAAATCCTTCAAAATATTTTCTACAGAAATGATTCTGCTAGAGAAGCCTTTGTTGAGATGTGTGATGACATGGATGTTCAAAGACTTACTTTTGATAGTTACTTATACAAAAGAGTTGTCTCTATGAAACCATTACAGCAACTTAAAATTACGATGCTTACACTTGGTTCGATTTTAAGAGGGAAAGCCCTAGCGCCTCTAAAATATAAACCCGTTGATAGTGCTGTTAGGGAAAATAAAGAGGTAGAAAAAATGCTAGAAAATTATTCAATAAAAGGAGGAATTAAAGTTAAGAGTTCAAAAGTGTAAAGTCGGCAATTTTTAAGGAATAATTTCTAATTAAGCTCAACAAATTTAGTCTATTATTTCTTATTTTTAAATCCTCTGACATTATCAGGACTCCCTTTTCATTATCAAATAAATCCTCGATAGTACTTACATTAATCTCAAACAAATTTAGAAGTTCCAAATAATTGCAATAACCTTCTGAAAAAAGTTTTTCTAATTCTTCAATAAATTCAAAAACTTTGAATTCACAATCTTTTTCAAAAAGTTTTGTGTTTATATAATCTCTTGTTGAGAGA
>QCBX01000024.1 GCA_003281455.1 Prochlorococcus sp. AG-347-J21
TAATAAAGAAGAAAATTTAGGCGCATTTATTTGATTTATAGATTCAAAACTTTTGTAGTTAATAGTTTCTAATTGTTCAGCAAAAACTTTTGAATTTACAGCAATATAAGGAATACATATAGCTATTATTCCTATTGAAAAATTTATGCCATATATTTGCATTAATAGTATTCCCCAAACTACTTCGTGAATAGATCTAATTATTGTTAGAAAAAACTTTATTATGCTGTAGAAAAAATTTGGAATATTAAAAATTTTATAAAAAATATTTGAGGACAATATTCCAAAAAAAACCCCAAGAATAATACTTATTAACCAACTAAAAAAACCAATGAAGATAGTTTCATTTAATCGATTAATTGCGGTAATAATAATTTCATTATCGATCTTGGGATTTAATGCAGAAATTAAGAATTCTTGGAATAATTTAAATCCTCCAAAATGAATATTGGTTATTAACTGATACCCTAGAGGTATGCAAACCAAAATTGGAAGAAAAGATAGTGAGGTATAGTTTAATTTTAATTTATTCAACTAATTAATATAATTTTTCTAAATGAAACTTCTTTAAGTTATTTCTTTTAATATTGAAAAAAATTTTACCATCCCTTATTCCAATAACTTTATCGAAATCGTTCAGCAAATCTAGTCTATGTAATGCAATTAAGGTTGTCTTTGGGGATATATGTGTATTATTTTTATCTAAATTTTCTAGCAGCAGTTTTTTAATTGTTGTTATTGATTTAGGATCTAAATTATTAAAAGGCTCATCTGCAAGTAATATATCAGATCCTTGAATTAATGACCTAGCTATAGCCACCCTTTGTTTTTGGCCTCCAGATAGTTTTCTGATTTTTTTGTCGTAAACTGAGTTATGAAGTCTACATAATTGCATATATTTATGCGCCTTATTAAAAGAACTTATATTTAGCAAATTTTTAAAAGCGAAATAAAAATTGTTTTCCGCTAGTAGTCCACAATTAACATTTTGTTCTGCTGAGAGATCTTCTATTAATCTTAAATCTTGCCAAATAGTTGTTATCTTTCGTTTCTGTTTTCTATCTAATTCATCGAAACTTTTATTGAAAAATTTAACCTCACCTTGATTTGGCTTGATAGTGCCATTAAGTACTGATATAAGGGTAGTTTTTCCTGAACCGCTTTTACCTAAAAGTGCAATTTTCTCACCTAAATTTATTTTTAAATTTACTTTATTTAGAATCAGTTTATTTTTGTATTTAAAAGATATATTTTTTAATTCTAGGAGAGTATTATTCATCTAATTTTATTTAATTTCCTTCCAATGTCCTCTATATTTTTATACTGTTTTGCTTCTGCATTTATAAATCTTTTTGCACTGAACATATCTAATATCTCTTTATGTGATTTTTGATTTATATCTAAATTTAGAATTACTGATTTAAGTTGTTTTGTAAACCCTTCCCCGAATCTATTTTCAAGATCCCCTTGAGCCACCCAATGATAGTCAACATATTCTGGGGTGATCCAGAATAATTCTAAATTACTTGTTCTTTTGGGATTATTTTTAAGATTGTTTTCCCAAACTTGTTTATTTAAAGCTCCAGCATCAAATGCCCCACTATTAACTAAAGCTATAGTTGCATCATGACTCCCACTAAAACCTGCTTTTTTCCCTTTAAAGTGCTTAATTTCTATACCTGCTCGATTTAAAAAATATTCTGGCATTAATCTTCCAGAAGTTGAGTTTTCAGAGCCAAAAGTAAATCTTAAATTCTTTAGTTTTTTAAGTCCTTTAATGTTTGAAATTGAGTTAAGTTTTAAATTTTTGTTTACTATAAAAACACTTTTGAATTCCTTATCGATATCTCTTTGAGCTATGACAATTGAATTAGGAGTTTGTAATCTTGCTTGAACTCCTGATAAACCTCCAAACCAAACTAAATCTAAATCTTTAGTTCTAAATCCAGTTATTGCTGCAACATAGTTAATGACAGGAATGTATTTAACTTCTACATCAAGTTGTTTGGATAATTCTTTTGAAAATAAATTGAATCTTTTGTCCAAAACATCTTGGTTTTGATCAGGTATTGCTCCAACTTTTAAAACTTTGGCATTTGAAAATACCGGTCCTGAAAAAATAGAAAATAACAGAGATGAACTTAGTAGGAAATTTTTTAAATTAAACATAAATTATTTTAAATTAATAGTATTCAGAGATTGCTTTTGCAATCCTTTGTAGGCCATCTTTTATTTTGACTTCTGAAGCTGCACAAGATATTCTTATACATTGATCAGCCCCAAAAGCCTTTCCAGGTACAACAACTAATCCGTAATCTTGAAGAGCTTTATTGCAGAAATCAATAGAAGTAATTGAGGAGTTAGGTAATTTTGGAAATGCGTAAAATGCTCCGTTAGGTTCTTCAATATAAATCCCATTTATATTATTAAGGCCCTCATAGAGAAGTCTTCTTCTTTGATCATAATGGCTATTTATCATTGAGAAAAACTCATTATTAATTTTTAAAGCCTCTAAAGCACCTTTTTGAACAAAAGAGCAAACATTACTTGTACTTTGACTTTGTAATGCTGATGATGCTTTAATTACATCTTTGGGACCTACTAAATAACCTATCCTCCAGCCAGTCATAGCCCATCCTTTCGCAAACCCATTTATTATAAAAATCCTATCTTTTAAGTCATTTGCTAATGAAGATAAACTGTAGTGTTTAAATTCTTTTTTATGGATTAGTTCGTAAATCTCATCAGAAAGAATATTGATATTTGGATTTTCTCTAGCTAAATCGGCAATTTGTAATAATTCTTCCTTTGACATAACTCTTCCAGTAGGATTATTAGGAGAATTGATAATTATAAATTTAGTTTTTGAAGAGATTTTAGACTTCAAATCTTCTATATTTATTTTGAATCCATCTTCTGCAGAAGAACTTGTAAAAATTGGCCTCCCACCCGCCAATCTAACCATCTGGGGATAACTTAACCAATATGGAGAAGGAATAATAACTTCGTCTCCAGTATTTAAATAGACTTGGAAAAGATTATATATCGCTTGCTTAGCACCATTTGTGACCATTACATTCTCAAATTCATAATTTAAATCGTTTTGAATTTGAAGTTTATTTGCAATTGCTCTTCGGAGATCTAAATTCCCTGCTGCTGGCCCGTACTTTGTGAATCCATCAAATATAGCTTTACTTGTAGCCTCTATAACTTCTTTTGGGGCATCAAAATCAGGTTCTCCTGCACTTAAATTACAAATATCTACTCCTTCTGCTGATAATTGATTCGCTTTAGCGCTTATCTGCAATGTAAGAGAAGGCTCAATTGAAAGTGCCCGATCAGATAAATTAACTTGACTCATTGACTTATGACTTTTCAAATATGACTTTTAATAATGACAAATGCATAAATTAAGAATAAATAAAACTATCACACTATGGTTAAATTTAGTTCATTTTCTTAATCTATTTTATTTTCATGTTTTGAGTTCTTAAGATAAAAATATTTAAAGTTTTATTTTCGGTGAAAAGGTTAGTAATTGGGAGAGGAAGTGTATTCGCAGATTTGTTAATAATTGGGGAGGCACCTGGAGCACAGGAAGAATTAGAAGGAAAACCTTATGTAGGTAAATCTGGTAAGCTATTAAACGAATTATTAATACAAGCTGGGATTGACTATAAGAAGGATGTTTATTTTTGTAATGTAATTAAATGTCGTCCACCAAATAATAGAAAACCAACTTCTAGAGAAATTAATATTCATAAACCTTGGTTATTACAGCAAATAAAGCTAGTTAATCCAAAATTCATATTACTTACTGGTTCAACAGCTATGAGAGCTATTTTAGAAGTTAAAGATCCTATAAGTAATTTAAGAGGTCAATGGATTAAAAAAGATGAGAGACAAATTATGGTAATTTTTCATCCATCTTATTTGTTGAGATTTCCTTCAAAAGAAATCAATAAACCTTATCATTTAACTTTGAAAGACTTAGAGAATGTAAGTAGTAAACTATATGCCGTATAATTTAGTGAATCCTTTTTGAATATCAAGAATTTTAATGTCATTAACTCAATCAAAAGAGGTTAATAGTCTCTCCAAAAGATATTCAACTCATATTGAGAGAAGGATGACTAGAACTGTAATGGTTGGTGATGTAGCTATTGGAAGTGATTATCCAGTAAGAGTTCAATCGATGATAAATGAAGATACTATGGATGTCGAAAATGCTTACTTAGCAATCAAAAGACTTCATGATGTAGGTTGTGAAATAGTAAGATTAACTGTTCCTTCCCTAGCACACGCAAAAGCTGTAGGAGATATAAAATCAAAATTATTAGAAAATAATATCAATACCCCCTTGGTAGCTGATGTTCATCATAACGGTATGAAAATTGCAATGGAGGTTGCAAAACATGTTGATAAAGTAAGAATTAATCCTGGATTGTTTGTGTTTGAAAAATCAGACCCTGCAAGAACTGAATATACTGATGAGGAATTTGAGACTATTAAACAAACAATACTTAAAAGATTTACCCCTTTAGTTCAAGTTTTAAAGGCTGAAAACAAAGCTCTAAGGATTGGAGTTAATCATGGATCTCTATCTGAGAGAATGCTTTTTACTTATGGCGATACTCCGTTAGGAATGACAGAATCAGCGATGGAGTTTGTCAAAATTTGTGATGAGCTTGATTTTCATAACATAATTATTTCTATGAAAGCATCTAGGGCTCCGGTCATGATGGCAGCTTACAGAATGATTGCAGATCGGCTTGACTCAGAAGGA
>QCBX01000025.1 GCA_003281455.1 Prochlorococcus sp. AG-347-J21
TTACGAGGGTAGCATTAAAAAAAGGATCATTAGTTGTAAACTCTTCTCAAGGTGGAGGATGCAAAGATACATGGGTTGTAGGTAAATAATATGCTTTTAAGTCGTGTAGCAGAATCTCTTTATTGGATCAATCGTTATTTAGAACGAGCAGAAAATATATCTCGTTTTGTGGAAGTAAGTGAAGCAATGTCATTAGATTGTCCACCAGGAAGTGCAGAACCTTGGCTCCCGTTAATTGATGCTTCAAGCGACAGAGAATCTTTTGATAAAAGATTCCCAGAAAAAAAGCCTGATGACGTTATAAATTTTTTAATAAGAGATCGTTTAAATCCAAACAGCATAATTTCTTGTATTCAATTAGCTAGAGAAAACGCACGACAAATAAGAGACGTGTTGACAACAGAAATGTGGGAGCAAATTAATATTTTATATTGGAATATGCAAGAAGGAGAAGCAATATGGAATAAGCCAAGACAAGAACAATTAAGTGAAATAAGGAGAGCATGTCAGCTTTTTTATGGAATTACAGATGCGACTTTAAGCAAAGACCTTGCTTGGAGATTTAGCATTCTTGGAAGATTAGTTGAGAGAGCTGATAAAACATCGAGAATTTTAGATGTTAAATATTATTTACTTCTCCCCAGCCTAGATGAACTTGGAGGTGTTCTTGATGAGTTGCAATGGATCGCTCTTTTACGTTCTGCTGGAGCTTATCAAATGTTTAGGAAAGCAGAGCAAAATTCTATTAAGCCTGAATCAGTTGCAAGATTCCTTTTACTGGATCCAATTTTCCCGAGATCAATAAGATACTGTCTTGATGGGATAAGCAATACTCTTAAGATGATAGATACCTCTCCTCCTCCTGAAAATCCTTCCGAATTAGAATGCATGAGAGGCTTGCTCAAAGCAAAGTGGAGTTATATCAGAATTGAAGATATAATTAATGATGGTTTACATGAGGCAATCGATTCATTGCAAATTGATTTGAATAAATTAAATGATCTCATTCAAGAAAAATACTTTATCAATTAATAAGTTTTTTAATGAGAATTAAATACCTTCACAAACTTGAATATAAATATGAAGAGCCTGTTCAATTAGGCGAGCATAGATTGTGTATAAAGCCAAGGTCAAATGGATTCCAAAAGCTGAAGAATTTTGAATTAAAAATAACCCCAGAACCAGAAATTATTTATCCATTACTTGCTGCAAGTGGCGAAGAGATTAATCGAATTAGATTCAATGGAGCAACAGATAATTTAATTATTGAATCAATAAGCGAAGTTGAGACCATTAAACATCCAAATATTATTGATGGGGTAAAAAATAGAGATCTAACATTACCTTTTTGCAGAAGTATCATAAACAGAGATTTACAAGGGGCATTAGAGGGATGGATGCCAAATGGACAGCACGATCCCTCTGCAGTTGAACTTGCCCAAGAAGCATTAGCAGGAAGTTTTAATAACGCATTATCGTTTACTTACCAACTTATAGAGATTATTCAAGATCGGGTTAAATATACAAAAAGACATACAGGTCCTGCATGGCCAGCGAGCAGAACACTTAAAGAACGTATAGGTTCATGCAGAGATTTAGCAATGCTAATGGTTGAAGCTTGCAGGTCTATAGGTATCCCAAGTAGGTTTGTAAGTGGTTATCACTTTGAAGATCCGTTACCCTCTGAGTTGGATTTACACGCTTGGGCTGAATTATATATTCCAGGTGCTGGTTGGAGAGGTTTTGATCCAAGCGGAAAAGGATTAATAGATGATAGATATTTAACATTGGTATCCTCTTCAAAATCTAATTTAACCTCTGTAATTACAGGAAACTTTATAGGCAAAAATAATCTAGAAAATACTTTATCCTGGGAAATCAAACCTCTTGAAATTAAATAAACACTAAATTTTCAATCTTATAAAATAACAAAAAATTTAAATAATAATATGTTTCTTTTTTAGTGTTAATTGATACGTTCTTAGATATATATATCTGTTTTCATTTGTTTAATCTTTAAAGAAAATTGAACTCAAGTTTAGAAATTCCATTTATCAAATCAAATAAATCAAAAATGTTTGAATTGATAAGTTATGAAAAATTTCGTGATACAAAAGATGTCAGATTTTTTGATATTAGTGTTAATGAATCAAATTATAGAGATCTAGTTATTCACAGTGGTCCTGCGGTTAGTCCTCCAAATGATGAAGATTTTAATAATTGGCAATTTTACATACATCACAATCAAGAAGATAATCTATTAGCTATCTCTGGGGGTAGAACATTTTTTCTTGTCAATTTTGGTTGGGATTATCCTTTTTATAAAGTTAGATTAGAATCTTGCGGATATATTTTAAGGATACCTAGAGGAACTTTTCATAGATCGGTATCTGACGAAAACGGTTCCATCGTTTTAAATCAAGCCATTAGAGATGAAGGCGGTACAGTTGAATCTGAATTCAAAGTTACCAATAGCAAAGATAACAAAAAACTTCTAGATTGTATAACTAATTTAGAGCCTAGATTTAAAATTTATAGTGTTAAATAATCTTAAAAAGGGATTCTAAATTTATTCAACGATTTAAAAAATTATCTATTTGATATAAAATAAAATTAATCAAATTTTCAAAATGAAATTTTTTAGGTTTTTAAAATATTTTTTATGCATAACTTTTTCTTTCTTAGTGTTATCCTCTCCAGTTTTTGCTGGGGCTAATGTTGCTGTTAAAGGAGAAGGAGATGAAGTACCAAGTTATGTAAGATCTAATATTACAGGATATAATTTCCATGGAGAGGATCTTCATTTGTCTTCTATAGCTGGAGCAGTGGCAAGAGACGCAGATTTTAGTGATGTTGATTTACATGGGACAACCTTAACCCTATCTGATTTAAAAGGTTCTAATTTAAATGGAATCGACCTGACTGATACTCTTTCTGATCGAGTTAATTTCCAAAAAACAGATCTTAGAAATGCTGTTTTAATAAATATGATCGCCTCAGGTAGCAGTTTTGCGGGAGCTCAAATAGAAGGAGCAGATTTTTCTTACGCTATTCTTGACAGCGAAGACCAAAGAAATCTTTGTGAAATTGCTGATGGGATCAATCCCACTACAGGCGTTTCAACCAGAGAAAGTCTTGAGTGTAGTTAGCACAAAAACTATAAGTAAACTTTTTATAAATAAACTTTCTTACCATTATTAAATTTATAAATCCTTTGTTCATTATCTTGAAATATCATTTCACCATTTAATTTGGATTTCTTAAATTTTGAAAGCCTTGCTCTGTGAATATTAGATTTCCTATTAATATTTTCTTCGTTATCATAACTCCCAATATAGATATTTATATTAGGGTTTGAAAAGGTTTTTTCTTCCTCTCTTAAA
>QCBX01000026.1 GCA_003281455.1 Prochlorococcus sp. AG-347-J21
ACAAAGACCAATTAATTGCCTGGTCTCTTTGTATTGTTCCAAGACCTTCAATTCTTTTTTTAAAAATTGGATTATTTGTAATTAATTTTTCGTATTCATCTATCTTAGGACCAAACCAATCGCAAAAGTCTATACATTTTTCTAACCATCCGTATGGGAGATCACATGCGACACCGCCTATCCTAAAGAAATTATTATTTATTAGCCTTTGTCCAGTAGCAGCTTCCCAGAGATCATAGATCATCTCTCTTTCTCTAAAATATAGAAAAATGGAGTTTGAGCTCCTACGTCTGCTAAAAAGGGACCAAGCCATAAAAGATGATTAGCAATACGATTCAGTTCGAGCATAAGAACTCTGATGTAACTAGCTCTTTTGGGAACTGGAATATTAGCTAATCTTTCAGGAGCATTTACTACAATAGCTTCATAAAACATTCCTGCTGCATAATCCATTCTGCTTACATAAGGGACATACATTACATTTGTTCTATTTTCAGCTATCTTTTCCATTCCTCTATGTAAATATCCAATTACTGGCTCACAATCAATGACATTCTCACCATCAAGAGTTACAACTAACCTTAAAACCCCATGCATTGAAGGATGGTGAGGGCCAAAATTGACCACCATTGGTTCTGTTCTAGTCTCTAGCTGAGCCATTGGAAATTTAACTTCTAAACAAATCTTAGTCGAAAGTTATGCAAACTGAACTATCTGATTCATCTTTTTTCAATCATCAATCAGTTATGACAGATGAGATTATGGCCTCATTAGAGCATTACCCACTTATACATAACAATCAACTTAAGGGAATAGACGCAACTTTAGGCGGAGGCGGGCACTCTTATCATTTATTGAGAAAATATTCGGATTTAAATATAATTGGACTTGATCAAGATCCATTCGCAAGAAAATCAGCATTAAAAAAACTTGATGAGTTTAAAAGTAGGATTGATATAAGGGCTTCAAATTTTGCGGATTTTGTACCAAAAGAAAAAGTTTCTTTTGTGATTGCAGATCTTGGAGTAAATAGTAACCAACTTGATGACCCTAAAAGAGGATTTAGTTTCCAAAAAGATGGTCCGCTTGATATGCGCATGAATCCTTTACTTGATGTTGATGCAGAGAAATTAATTGAGGTTTTAAATGAAAAAGATCTAGCTAACCTAATCTATAAATATGGAGATGAGAGATTATCAAGAAAGATTGCTAGGAAAATAAAATTGGATTTGAAGGAAAATGGAAAATATTCTGGGACAAAAGAGTTAGCTTACTCTATTGCAGGCTGCTTCCCACCAAAACAAAGATATAAAAAAACACATCCAGCAACAAGAACATTTCAAGCACTAAGAATTGCTGTTAATAAAGAAATTGAAGTATTAGAAAAATTTTTGCAAGTTGTGCCTGAATGGCTTTTGCCAGGGGGTATTATTTCTGTTATTAGTTTTCATTCTCTTGAGGATAGGTTAGTTAAAAGTTGTTTTAAGAATGATCAAAGACTAAAAAACCTGACAAAAAAGCCAATAACTCCTTCCGAACAAGAAGTCGAACTAAATAGAAGAGCTAGAAGTGGAAAATTAAGAATCGCTCAATTAAGAAGCCAATAATTTCTAACGTAATGATTTGATCGTATTTGTAAGAATATGAATTGCTTCTTTTATCTCTTTTGAATTAGTGCTTAATCCAATACTTAACCTTACTGAAGATTCTGCTTCTTTAAAAGATCTACCTAAGGCCAGTAAAACATGAGATGGTTTACCATTACTGCATGCAGATCCACTAGAACAAATTATTTTGGATTTTAAAACTTTATGAAACTTTGCACCGTTTAAATCTAATACAGTCAAATTCAAATTTTGAGGTAATCTTTTTTCTATGGAGCCATTAATTAATAAACCAGAATTATTTTCTAACAAACCCTCCAAAAGATTATTTCTATACAAAAGTAATTTTTCAGAATTACTTTTTTGATTAAATACTGCTATCTCTATTGCTTTAGCAAAGCCAACTACTAAAGGAAGAGGTAATGTACCAGACCTGAGACCATATTCCTGACCTCCTCCAACAATTATAGGCTCAAGATTAATTTCTTCATCTATCAAAAGAAGTCCTATTCCTTTGGGACCATATATTTTGTGAGAACTCATCGTTACCATATTTATATCTGATAAAAGATTGTCTAACTCGATATAACCTAAACATTGCGCAAAATCAGAGTGAAAAGTAATTCCTCTCGATTTACAAATCTTTGAAATATTCTCTAAAGGCTGAATAACTCCTATTTCGTTATTTGCCAACATAATAGTAACCATAAATGTATCTTCTCTTATGTTTTGTTTGAATTGTTCCTCTGAAATTAAGCCATCTCTTTCTGGATTGATTTCTGTAACCATAAATCCCTCCTTTTTTAGTTGGTTTAGGGGTTCAAGTACAGCTTTATGCTCCGTTTTTAAGGTAATTATATGTCCATAATTTCCTGTTTTTTTGTAGTAATTTCTAGCAAAACCTAATAAGGCTAGGTTATTAGATTCTGTTGCCCCACTTGTAAAAATAACCTTTTTGTTCTTAAGAAATAAATTTTGTTCTATTTTTTCTCTTGAGGCTTCTAATATTGCGCTCGCGTTAATACCCGCCAAATTAGATTTACTTGAAGGGTTAGAAAATATCTCACTCCAAAAAGGCTTCATGGAATCAACAACATCTTTAGAACAAGGAGTTGAAGATTGGTAATCTAGTAGTATGGGAGTTGATAGCATTGTATTTAGTATATAAAATTCTCATTATTACTAGAAAATCAAATTCGTGAATTTAAAAAATGAATGAAATTAATCAAATAAATAATGAACCGCTTAGAAAATCAAGAATTTTATTAGTTGATGATGAGCCTGGTTTAAGAACAGCTGTTAAAACATTTCTAGAAGATGAAGGCTTTGAAATATTCATTGCAGTTGATGGAGATGATGGTTGGGAAAAAGCTCAAACAATTTTTCCCGATTTAATAATTAGCGATATTATGATGCCCCGAG